>JAFZWK010000030.1 GCA_017617335.1 Bacteroidaceae bacterium | reverse complement strand
GATGTCCTCAGCCGCCGCCACAAAGAACAGTTCGACGATATGGAGGAGGAATGGTAGGTTAATAGTTTAGAGTTTAGAGTGACCTGCGGTCGAGAGTTGAGATTCAAGGCTCAGGTTTCATGTTTCATGTTTTAAGTTATTATTTTGGTGACAGAGGGGCTGGCAGTTTGTTGGCCTCTTTGTTTTTGCTGACACGCATGGGTGATTCTCAAAGAAAACAATAAAAACCACCTCTTGAAAGTCCTGGCACTCTGGTGCCCCTGTTCTGCTATCGCCCAGAATCTGGTTGAAAGCGAGCTTCCCCCATCTTCCAGCCGATACCATAACCTATTCTATCGGGTATCCCAGAAGGCAGCCCGCTTATGCCAGAGTATGGTCATACTGCAACGCCTTTCTAATGATGATGGAACACTTCGTCATTAGTCAGGTATTCGCCAGCCTCAAAGGCGGCCTCTGCCTCATCGAGCATGTCGTCTATTTCCTGCATAGTGTAGGGGCGCAACTGCTTGCTTTCTTCTGTCTTAGCATGTTCTATCAGGTGCTCGCCCACCCAGCGCATGTTGTCTGGCGTGAGTGTCCCATAGAGGTAGTCCAGTAATCCATTCAACGCAACTGTACTCATATTGTGTCCTTCTCTTTAGTTAGTTCTTGGTTGCAAAGATACAAAAATTTTGTAAACCTGTGGCAATTATTCGAAAAAAAAGGAACGCTTGTTTGGCGTTCCTTAGTTATATCGTGAAGGTTATCGTTATCGTATGTGCAAGAGAGAAGGGGAGTGGCTACTTTATCTCGCGGACATAGATGTCGCGGAACCATGTCCGGCTGCCGTGAGCCTGCATCTCTATCTGCTCGCGGGGGAAGATCGGTTGGTTGCGGTCCCAGTAGTTCTCCATTGTCACGTTATCAACGACAAGTTTTCCGTTGAGTTTCACAGTCACCTTGTCGCCCACCATGCGGATATAGAAGGTGTTCCACTCGCCCAGTTTGTTGTCGGCCACTTCGAGAGGCGTGCTGCGGTTCTTCTGGTTGTTGTAGAGTCCGCCGCTACCTACCTGGGCTCCTACGTTCACGCGGGCAATGTCCCATATCTGCACCTGTGGAGTACCACGCAGATAGACTCCGGCATCAGGCTCTTTTCCAGCAGGGTCCAGTTTCCAATCCACCAGCATCTCGAAGTCGGCATACTGGTTGATGGTGCAGATGTTGTCGTATCCGTGGCCCACATAGGTGAGCATGCCGTCTTCCACTTTCCAGTCCTCGCGCATCACCTGGTCGGCTTTCTCCTGAGCCTTGGCAAGTTCCTCGCCAGTCATTTTGGATCGAGCTATGGGGTTCTGCACCAGTCCCTTCCAGCCGTTCAGATTTGTTCCGTTGAAAATGGATACGAATCCTTCCTCGTCCTTCGAGAGTCCGCTCAGAAAGTTCTCTATCTCTTTCTCTTCCTTCTCGCTCAGCACAGCCTGGATAGTCTTCAGCAGCAGACGGTAGTTGATGCCGTTGTACTCAGGATGAGCCATGGCAATCTTCTTGGCCATCTGTGCTGCCGTTTTCCTCAGCTTGCGATCGTTCATGAAGTGTGCTATATACGCCATTGCTTGGAAGGTGCCCGTCTCGCCCATTTGTGTCAGGATGACTTTGCGTTCCTTCGCGCTCTGTGCCTTCTCCATCTGGTCACGCAATTGCAGATACTTGTTCTCTGGCGTGATGTCCTGAGCCAGAGATGGGAGGGATGCTGATAGCAGGAGGACTCCCGTCAGCGTCAGTTTTATGAACTTTCTCATGAGGATAAGATTAAATAAAAATTAGTAAGGAGTCTGTAACGTGTGGCGATTTATTCCTCGCAGAGCTCGGTCAGGATGCCACAGGTGCTCTTGGGGTGGAGGAAAGCGATGTGAAGGCCGTCTGCGCCCTTACGGGGAGCCTTGTCGATGAGACGAATACCCTTTTCGTCGCACATGGCCAGTGCCTCGGTTACTCCGTCCTCAACCTTGAAGGCTACGTGGTGGATGCCACGACCTCCGTTGTCGAGGAACTTTTGTACGGTACTCTCAGGGCATGTGGGCTCCAGCAGTTCCAGCTTGACTTCTCCGACCTTCAGGAATGCAGTCTTTACCTTCTGGTCTTCCACAACTTCTGTTTTGTACACTTCCAGACCCAATACGTCCTGGAAATAGGGCAGTACTGCGTCGATACTCTGTACGGCAATGCCCAGATGTTCAATTCGTGAAATCTTCATAATTCTGTTGTTTTTTAGTGTTTATAGTGCTTAACTGTCTACAAAGGTACGAAATAAAGTCTTTCGTCGTTCGTTTTTTTATCCTTTTTAACTCTATGTGTTTTTTTTGTCTGCTTTCATGGCTTGGAAAGGTCTGTTTCGAGTGTCTGACTTGTATCAGAATTCTATCAGGATACGTCCGTTGATCATTCTACCTGTCAGGTAGTTGGGCACGGCATACTGGTGATTGCTGATATCGGTAACCCAATAGTAGCTGCTCACATTGTTCAAGCCGAAGATGTTGAAGCAGTCCAGTCCCAACCAGATGTTCTTCACCACGTTCGACCTCAGATGATGGTCCTCGTTGTCCAAAAGACGGTAGTTCATGCCAATGTCCACGCGCTTGTAGGCAGGAGCACGGAAGGCCTGTCTCTCAAGTCCTGTGTGCGGAGGTCCGAAGGGTAGGCCATCTGCAAAGCTGGCTTTCAGGTTCATCTTCCATTTTGTGGTGCCAGGGAAGAAGTCGCTGAAGAAGAAATTGAAGTTATAGCGTTGGTCAGTAGGCTGGGGGATGCTCTTACCGTTGAGGTTCATCTGAGCCTTCATTAAACCAAAGCTGATCCAAGAGTCTGTCCCAGGGATGAACTCGCCGTAGAGCTTAAGGTCGGCTCCCACCACGTATCCATCGGCGATGTTGTTACCATAGTAGACAATCTTCACGTTATCCACGTTGTAGGGATTCAGGTTGCTTTGAGCCTTGTAGTAGACCTCGGTAGTAAACTTGAAAGGTCGCTCGCTCATGCGGAACTTATATTCCATGCCAGCCACTACCTGGAAGGATCGTTGGCTCTTTATGTTCTCGTTGAGTTGCACCACAGTATTCCCGTTGGTGGTTACTGTGTCGCGAAGTTCCTTGTAGAAGGGGCGTTGGTAGTACATACCTGTGGCCAGACGGAAAGTGAGGTTCTCGTTGCAGGAGGGCACGAAACCCAGATTCACGCGAGGCGAGAAAAGCCATTCCCCATTCCAGCTCCAGTAACTCAGGCGGGTGCCATAGTTCAAGCTCAGGATGCCCACCTTGCTCTCGTTCCGATACGTGTCCTGGGCGAAGAATTCCATTGCATTGCTGCTGATATCGTTCACGCTCTTCAGGTTGTAAATCACCTTCAGGTCTTCCCCTGTATGAGGAATGCTGTAACCGCTGCTGTCGCGGTATTCCCATTCACGGCTGTTCTCGTCGATGCTTTCGTGTTTCCATGAAAGTCCTGTCTGCAGGTGGTGATGGCTCTTGGCATAGTCGTAGGCTAGTTTCAGCGTTTGCGACTTGCTGTTCAGGTAGTTTCTGGCATGTTCCATATAGGTGCCCACGCCCAACTGCTCGTCTTCCGTAGTCTCGTTGAGCCAGTATTGTCCCTGTATGTCATAGGTCTCGCGCTCGCGAGTGTTGAAGGCTGAAGCTGCCAGACTCAGGGCGCCCGTTTTGCCCATCTTGCGTGTCAGCTTCATTGTGCCGAAAAGGGTGCGGAAGAGGTCTTTCTCCTTACCATCGAAGTAAACGGTGAAACTCTTCACGTCTTCGAGCGTACCGAATTTCGTTTCACGATTCTTGGGGGTGAAATTGTAATTGTTCTTGCTGATGTATCCTATCACATCCACCGACCAGTTCTTGCTTGGCGTCCAGCTCAAATAAGCCTGGTAGTCGAGGAATTTGGGTTTGTACTCACCTTTTGTCTCCAGGCTCCCCAGCATGTACTGGTTTGTCTTGTATCGCAGGCCATTGCTGAAACTGAACTTTTGGTTGCCGTATCCACCATATATGTTGGTTCCCAGAAGACTGGCCTGCACGCTTCCCTCTGCCTTTTGGGGTCTGGCGTATGTGATGTCGAGTACGCTGCTCATCTTGTCGCCGTATTTGGCTTCAAACCCACCAGCGCTGAAGTTAACCTTCTCCACCATGTCGCTGTTGATTATGGAGAGTCCTTCCTGTTGGCCGCTGCTGATGAGCAAGGGACGATAGACCTCCACTCCGTTGATGTAGACACAGTTCTCGTCGAAGGAGCCGCCACGCACGTTATACTGGCTCGAAAGTTCATTGTGTGTGCTCACTCCTGCCTGGGTAGCCACCAGCTCCTCCACTGCGTTGCCAGTCGTGCTGGGCATGCGTTTCAGGTCTTTGGTGTTCAGCTCTTGTGTTGTCCCCATCTGTCGTCTCGTGTCGCTCACAGTCACCTCGGTCATGTCCTTTCCTGCGCTTTGCATCACGATGTTGAGGGTTAGGTTTCCCTTGGGTTTTTTCAGCACACGGCGACGTTTCTCGTAACCTATCATGTTGTAGAGAATCACTACGCTGTCGGCTGTCTTGAAGCTAAGTCGATACTGTCCGTTCAGGTCGGTTGTCGTGCCGATAGGTTGCCCTTCCACACGCACAGTAGCGAATTCTACTGGGGATTGGTTCTCGTCCACGACTCGACCTTTCAGGTGTACGCTGGCCGTGTCTTGTGACTCCTTCGTCTCCTGTGCAAGGGTGAAAAAGGGACACAAAACCATTACATATATTAATATGTACAGTCGTCTCATCGAATAATTAACGTAAAAAACGCCCTTTTTTGTATATTCCCTGTCAACTTTTTCTTAACTTTGTGTCGAAATGTAGAAAATTATAGCAGAAAACACCATGAGGAGAACGTTTTTGTCAACATTGATTATGGTCTTAGTATCGCTGAGCATGAATGCTTCGGAATGGAAGCCCAGCGAGTGGCCTGTACTGAAACATTACGATGGGAACCATCTTTTCCAAGTTGCCTTGCCATTAGGCGGTATTGGTACTGGGCAAGTGTCCTTGGGTGGACGGGGAGAATTGCGTGACTGGGAAATCATGAACATTCCAGCCAAAGGCTTCAGTACCGTTTATACGGGCAGCAGCAACACACCTTTCTTTGCCATTTACGTCAAACCTGACAACCAGGCTGCCACGACGACGTTGCTCGAGGGACCACTCTATTCCCATGAATACGTTCGTGGAGGTGGCGGCGAAGAAGTTAACCATCATGGCTTGCCACGTTTCGAGAGTGCTTCCTTCGATGCGGCCTATCCTTTCGGACAAGTCAACCTTTCTGACTCGAAGCTTCCTGTGAAGGTACGCATCAAGGGGTTCAATCCTCTCATCCCCTGCAACAGCGACGACAGCGGCTTGCCTGTGGCTGTGCTTGCCTACGAGGTGACAAATACGTCGAATGTAGGAATGGATGTGGCCGTTTGTGCTACAATGCGTAACTTCATTGGACGTGATGGGCGAGGCCACAACGATATGGCAGGATGCAAGGACAATAAGAATGTGTTTCGTGAGGCTGATGGTCTGCGAGGTATTTATTACTACTCTGAAGGCGTGAATAAGGAAGACCAGGCATGG
The DNA here is from genome assembly GCA_017617335.1 of Bacteroidaceae bacterium. GTDB lineage: Bacteria > Bacteroidota > Bacteroidia > Bacteroidales > Bacteroidaceae > Physcousia. The sequence goes on along the minus strand of JAFZWK010000030.1, from coordinate 49,603 downwards.
GGAACGATGGCCCTGACGACGACAAGCAGTGAGGGTGTTACCTTCCGCACTTGCAACAAACCTAATGCCTGGCAGAACACTATTCTGAACTTCTGGGATGACTTCAGCAGCGATGGTATGCTGGAGGAAAAGGTATGGCCCCTGGAGGTAGATCCAATGGGATCGCTCGCTGTGAAGAAACGTATTGGGGCTGGGCAGAAGGAAACCTTCGTCTTTTATCTGACTTGGAACTATCCTAACCGCAAGGCATGGTCGCCAACTACTGTTGGCAACTATTACAGTACGCTTTATGCTGATGCCTGGGAGGCAGCAACGAAGATCGTGCCCAGAATGGCGCAGTTAGAGGCTGACACACGTCTCTTCGTCAATTCTCTCTTGTCGAGTAGTTACCCTGATGTCGTCAAGGAGGCGGCTCTCTTCAATCTCTGCGTATTGCGCTCCCAGACCGTCTTTCGTTTGCCTGACGGACACATGATGGGATGGGAGGGAGTCTGGAACAGAGACGGGTCGTGTCATGGGTCGTGTACGCACGTGTGGAACTACGAGGTGGCAACACCTTTCCTCTTTGGCGATTTGGCAAGGTCGATGCGTGACGTGGAGTTCAACTACGCTACGAAAGACAACGGCTTGATGAATTTCCGTGCAGACTTGCCGCTTTCTGAGGCTGCAAAGCGCAACTCTCCTGCTGCAGACGGACAGATGGGATGCGTCATGAAGATGTATCGAGAATGGCAGTTATCAGGCGACAACCAGTTCCTCGCCAAGAATTGGGAACAGGTGAAGAAGGTGCTGGGTTATGCCTGGCTTGAAGACAACGGCATAGACGGAAAGAGGAGTTGGGATGCCAATCAGGATGGCGTCATGGAAGGGTCGCAGCATAACACGATGGATGTCAACTATTTTGGCCCCAACCCCCAAATGGGTTTCTGGTATATGGGTGCCTTGCGTGCTGCTGAAGAGATGGCGAAAGCCATGAAGGACAAAGCCTTTGCAAAGAAATGCCACACCTTATTTGTAAAAGGCAGTCAATGGATGGATGCGAATCTGTTCAATGGTGAGTATTACGAGCACCACATCACAGACCCTGAGACGTTTGAATATATCGACATGGATGATCCTGCAACGAAAATTCCTGACTTTCAACTTGGACGAGGATGTCTTGTAGACCAACTTGTGGGACAATATATGGCGCATATTTGTGGCTTGGGTTATTTGGGTGATAAAGAACATATTCGCACGACGTTGCAAAGCATCATGAAGTACAACTATCTCGAAGACTTTAGCCGCCATTTCAACAATATGCGTTCCTTTGTCTATGGTAAGGAGTCAGGATTGCTTATGGCCTCGTGGCCTAAGGGACGACTGGAAGTGCCCTTCCCCTATTTCGCTGAGGCTATGACAGGCTTCGAGTACTGCGCTGCTGTAGGGATGCTGTACGAGGGCATGACGGCTGATGGCTTGAAGTGCATAAAATCCATACGTGACCGTTTTGATGGCGCCAAGCGCAATCCTTTCAGCGAACCTGAGTGTGGACATCACTACGCACGTTCTATGGCCTCTTGGGCTGGCATCTTGGCTCTGAGTGGTTTCCATTACTCTGCCGTAGATCGCCACATTATCTTTACGGACGTTCCAGGTAACTACTTCTGGAGTACAGGGTATGCTTGGGGCATGTGTGAGGTCAAAGCTGATGGAACCGCCAAGTTAACTGTCTTGAAAGGTGACCTTCCACTTGACAAAATAACGGTTGGCAATAAAACGACGAAGTATGTATCCTCCTCTCGATAACCATTTTGTTTTCCCTCTATGTTTCTTCCCTATATTCTTCATATCTCATGAAATTCTTTAGTGCAATGCTGTTGTGCGGCAGTATCATACTCGCTGCCTGTCAGCCAAAGGTTTGCCCAAATGAACAGAAAGCGGATGATGATGTCAGTGATTGGAAAAAATTTTTAAAGAAGGAAATGCCTTTGCTGGGACATCGCAACTGGATTGTTGTTACTGATATGGCTTATCCCTTGCAGACCAACCCAGGCATCACAACCTTATTTGCCACGGAACCTTACGATGAAGTTGTCAAGGTGGTTGACGGCATGATTAAAGAGGCTCCTCATGTCTTTGCCCACATCTATCAAGATCAGGAGCAACAGGTTCTCTCTGAAAAGTTGGCGCCTGGATGGAATGACTACAAGGCAAGGTTGAGTCAGGTTCTCGACCTCAGCAATGTGCAGTTTATGCCTCACGAGGAACTGATTTTTCGTCTTGACGAGGTAAGTCACCTTTGTCAAGTCGTCATTATCAAAACTTCGTTGACCATTCCATATACTTCCACTTTCTTTGAGTTGGATTGTGGTTACTGGGACGGTGAACGCGAAGCCACAATCAGAAAATAACCTCATGATTCTTTGAACTGGATTTGTCTGATTCATCTTAAATTTTGAGGGTTTTGTTTGTTTCTGTTGTATTTATTATGTACTTTTGCACGTTTAAGCATACGATTGGGTTCTTTGTGCTTCCAATGAAATACAGAAGTAGTCAGAGATTCAAAGAATAGGAAGTTGGGCTCGAATATAAAAGGATTTATGGAAAAATTCAGCGAATTGATAAAGCAGCGTCGTTCGATGCGCAAGTTTACTCAGGACTTGTTGGATCCTGAGGATGTGAAACTCCTTTTGCGGGCTGCCCTGATGGCCCCCAGCAGCAAGGGACTTCATAGTTGGGAATTTGTAGTGGTAGATGATCACGAGAAGCTCGTCCTGTTGTCTGCCTCTAAGGCTCAAGGCTCAGCCTTTTTGGAAGAGGCTCCCTTGGCTGTGGTCGTCTTGGGCGACCCAGCTGTCAGCGACGTTTGGATTGAGGACGCTTCTGTGGCCAGCACCATGATGCTCCTTCAGGCTGAGGATTTGGGGTTAGGCAGTTGCTGGATTCAGATTCGTGATCGTTATGATGCTGAGGGCAATCCTGCTGAAGACAATGTGAGGAATATCTTGGGAATACCTGAGAATCTGCGTGTACTCAGTATCATCGCTTTAGGTCACAAGGGAATGGAACGCAAGCCTTTCAACGAGGATCGTCTCCTTTGGGAGAAGGTTCATTTAGGTCAGTACTAAAAGGGAGATTACGCAGAGGATGGACATCATCTTTATAGGAGCAGGCAATCTGGCTACTCATCTCAGTCAGGCACTTCAGCAGGCGGGTCATCGTGTGCTGCAGGTCTTCAGTCGAACAGAGGAGTCTGCCTCCTGTTTGGCTGCCTTGCTCGATTGTCCTTTCACAACGGATATAACCGAGGTTCTGCCTGAAGCCGAGGTTTATTTCTTCTGTGTGAGCGATGCAGTGCTCCAGGATTTGGCCTCACGCCTCTATGCTCATTTGCGTAGGGTAGCATTGGTGGGGAGCCCTTGCAGGGGAGCAGGAGCCCTTTTCCTCCACACGGCGGGCAGTATGCCGCTCGATGTCCTGCCCACTCTGCGACGTGGTGTCTTTTATCCCATGCAGACTTTCAGCAAGTCGCGTCCAGTCGATTTTCGTCAGGTTCCCATTTTCCTTGAGAGCCAGACGGATATGCGCATGATGGAGTTATTGGCTCGTGCCCTTAGCCAGCAGGTTTATCGGCTTGATGGCGAGAAGCGTCGTTACCTCCATCTGAGTGCTGTCTTTGCCTGCAATTTTGTCAATCACATGTATGACCTCAGTGCCCGTATCCTGGAGTCGCACGACATCCCTTTCAGCGTGATGTTTCCTCTTGTCGACGAGACTGCCAGCAAGGTTCATTCCCTTCCTCCCCATGAGGCACAGACAGGGCCTGCTGTCCGCTATGACCAGAACGTGATGGAGCGTCATCTCGACCTGTTGGCTGATGACCCTCAAATGCAAGAGATATATAAACTATTGAGTCGCAGTATACATGATAAATTATGATTTGACCCGCATTCGTGCTGTGGTCTTCGATGTGGATGGAGTCCTCAGTGCCGAAACGATAGGTATGGATATCAGCGGAACTCCTCTCCGCACTGTAAATATCAAGGATGGCTATGCCCTCCAACTCGCTGTCAAGATGGGCCTTCGCGTGGGCATCATTTCAGGAGCCGATACAGAGGCGGTACGTCGTCGCTACGAAGGGTTGGGTATCCAGGATGTCTTTCTGGGTGCTGCAGTTAAGGTCACTACCTACGAGGCATTCCGCCAGAAGTACGGACTCCTTGACGAGGAGATACTCTATATGGGCGATGATATTCCTGACTATCAGGTGATGAGGCTCTGTGGCTGTCCTTGCTGTCCTGCCGATGCGGCTCCTGAGATTCGTGGAATCAGCCTCTACGTCAGTCCCCTTCGAGGAGGTTATGGATGCGGACGCGATGTTATCGAGCAGGTTCTGCGTGCTCAGGGCAAGTGGATGGCCGACGAGAAGGCCTTTGGTTGGTAAGTCTGGCTGTCGCGTAACTTCAGAAAGATGATAATGAATATGGATTACAAATTGATACTGGCTTCCAATTCTCCTCGACGACGTGAGCTGTTGGGCGGATTGGATGTTCCCTTCGAGGTTCGCGTCTTGGGTGGAATAGACGAGACGTACCCAAAGGATCTTTCAGGCGAGGAGATTCCCCAGTATATATCGCGCGAGAAGGCACAGGCATATTCCCTTCAGCCCAATGAGGTCCTCATCACAGCCGACACCATCGTTTATCTCGATGGACGTGTTTATGGCAAGCCTGCCGATGAGGCTGAGGCATGTCAGATGCTGCGCGAACTCAGCGGGCGTACTCATCAGGTCATTACGGGAGTCACTATCACCACCTCTCAGTGGCAGGACTCCTTCTCTTCTGTCAGCCATGTTACCTTTGCAGAACTCACAGATGATGAAATCTCCTACTATGTACGAACTTATCGCCCCTTCGACAAGGCTGGTGCATACGGTATCCAGGAATGGATAGGATTCGTTGGAGTCACCAGTCTCGAAGGTTCCTATTTCAATGTGATGGGCCTCCCCATTCAGCGCCTCTACGGTAAACTTCGCGAGCATCACATTCTTTGATGTAAAAATTATTTTTGATCAAGATATATAAAAAAGAAAACAAAAAAACAGACAATAAAATGAAAAAGATCATTCTTCTCCTTCCCATTCTCGTCATGGCTCTCGCAGCATGCGATGACGACGACAAGTACGTATCCTATCCTCCCACGTGGAAAGGGTTCGAAGTTTCTCCCACCACTCGTCCCTATGCTGGCGATACCATTCGTGTGACTGCTCGTCAGGACCAAAAGGGACACAACATCGAAGCCACCTCCTACACCTGGGTTCTCTCCTGCACGGTAACAGATCCCACGGACTTCTCGACCTGCGACACCCTCATTCAGATAAGCAAGAAGACCAACTATGATGGAAACGCCAATGGCAGCGATGATCCCTTCGTCAAATTCACCATTCCCGACAATGCTGCAGGTCGAGCCACCATCAGATTCACTGCCAAATACAGTTATTACAGCGATGGCATTCAGGTGCAGAACGGGCGGACCTACGACGAGTCAGGCCTTAGTGGCAGCATCACCAGCACCAGCAGCACACTCTATGGCGGTGCCTCAGGTTCTGTAGCCATCAATATCCTGCCGAAATGAGCCACGCTCAACTTCCATACGCTGATGTTTTCATAGATTTCGATGACACAATCTATGACACACGAGGCAATGCCCAGATAGCTCTCTCTGACGTTTACGAGCATTTTGGTCTCAGTCGCTATTTTGCGGACCCTCAGGACTTCTATGCTCCATATTGGCAGACCAATCTCGAACTGTGGACCCAGTATGCTCATGGTGAGATTACGCGTGATTATCTGATAGTCGAGCGTTTCCGTCGTCCTCTCTCTTATGGTAAAGAGTTGGAGCCCTCTGTAGAGTTCTGCAATCAGGTCAGCGATTTCTTCCTCGAGTGTTGTGCCGTCAAGCCTGGAGTCGTCCCAGGAGCCCATGAACTAATGAATTATCTGCGGGGTAGGGGGTATCGCCTTCACATGTGCAGCAACGGATTCCATGAGGTGCAGTATCGCAAGTTGAAAGCCAGCCAAATGTACGGTTTTTTCGATACTATCATCCTCAGCGAGGATGCTGGAGCCAACAAGCCTGCTCCTGAGTTTTTCCAGTATGCTTTCCGCACAAGTAAGGCTCAGCCTGAGAGCACCATCATGATAGGCGACAACTTCTATACGGATATCCTGGGAGCCCAGAATGCTGGCTTGGATACCATTTTCTTCAATGCTCATCCAGAGTCCTTCACGGCTCCCTCTCCTGTAACATTCGAGATTCACTCCCTCTCCGAGATTCAGGAACGCTCCATCCTGTGAAACGCACCCCGCATGGATTCCGAATTTGCTCGCCTGTGTACAAAGGAGCGCAAGAACTTCAATGAAGTCAAAGTTACTCATGGCTGTCAGCACGCCTTCCACTAATTTGAACAACCTTCAACACATCAAGAAGTTCAACGAGAATATGGTCCAATGTAATCATTCAACTTCTCTATGGAAGTACAACTCTTTTCTGTTGCAAAGTTGCAAGTTGCATTTGCATTTTTGAAAATGAAAAGAGAAGCAAAAAACTAGAAAATACCTTTATATATATAAAAATTTAATGCCACTATTTTGGAGCGGAAATTGAAAAACGGAAATGCAACTTGCAACTTTGCAACTTTAATGCGTTTAAAACGCACTGCATCTTCTCACAGCTCCCCCTCGTCTATTCCGTATTGCCCACATATCCAATGGGCAGCTCTGGCAGGGATGAGTTTCGTGGTGGGCATCACTCCCAGTTCTGCCAGGAGAAGGGTGTTCTGACTCAGCCAGCGGCTGAAGGTGCGCATGCTGACTCCTGCAGCACGTGCCAACTCGTATTTGAAATAGCTTTTCATCGTGTTAAGAAGGGGAAGACAACACGTTGAAAGTCCGGAGTCAACACGTTGAGTCATCTACCATTTAACCATCTACCATTTAACCATCTACCATTTACTATTTGGGGTGGATGTAAACACAGCAAAAGGCACAGGAGGATGGGGACTAGTAGCCCCTAGGAGGGACTAGTATAACTAGTATGACTAGTAAACCTAGCAGGATTAGTTGGCTCCCAGGCCGATATTGGCCTGGGAAGGGCTAGGAAAAGGGTTAATCGGGCATGTCAGGCAGGACGTAGCCTTCGCGGTACTTGGGCTTTATCAGCTCGGCTGCGAACTCGCGAGCGTTGATGGGTTCTGTCCATTTCTTCTCGAATGTGGGGTGTCCGTCGTGGATGGAGAAACCGTCCTTGATCATCGCGCGGACGGTGGCTTTCTCTGGGATGTTGGTGAACTTCATGTTCTCTCCGTCCCACTCGAGGACCTGATTGAGGCCTTGCAGACGAATGGCAACTACACCCATGGCTATCATCTCGTTGAAAGGTCCTGCTTCGCTGAAGTCAGAAGCTGTCTTCGTGCGGTTCTCAGGATATTCCATGCAAGCACGAACCCAGTCTCGCTGGTGGTTTGTCGTCACTCGACGGCACACTTTGGGGGCGTTGGGTACACGGCCACTGAGCAGATAAGGATCTTTGCCATAACTGCCACACACGAGGGTATCTTTCGTTCCGTAGAAGATGACACCTCCACCGCCATTGTTGAGGTCTTTTCCTATCTCTGCCAACTCAGGGCGATAGGGATGGAGTCCGCCATCGCACCAGGTAAGTTCCACTTCGGGCATAGCCACCTTGGGACGGTTGTCGCGAGCGGGAAAGGTGTACTTGATAAGTTCGGCACTGGGGCAGGATTCTTCCATCAGGGGAGTGGAGGTTCCTTGGATCTTGATGGGATAGCGCAGATCGAGTGCCTTGAAAGCGGGATGCAGGACGTGACAAGCCATATCTCCAAGGGCGCCTGTTCCGAAATCCCACCATCCTCGGAAGTTCCAGGGGTGATAGACGCTGTTGTAGTCTCGCATGGGAGCAGGGCCTATCCAGGCATCCCAGTTGAGCGTGTCAGGGATGGGCTCCACTTTCTCAGGATGCTCCAGCCCTTGGGGCCAGATGGGACGATCCGTGAAGGCATCCACATGGGTCACCTCGCCTATCTCTCCGTTCCATATCCATTCGCATACCAGATTGACTCCCTCGCCGCTGGCTCCTTGATTACCCATCTGGGTAGCTACACCAGCCTTTTCTGCCAATTTGGTGAGCAGACGTGACTCGTAAACGGTGCGGGTGAGAGGTTTCTCGCAATAAACGTGTTTGCCTGCTACGAGAGCCTCAGCGCAGATGATGGCATGGGTGTGGTCGGCTGTACCGCATACGACAGCATCGGCTTGATCCAGCAACTCAGCGTACATCTTCTTGTAGTCATTGTACATCTTGCATTTGGGATAGTACTTCTGGTACTCGTCTAGCACGGGCTTGGCATATTTCCAATCGGTATCTGCCAAACCGATGAATTCCACGTCGTCATAGAGTTTGTCGCCATCTTTACATACGCCATTGATGTCTGCATGGCCACGACCGCCGATTCCCACTCCGAGGAGTTTCAGCACTTTCTTAGTGTTTTTCTTTGCTTTCATTTGTGTATTCAGTTTTAGAATTCAGATATTCTGCCCACAAAGGTAAGAATAATTCTTAGAAATCACTCTCGTTTTCCAATATATTTGATACTAAGGACGTATTCTTCGTTCTCGCCAAAGAAGATTTCAAGCAGGGCGATGTTCATCTCCCACGCATTAGCGGTGATTTCCATATAGACGTTGGAGACGGGATAGGTCTTGCCGTCGATGGTGAAAGATCCAGAAAGGGCGGTTTGGGTTCCTTCCGTAAACATGGTCATCTTTTCCTCGTTCTCAGAAAGGAGAAGTTGGCTCATCTGGGTTTTGTTGAGAGTTCCTCCATTCATCGACAAGGATGGAATCTCGATCGTGGCAAGAGAATCGGTCACGCTGATGGTGAAATCCGCATGAATGTCTTCTTCCCCTTTAATCTGATAGTTTTTATTCTCGAAGCATTTGAGCTGGGAGGTGCCTGTACCGCTATAGATAAAACTTTCCTGGCGTCCTATCAGATAACTTGGTGCGGAGATTTGGGAGATATAGAGGTATTGAGTAAAGAGGATGTTGCCGTCTCTGTTGCAAGCGTGGAAGGAAATGGAGGCATTGCGGGCAGGATGGGGATTGGGATCAATCTGGAAATCCTCGATGTTCTCTTTCTTAGCACGGGTATGAACAGAATGTATCCAAGAAGCTTCCGAGGGAATCTCGAGCGTATAATGGTCCACATTATATGTTACGCCTATGGAGACGAGATGACTACTGTCGGAAAGAACTATATCATAATCCGAGAGTTGCAGGAAAGTCTCATAGGCTTGGGTGATATGGATGCAGATGGAAGTACTCTGATTACTGATGGTAAGAGTGGCTGTACGGTCCTGATCGCTTTTGTTGACCATGCAATAAACTGTGATGGCAGAGTTTCCGGCTTCACCTTCCGTCTTGTCGATAGTACACCATGGGTCGGAATTCCCTTCATTTTCAGAGACATCCAATAGGGCAGTCCATGCAGTTCCGCTCTTGAAATGGAATGTCTTGGCATCTTCGGCCGAATCAAAAGTCATCCCCTCGGTCAGGAATTTCTGGCTAACCGAAAGTGGGGTTAATGAATCCTTGGAGGGATTCGGGTCTTCCATATCGTCTCCACCACAAGAGCAGAGCAGAAATGCGGCAAAAAATGCCAGCAGGTTAGATAAATTGGAACGTTTCATGAGTTTTTTTAGTAAAGTTTGTCAATTATTTTTATAATCATCTTTTCTTTTGGGGTTCATGGGGAACCATCCACGTTGTACTCGCTTGTGCTGTTGGAACACTTCACCGATACCCCAAAAACTGGAGAAAGCAATTACGCCCAGTATGATGCTGACATATACGTTGTCAATTATCAAACTGGCGATGAGTGCCGCAATGCCCAGAAGAAGGAAAATCCACCAGCATCGTCGCCCGAAATGGTATTCTGCCTTGATGACGATGGGATGGAAGATTCCTATGCAGAGAAAAGTGGCTGCACCTATGAGTAATCCTATGTAATTCATTGCTTATAGTGCTTAAATATAACCGTTTGTATGAATCCTCGTGTGAATAGATAACTGATGAATGCCAACCATAGTGCATGATTTTGAAGACTGTTTCTGTAGAGGAACCATAGAGAGAAGAAAACAATCATGGCGATGGCTGTACAGAAAAGCATACCTCGGGTTTGGGTCGTGCCAATGAAAATCCCGTCCCACACGATAGCCATCAGGGCGATAATGGGAATTGCATAGACCCAAGGCAAATAACTACGAGCAACCAAAATGATATACGCTTGGTTGGTAAAGAGATGGAGAAGGGTGTCGCCTAAGACAATATAGAGGAAAGAAAAGGCCACAGAGATGATCAATCCCCATGCGAAAAGGGTAGAGACGGTGCGACGAAGCATTTCCTTATCTCCAGCACCTGCATACCGACCACTGAGTGCTTCGGCTGCATTGGCTAAGCCATCCATGAAATAGCTGTACAGGATAAAGAATTGCATGAGCAGGCTGTTGGCAGAAAGAATCGTATTGCCCATCCGGCTGCCTGCGCTTGTAAAATATACCATCACAGCAATCATGCAGAGAGTACGCAGGAAGAGATTTCCGTTTACGCTAAAGAATTGACGACTTGGCATAGTGACGTTTGCAGGGCTAATCATTATATCCCTTGCACTGATACCATATTTCTTCAGTAGAATGAGGATAGCCATCAGGCATCCGCTCCATTGTGCGATGACCGTACCCAGTGCAACTCCCTCGATATGCAGGTCGCAGAAAAAGACAAGGAACGTGCTGGCCGCAATGTTAATAAGGTTCTGCAAAATGGCAATCCACATGGGACTTCGTGTATCTTGAACGCCGATGAACCAGCCAGTAAGGCTGTACTGGGCTAACATGGCTGGGGCTCCCCAGATACAAATATAAAAATATCGGATAGCATGTGGAACAATCACACTTTCTGGCTTCATCAGCAGAAATGCCAAACGCTGGAAAGGTATTTGCAACAAGAGGATGGCTGCGCTGATGGATAGTCCCATCAAAAGGGATTTCCTTAAGATGAGATACTTTAGATGAAGATTTTCTGCTCCGTGAGCTTGAGACACCATCCCCGTGGTTCCCATTCTGAGAAAGCCAAAGATCCAATAGATCATATTGAAGATTGTACTCCCTATGGCGATGGCTCCTATGTAGGACGGAGATCCCATGTGCCCAACGATGGTGGTGTCAACCATGGAGAGTAATGGCACAGTGATATTGCTGACTATGGATGGAAAGGTCAGTCGGAAGATTTCTCTGTGCAACGGATTTTTCAATATGATGCCTCTGATCAGTTTTGCTTGAAGGTCATGCTGATGATTTTCTTGTCAGCATTCAGCTTGGATACTACCTGATAAGTGTTATTGGTCTGCTGTTGTCCAGCATCGGAACGGTTGATTGTTTCCTCCAGGTTGAATGTCGCCACATAGTTCATTGTCCCATCCTCTTGGATTTCTTTCTGCAGGTCGATAGGAGTGCCCACCAAGTAATGGAGTCCGATAACATCAGGAGCCATCTTGGATTCAGCGAAGGCAATGATGTCGGCTGGCTTGGCATTTTCCTTTCCATTGAAGTTGCTCATGGTTTCGAGCATAATTCCTGAGAGAAGAGCAGAGTCGCGATGACTCAAGGCATTGCAGAAAGAGTCAAATACAGCAATGACGAGAGGCCTTTCTTCCTGAGATACCATCATCTTGGCCAGTTCGGCCTGTAGGTCTGTCGCTTGGTCAATGTAGCGTCCAGCGGGGTGATCATATATGTATTTCTTTACAGCCTCTTCGGTGTTTTCTTTCTTGGCAATTATCCAATCCAGAGAATCCAGTTTCTGCTCACATTCTCTCGCATGGTATGAGGTAGGGTGGGCGTGCAGGAATTCCTCATACTTGCTTTTGTTGTTGGCTTGCTGAGCCTGTTTCCATTCTCCTTCTTCAGCTTCCAGTTGACGCATGCGCTCCTGCACTTCAGCATAGTGCTTGCTATTGGGATAAGTTGTCAGGAATTGCTGGAAATATTCTGGCTTGGTTGTCTTCTGCAAGAGAGAAAATTCACGTTCCTCTTTTTGCAGTTTCTGGTTGTGTGAGAACCAAAAGTATCCTCCTGTGATGAGACCCAGTAGAATAGCGAGAACGATAAAGCAAGAAATGGCACTACTGCCTTTCTTTTTAGGTTTGGGATCTGGAACGGAAGATAAAGACGACATCTGAGGATTCTGGTCTTGGGCATGAGATTGAGGATTCTCCAACTCCTTGCCACATACTACACACGTCAGTTTGTTCTCTGTGTTGAATGCACCACATTCAGGGCACTGATGAATATGACCAGCAATGGCTATACCGCAGTGGGGGCAGGTGCCTGCATTCGTAGAAACGGGTTGTCCACATTCAGGACATTTTATCATACTCATAATGAAATCAAATAATCAGTTTATATTAATTCTAAGTTTAAGTATCTTTTTCGTGCTGGGAGTAATGCGGTAACGATTGTCAGACCGACGTCCTACCACCCATACAATATCTTCGCCAGAACACACTACTTGTTGACGCTGTTTTTCGAAGAGACTGCATTTCAGGTCGGTAAGGAAATCACTCACCAATTTGAATCCTGTCATCCCAAAGGGAACAAATCGGTCACCCTTTTGCGTCTTGCGCATTGTAAGAGGCATAAGAATCTTCTCTGCATCCAGATATGCCACATCTGATCCTTGGTCGGTCATGCTGTCAACATATTCTGTTATCAATTCAGTTGATGATTCGTTCTCCCCTCTTTCCTCCAACAACAGATATCCTCGGTCCAGCAATAGCTGATAATTCATGGATTCCCATCTTTTTCCAGTTCCGTCAGAAGCTACACTGAGGATTTCCTTTTCCTGAGTGGCAGAGAATCCCTTTCCGTATAGCCATTCGTGGAGAAGCGTGGGGGTGAAGCTTGCTAATGCTCCCTTGTTAGGAGTAATTCCCATCTGTTGCATGTGTGTCTCTATACTTTCCTGATAATAAGGCCATGATTCCTGCATGATTCTTGCTGTGTTGGCCAGATTCTCTATGGCTTGAGGATTAAGTTGCTCCAGTCGAGGCATGATGTCTAAGCGAATCACATTCCGTAGGGTTTCTCTTTCCAGATTGGTGCTGTCGGTGGTATATTCTTGTCCTATTTCTTTCAGATAGTTGAGTATTTCTCGCTTGTTGAGACAGAGAAAAGGACGTATGATATCCCCATTCTTGGGGTACATGCCAGCAAGTCCTCGCATTCCTGTACCTCGAACGAGATTGAGCATCAATGTTTCTGCTTGATCATCCTTATGATGTGCTACGGCAATACATTGAGCACCTAAAAGAGTTTTCATCTCTCGGAACCATTCATATCGCAAGTCTCTGGCAGCCATCTCGATGCTGATTCGATGCTCTGAAGCATATTCTGCGGTGGAAAAGTGCTTGATAAAGATAGGAATGTTAAGATTCTGACAGAGTGTATCAACAAATGCCTCGTCCCTGTCAGATTCTTCGCCTCTGAGCTGAAAGTTACAGTGCAGAGCTTCAATCTTGTATCCCAGATCGAGCAAAATGTGCAATAGCGCAACAGAGTCTGCACCTCCGCTGACTCCTACCAGAACGATGTCGCCAGAGGAGAGTAGGTGATGCTTCTCTATATATTGCTTTACTCGATGTTTCACTTGATTTTATCTAGAATTCCTTGTGCGATGGTGTCGCCCAATTCCACTGCTTTCTGCAAATGTTTCTTCGCTTCGGCTGTTTTGCCTTGTTGGTTGAGGCATACACCGATGATGCGGTAAGCATCTGGGAATTTTTCATCAAGTCTGATGGCTTGTTGGGCGGCAGCTATAGCGTCGTCTATCTGATTGACTCGATAATTGAGTGCTGCCAGTTCGGCATATAGTACAGGTTCGTTGGGCGAGAGCCTGATGGCTCGTTCAATGTCGTTGAGGGCAGCGGGATACATACGGCACTTTATTTCCATTTGCTCGCGCTCGTAATAGAAATTAGATGTGAGTTGAGCTCCCATCAAATGTTCGTATTCATTGTAGTCTGCCACAGCTTCACGGTATTTTCCGGCTTGTCCCAGAGTGGTTCCCCTGATTAGCAAGATGTTGGCAGCCGATTGAGGATAAGGCTTTGTGAAACAGTTTACGGCACTGTCCTGTAAAGCCAAAACCTCTTCAATGGGAGCTTGGGCCATCTGTTTACATTGAGCTGCATAAATAAACAGTTCAGGACTGCGAAGGTTAGTTTTAGTCACAGCATAGTATTTTTCGTAAGCTTCGCCATAACGTTTCAATGCGTAAAGGCAACTGCCTTGCTGATTCTGATAGAGAGGGAGTGGATTCACGCTATAGGCAGATTCAGCCTCACTAAGTGCCTTCTCCAAGTTCCAATCATTGTATGTCTGATAAGAAGGAGTAAGATTGAGATTATAGATTTTCTTAGACCAAGAAAAATGGATTTCGTCCTTCTTGACGCTATCTTGTGCCAATGCATCGTTGTATGTCTTCTCGGCAGTCTCATAATCACCTTTATCCACCAACATCTCAGCCTTCATCATATAGCCTTGAGCTGATTGCGGAAACTGCTTTATGAATTTATCAACATAACCCAGATAGGCGGCTGTGTCCTGGGTTCCTGTCAGAAAGATGAAACTGGATGCATCTTCTTCCTTTTGAGGTAGATCCTTATTTATGTTGATAGCTTTCAAGTCAGTGTTTCCTGCGTCGATAGCAGTAATTCTCATATCAGATCCGAAGTGGCTGTCAATGACAAATGAGTTCTTCCCATCTGTGGCAGGTTGTTGCACAAGGCCGAGCAGCAGACCTTTTTCGTTAAGCACTGGACTGTAGGATTGTCTCTCATTTGCTAGGTGAGAGAGGGTGTAGTAGTTATACTGTTCTTTGAACTTGTTGTTTTGCTTTATGGTATCCATACTGGCTGGGACGGATTTGTCAGCCCGTACATTGGGTAGAATGTATACAATCTCGTTTTCTTGTGCTTCCGTACTGGCTTGTTCCAGAAAGACTATTTTCTCTTTTGGCTCCAATTGCAACTGTAGCTTCACCATGTTATACATACTGTTTGCACCGCAGATGGAAGTCACTTCGTGTTCTTTGCCGGCAAAGTCTACGATGGTGGCTTTGGTAGCACCTTTCATGACGTCGAATTCAGTAATTACACTTCCCTTATCATCCACAAAGACACCTTGGCTCTCATGCATGTCTCCTTTATCATCGTAGGTTATCACGGATACTTGAGCCTGACGTGCTTTCTTCATCCACTTGGGATTACTCCCAGCATTAATGGATAGGGATGTGAATATGGCAAAGTAAAAGATTAGATTCTTTTTTTTCATTTCAATAGTTGTTTGGCATTTTCTATGGCAGCTTCAGTCACTTGAGCTCCACTGAGCATGTGGGCAATTTCTTCCACTCGTTGCGAGGGATTCAGCTCTATGATGTGACTCAGCGTCTTTTTCTTAGTGTCCTCTTTGTAGACACGGTAATGTGAAGTTCCGAGAGCTGCGATTTGTGGTAGATGGGTGATGCTGATAACTTGGCGGCTTTCCTTTTGGCTCATTTCTTTCATGATTTGAGCCATGCATTCTGCTATTCGGCCACTCACTCCAGTATCAATCTCGTCGAAGATGATGGTAGGCAGATTGCTTACTCCGCTTATCAGGGATTTCAGACACAGCATGATACGCGATATTTCACCTCCGCTGGCAACTTGGGCAATGGGTTGTGGAGTCGAATTCTTGTTGGCGTTGAAAAAGTAGGTGACGTGGTCCTGCCCATTTGCCTTGAGTTCTGTTTGCTCAATTACAATGTGGAAATAGGCATTGGGTATCCCTAATGGGATTAGTTTCTCCTGCATGTCCTTTTCCACAATTTTGGCAGCATTTTTTCTGAGTTGGGAAAGTCTGTTGGCCTGCTTCTCTACTTCCTCTTGTGCCATAGAGAGTTTCAGTCGGAGTTGATTTATCATCTCGTCGGAATTGTTGATGGCTTCCAGACGACGAGAGAGTTCTTCTCTAATACGGATCAATTCATCCGAGTTGCTTACATGGTGTTTTTGCTCTATACTATATAGAATGTCTAACCGTTCGTTGATTTGCTGCAGGCGTTCAGGGTCGTATTCAATGGATTCTCCCTGATCTGATACTTCACCAGCTATATCCTTCAATTCGATGTACGAACTTTCCAATCTTTCCGAGAATTCTTCTGCAGGAGGATAAAGTCGTGCCAGGTTTTGCATTTGTTGATATGCCTGGCGTAAAGTTTTCAGAATTCCCGTGTCTTCGCTACTGAGGAAAGACTCTGTTTGGAATAGAGTAGACTTGATTTCCTCAGCGTGACTCAGGAGATCTGATTCTTGCTGCAATGTTTCGTCTTCACCAGGTTGAGGATTCAGTTCCTCCAGTTGCTGATACTGATAGTTTAGGTAATCTTGTTCTTCGGCACTTTTGCGAGATTGCTCGATGGTATCCTCTAGTTCCTGTTGTAGGTTTCGATAAGCGTTATAGAGTCTTCTGTATTTCTCAAGTTCCATCTGGTCCTTGGCCAGAATATCCAGTACGTTTAATTGGAAATCTTCAGTGCCGAGTAGCAGATTTTGGTGTTGGGAATGGATGTCAATCAGATGTTCCCCCAATTCCTTCATCTGAGCTACAGTGGCAGGGGTATCATTGATGAAGGCTCGACTTTTTCCTGTTGAAGTCAGTTCGCGACGAAGTATACACTCATCCTCGTTGTAATCAATATCGTTCTGCTCGAAGAAGGATTCCAGATGATAGTCCCGCAGGTTGAATTCAGCCTCGATGATACATCGCTGTGCACCCTCTTGGATTACCTTGCTGTCAGCTCTTTGCCCCAACAGTAACCCGATGGCTCCCAGCATGATAGACTTACCAGCACCCGTCTCGCCTGTGATGACAGAAAACCCCCTGTGCATCTCAATGTCCAACTCCTCAATGAGAGCATAGTTCTTGATGTACAGATGTTTCAGCATACAAGTGAGGGACTATTTCTTGATTTTTTGCCATTCTGTGTTTTGCGAGGCATCGATGGCAAAGAGGATGTCATAGATTCTTTCGCGCGTGGCACTTTCACCCTTACCAGAGAAGATATTTACCAGTTCATCACGTTTGTATTCAGTAAATAATTGAGGAACACTGCTTAGGGATTTGGCCTTGTGTGCTTCGTCAAGCGATTCCAAAGCTTCTGAGATTGCATTTCGTGCCTCCTCGGGATTCTCTACCATCTGGTCCAATCCCTGACGATGGTATTTGTAATTGAGTACACGCAAACCTTCCAGCGCACCGTCCATATAGTCATTGAGAATGCCGAATCGGTTCTTGCTGTCATCAAAAGCTTTCCATCCAGGGTATCCTAAGCTTTGGGCTGCTGTCACGATGTCCTCTGCGGTCTGTAGGAAAGTAGTTCCACCCTTGAGCGACATCGTATCCATGTCGAATCCGATGATGATATAGGCATAATAAGCCAACAAGGCTATCAGGTTGTTGTCGATTGTTTCAGGACGGTATTCCAGTTGGTCAAATTCTTGGAAGGTGAAGTTGAACTCTGCATCCTTGTTGGCATAAGTCACAGTATTATAGCTGGAACCATACACGGGACGGTTAGCACTTACCAGCAAGGTGCAAGTGAAAGAGTTGTCGGTGTCGCTGTAAGTGTTTACCGTGATGTTGAAATTGCACTGAATCTTCTCATTCTCACGGAATTTGATTTCAGTCCATTGATGGTTATTGAGAAACTCGGTGACTTTCTTCTCTAAGGCATCAAACACATTACCCTTTGTGTCGGAAACTTGAGCACGGTTGATGACTACCTTCGCATTCAGTTCTTGAGCGGAAATGGTATTTGGGCTTATATACGAGAAAAGCCCAATCAAGGCAATTAGGCTAATCTTTCTCATTTTAGTATTTCCATTAAGTGGTCTATGATATCTTTTGCTACTTCTTTCTTTGGCTTAAGAGGATAGGTGGTTTCTCCTTCCATATCTATGATGCTTATCTTGTTCGTGTCGTGTCTGAATCCTGCTCCTTGATCATTCAAACTGTTTAAAACGATGAAGTCGAAATTCTTTTTCTTCAGTTTTTGTCTGGCATGAGCATGCTCATCATTTGTCTCCAAAGCGAATCCAATAAGTCGTTGGCTGGACTTCTTTATACTTCCTAATTCCTTGGCAATGTCTTTGGTAGGATTTAGTCGAAGCACAAGTTGGTCACCTTCGCGCTTTATCTTGTTATCAGCAACTTCAGCAGGGGTAAAGTCTGCTACTGCTGCACACAGAATACCTACATCACAACTGGGATAGAGATCAATTGCTTTTTCATACATCTGATTGGCACTCTCCACGTCATGACGACAGATGTTCTTCTTGTTGGTTTTCAGGGAAATTGGACCACAGATGAGTTCTACCATAGCACCTCGCTTGGCACATTCCTCAGCCAAAGCAATTCCCATCTTTCCACTACTGTAGTTTCCGATGAAACGAACAGGATCCAGTTTTTCGTAGGTGGGGCCTGCGGTAACGAGAATTCTTTTGCCCTCCAAGTCTTGCTCTCTACCATCGAAGAAATCATCCAGAATCTCGATGATTCTTTCGGGTTCTTCCATGCGCCCTTTCCCTTCCAGTTTGCTGGCTAGGAAGCCGGTACCAGGCTCGATGATATGATTTCCGTTGGCTTTCAATGTCTCCAGATTGGCCTGTGTGGTAGGATGGGCATACATGTCTAAATCCATCGCGGGAGCAACAAAGACGGGAGCTTTCATGCTCAGGTAGGTAGTGATGAGCATGTTGTCAGCTATTCCGTTGGCCATTTTTCCAATCGTGCTTGCTGTGGCTGGAGCAATCAGCATGGCATCTGCCCAAAGCCCCAGGTCCACATGAGAGTGCCAGGTGCCATCTCGCTGACTGAAGAATTCGCTGATTACGGGCTTACTGGTCAGAGCACTCAAAGTGATGGGTGTGATGAATTCCTTGCCGGCGGGAGTAATGACCACCTGTACCTCTGCACCTTTCTTGATGAGTCCACGGATAATAAGGCAAGCCTTGTAGGCTGCTATGCTACCAGTAATACCTAAAACGATTTTCTTACCTTCTAACATATTTCAGTCGCAATTTCTCAAGTACTTGCTTGGTGTTCAAGGTAAAATCTCCTTGTTGAATCCAACTATAATAACCAGGATCTGTACGCAGCACGTCTCTGACAGTCTTTCCCTTGTATTTCCCAAAGTTCACAATCTCTTCTCCATTTTCATTGTAGACAAAGCGTCCGGCAAGATCTACATTCTTTCCAATGGAGGAGAATTCCGACAGGAACTGTACATCATTCTTCAGAGCATCGGGGTAATGGTCAAGTTGGGCTTGCAGTACCTCGTAGGTTGCTCGAGTGTCTGCCAAAGCACTATGAGCATTTTCCAGATTCTTGTCACAATAGAACTTGTAAGCTGCAATCAACGTCCTGCGCTCCATCTTGTGGTAGATGTTCTGGACGTCTATAAAACGGCGGTCAGAGAGGCCTGGGTCAATGCCAGCCCTCATGAACTCTTCCACCAGCAGAGGGATATCAAACTTGTTACTATTGAAACCTGCCAAATCACATCCCGAAAAAGTCTTGGACAACTCGGGAGCGATCTCCTTGAAGGTGGGACAATCCTTCACGTCCTTATCATAGATGCCGTGAACTTTGCTGCACACCTCAGGAATATGCATCTCAGGGTTGATACGCATGCTCTTGGCTTCCTCATTGCCATTGGGTTCTATGCGGATGTAGCATAGCTCAACAATGCGGTCCTTCGCAATATCCAGACCTGTGGTTTCCAGGTCGAAGAAGATGATAGGTTTCTCAAGTTTCAGTCTCATTCTCTTTTCCGTGAGATTAGTCCTCTACACGCATGGGCATCAGCAACATCAGGACCTCATCCTGAGGATCGTCATCAGCTGGACGCAGTACACCAGGACGGCTTGGATCGGCCAATTCGATGGTCAGATTGTCATCTTCCAGAATATTGGCGATTTCAAGGAGGAACTGGCAACTGAAACCGATGCTGATAGGATTATTGGCATAATCACATATCAGGTATTCTTCGGCACTGGTGGCATATTCGTTGTCTTGGCCAGTCAATTTCAGGTTATTGTTGTTCAACTCTACCTTCACTAAACCGCTGCTCTGGTTGCAGAACACACTCACACGTTTCAAGGCACTTGCCAAAGCCACGCGATCCACGGTGGCTACGTAGGGGTTGTTTGCAGGAATTACGGCATTATAGTTGGGATAACGGCCCTCTATCAGACGGAAGTGCATGGTCATGTCAGCCGTCTTGATGGTTGCCCTGTCGCTGTCGAAATGAATCTCCAGATTCTCGTCATCCTTGTTCAGGACAGCCTTCAGGATAGATGCCACTTTCTTTGGCAGAATGAATCCGGCAGTCAGACCGCTTTGTATGTTGTGGTTGATGTTGCGCACCAATTTGCGGCCGTCGGTTCCTGCGAAAGTTAAGCTGTCGGGCTTGATGTCGAGATAGATGCCATTCATCACCAATCGAATCTCATCGTTGGCAGTAGCGAAGAGGCAACGGTTGATACCGTTTAGCAGAGCCTCTGCAGGCAAGTTCAACACGGTACCACCATCTACAGGACGTGGCATGGGGTAGGGAGCTGCATCCTGGGCTACCACACTGAATGAACCGCTGTTGTGAGTTCCCTTCAACTCCTGAGTGTCTTGATTCACAGAGATGGATAGAGGTTGCTCGGCCAGTTCTTTGATGGAATCGATAAGAGTCTTTGCAGGGATGCAAAACTCACCATCGCCGTTCTGTTCGATTGCGGGTACCGATGTGATGAAATACTTTTCGCTATCAGAGGCCGTGATTGTAATCACACCATCCTTGATGACGAAGAGAAAACAGTCCAAAATGGGCATGGAATTCTTGCTGGCCAAAACCTTGCTGGCAGCAGTGAGGCGGCTATAGAGAGCCGAACTGGAGACTTTAAAATTCATATCCTTACGAATAATGTTTATATTATTGAGCAAATTTAGTCATTTTCTTTGATACAGCAAAAAAAAAGTCGAGAAAATGCTCAGTTCAACTTTTTTTTCGTACCTTTGTAGCATAGATTCATTGATTATTTAATATGGAAATAACTGGAAAGATAATTGCAGTGCTGCCTGAACGGGGTGGTACATCTGCCAGAACAGGCAGCGAGTGGAAATTAGGACAGTATGTGTTGGAAACGTTGGAACAGTACCCAAAGAAGATGGCCTTCGAGGTCTTTGGTTCCGACCGTATCGCACAGTTCAACATTCAGGTGGGTGATATTATGACGGTCTCTTTCGATTTAGACGCTCATGAATACCAAGGTCGTTGGTTCAATTCTATCCGTGCTTGGAAGGTTGACCGCAATCTTCAAACTCAAACTCAAACACCTCCTATTGGCCCTCCTGACATTGCTCCCCTCGATACCCCACAAGCAGCATCAGTTCCAGATGATCTTACTGCAGGTGCTCCTTTCCCCACTGGTGGAATTGATGATTTACCTTTCTGATAGGGGAGAGATTACAAGAATAACAGAGAAGCGGCTTCAAAAGAACTTGAGGTCGCTTCTCTTTCTATTCTTCAAACATTCTTGGAAGAACTAGCATCGTTTCACTAAATTTCTTAATTATAAATGGGGCCGAAGTTCTGACAGGCGCGGTAGTCGGCGTCTTCCTTGTTCATGCCGAAGGCGTTCCAAGCCGACGGGCGAAACAGTTGTTCATCTTTCAGATTATGCATACAAACAGGAATGCGGAGCATCGAACAAAGTGTGATGATGTCGGCACCGATGTGACCATAGGCAATGGCGCCATGATTGGCTCCCCAGTTGTTCATGACGGAATAGACGTCGCGGAAGGCATCTTTCGACGCATCGAGACGAGGAACAAACCACGTGGTCGGCCAAGTCTTGTCAGTACGACGGTCAAGTGTATCATGAACGTCGGGAGCGAGTTCCACAGTCCAGCCTTCAGCGAGTTGCAACACAGGTCCCAGACCACTTACACGATTGACACGCATCATCGTCATCGGCATTCCGCCTCGTGTGACGAAATGGCTCGAGAAGCCTCCGCCACGGAAATAGTCGCGGTCAGCTGGATACCATGTCGTGGCATCGAGACACGCCTTCACGTCTGCACTGGAGAGCTCCCAGTGATGCTTCATTGTAGGCTTTCCGTCAGAGTCTGATACAGCTCCTGTTGCATCGAGCGTCGTAGCACCAGAATTGATGAGATGGATAAAGCCATCGGCTGCCATGCCTTCAGGACGTTTCCCTGTCACACGCTCGACTGCTTCAGGGCTCCAATAGGTGCGGATGTCGCTAAACATCACTCCACGGTTCGTCAACAAATGTCCAAACAGCATGGCAACACCATTAAGGGAGTCGTTCTCCGTGGCCAATACACGAGCTTCACGTGGTCCGTTCCAGTCGAACGATGTGCAGAGCAATGATTCGGGGAAGTCGAAGTTTGGCTTGTAATCGGTCCATTGGCGTTGGCCTTGCACGCCGGCAGCAATAGCATTGTGACCAAGGGATTCTTCCTTGAAACCAAGTTCAAGTAGACGAGGATTTCCGTGCATAAGGTCGTTGATAATGAGCATCGATTTCACTGTAAACTCCCAGTCAGCATCCTTCTCAGCACGGCTCTTTGCCTTGCCTTTCTCCTCGTTAAAGTCATGACCTTCGTGCGGCTTGCAGTATTCACGTGTCCACGCCATTGCTTTCTCGTACTCTATCGGGTCGTAGATACCGAGGTCGATTCTGCGAAGGATTTCCACGAGGTCAGCATACTCGCAACGTATGCCCAGATATTGCTGGAAGAAGTCAGCATCGACAATAGAGCCTGCAATTCCCATGCAGGTGTTGCCTAACGAAAGATAACTCTTGCCACGCATCGTAGCTACAGCTTGTGCAGCACGGGCAAAGCGCAGCAGTTTCTCAGCCACATCGGCAGGGATGGTGTTGTCACTAGCATCCTGCACGTCACGGCCATAGATGCCGAACGCTGGTAGTCCTTTCTGTGTGTGTGCAGCAAGGACGGCAGCCAAATAGACGGCACCAGGTCTTTCTGTTCCGTTGAAACCCCACACAGCTTTGGGATAGTAGGGATTCATGTCCATTGTCTCGGATCCGTAGCACCAGCACGAAGTGACAGTGATGGTACTGCCAACACCTTCGCGCTCAAATTTCTCAGCACAGGCAGCACTCTCTGCCACACGTCCGATGGTGCCATCAGCTATGATACACTCTACGGGTGAACCGTCGCCATTGCGCAGGTTCGATGTAATCAACTCGGCGACAGCCTTTGCCAACGCCATTGTCTTTTCTTCAAGACTTTCTCTGACTCCGCCCTGACGTCCATCGATGGTCGGACGGATGCCAATTTTAGGATACGTTTTCATAAATATAAATTTTTCTCAAAAATAGGAATAATTATCAAATCATAAAACATCTGAAGTCAAGAAATTCCATTATTTTTAAAAATTAAGCCCTTTAAAGACATTATTGTGCAAATAAAAACGATAAAATAGGACTATCAAACTCTTTTTTTATTCTTTATGAGAACACTCGATTTTGTATGGTTAAATCAAGGTTGCTTTATGGCGATGTTCAGAACAAATTATACTTAATTCGCGATAGTCATAATCTCGTTGTCTGAGAGCTGGGCCTATAGGTAGCGGCGAGGATTGTCGTCTGGGGACTCGTTATTTCCTTGATTCTTCCAGCAGTTGCCCCAATTCCCAGATATTCTCCACTATCAGGTCTGGTTGGCGCGGTGCTGCTTTCGCCACTTCCAACGTAGTTTCTCCAGAAAGAACTAGACAGCCCAAGGCATTCGCGTTGAAAGCCATAGCAATGTCCGTGTAGATGCGGTCTCCGACCATCGCTATCTCATCTGCTTGCAATCGTTTCTGTTGCTGGATTCCCACCAGCATGTTGGGGTCTGGCTTACCCAGCGTGACATCGGGCTTCCTTCCTGTTGCGCTTTCCAGGCATCGGCAGATACTGCCACAGTCCACCAGGATAGTCCTTTCGTTGGTGGGACATACGCGGTCAGGGTTGGTAGCCAGATAGGGAAGGCCTTGCGAAATCCACCAGGCAGCACGGCACAAACGTGAGTATTGCAGGGTCATGTCGAAAGCTGCCACGATAATGTCCGGCACGTCATCCGGATCATCGGAAGTGGAGACGAAGCCAGCCTTCTCGAATTGTGAGATCATGGAGGGTGTGCCAAGCAGAAAGAGTCTCCTTGCTTCAGGATAATGGCTGTGGATGTAGTCTATGGTGGCTATCGTAGTGTTGTAGATTTCCTCTTCTGTGGCGTGGATTCCCATCTTGGCCAGTTTTTTCAGATAATCATCGATGGATTTCGACGGATTGTTGGTCAGGAATGAGTAAGAGATACCCATCCCGTCTAGTTTCTCCAGAAAAGGGATGGTAAAAGGAAAGATGGAGTTCCCCATGTAGATGGTTCCGTCCATATCCAGCGCCACGTGCTTGATGCGGGCCAGTTGCTCTTTAGTCTTCTTTTCCATAACCATCTGCCTTAGCTCCCCACATGGCGGAGAATGATAGCATACCCAGGATGGCCACGCCTATCATGCCCATGAAAACATAATCCCAACTCTTCTCTGGGTTCACCTTGTTCATCAGATCGACAAACATTCCCACTCCGATACCCGAAACCAGACCGCTCGCGTATCCAAACAGCCCCACGAATCCGTTTGCTGTGGCAGCGGCGCGGTTGGTGGCTTGATTCGCAGCGGCGATACCGATGAGGGCTTGTGGGCCATATATGCAGAATCCTGCCATAGCCAGCACTACCACCATCAACCAGACAGGGGTCGACTGGGGTAATGTGAGGAAAATGGTCATGAAGACAGCCACTCCCAGCATACAGAAAAGACAGGTGCGATGGGCTTTGCCCTGCATCCATTTATCCGTTGCCCATCCGAAGAAAAGGGTACCCAGGATACCAAAGATCTCGAAGAGCGATACGGTCCATCCTGCGCCAGAGAGCGACATGCCGCGTGCTTCCTTCAGGAATGTGGGTCCCCAGTCAAGTACAGCAAACCGGACGATGTAAACCAGAAAGTTCGAGATAGCCAAAATCCAGATGAGACGGTTGCGAAAGACCATTTTATTCAGGAAAGCCTTGTATTCAGCTCCGTTCTCCTTACCTTTCTTGTTCACCGTGTGGATTTCCTGCAAACCTACAGAGGATGGAGTGTCGCGCAGGAAAGCAAAAATGAAAACAGATCCACACAAAGCAATGGTGGCAGGAATCCAGAAACACCAGCGCCATGCACCTATGTGGGCAGCCGATTCCATAACACTTTGCATGCGGTCAGCATCGGCCATATCGATATGCAGATTGGCGGCCACGCCGGCCACGATGTCAGGATTGGCTGCCATATTGGTTCCCAAAGTGCCCATCACATATCCGCACAGGATGGCTACCACGCTGGCTCCAATGGAGTGCGAGGTGTTCCAAATAGACATCTTTGTTGCCAACTCATTGGCTGGAATCCAGTGACTCAGCAATCGGGCACAAGGGGGGAAACCGCTGCCTTGGAAGAAATTATTCAGAATCAGGATGATACCGAAGATCATCACCATCATGTTGGTGAACTGCGGACCGCTTGTTTCGCCCGTCAGCAGGGTGCTGATATCTGCTCCGAATCCAAAGGCATAATTGGCGATTGCGCACAGCAACAAACCGATGGCCATGTGGTAGCGGGCATTCGTACGGTCGGCAACGTATCCATTCAGGAAGCGGCTAAGTCCATACACGATGGTCACCAGGGTCATGATAATACCGAAACTGGTCTTCGTGATGCCGTATTCTGCACTAAGACCTGGGATAGCAAAAGAAAAATTCTTGCGTACAAAATAAAACAAAGCATATCCAATCATTGTCACAATGATTGTTCTCCATTGCCAGTACAGGAAAGATTTTGTTGTTTTCATTATGATATAGATGTAATTTTAGTCTTGTTTATCAGGTTTTTTGTTTAACCTCCTTGTCTCTTCCACATCCAAAGCTTGGGCCAGGATAGATATGGGATTCATCACAGGAGTGGAAACCGACATTTCAATCTGCCATTTGCATGTTTCACAATCAGTTGCCACGCAATCCACTTGAGACTCTTGTATCTGGTGGAACAGTTTTTCTCCGATTTTTTGCGAGATAGAGTAATTTTCTTTCTTGAAGCCGTAAGTCCCTCCGATGCCGCAGCATTGGGAATCCAACATGATGAAATCCACACCAGGAATCATTTTTATCAGGTTTGTGCTGTATACTGCCCATCCCATTCTTTCCATATGGCAAGGGGTATGATAGGCCACCTTCATGTGGAAGTCCTTTTGGAAGGCCAATCTTACATTTCCCTCTTCTATCAAACGATAGATGAATCGTGTAGCCAGGCTCAAATTGTTCTTGGCTACTTCGTTGTCAAGATGAAGGATATGTTCATATTCGCTGCGCATCGTGAAAGTACAGGTTGAACTTGTGGATATGACAGGTCGCCCTTGTTCCACGCTCAGCTGCATCGATTTCAAGTTTGTTTTGCCTTGCCGCATAGCTTGGCTGGGCATGTTGTTTGTTATCAGGGCTATTCCGCAGCAGCGTTCTTTCTCCAGCAGTTTCACTCCGTATCCGATGGCATTCATTACCTTCACCAAATCCTTCCCTAATTGGGGGAAGTTGTAGTTCACGTAGCACCCGTGGAAATAACTGACTTGTTTTTCGAACTTGTCTTGACTCTCGGCAGCCTCTTTCCTGTACCACGACTCGAAGGTTTGCCTTGCGTAATCGGGGAAGGTGCGATTTTTCTCTATGCCCATCACGTTGTGCAGGATGGATTTTACGGGTGCTGCTTTCGTCATGTAGTTTGCGATGGGTGCCACTTTCGTTGCAACTGTGCCCATCAGATCCGTGTTGGCCAGCATAAAATCTCTCAGTCCTGCCGAGTGACGACTGTACTTCATGCGGGCACTCATGATGATGTCGCCAATCTGAACTCCATGCGGGCAGGCCACTTCACATCGCTTGCAGTTGAGGCACATTTTCAAGGCATCCTCATCAAAGAAACGACGGTCCTTCATTCTGTATCGTTCCCCATCGGGCCCTGCATGCTTGGGACCTGGATAAAGGGTTGTCACACTCGAGACAGGACAATAAACAGTACAGATAGAGCATTTCAGACATTGCTCCAAATCCTTCTCGCTGATGCTGGTTAATTGCAGGTCTGTTGCCATGTCTTATATCTTGTTGATTAGTCGGTTAGCCACTGCCAAAGCTGTCATCATGGAAACACCTGTCCCGTCTGCTTGATGGATGGCATTGTGTCCACCTAACACAGAACCGATGGCGTACATGTTCTCCAAGGTCTGACCTTTCAGGCTTGGCTGGAAATTCTCGTTTGTCTTCACTCCGAAGGAATGGTAGGGTTGAGCGTTGAACACGTTGGGATCTATCCACTCTGCACGATTCTTGCTTGCCTCCACGTCAAGATCCAGGATGGGTTCATAGATACGCTCGTAGTTGGATTTGAGTCCGTCACTCAGGAAGGAACCTGTGGCCAGAATGTAGTTGTCGGCTGTCAGTTTTTCATCCATCATGGTCGAAGTCATTACGTATTCCAGTTTACCGTTTGACACGTTGCCGTTAGTTACGGTACTTCCCAACAGATAAAGTCCACCCAGATGAGTGAATTGCTTTTGCAGCATTGTCTGTATTCTTATTCCTGGAACCGAGGGAGGTAGAGTGGGTAAGAGCAGCAATGGGCGACGAACTTTCTGCTTCAACGAAGCTTCTGTTTCTTCCTTATCTAGTCCTACGATGGCGGGCATCAGTATTGCTTCTGCCGTTTCCTCCATGCCGTTCAGAACTTCAGCGATTTGTTCCAATGTTTCTTCAGAAGAGAGGATTTTTGCGATATTGGCCGAGCGCATCTCAGAAGGACTGTGTCGGCGTGCTTTCAGGGTGGGAATAGAGATTATTTCCACCTCAGGTCTTGTTCCAAGTTTAGCCAAGCCATCAGCAATGAATTCCACAGGAAAGTCCAGGAATCCTGCCACATTGGCTATGATTACACTTCTCCATGGGAGTTCCGTCGCTGAAGGGCTGGTCGCATAGTTTTCCAGTGTCAGCCACGTGGGTTTCAGAACGCCCATTGGAGTGATGCGGTAGTGATTCTTTTGGACAGAACCTGTCATATGAATGCCACATTCATCCAGGAGTTTCTTGGCTTCTGCTGTCAGGTTCTCGATCCTATCAGCTCCAATCTTGCGATAGGGATGATTCTTGTTGAGATGATCAATAGCGTCCAAGGGATGCTCCACAGTATTTCCTTCTTCATCATATCCCAACAAATCCAGTGAGCCAGAGCCGAAATGCAGGGTACTTTGGCCAGCGGATATGATAGCTACCTTTTTCCCTTCTTGGCTTAATCGTATGCCACACGTCAGGCCGCTTAGGCCTCCACCTATTATTATATTATCGAATTTCATGGTTCCTGCCTCCTGTCTTTCATCGATGGACTTGTTATTCCGCAGAGGTCTTGATAGATGACCGATGTCAGCTGTGCCTCACTCAAGGTGGGACCCCATCCCACGGGATACATGCCTTTCCATCGCTCGTTGAGGAACTCTGCCAGATCAGCTTTCTCCTCCTCAATGCTTTTCTTGCACGAAGCACAAAGAATGCCTGCTGCCCTCAGGGCGCAAAGCTCACCTTGACACGTTCCCATGCCCAACCTGACACGTCGTCTCAACTGAGTCAACGTCCTCACATGCATGTTCTCTATGGCGTGGGCCACCTCGCCCACAGAAACTTCCTCGCACTCACACACAAGGGAGTTTTGGTAGTCATCCATAGCTGCAATGCTGGGTGCCAGTGTGCCGTGACGTCCCACACGTGCATTGAAGGCATACAGGTGGTTCTCTGGTTCCTCCACCGTGGATTTGTCTGAGCCAGGTAGAGGAGTGGTAGCTGTCTGGCATTTCTGTTGCACACCCAGTTTCAAGCATGCCATATCGGTTGCCACTTCAGCCATCATGCGGTAGGTCATCAGTTTTCCTCCTGTGATGGTGATGAATCCTGCCAGACCGTCTCTTGTCTCATGATCCAGGCAGACGATACCTCTACTGATGCTTCGCCCAGAGGGATCATTGTCGCTTGCCACCAAAGGTCTTACGCCAGCGTAAGCTCTCAGGATTCGTGTAGTGGCCAGGGCAGGTGCCAGTTTGGCTCCTTCGCTTAGAAGGACTTCAACTTCCTCGGGAGTCACGTGCATATCGTCTACACTCTCTATGGGAACTCTATCCGAAGTGGTTCCTATCACCGTGATAGCATCTCCAGGCACCAGGATGTCTGCGTTGGCAGGTTTGCGGCAACGGTTGATTACCATATTGTTAACGCGATGGCCGAAAATCAGCAACGAGCCTTTCGCTGGGAACATACTTACATTTACGCCAGCCATCTGTGCTACCAATGTGCCCCAGATGCCGGCTGCATTGATGGTTATCTCGGCTCTTACCTCTCGTTTTGCACCTGTGATGTTGTCGCGCAGGTGAACTCCCAGCATGCGTCCGTTCTCAATAATGAATCCCGTCACTTCATGGTAAGTCAGTATCTGAGCTCCATGCAGTTGGGCGTCCAGCACGTTTGCCATCGTCAGCCGGAAGGGGTCGATGCTCCCATCAGGTACCTGTACGGCGCCAATCAGCGTGGGATTCACCGAAGGTTCCATCTGGATAGCTTCCTTGGGATCAATCACCTTGGCATTGATACCTGCTTTCCAGCATGATTCCACGAACTTCTCTTGATAGGCCAAGTCATCCTCCGGCAAGGTGATGAAGAGTCCATCATGTTCTTCCACATAAGGCTTGGCTATGTATCTTAGAATCATGTTCTCGTCGATGCATTCAGTCGCCGATTCCTGATCTGTTACTGCATAGCGTGCTCCACTATGCAGAAGGCCATGATTACGACCTGTTGCACCTGTGGTGAAATCGTAACGCTCCACCACCAAGGTGCTGAGTCCTCTCATAGCACAATCGCGGGCGGTTCCTGCACCTGTAGCACCGCCTCCTATGATGATTACGTCGTAATGCTTTTCAAATATTCCAGCATTCATAAATTCGTGTCGGATCTATGCTTTTCTTTACTCTTTTTCTGTGTTTTATCCATGTTTCGTTACAAATATACGGATTTTTTCTCAAGTTATCTCCATATTCTTTGCAAAAAAACATTCATGAGTACAAAAAACCTTTTCAAAGGATTGAAATCATGTCATCAACCTGTCATCATCATTCAGTTGTCAGTTTGAACTCGTCCACATCCACATATCCTCCAGCCGTCTTGGTGGCATAGTTGAAGATGGCGAACTTGTTGCCTGTGAAATGAACCAGGCTGAAGATCATGTGGAAGCCATCTCCCATGCGATGGAAGTTCTGGCCGTCTGTGCTGTAGGAAAAGAATGCTGTATCCGTCGTGAAGTTACATTCCATACGAATCCACAGGGTGCCGGTTTGGATTGGAACGGTTGCCTTGATGTCCTTGCGGTCAAACATTACCAGGTTTTGTCCCATATCCGTTTTCTCGACATAGATGCCACCAGGCTCAGCACAAAATGAGCAAAGGCCAGCACGATCGCCTGTCAGCATCTGGTCGATCTCCATCTTGACCGTACCTGTACATCGTGGCCCCACTGTGCGTTGAGTCAGCGTGTTGCGTGCCTCAAACAAATCACTCACCACTTTTCCTGTTTTCAGGCGTAAAAATCCTTTTCGTTCACTCAGGCTCCACAGGGCGTTGTCAGGATTGTGATTCCATTGCCAAGCGAGATGGAGTTTTCGAGACGAGAAATCATCACTCGTAGCGAAGTTGCTCTTACCCTTTTCCTTGATGTTGGGGAGGGTGAAGTTTACAGGTGCCTTTCCATTTTCATCACCCAGCATGGGCCATCCGTCCTTCCATGTGACAGGTAGCAGACAGGGAATGCGACCTATGCCTTCGTGATCCTGGAAAAGCATCGAATACCAATCGCCCTTTTTCGTCTGCCAGATACCTCCTTGGGCCACGCCGTGATGAGCATATCCTAAATCATCGCTCAGGATGACGCGATGCTCATACGGCCCCTTTATGTCTGTCGAGCGGAAGCAAAGTTGCGTGCGTATGCCGCCACGAGGCCACCAGATCATGGTGATGTAGTATTTGCCGTCAATCTTGTAGGCGTGACTTCCTTCCAATAGACATCTGTCGTTGAGAGAATAGAGATCCTGATCGACACCTCCTGGCAGGAAGCCCGACAGATCAGGCGCAAACTCCTTCACCTTGATGGTGCCAGGATTATAAATAAGGAAGATACGGCCATCATCATCGAAGAGCATCGAGGCATCGTGGTAGTATTGGTTCAGTTGAAGCTTCATCGTCCAAGGTCCCTTCGCATTCTTCGCCGTATAGATATAGGATTTTCCTCCTGTACCAAAGAAGACGTAGAAAAGGCCCTTGTGATAGCGCAACGAGGCAGCCCATTGGCCTCGGCCGTAGATGTTGCCGCCTTCCAGATCGTTGGCAGGGCTATCGTGCAGTTCCTCGAATACATAGCTGATGATTTCCCAGTGCTTCATATCGCGCGAATGCATGATGGGAGCTCCAGGTGACATGTGCATCGTGGTGCTGATCATGTAGTAATCTTTGCCCACGCAGATGACGTCTGGATCAGGAATGTCTGAGTAGAGCAAAGGATTATGGATAGTGGTTTGTGCGCCGGCTGTCAGGGATACCCACATCAAGGCGATTACGAAAATCATCCGCATCATGTTACGCAGTTTTTGTATCTTCATTAAGAGTAAAATTTAGAATTCTCAGTGCAAAGATAACATTTTCTTCTGACAATTCCTATTCCAAGGTACCTTTTTTTGGAAGGTTCAATGCGAATTGTTTTTTCGATGTTGAACTCGACCTGCAGACGATGACGGATTCGCCCCATCAATTAAATTTACAATTCTCCTAATTTTCTTTTTGCTCTTTGCACCAAAATAATTCAATATGTGTGGTAGATACCATCTACGGAAGAACATATCTTGTAGAATTAGATACTATTACAGGGTATGCAGAAATTGTCTCTGAATATAAGACAAGTACAGAATGTTCCATAAATCTTACCCAATAATCAACGTGTTGATTCCTTAGACTCAACACGTTGAGATTGGAAAGTTAACGTGTTGTGATGGCAAAGTCGTCGTGTAGCGGCTAATTTTTTATTCCAAATTTAAGTATCAGCCTACATGCCTACATAAAAGTGGGTTAAAGCATTTGTTATCAATATTTTATCATATCCTCGAGCCTACACAAAGCCTACATAAAGCCTACACGATGCCTACATTCATAAAGGGTGCTGAAACTTCTTAAAACAAGTCAAAAGTATGTAGGCTCCATGTAGGCTTTATGTAGGTATGTATAGTGGCTATCTAATTGTGAATCTATGCTTTAACCCACTTTTATGTAGGCATGTAGGCTAATCCCCTTTTTTTTAAAAAAAAATTATCGTACATGGATGATTTTCTGTGTCTGGAGCGACAACTTCCATTGGGGATGTTGCAGGACATACTGAATGGTATCCTGCAGGATGTGCTGGTTCTTGGTTTCGTCTTGCGTGTCGCAGGGTTGCAGGCGATATTCCTTGGCCTCTAAGGTTTCGTAGGGCGTCAGGTCTTGTCCTTCTCCCTCGTAGATTACTTTCAGCTCGTCTATGCGCTGAATCCTGAGTTTGCTTGGGTCGCACTTGGGGGAGCAGGTGATCCAATCAATTTTGACACCCTTGTTCAAAGCATGGGTTCCGTTCGTCTCAATCTGGATGAACATTCCTGCCTCGTGGAGCAGGGCTGTCAGTCGTTCATTCAGCTGGAAAGTGGGTTCTCCGCCTGTGATGACGACGTGATGTGCTGAGTACTGTCTCACCTCTGCCATGATTTCCTCCTCAGTCATCTCTATCCCCTTGCCGAAGTCTGTATCGCAGAAAGAGCATCGCATGTTGCAGCCCGTCAGTCGAATGAATACGGCTGGGACTCCAGTAAAGTACCCCTCGCCTTGCAAGGAGTAGAATATTTCATTAACCAACATGTCAGGGGGAGGATTATTCGTCTCGTTCGTAGGTTGCCACATTGCCTGCGCTTTCCTGCACGTCCGCGCGATAACAGAAAGGTACGCGATCCACGATCCAACGTGCTATGTTCTCGGCTGTGGGGTTGAAGTCGAGGCGACTGTTGAAGTCCTGATGATCCAGATATCCGTGCACCATCGCTTTCACTTCCGTGAAGTCCACCAACATGCCGTCCTCGTCAAGTTCCTTTGCTTTGCAATAGACTGTCACAATCCAATTGTGGCCATGCAAGTTCTCACACTTGCTTTGTCGTGAGAGTTTCAGGGAATGACTGCCTGAAATCTCCATTGTTTTCTTGATGTAGTACATTCTTTAAAGTTTTTTGTTTAACGTTAGGGTTGCTTCTAACCTAACACTCTTTTGCGGCACAAAAGTACGACAATTGATTGAATTGACAAAATAAAACGTCATCTTTATCATGAATCATCCGGTTGAAGCTAAATTCGCAGCAAATCCTTGCATATTTCAACAAATCTTGTTAATATTGCATCCAATTACCGGATATTCGAAGTCCATGATTTGACAATATAGAAGTTAAGATACATGAAAAAGATTTTATTTCCTGCAGCTGCCATGCTGTTCAGCCTAAACATCGTTGCCCAAGGCGTCAAGAGCGAGAAGTTCACTCCTTTCTTCACGAAGGAAGTTGCTCCACGTATGGAGCGTGTCATCCCTGAACCACCTGCCCTGACGGATGCCCTGTTTTTCTATGATTGGACTCAATATCAGTGGGGAAAGTCCATCCGCGACACGGAGCGCGGAGAACTTGCCGTGAAGGATGCAGGCATCAATGCGGAATATTTCATGAAGCGTTTCTCGCCTGTGGTTGAACGTGAGCTGACTCCCGATGAGTATCCCCATCTCTACCGTCTCTTCTCACGCCTTCATCTGACTGAACAGCAGGCAGGAGCCAGCGCGAAGGCCTATTTCCATCGTGTCCGTCCCTATCAGCAATACAAGGAGCCAACCGCCGTTCCCAATCATGAGAGTCCTACCGATTTCACCAGTTATCCCTCGGGCCATACTCATGCTTCCTGGTTGGTAGGTCTTGCTCTTACAGCCATCGATCCTGCACATACTGAGGATATCATGAAGGTGGCTTACGAACTGGGACAGAGCCGCGTCATCGTAGGTTTCCATTATCAGAGTGATGTGGATGCCGGTCGTGTGGTGAGCAGTATCACCTTTGCCCGTCTGCAATCCGAACCTGAGTTCCAAAAGATGATGGAGAAGGCTCGGAAAGAGTACGAGAAGAAAAGGCGGTAGGCTTTGCCATACAGTTGAGGATTAATTACCCGAGTGTGGAGTAAACCTAACTTCTCTGCATTCGTGTTTTTTCATGCGTCTTATTATATTAATTAAGAAAGGAAGAAATCTTCTTTTCAAAAAAGTGTCTGTTTGACCGTTAACATTTTCCTTCTTATGCGTTATATAATCAGAATGGTCAAAGACAGAACATGACAATCCAAGAATTCAACACCCATGTTGCCCTTCTGAGGCCCCTCCTACTGAAAGTAGGAAGGGAATTCTTCCACAGCGAGGAGGAGGCTGAGGATGTGGCTCAGGAAACGCTGATGAGACTTTGGCTCTGTCGTGAATCTCTGCCTGAGAGTAAGTCTCTGCTTGCTTTGGCCATTCGCATAGGCAAGAATGTCTGTATCAGTATATGGCGTAGGCAGAAGTTACGAACTGGTTTTCCATTAGAGAACGCTCCGCAAGTTATTGGTGGCAATCAGGCTGACACATTGTTGGAAGAAGATGAGAACAAACAGTTGTTGCAGAGAGCTATTGAAAGGCTTACCCCTTCGGAAAGAAGACTTTTTCTCCTCAAACAGGAGCCAGAGATGGACATCGGACAAATAGCGTTGCTGACAGGAATGACTTCGCGCAGCGTAAGTGCAAAATTGTCGGCTGCCAGACATAAGATTCTTGAGTATATCACTACAAATTCATAGGAAATGATAACCAAATTAACTCACAGATACCTAAACGGTGAAACTACTGCGGCTGAAGAACACCAGTTGCTACAGTTGCTTGAAGAGACGCCTTCTCCAACTGTTGAACAGAAAGCTTTGATGGCTATGCTGAAAGCATCTCCCATTGAAGTTGATACTGCGTGGTTGGAGGAAGATGAAAGCAATCTCTACGATGCCATACTTCAGAAGCGAAAGGACATTCCTGCCCACCATCGCTTTTGGCCGTGGATAAGTATAGCAGCGGTGCTGGTAATAGTTCTGGGAATAGGATTCTCTCTGTCTGGTGACAAGCACAGAGACGCTATCGCCTATGTTTATGGTCAAGAAGTGAAGGACGAGAATGAGGTTCTCAGTATGATGGAAAGCACGATGGAGAGCTTTATG
Source organism: Bacteroidaceae bacterium (assembly GCA_017617335.1). Classification (GTDB taxonomy): domain Bacteria; phylum Bacteroidota; class Bacteroidia; order Bacteroidales; family Bacteroidaceae; genus Physcousia. The sequence continues at coordinate 13,917 of JAFZWK010000030.1, read as the reverse complement.
GCCGGTCCAGAATCTGACCATGTAGAGGAACAGCTTACAGAATTCTTTGGGAAGTAATAGAACGATATTCAAGACATAAAAAGAAACATCTATGAAACGGATACTTTTTTTCATGTTGGCTCTCAGTATTCCTTCTTTGGCTGTCATCGCACAGAAGGATCTGGGCGTGGCACCCATCTTTGAGGGGAAAATAGTTCCTCAAAAGCAGATGGTGGAGACTGTAGTCAAAGGTGAACAGGCCAAAAGTTACAAACTTTCTCTTTTTCATAGCCTGAAAATGGAGGTAGACACAGAAGAGTGTCAGAGCATCGAGGAACTTGTACGGAAAGATTGCGGAGGCTTGGAATCCCCTTGCGTTCAGGAATATGGAATGAAAGAGGGAAGGTTGTCCTATCTCATTGCCCAATTACCCAATCGTCAGGATGAACATGTATTCCTCTGTTATCAATGTTATGGGGCTGCTAACGGGAAACTGTGCATCACTCTGGTCTATATGGAAGGACCAGCTACAATGCAGGATTTGTACAAAATGTTTAAGACAGATAAAAACAAGAAGAAATGAAAAGGAATGTAAAGCGCTTGGTAGCCAGCGTTATCATGACTACACTATTCCTACCAGTTATGGCAGAGAACGAGGGAACGGAAGATAAAGCTAAAATAAAAGAAAGTCTGTTGGAATATGATGATGAGCATCCTGGTGGATTTGACTTCAGCATACCCCTCAGCAAACATAGAAGAGGTTATCACGAGGTTTCACTTACCATGAGCGGTGTAGGCATTGGTTTCGTCAATAGTATTGGCGGAAAAGCTCCCATGGACATCAGTATGGGACGCAGTCTGGAAATCAACTGGACAGAAGCTTTGGGACTAAGATACAATTTTAACCGCTTCAATAGTTTGGAAGTGGCTTTCGGATTTCTGTGGCGTAATTATCGCATGACTCATCAATATCGATTCTTGCAAGACAATGCTGCGGTAGTGACTATTGCCCCTTATCCTGATGGTGCTGTGCCCAAGTTCTCTCGTCTCCATATTTTTCAAGTGACACTGCCGTTGATGTATAGTCATTATTTAAATATAGCTCCAGATTGGAACTTCTGTATAGGTCCTGAGTTAGCCATAAATGGCGGACATCACAAGCATACTCATACTCTGAAAACGTGTTACTCGATTGATGGGGAGAAGTTTAAGGATAAGACGACTGATATCCGAATTAATCCACTAAGCATAAACCTTGTAGCAGGCATTCGTTTCCGTGCTATCGGCATCTATGCCCGTTATAGTCCTTGCGATGTGCTTGACACCAACTATGGTCCCAAGTTTCAGAGTTTTTCCGTGGGACTTAGTCTTTGGGGGTTCTGACTCTTTCAGGACATCCGATATCCTTGTATTGCCTTTTCTGAATATACTTTTGCTTTGGCACAAAAGAATCGGGGGAGTTGGAATTAGTCTTCGCTGTTCCAAAATTCCCAACTGGCAATGGCTTGGAGATGGAGCATTTCCAGGCCATTCTTGACCGTTGCACCTTGCTTGGCACCACGTTGCATGAATTGAGTATCTTGAGGATTGTATACACAATCGAAAAGGAGATTCCGATCGGTAAGACCTTCGTAGGGGATGGCTGGTGACTCGTTGATATGGGGATACATACCTACGGGACTGCAATTGACAATGACCTCGTACTCGTGGAGAATCTCAGGAACGAGTTCATCGTAAGTGAACATACCTTCGCGAGGGGAGCGGCTGACATACTTCCATTCCAATCCTAGTTGGCTCAGGCCGACACGTATGGCACGGCTGGCTCCGCCTGTGCCCAAGATAAGGGCTTTCTTGTGATGAGGCTGCAGGAGAGGACGGATGCTACCCATGAAACCGATGATGTCGCTGTTATATCCTTTCAGATGACCATTTCGTACGCGAATGACGTTAACGGCACCAATGTTGCGAGCGTCGTCGCTCAACTCATCGAGGAGAGGGATGACGGCAGTCTTGTGGGGCAGGGTAACGTTAAGGCCTCGTAACTCTGGATTCTCGTTCACCACATCAAGGAGCATCTCAACATGGGGTATCTCGAAGTTTATGTACTGGGCATCAATGTGCTCACGGGTAAACTTCTCTGTGAAAAAACCTCTGCTGAAGCTGTGGCCCAAAGGATAGCCAATGATTCCATATTTGTCCATTTTTGATGTCTATCTTATGTAAATTTTCTTAGTTGTTTGGGCATTCTTGTTGTGAGCCTTCACGATATAAATTCCGCTGGGGAGACCTATAAGTGGCAAAGTGGTACAGTTCTCTCCGCTGACCATTTGTTGGCCTGTAGTACTGAATACTTCGATGTCGGCCTCGTTGGTAGTTACCAGTTCCCAGTTCTCGAACTTCACGTCGAGGGTCTGACTGGCCATATCGATGATGCCAGTGCTTTCCTCGCGGATATATGTATGCTGGAACTCATTGCCATATCGATCAACAACAGAAACTGCAAAGCGATAGCCACTTTTGTATAATTCTGGAATGCTGAAAGAATTGGTGTAACATACTTGCAGCAAATAATTGGTTAGGATTCCACCAGATGTGCTACGCTCAGCAGAAACATCGGTGATGGCATCAGGAATAGCATAGACAGCATAATGAACCCGACCAGGAGAGTTCCATGTGAGGGTATTGTTCTCCCATCGAAGATTCTCCACAGGGCCGTAAGAGGGAGCTTCCTTCCAATCGATGGCTGGAGTGAGGGCAGGATGCTGGTATTTGTTCTTCTTGAGCCATTCGCCCAGTCCACTTACCTTCTTGCCATCAATGTCGCATGCGGAATAGTAGATTTGTCCAGGAGCAGCATTAACGGTATACTGACGGGAATACTGCATCTGTTGGCCTACCTCGACCCAGTCTGTTGTGGTGTTGCTGGACTGCAGGAAGGTCAGAGAGTGGCTTGCGTAGTGATGACGTCCAAAATGACGTGCGATGGTAGACCACCATTTGGTCATTGGACCAAAAGGATTGGTGCTGTGGTTGGTCTTCCAGTATATCTGGGGTGAAATGTAGTCGATGGTGCCTTCCTCGAGCCATGCTACAGGGTCGGAGAAGATACCGTTGTATTGCCAATCGCTTGCTACAGGCATACGACTGATACCATGCTTGGCTGCCACATTAGCATCTGTACAGGCTGCTCCTGCAGGAGATATACCGAATTTACATGAGGGATCTACTTCCTGAATCATATTGTAAACATCGGCTACCATCTTGTTTACATTGGCACGTCGCCAGTCGCCAAAACTCTTTGTTGTACCAGATGAGCGCCAGTTCTTGTAGTCGCCTGCCTCGCTGGTGGTGGGTATGCCGCTGGGGTAGAAATAGTCATCAAAGATGATGCCATCGATGTCGTAGTTCTCCACCAATTCACGACAGACGTTTACGATGCGCTCATTGGTTGCCTTGAGAGCAGGGTTGAGAATGATGGTGGTTGTGCCGCTGGAGTTAGTGAAACTGAGCAGCATGTTGGCATTTTTCAGTTCACGGTCTTGGGTGGTATTCCAGCCTTCAGCGGTGGTGGCCCATCTGTAAGGATTAACCCATGCATGGCATTCCAGTCCTCGTTTGTGACACTCTTCCACAATGAACTCCAATGGGTCCCAACCAGGATTCCTGCCGCGTTGTCCTGTCAGATAACTGGACCACGGTTCGTAGCTGGACTTGTACATTGCATCACACATTGAACGAACTTGGAAGTAGACAGCATTGAAATTGTTATTCTGCAGGACATCCAGATACTGAGTCATCTCTTTCTTCTGCGTATTGCGAATGCTGTAACTATAGCCCGTTGTGCTTGGCCAATCGATATTGTAGACAGTGGCCAGCCAGACTCCACGCACTTCGCGCTTGATGAATCTGTCGGCACTCCAGGAAAGGGTAGGGAAGAGCAGTATCGCGAGCAGGATTGGTAAGTACTTCTTTATCATTTATAGGATGAAATTATTTGTTGCAAATGAATGAATTCTATTTCTCTGCCAGGTACATCGTACAAATTCCAAAGGTAAAGCGTTTCCAATGGATGTGATGGAATCCTGTCTTCTGTAAGATGATCTCCATCTGTTCTGCTTGTGGAAATGCTTCCATGCTGGAAGGTAGATAAGTGTAGGCGCTGTTGTCGTGACTGATGAGCCGTCCCAACAAGGGCATTATTGCGTGAGCATAGATCCAGAAGAGTTGTTTCATGGGAAAATGGGGTGGAGTGGTCAATTCCACGATGAGAATATGTCCTGTTGGTTTGAGTACTCGATACATTTCGCATAATCCTGCTTCCAGATCCTGAAAATTGCGTACGCCATAAGACGATGTGACGGCATCGAAACTGTTGCCAGGAAAGGAAAGATGAAGGCAGTCTTCGCGTTGGAAGGAGATAATGTCCTGAAGACCTTCCTTTTGCACTTTCTCGCGTCCCACGTCCATCATGCCATCACTAATATCTATTCCAATGATTTGTCGAGGTTGGAGATGCTTGGCACTCAGGATGGCGAAATCACCTGTTCCTGTGGCGACATCCAAAATACGTTGAGGCTTGTGTTTGCCTAAAGAATCGATGGCAGTTCGCCTCCACCTGCGGTCTATCCCCAGCGAGAGTGCATGATTCAACAGGTCATAAGAGTGAGCGATTTTGTTGAACATCCGTTCTACTTGCTCACTCTTTTCACCTTGTTTGTCATAGGGTTTTATTTCTTCTTGCTCGTAAGCCATTCGGAAATGTTCTTGCTGATGCGTGCCTCTATGTCGCCTTCATCGGAAACAGGAACAAATTTCTCGCCTACGATGTGTTCATAGAGTTCAATGTATCGGTCGCTCACACTCTGTGCATATTCATCGGTAATTTCAGGCATTACATCCCCAGGACGATTCATGAAGTTGTGTTCGATGAGCCACTGGCGCACAAATTCCTTGGAGAGTTGTTTCTGAGCTTCACCTTTTGCAAACTTCTCCTCGTATCCATCAGCATAGAAGTATCGGCTGGAGTCAGGAGTGTGTATCTCGTCAATCAGGATAACCTTCCCATCACGCTTGCCAAACTCGTACTTAGTGTCTACCAGAATGAGCCCTTTCTTGGCAGCTATCTCTGTGCCTCGCTGGAAGAGTGCACGGGTGTACTGTTCCATCACCTCATAGTCCTCGCGGCTGACGATTCCTTGAGCAATGATTTCCTCCTTCGAGATGTTTTCATCGTGTCCCTCCTCTGCCTTGGTGGTGGGAGTGATAATGGGTTCTGGGAATCGTTCATTCTCGCGCATGCCCTCAGGCAACTTCACGCCACAAAGTTCACGACACCCATTCTTGTATTCACGCCAAGCGCTGCCAGTAAGATAGCCACGAATTATCATCTCGACACGGAAACCTTCAGCCTTTAGGCCAATGGTGACCATAGGGTCAGGAGTAGCTAACTTCCAGTTAGGAACGATGTCGGCTGTGGCATCCAGGAAATTGGCAGCAATCTGGTTGAGAACCTGTCCCTTGAAGGGAATTCCCTTGGGCAGGATTACGTCGAATGCTGAGATTCTGTCTGTGGCAACCATTACCATGAGGTCGTCATTGATGTTGTATACGTCGCGGACTTTACCGTGATACACACTTACCTGGCCAGGGAGGTTCAGGTCTGTTCTTGTTAATGCTTTCACGTCTTTATGTTTTAATTGTTGTTTTGTTTATTCCTTGTTTTCTTTCTCTGCTTTTTCTTTCTTTTCAAGATCATTGTGCTCGTAAGCCTCCACAATGCGGGTCACCAAACGATGACGCACGATGTCCTTCTTGTTGAGGTGAATGAAGGAGATGCCCTGCACGTTGTGAAGTATTTGCATTGCCTCCACCAAGCCTGAACGGACATTATGGGGCAGGTCGATCTGCGTGATGTCGCCCGTCACGATCATCTTAGTATTCATGCCCATGCGCGTGAGGAACATCTTGATCTGAGCGCTGGTGGTGTTCTGGGCTTCGTCAAGGATCACTACCGCATCATTTAGAGTGCGCCCACGCATGAAGGCCAAAGGAGCTATCTGTATGATGTCCTGATCCATCATCTCATGAAGTTTCTGGACGGGGATCATGTCCTCCAAAGCATCGTAAAGAGGTTGCAGATATGGATTGATCTTTTCCTTCATGTCACCTGGCAGGAATCCCAGCTTCTCGCCAGCCTCTACGGCAGGACGCGAGAGCACGATCTTGCGTATCTCCTTATTCTTGAGTGCCCGAACAGCTAAGGCAATACTTGTGTAAGTCTTGCCGGAGCCAGCGGGGCCGATAGCAAAGATCATGTCGCTTTCCTGATAAGCCTTCACCAATAGTTGCTGATTGGGACTTCGAGCCATGATGGGTTTGCCTGTCACGCTATACACGATGACTCCCTCCACGCCATCCTTTCTTGTCTTCTCTCCACGCAGGATCTGCAGGATGTCCTCTTCTGTCAGACTATTGTACTTGAGGACGTGTCGCTGCACTTTAGCGATGTTTTCCTCGAAAGCGCTTAATTCCAGCTCGTCGCCTATCACGTGGATGACATTGCCTCGTGCCACGATACGAAGTTTGGGATAAAGAGCCTTTATCATGTGGATGTTGGCGTTGTTCACTCCATATAGTAAAACAGGGTCTATGTCTTCTATTACAATATGCTTTTCTATCATTCGTGCTTATTTTGGTGCAAATTTACTCAATCTATTTTGAATATGCTACTTTTTTGATTAACTTTGTTCTCGATTTTTATGAGAAGGCTAAAGAAAAAGTTATTTCTGGGGTTATGTGGCAGCACGGTTTTAGTCCTTGCATCCATCAGAGCGTGTCATCCTGAGGTTATGGACAGGATGGGCGACGAGTCTGTCCTTGCATCTGCGGAAGAGGCTCAGGAAGAGGAAGTTACAGAAACTCCAGCACCTGAGAATGTCATGACTGACGAAGAGGCCTATCATCCTGTTTCAGAACAAGAGGGCGTTTCTCGTATCTGGCCTCGAGACTCGAGTGAATACCATCCGCTTCGTAGCGTGGCCTCTTATGCAACCTGTTTCCCTGATGTTCAGGACGTGCAGATACGAGCCGCCCGCAAATGGGGAGTGCGTCCTGTTGCCAATCGTTTGGCAGCTGAGGACCGCAAGACAGAATTGGTCTATATCGGATCATCTCCCTATTACACCATAGACCCCAGCATGCGTCGCAGCATCCCTTATCTCGTGCCACGTGCGAATGAGTTCCTCACCCATTTGGGACGCGCTTATCTCGACAGCTTGTACGTGAAGGGAATACCTCTGCATAAGTTCATCGTTTCCAGTGTCTTGCGTACTGAGGAGGATGTGCAGAAACTGCAGACTCACAATGGAAACGCAGAGGTCAACAGTTGTCATAGGTTTGGTACCACGATAGATATATGCTACAACAGATACTTTACGGTTTCGCCTCCTGAGGGGCCACAGCGCAGAACGGTACGCGACGACACGCTTAAGTGGGTCTTGAGCGAGGTGCTTCGTGATGCCAGAGAGGAAGGCCGTTGCTATGTTAAATATGAGGTAAAGCAGGGTTGCTTCCACATTACAGTTCGATAGCCAAAAGACAACGTGTCGTGATGCAAAAGACAACGTGTTGAGTCTGCGGTTTCAACGTGTTGTCTTTCCTTTTTCAACGTGTTGTCTTTTTCAGGGCAAAAACAAAGGACTTTGGTGGGATGACTTGGTTGGGCGGTAGGGATTTGCAGAGAAGTCATCGATGCACGAAAGTAAAAAAACATTAAATCTGGAATTGGGTTTAAACCTTTCTTCGTGTGAGGATGTCATAAAAGTGTATCGCGAATACAAGAAAAGAGTTACAAACAATAAAAAAACAATTGAAAAAATGAAGAAGTCTATTTTAATGGTAGCCTTGATGCTGGGAATGAGTACTGCTACCTTTGCACAGAACGACAACAACTCACCTGAGGATCGCGCCAAGATGCGTGCTGAAATGGTGCAGAGACAAGCAGAGCGCTTGGCAAAGGATTTCGATCTGAAGAATGATGCCAAGAATGCTTTCATTGAGACTTTTACCAAGTACCAGAATGAACTGGCTGGCAGTATGGAGTTTATGCGCCGTCCTGAGAATGAGGACGACAGCAAGAAAAACCTGAGTGAAGAAGAGGCAACCGCCAAGATTCAGGAGAGCTTCGATCGTCAGGAAAAGCAGATTGTTGCCATGCAGAAACGTCTTGAGATACAGAAGAATTATTATGCAGAGTTCGCCAAGACTTTAACTCCTCAGCAGATGGTCAGGATTTTTGCTCAGCAGCGTCGTGGCGGTCAGCAAGGCGGCTCACAGGGCGGTAATCGTCAGGGTGGCAATCGTGACGGCTTTGGTGGAGGAAACCGTGGTGGCTTTGGCGGTGGAAATCGAGGCGGCTTCGGTGGCGGCTTTGGTGGCCCTGGCGGCTTCTAAGTCTTCCTGTAAGGAAATAAACGTAAAAAGAGTTCAAAGTTTTGCTGCTTTGAACTTTTTTTTGTATGTTTGCATGCAAAATGGGAAAATGGTGATGTTTCCAAAGCGAAGAATGAATAAACCAATATAAACCAAAAAAAATGGGAAGAGTACTTATAATAGGAGCAGGTGGAGTGGCCACGGTGGCTGCCCACAAAGTGGCACAGAACCCTGAAGTTTTTACAGAAGTCATGATAGCCAGTCGCACCAAAAGCAAGTGCGACAAGTTGGCTCAAGTGTTGAACGAGAAGTATGGCACTCAGGTCCAAACTGCTCAGGTGGATGCCGATAAGGTGGACGAGTTGATAACTCTCTTTAGCAGCTACAAACCGGATATGGTCATCAATCTGGCTCTTCCTTATCAGGATTTGACCATCATGGATGCTTGTCTGGCTACAGGGTGTAATTATATGGATACCGCCAACTATGAACCCAAGGATGAGGCTCATTTCGAGTACAGTTGGCAATGGGCTTATCGCGAACGTTTCGAGAAGGCAGGTTTGACCGCTATCTTGGGATGCGGTTTCGATCCTGGAGTTACCAGCATCTTCACAGCCTATGCTGCCAAGCATCATTTCGACGAGATTCAATACCTCGACATCGTGGATTGCAATGCAGGTAATCATCATAAGGCTTTTGCCACAAACTTCAATCCTGAGATCAATATCCGCGAGATAACCCAGAAGGGTCTTTATTACGAGAATGGCAAATACATCGAGACGGAACCGATGGAGATTCACAAGCCGCTGAACTATCCCAATATCGGTCCCAAGGAGAGTTATTTACTTCACCATGAGGAGATTGAGTCTTTGGTTATCAATTATCCTACCATCAAGCGTGCCCGCTTCTGGATGACTTTTGGGCAGCAGTACTTGACTTATCTGGATGTCATTCAGAATATCGGTATGGCTCGCATTGATGAGATAGAATACAAGGCACCTAAGGCAGACGGCAGCGGCGATGCTGTGGTCAAGATAGTTCCCTTGCAGTTCCTCAAAGCCGTACTTCCTAATCCTCAGGACTTGGGGAATAATTATGATGGCGAGACTTCAATCGGTTGCCGTATTCGTGGCTTGAAGGGAGGCGAGGAGCATACTTATTATGTATACAACAACTGCTCGCATCAGGCTGCCTTCGAGGAGACAGGAATGCAGGGCGTAAGTTATACAACAGGTGTTCCTGCCATGATAGGAGCCATGATGTTCCTGACAGGAAAGTGGTGCAAGCCTGGTGTTCACAATGTCGAGGAGTTTGATCCTGATCCTTTCATGGAACAGCTAAACAAGCAAGGTTTGCCTTGGTACGAAATCTTTGATGGCGACCTCGAGTTGTAATCTTTATAATCCAAGAATCGAATTGTGAGACGGATAATAGTATTGCTTTCGAGCTTGCTGACAGGACTGATTGGGTGGGCACAGGAGACTCATATAGAGTTCTTCACGCCCAGCATCGTTCATGTGGTTAAATCCCTGGATGGGAAGCTGCCTAACAGCCTCGTCGTGACAGCAAAACCTGAAGAGGTGAAGGTAACAAAACGTGGCACCACCACCAGCAGTAGCCTGCTAACGGTGAAGTTGGATGAACGTACAGGAGCACTCACGTTCCTGACGGCGAAAGGGAAAGTGTTGCTGCGTGAGAAATCTTGCAGTTTCAATCCTGTTACCACAAACGATAATCCTGGCAAGTATCGCATCAACCAGACTTTCCTTCTTGATAAGGACGAAGCCATCTACGGATTGGGGACCATCCAAAACGGCAAGATGAACCGTCGTGGTGAGCATAAACGTATGGAGCAGTCCAATCTGGAGGACTTTCAAAACGTCATTCAGAGCATCAAGGGTTGGGGCATCTATTGGGACAATTACTCGCCAACGCAGTTCGATGATGACGAAAACGGCATGTCGCTAACCTCAGAAGTTGGTGAGGCTGTCGACTACTATTTCATGTATGGTGGCTCAGCTGATAGCGTGATTGCACAGATACGCCACTTGTCAGGCAACGTGCCGATGTTTCCCTTATGGACTTTTGGCTATTGGCAGTCCAAAGAGCGTTACAAGAGTGCTAACGAGACGCTTGGTATCGTTCAACAATACCGCAAGCTGAGTGTTCCGCTCGATGGTATTATTCAGGATTGGCAGTATTGGGGTTCCAATTACTTGTGGAACGCTATGGATTTCCTTTCAGAGGATTTCTCGAACGGTCGCCAGATGATTGATGAGGTACACAAGCTGAACGCGCATTTCATGATCTCTATCTGGGCCAGCTTTGGACCCATGACAAAGGCTTTCCGCGAACTGCAGGAGAAAGACTTGCTTTTCGACTTCGAGACTTGGCCCCAGAGCGGACTCACTTTTTGGCCGCCACGTAAAGACTATCCATCAGGCGTGCGCGTATATGACGCTTTCAGTCCAGAGGCTCGCGACATCTATTGGAAGAACCTGAAGACTCTTTTCGATTACGATACAGATGCTTGGTGGATGGACTCTACTGATCCGGACTTCTTTGATGCCACCCCTGCCAATTATGCCCACAAAGCTGGACAGGAAGGTGGAACGTGGCGTTCTCTGCGCAATGCTTTCCCGTTGGAGACTGTTCGAGGTGTATATCAAGCTCAGCGAAAGGAGTCAGACAAGAAGCGTGTGTTTATCATGACGCGATCGTCCTACGCAGGTCAGCAACACTATGGATCAAACATGTGGAGTGGCGATGTGGCCTCCTCGTGGGACATGTTGCGCAAGCAGGTACCTGCAGGTCTGAGCTTCTCGTTGACAGGTAACCCTAACTTCAATACGGATATTGGCGGATTCTTCTGTGGCTCGTACAACACTCGTGGCGGCGGATCTGCTCCTCGCAACCCACAGTTCCAGGAACTCTATGTTCGCTGGATGCAATATGGATTGTTTTGTCCTGTATTCCGTAGTCATGGAGCTGATGCGCCTCGTGAAATCTGGCAGTTTGGCAAGAAAGGAGAACCCGTCTATGATGCCATAGAGAGTGCCATAAGACTTCGTTACCGCCTTATACCTTATTTATATAGTACAGCATGGCAGGTGACGAGTAACAATGAGAGTTATCTTCGCCCGCTTTTCAGCGACTTTGCTCAGGACAGGCTTGTGTGGGATATGGCAGATGAGTTCATGTTTGGTCGCAGCATCTTGGCAACTCCTATTCTGGATCCTCAGTACACGGAAGAGAAAGTCGTTCGCGAAGATGCAATGACAGGATGGAACAGAAAGGATGTAGGAACTCAGAAGGAAGAAGAGAGAATAGACTTCACGGCTATGAAGTCAGCTGAGAAATATCTGCCAAAAGGTACTGATTGGTATGATTTCTGGACAGGTAAGCGTTATCGTGGAGGTCAATCGCTGACCTTGGAAACTCAGTTCGATCGCGTACCAATGTTCGTTCGTGCAGGCAGTATTCTGCCTTTGGGTCCTGTCATGCAATATGTTGATGAAAAGAAATGGGATGATCTTGAACTGCATGTTTATCCTGGAGCTGACGCATCTTTTACCCTCTATGAAGACGAAGGCGATAACTACAACTATGAGAAAGGGGCCTACACAACCATTTCCATGAAGTGGAGTGAACGTACCCACACGTTGACCATTGGCGAGCGCAAAGGCAACTATCCAGGCATGCTAGAAAAACGTCAGTTCACCATCATTACTCCAGATGGTCAGGAAAAGAAAGTGGAGTATACGGGTAAGGCTATAAATTTCAAATTGTAAGAAATATCAAAAATTAAAAAGAGAATAAAATTATGGCAAAGAAAGAATTGGAAATGGCTCCTCAGGACGATAAGAGCGCAAAGTTGAAGGCGTTGCAATCTGCGTTGAGTAAGATTGAGAAGGATTTTGGAAAAGGTTCTATCATGAAACTGGGTGACGAACACTACGAGCATGTTGATGTCATCCCTACAGGTTCTATTGCTCTTAATCATGCATTGGGCGTAGGCGGTTATCCGCGTGGTCGTATTATCGAGATCTATGGTCCTGAGTCGTCAGGTAAGACAACATTGGCTATTCATGCTATTGCTGAGGCTCAGAAGGCAGGTGGTATTGCTGCTTTCATCGATGCTGAGCATGCATTTGATCGCTTCTATGCAAAGAAATTAGGTGTGGATGTCGACAATTTGTTGGTCAGTCAGCCTGACAATGGCGAGCAGGCTCTGGAGATAGCAGATCAGTTGATTCGCAGTTCTGCTATCGACATCGTAGTTGTTGACTCTGTGGCAGCCCTGACTCCTAAGGCAGAGATTGAGGGTGAAATGGGCGACAACAAGGTAGGTTTGCAGGCACGTCTAATGAGTCAAGCTTTGCGTAAGCTAACTGCCACCATCAGCAGAACCAACACTACTTGCATCTTCATCAACCAGTTACGCGAGAAGATAGGTGTCATGTTCGGAAATCCTGAAACCACTACAGGCGGTAATGCCCTGAAGTTCTATGCAAGCGTACGTCTGGATATCCGTCGTGTAACCAGTGTCAAGGATGGCGATGAGGTGATAGGCAACCAGGTTCGCGTAAAGGTTGTCAAGAACAAAGTGGCACCTCCTTTCCGCAAGGCTGAATTTGAGATTACCTTTGGAGAGGGAATCAGTAGGGTAGGCGAGATAGTCGATTTGGGCGTTCAGTACGGAATTATCTCCAAGAGTGGTTCATGGTTTAGCTATAACGAAAGCAAACTGGCTCAGGGACGAGATGCATGCAAGGCTCTCCTCAAGGACAATCCAGAGCTTTGTGAGGAGATTTCCGCCAAGATTGCTGAAGCTATGGCAAAAGATACCGAATAATCTTTACATTTTATCTGATAAGGAAAATAAAAAAGAGGAGGACACATGATCCTCCTCTTTCTGTTTTCTATTCTACAAACTTACTTCACCTCCTCAAAAACGACTTTAACTGACTATCAATGCGTTAGCACTGGATGTTGCATACATGTTGCAAAATCAAAAATAAGCATTGATAATCAACATGTTACAAAATCGATACAAAGGTATATATTTCTCCCCGAACAACCAAAAGAAAACACGAAAAAAATCACATCCTTGTCACATTTTCTTGATTTGGATTGGTTATGGAATGCGGAAATGGCAAAAATGCGTCATGCCATTTATGCGTTTTAAAAAAGTGAGACGTGTCTCACAAATCTGCTTTCCGAACCACATGCCTATTATATAATAGATGTGTGAATTTGTCATATCAGCATCAAATACTTGATAAAATCATCAAATTTTCACCACAAACAATAAAAAATAAGTGTATTCTTCTGAATTATGAATAAATTTTTGTATCTTTGCCCACACAATAGTTCGTTAAAAATTCAAGGTACGGCTTAACGGCTAAGCCGCGCAGCCAAAGAGTTCTTTGAAAATGTGATTAATTAAAGTTTGGTTCGGTCGGTATCGGGACACGTCAAAAATTCGTTTCGTTAGAAACGTACCCG
>JAFZWK010000029.1 GCA_017617335.1 Bacteroidaceae bacterium | reverse complement strand
CTCAACCCATAGGTGTGTAATAATCAAAATGGTATACAAGTGATGAAACATGAAACTTATTATTGTCTCGTCCTGTCTGAGAGTCAGGCGAGATTCCTAGCGACAAGCAAGTACGGCATTGACCGCATGAAGGCCCTTGTGTCTCTCATCGGAGAGTCATCCACTTCTTATCATGAGTATAAGAAGAAGGGCTTTGAGACTTACGTCCAAATCGGACAAGTGGTAATCTCTGAGGTTGAGCTTTCCCGTTTGTGGGGATGCGATCGCAAGACCGTTTCCAGAGTTCTCGATACGATGAATGAACTGGAACTTGTCACAACTGAGCAGAACAACCGCACAAGCATCCATACCCTGTTGTGCGTCTCTGCCTGGTATATCAACGGCCAGAAGATTCTCAATCCCTTCTATGTACCGATGAAGGATCGTTTCCCAGAGGATAATCCCCCAGCTAACGACAATGCCGTCAATACGGTTGCCGATTCTGCTGATTCCACAGTCAATCCAGCACAATCTGAACAAAATCCAGCAATCGTTTCAGAAGAAAACGTTCGCAGCGGACAGGCTCATGTCGAGGATGATGGTCGCTACACTTCTGACAATGCCGCTTCAGGAGTGTGTCAACCAGAGGGGAAAAAAGAAATAGAGACCTGCCACTCCATGCGAGACCAACAGACAGACAGGACGAACCAGCTGGAGAAGAAATAGCCAACTGTCAGTTCCATGCGCAGCAAGCACAGTGCCGAAAGCATTGTGGATTGTCGTACACGCCAAAACGTTCCTTATTAACAAGAAGTTCCAATGTCGTACAAAAGGGGCGAACCCCTTTGTACTTCTCATTGGATTCTTGAACGCTCGCAAGCTCGCATTGGGCTGACCACGAATTTTTGAAAAGATTATCTAATGTAAATATTTGAGAAGAATGAAAAGAAAAAGAACTATCGAAAAGGTCGCCAAGCGCGACCGCCGCGTTGAATATCGTGTCAACGACGAGGAGTATGCCATTGGGCTGAAGAATGCGACCGCCTGTGGCATGACAATAAGTGAGTATGGCCGCATGTGTTTCATCGGTCAGGAACCAAAACAGCACCTGACAGATCGTGAGATAGAGGCTTACAAAAGCCTCGCAGACGCTCGTGGTGACCTGGTTCATGTCCGCAATGCCCTAAAAGGCAGGACTCAGGAGCAGATTATGAATTACTTCAACGACGATGAGTTCATGCGGAACTGGATCCTGGCCATCAACAACATCATCACGCAATGGGACACCATTATCGAGCAGTTAAGGGACTAAAACTTGTGCAGCCATGATAGCGAAAGCAGATACTATCACACACGGCAGTAATGCCGTCAGATACTCAGCCGACAAGGAGTTGGCTGAGATAGTGAAGGTCGGTCACCTGCCTGAAGGTCTTACCACCTCGTCCATCTGGTCGAGGATGATGCTCCATCAGGCGCAGTTCAGGGAGAAGCAGCGGGGACATCGCCGCATCAAGAACACGTCGATACGAATAGAAATGTCCCCAGCCCCGAAAGAGACTGAAGGATGGACAATGGCTGACTGGCAAAAACTCGCGGACGACTTTCTCCGCGAGTTCGATGCCGTCAGCCTGAAGCGCAGGGACAGGGACGAGGACGGACACACACACCTTGCCAACAGCCAGTATGTCGTTTCGCTCCATCACGACAGCAAGGGTCAAATCCTTCATCTCCATATCAATGCCAATCGAATCGACATGGAGGGCAATACCAACAATGAATATATGATTGGCAAGCGGGCCACGATGGCTGCGAACAGAATCAACGAACAGCGGGGATGGATTCAGTCGATGACCAAGCGCGAATGGAACATCGACGAGATTACCAATGCCTGCATCGAAGCCCTCAAGTCGATAGACTCGTTCGACTTCAATACCTACGAGGCGAAGCTGAGGGCCAAGGGCTATGGTGTCAAGGTGATGCGCGACAGTATCGGCAAGGTCTGCGGCTACTCCGTGAAGAAGGGTAATTCCACATACAACTCCTCAGAGTTGGGCCACTGTCGGAGCCTCACTCCGTCGAGACTGAGAACGACCTGGGAGAAACTGCATAGGGACAAGAGCATACACACGCAGACGCTCAATCCGAAGGGAACGCAGTCTGTCAGCCGACCTGTCACATCAGCAATAGCGAAAGTTTCGCAGCCGAAACAACAGTCATCGCCCAAGCAGATACCGTTGCATTCTACAACCACATCAGAATCTGTAAAGCAGCCTGTCATGTTTCATCACAACATTGATGTTGAAGGTAAGCACTATCTGGTTGACATACCTGAAAAGGCCAATGATGTTCTGATGAAGGAAGCTACTCTACCAGACGATGTTCTCTGGTCAAGACTGGCCGATGTGCAGAACACGGCTCTGCTCCTTTTTGCCAACTATGTTGATGCCGCTACTCAGATGTCCGAATCTTGTGGCGGAGGCGGCAGCAACGCAATGGAGTCCGGCTGGGGAAGAAAAGAAGACGAGGACGATATGGCATGGGCTCGCCGTTGCGCTCAGCAAGCCTTCGGTATGCACAAGCGTCATTCACGGGGAGTCCACAGATAAACCAACACAGCTATGGGAACAAACAACAGGAAACAATCTGGTCTTGACATTGAAGCACTGAATGCCAAGATGAACGCGCTCGACCAGAAGGCCGAGAAGGAGAAAGAAGTGCAGCAGGAGGCGGTGAATCTCCAGGAACTGGCAGAGGAACTCCGGCTGGTTGCCAGTGATGTCCGCCATCTCGTTCCGAAAGTGCGGGAACTGAGCGCCTCGATAGAACGTGCCGGACAGCAGTTGGAGGAAGCGGGAAAGGAAGGCGACATGACCTATTCGCTCTTCCAGTGTGCGCTCGCCAAGGCGAATGCGGAAGGTATCAAAATCGAAGCCTCCGCAGAGAGCTTGAATGCGCTGAACAGTCAGTGCAACACCATCAAGGATGCTATTAT
>JAFZWK010000028.1 GCA_017617335.1 Bacteroidaceae bacterium | reverse complement strand
TTTACCAAGACCCCAAGATGCAAAATCATCCATAGCCTTACCAGCAGATACATTGTATATCTTAACAGGAGTGAATTTGCCTACAGTCTCGCCATCAGCTACAAAATAGAAGTAGGAGTTCTCCGTCATCTCAGGTGTCTGGAGCATGTTGGTGTCATCACCGGCATAGCTTACATACTTGCCTGAACGACAGTTCTTGATCGTGTAGAGAACAATGTTGTCAGCTGTACTCATCTCAGGAATGTCTGTAGGATCATAGGTATAAGTACCATCCAACAAAGACTGAACCTTGTCGTATGCACGCTGCAACTCGTTGATGTCACTCTGAGTGCCAGTATGATCACTTACCAAAGCAGTCTTAGCGGCAGCAAGACCCTCCAAATCAGCAACAGCGGTGCTTAAACGAGGAATTGTGACGATAGGACTGTTCTCATCTAAAGCGGTTTCATACATCTGGAACTCACTGACATTCCAGTAAGCATTATTGGAAGTAGTATGCAAGATGTTGAAGCGAACATAGCTGTACTCATCACCCAATTCAACGGGTTCAGAAGACTTGTAGTATGCATTGTCCACATTTGCAATTTCATACTGCTGAGTTGTAATCTCAACCCAATTCTCGCCATCCTTGGAAGCATAGATGCGGATCTTGTCGGGAGTATCATGCCATGCAGCACCCACAGCAGCACCGTCGCCACGACCTGAGAATTCAAGTACAAATGAAGAAACTGCCTTGTTCAGGGCAACATCCATATATTCGTTACCATCAGCAACATTCATGGCAGTTGTTGAATGGAAGAATGTCAGGGTGCTACCATCAAGCAGATCATTCAAAGAACCCTGATTATCCCAAGCACAGTTAGAAGAGAACTGGCTGGTGTTGGTAATCAAAGCTGTCTCGTTGATAATCTTGGTAGAAGCAGCGAGAGTCTTGGAAGCAGCGATCAATTCCTTCAACAGATACCATGCAGGATATTCGTTGGTATAAGTCTCGCCATCCTGGAAGACAACCTTGCTTGTATTGGTCAGTACAGGATAAGCATCCTCACCCAAAGTCTGGAAGTAAATAGGATTGTCGGAAGATCCTCCGTTCAACTTGAAGCAAAGCTCACCAGTAGCAATACCTTGAGCAACCTCGTCACCCTGGAAGGTGTTAGAGTAAACATTCGTGTTGTTGGCAGCTACACCGTAAACTGTATAACAGTTCTGCAGTGTAGTACTGAATGCCTCACCTGCGATACCACCCTTCTGGTCATGTGTTGTGTTGATAACAATCTCACCCACAGAGAAGAGGTTCTTGATGGTACTTATATACATTTCACCACCAAATACACCACAGCGGATAGCCTGAGTGTTGGTAATGGTTGCATTCTCCACACCAAGGTTCATGACAGTTGCACTCTGAGTACGGCTGAAGAGACCTGTCTCATACTTATCCTCTCTGGTAATGGTCAAGTTCCTGATGATATGACCCTGGCCATCAAATACACCATGGTATGTGAAGTTGGGATAGCCAGCAGTGTCAGAATAAAGACCGATAGGAGTAAAGTTGGGAACATTGGACATATCAATATCAGCGGTCAGAACAGCGCTGGCAGATGTAGCACCACTGTTAACCAACTCGGAGAAGAGAACCAACTGGATTGAGTTCGAAATCTCATACTGATTCTTCTCGTTCAACTCAAGAGAAGCATTGAAATAATTGCCCTTACCATCCGTGTAAACCTCACCACGAGAAGCATCGAAGGTGGGATATGCATCCTCTCCAATCTTCTGATACAGAACAGTCTTGCCTGCAGCCTCGTTGAACTTGTAAGCCAACTCACCAGAAGCAACCTGCTCGGCAGTGATAGCTGTACCCTGCTTTCCATTGATATCAAATACATTTGCAAACGAAGGACTACCACGGAACAAGGTATTGTCACCATCAAGACCTGTTACAGAAGAGATAGAATAAGCATTCTGGATGTCACCACCACCAGTCCAACCAGAGATTGCTGCACTCTCGTTCTTACCTGTAATGGTACCTGTTGAATATACATTGGTGATCTTGAAGGTCGCAGCTGAACTCATGTTCACGCCGATAATACCAGAAACATTCTCGGCAGTACCAGAAACAGAACCCTCGTTAGCTACGCGGTCAATAGTGATAGTACCACCTCCATTAGAACCACCAATTACACCTACGAATCTTGTACCCGTGATAGAACATGTACTGTCGAGAGTAAGGTTCTTGATGACAACGCCACCACCTACAACACCGAACAGACCAGCGTAATCATCGCTCTTGTTGATAACCAGATTAGAAATCTTGTGACCCTTACCATTGAAGATACCTGTATAGGGAGCACCTACAATACCAGCAGGAGTATATTCCACGCCAGCCATATCAATATCAGCGGTCAACTCAGCACCTGCACCGGTATCACCAGCATTTACTGCATTGGCGAACTCTACCAAGTCAGCAGCAGTAGCAATTTCATAATACTTATGAGAGCTCTCGTATGCTTCCTTCTGTGCAGCAGTTACAATCGTAATGTTACGGATACTCAGATCCAAACCAGGAATGGTACCTGTATCCAGACGGAGATTACCGCCTGCTGAACCCCAACCGAAGTTGGCACGGCTATCAGCGATATTAACGAAGAGAACCTTCCAATCATCTGAAGCAGGTATATCAAAGTTCTGCTCTACACCACCTGCGAATCCATTGTGGGTATTCGCAAAGAAGAACTCTGCACCAGGGATGCCTGTTGAGCTCTTGTACTCGAACATGACATAAACCTCCTCTGGTGTCAGGTCACGAGGCAGGTCTGAAACAGAAACATAAGGATCACCGCCTGTTGATAAGATGTTGTACTCGTATTCATCTACCTGAGTCACATTCATCTGATTAGAATTTTCAGTCAGCAAAGTAAAGTAACCAACAGGTGCTACAGAATTGATATAAGTATCACCATCCTTGTAAACTACACCATGAGAAGGAAGGAGAGTAGGATATGCATCCTCACCAATGGTCTGATGCCATGGGCCATTCGGGTTGCCTTCGTTCAAGAGATAAGTCAGCTCACCACTTTCCAAAGCACCCTCAGGAATCAATGTCACACCTGCCTGGAGGCCGTTATCGTTGTAGCTGTTAGAAATTTGAGTGTTGTTGTTACGATAGAAGTCATGAGGATCTGCATCATAACCAGCCACGGTAGCTGTGGTCCAGCAGTTGGCAACAACACCACCACCAGTCCAACCAGTGATTGCTGCACTTTCAACGTTACCAATTACCTTACCAATCACGTAACAGTTGGTGATGCTGAGGGTAGCAGCACTGCCCATGTTCACACCAATGATACCAGAAACGTTCCTGCCAGTTCCGAGAGACTCACCTTCGAAGCCCAGACCGTCAACAACAACCGTACCGCTGCCGTTAGTACCACCGATGATACCGATGTAAGAAGTACCTGCGATCTTAGCATTTGTCACGGTGAAGTTCTTAATGGTAGCACCTCCTGATACTACACCAAAGAGACCAATATAGTTCTCTTCCTTCTGAATAGAGAAGTTACTTATGGTGTAGAACTGACCGTCAAACGTACCACGATAATTATTGCTTTCAGAACCAATAGGACTCATGGTAACACCAGTCATGTCAATATCGTTAACCAACTTGGCGTTGAGAGTCGTCTTACCGCTGTTGACCATATCAGCAAACCAAGCCAACTGGATAGGCTCACTCAAAGAATAAACGCCATCCTCAGGCTTTACAAAGTCAGGATTGATCTGACCGCAATTCTTGCAGATATAGCCTTCGTATTCATGAGCAGGAATCTCAGGAGTCTGCTCCTCATTGGTGTAAACGATCTCGCCCTGAGGCACACCGTCACAACGGAAGCCCTCCGTAGGCACAGCATATACTTTCTTGCTTGTGGGATTCAAAGTAGGATAAGTATCTACACCAAGAGTCTGATGCCAAGCACCGTCGGCGTTATTGCCATTCAGAGCAAAGGTCATCTTACCGCTCTTAGCATCCTCCTCATCGAAGGGATTCGTGGTAGCATTTCTATAGAGAGCATTGGAATAGAGAACACCAGCTACGGTAGGAGTACCACGATAGAAGCCGTCACCGGCACCTTCGGTCTTATCGTAAACACCTTCGATAGTACCAATAGCCCAGCAGTTCTCAATCTTACCGCCACCAAGCCAGCCGTTGATCTGACCACTCTCGCGAGCACCTATAACAGGACCCGTCACGTAGCAATTGCTAACAACGGTTGCAGGATTATTCATGTTACAACCGAAGATACCGCCAGCATTCTGGGCAGCAGCCACAACCTTACCTTCCATACCGATACGATCGATGAGGACTGTGCTGGCACCATTGATAGTACCACCGACAACACCCACAAAGGCATTACCACCGATATAAGAATTGCTGTCCACAATAAAGTTCTTGATGACAGCAGTGCCAGTTACACGACCAAACAGACCAGTATAGTCTACGCCCGTATTGATTACGAGATTCTTGATCACATGACCCTGTCCGTCGAACTCACCTGCGAAGGGAACTTCAGTAGTACCAATGGGAGTGAAGAGAGGACTATCCTCAGCGGGAGCGCCGTCAACCAGCTTGCCACCCATGTCGATGTCCTTCATCAGAACTGCATTGGCATCCACTTCTCCAGCATTAACGATGCTGGCAAACTGGGCGAGCTGATTAGCTGTACCAATCTCGTAGATACCTTCTTCGTTCTTCTGTAGCTCTTCTTCCTCCTTGAAACCGCCCAATGCGCTGATTTCCTCATCGGTAAGAGGAGTTTCCCAGAATGTTATCTCAGAAACGTATGTATCTACCATCTCTTCGTCCTCATCGCAGAACAGATAGAAGCCCCAAGGATCAATCTCCCAACGGCCATCGTCAGTTTCTTTATTGATGACTTTCTCGCCGTTCACGTAAACCTTGACTGCACCATCGCTGTTAGTCAGTGCGATACGATACCACGTGTTGTCCAGTATCTCACCAAAGTAACCACCCAAGGCTCTCATTCCAATCTTGTTCTCAGAGATAAACAAATCACCATCATTCTTTTCCTTGTTCGCCCGATTTGTCTGGATCAGACCGTTGTAGGAAACCGCATCCTCCATCTTAATGTCCATCATGATGGTGTAAGACTTAGTGGCTGGAGAATCGTCTGGACGCTTCAACAAGAATCCTGCAAACCTCGGCACAAAGACAGCCTTGTCCTCAGCCGTGGGACCTTCGGCGGGCACAATGCCTACCTCGTCTAATGTCTCACATACATTTACGCTATACTTGCCAACAGATATTGGCTGGAGTTGAAGGATACCCTCTGCGGGCTTCAGCAGGTTATCAGCTTTCTCGAATGTCCATTTACCATCAGCACCATCAAAGTCACGATGATCAATAGCACCCGTATCCATAGCCTTTACTGACTCATACACGGCAGCAACCTGCTCATCGGTCAGAGGTTCACTGTAGACACGTGCCATGGCAACATCACCTTGCCAACTGGTTGTACCCAAACCTTGAACACTATTAATTGGACCTGGATCACCACCGATGATGAACTTATTGTTGCCAGATGAAGCAAGCAGGTAATTGCCAGGAGCAGGAATAGTGTTCTTTAATTCACCATTCACGTAAATCTTAGCGACAGCATTAGCCTTATCATACACGCCCACTATATGATAGTAGACGCCCTTCTGAGGAACAACACCACTGTTGGCCCAGCGCCATGTGCTTTTACCAGTCTCAGAAACGTTGGGCAAGAATGTGAACTCGTTGTCGCGCGCGCCACTCTTCTTGCAAATCAAAAAACCAGTACCACCACCTTGGTGAGAACTGAATGGCTTGCACTCTACATCAGCCAAGTCACCATCCCAATAAGGACGTACCAAGCACTCCAAAGTGTGGCCGTCTGCCAATGCTGCTAGATAATCAGCATTCTCCTCGTAATCTACACGGAAGTATGAGGTTGGGGTCTTTGACCAAGTCTCATTCCTCATGCACAATACGTTAATTCCATACTTGGCGCTCTTTACGATAAAAGGACTACCGAAAGTTTCCACCGTCATCTTAGAGTCTGAAACGTCTGTGGCTGTTCCATCCTCATTGAAGACCACATCCAGCAAATCTGCTTTGGGAACTTGGGCCCAAACAGAAGATGCAAACAATGCAGTCATCAGAAACAAGAATTTGTGTTTCATGTGAATTGTTGTATGTAAATGTTAATAATAAAAGTTGTTGATATTCTCATTTTTTTTATTTCACGCTGATTTTCTTTAAAGTCCCGTCTTTCTGGCGAACCACATTGATACCTCGTTGAAGTTTCGTGTGCTTTATGCCTTCCAGACTGTAAATCGTTTCTACATTATTTATATTAATAGAGTTGATACCCATTCCATTGGGATCATTATCATATTTCCCATTTGTCACAAGATAGACAATTCCACGAGTGGAATCAAAGACGGGATGCATATCCTCGCCCAACTTCTGATACCATACTGGCTCTAAAGAAGATTCTCCATTCAACCGATAACAAAGTGTACCATCGGAAACCTGATCGAAAGGAATCTGAGTCACTTGATTACCAATGACCTGATAGCAGTTCTCAATTGAATGTGCAGTACCGCGATAGAAGGAACGATTTTCTTCCACGCCTTCAATCTGCCCTGAAGCCCAACAGTTACTGATTCTTGCATCAGAACCAACCCATCCACTCAGTTCAGCAGATTCTGAATCTCCAGTCACATCTCCAGTCACATAGCAGTTCTTGATAACGAACGAAGCAGCACTGCCCATACAGCATCCAATAATACCACCAGCATTGACACCACCTTCCGCTGTAACAGTTCCCTCATTACCCAGATTCTCCATCGTGATAATACCTGAGCCGAAGGAACAACCAATCAAACCAACGTATGCGAATCCACGAATGGCTGAGCCTGGTCCCAAAATGAGGTTCTTCACGACAGCTCCTCCTCCGATACCGCCAATCAGTCCCACGTACTTCTCATAAGAGGAGATAATCAGGTTGTCGATAGTATGCCCCTGACCATCAAAGACACCAGTGAAGGCTTGAGTCTCCGTGCCGATGGGAACAAATTCAACACCAGTCATGTCGATGTCTGCAATCAATTTGGCGTTCAAATCTGACGCTCCATTGTTGACAGCACTGGCAAATGCCATCAACTGTTCTGCATTCTCAATCTCGTAAGTAGAAGGAAGGACTGTCACTTTACAGGTAGCCTCTACCCCACTCTCATCCGTCGCCTTTGCAGTAATGGTTGCCGTTCCTGCAGCAATGCTGACCAAAACGCCATTTTTTACCGTTACCACTGATTCATCCGATGAAATCCATTCAAGAGCCTTATTGGTTGCGCTTGCTGGAGAAACAGTCACAGTGAGAGAATATGTAGAACCCTCGCGTATGCTAACCTCAACATCACTAAATTCGATTGATTCAACTGGCACATCAGGAGCTTCATCCAAATTGATATATGATTTATCGCTATCTTGATATACTATCTTGTGATCGACCAGAAGAACTGGGTGATCATCACCATTCTCTTCTGACAGGTTCTGGCGATAAGCAGGATTTAAAACATTACCTTGGTTCAATTGGTAACAGAGTTTTCCGCTTGTCAAGTCAGTCGTACTAAACATATTTCCTTGACCACCACTTATGGCATAAGAATTCACTACATTTGCATTACCTCGATACAGATAATTGTTGCCTTCAAAACCTGAAACCGTAGCAGTGGTATAGCAGTTCTCTATGGTTGCATCGTTACCTACCCATCCACTCAATGCTGCAGATTCATATTCACCCGTGATGGTACCAGTAGAATAGCAATTGCGGAGGGTAAAGGTGGCAGTACTGCTCATGTTGCAACCAATAATGCCACCAGCATTCTGAGCAGAACCTGTCACACGACCTTCAAATCCAAGGTTGTTCATGACAATCTCACCACTGCCATTGGATCCACCTATGAAACCTGCTATGTAAGCACCGCCCGTGATAGAACAAGAAGAATCCATTGTCATGTTTTGGACAGTACATCCACCAGTCACATAGCCAAACAGACCCGTATAATTTCCACCCGTAATGATCGCGTTGGAAAGGACATGACCTTGGCCATCGAAAGTGCCAGAATACATATACGAACTGTTACCAATAGGAATCATCGAAAGACCCGTCATATCCAAGTCTCGTGTCACTACAGCATTTGCCGAAAGGAACCCGCTGTTTACCATCGTGGCAAAACCTATCAGGTCTTGCTCATCATTAATCTCGTAGTCCAACTTGTTGACATAGTCAGGCTCATCATACAAAACTATAGCATGTCTCGACAAAACGGGGAAGCGATCAATACCCAATGTCTGATAGAAATTCACGTCCTCACTCTGACTTCCATTCAAAAGATAACATAATTCGCCACTGGATAATTTGCTGGAACCTGCTCTGGAAATGTTGGTCTGCAGATATCTGGAATCATAGCAATTGGTGAATGTCGCAGGATTCGAAGCACTATAGCGACCAAAAGGTCTTCCTGACTGATAACCCGTGATGGTAGCAGAATTATAACAATTGGTAACTTGGGCTGTTGCACCCAACCAGGCACAAATGGCAGCCGTTTCGCTTTTACCTGTGATGGTACCGCTGGTGTAGCAGTTTGAAATCAAGAATGTATTCGAAGTACCTCGGTTGCTGCCAATGATACCAGCAGCCTGGTTTCCAGATGCTGTCACGCTTCCCTGATTACCCAAGTTATAAAGAGTCACTGTTCCTTCACCTGTACTGGCACCTATTAGACCCACATAAGATCCACCTGAGATAGAACAAGACTCATCGAGAGTGAAGTGATGAATCTCAGCTCCACCGCTCACGTAACCAAAAAGACCGACTGCATTATCGTTGGACGAAATCTCCAGATTATATATGGTGTGACCATTTCCATTGAAGTTGCCAACAAAAGGATAAGTTTCTGTACCTATTGGGGAGATATGGATATCCTTCATATCCAAATCTGCCGTGAGTTCAGCACATACTGTGATGCGACCACCGTTCACAACACGGGCAAAAGTTGCCAACTCAGCAGGAGTAGAAATGTTGAAAGTATATGACCCATTCGTATAGCTTCCGTCTTCAGCCTTGTAAACAATGGCATGTGTATCCAGTGGGACAGGGAACATATCCACACTTAGCGTCTGATACCAAGCAACGTTCTCACTCTGACTTCCATTCAACAAATAACATAGTTCACCACTCACAACTTGCGATGAAGTGCATTGAGTCAAGCCGGAGGTTCCGTAAGTGTCATAACAATTCACATAAGTAGGCTCTGATCCGTACCTTGCAAAATAGCGTCCACTATCATTTCCTGAAATCGTGGCGATGCTATAACAATTGGTAACCATAGCATCGTTACCCAACCATCCAGAGAGAGTCCCTGACTCGTTTCCGCCGCTTACATTTCCTGTAACATAACAGTTATTAATGACAAAGGTAGCACTGCTGCTCATATTGCATCCAATAATGCCACCAGCATTGCGACTCGATGCTATTACGGTTCCTTCGTTACCCAAATTCTCCATCGTAACGGTACCTGCTGCGTTCGAACCGCCAATCAATCCGACATAACTGCCACCACTGATGCTGCAGCTGCTATCCAAAATCAGGTTCTTGATGACTGCTCCGCCTCCCACATATCCAAAGAGACCAGTAAAGTCATTATTGCCTGTAATCCTCAGATTCTTAATCCTATGACCTTGTCCATCAAAAGTTCCAATGAACATTCTGGAAGACGTGCCGATTGGGGTGAACGATTTGCTGACTGAAGACATATCAATATCGGCTGTCAAACGAGCTTTTGCCTCCACCTGACCTCTATTGTTAACAGCTCTCATGAAGACAAGCATATCATCAGCAGTTGCAATCTCGTATTCAGAAGAAGTAGGATCATCAGGGGGAGGACCTCCGTAGTTCAACTTTTTGTCAAACCATTCTACCCTACCCCGAATACAATTCCTGATCATTTCCACCTCAGCATCAAAGGAACCCAATGCATAAGCATTTTGGTGAACTCTCGTATTCAAAATGGGCCAACGGATGAAATTAAGCCTAGCCGAAGCGGCCATAGCCTCCTCCATACTATCCACATAGTGAACCATATTGTCAGCAGTGATGCGTCTCTCATCACGAATCTCTGCCCATATTTCTTTCAGACGATTATCTGCAAAATCATCAGAAAGAATACGATTCACGAAACTGGACATACCGCCAGCATTCGAACCACCTGTCCGGAAAATCCAATCAGAGTGATTGTTGACAGGATAAATTCGGTTATCATTGTCGAAAGCCAGGTCATAATCCCATCCGGGTCCCACAAAGAACGACTCTTCAGAGCGGTCCTTATACATATAAGTACTCCAATAGGTATCGGTGTTACCCGTGAACTCACCCAAAAGAAGATACTTCAGGAAGGAATCAAGATCCAACTTACTGCGATAGCCTGTCTCAGGATCAGTATAGTTGCTACTCCAAACGAGGCTTTCCATCAAGTTAAAATAATCCTTGATATATGTGGATTGTGCCGGCACGATTTCATCTTCACCAGGTTCCTTGATGGTAACAGGAATGCCACGCTTACTGGTGAACTTCGATTTCTCACTGCTCGCATAAGCATCTATCTCGATCACATAACCTCCACTGACGAAAGGTTCTTCAACGTCAGTCGGCTCCATCTCCATGACAGGCACGCGATGTTCATCAGCCGTAATCTGGTCACAAAGTTGATAACATCCTTTATATTCACCATTCACGATTACATCTACAGGCTGGCACCATACTGAGTATTCCATACCGATGCGACGGCTCGTCTCAAAAGAGACAATGTTTCGCATCAGCGTTTTGTCACCGTAGTTATTGATCAAGGTCCATTTCCTCGCCTTGGCAGGACTTTCCATCTTGCTTCCCTTCAGCATGTGATGAGTCTTGCCATCATTGAACCTGATGCGATAAGGTTTTTTGGGGAATCCTGTGGAAGCATTTCCACGCAAGCGAGCCGTAATGGGATATTCCTGAATGAGAGTTCCATCATCATAAATCAGGCACATGTTTGCCTCCAACTCATTCACCTTGTCGTAGGGTTCATTGCCACTATAGGTGCGATACGATAAAGTAGGCAAATTGGTTACTTGATAGAAATGGCTATCATCACCTTCACCCTCATAACCATAGAATTCAATCTCTGCGATATTGGTTCGAGAAGAGTTGGGACCCAAATAGCGGACATAGCGGAAACCGCGTGACACATTCACGTCAGCATAACTGATTACTCCAATTGTACCAGCCTCGCTTATGAGATAGAGAGGTATGGCATCCATGAAATTTGGATCATTGGCACCTTCGAACAAACCAAGTACCACACGGCTGGGACCATTGCTTGCATTCCTGGGAGACCAACCGACACGAGTTATAACATGAGGTGTTCCCAAATCCAAACCTACCCAAGTATGCGAATTGGAATAAGTAGCCACAAAAGTTGCTAAATCTCCATCGAAAGCATTGGCTGGAGTGTTGATGGTTGTGGTGATATTACCTGTTGAATAGTCGTAACATGCTTCCGTTCCAATCACAGTCCCCTTTAGTTTCTTGCTGGTCTGACCGAATGCAGAAATACCAAATGCAAGAATCATGCATGCAGTGATTAAAATCTTGAAATATGTTGTTCTTAACATGTCCTAAATTCTTCGCGCAGGCACATAATGCGCCCAAACCGACTGCAAATATAACGATTTTTAATGAATAAGTGCAAAAAAATCTGAACTTTTTTCACACTAACATATCAAATGCTATCCTCTATATGGCATTAAGGTTCCAAAAATGTTTTTTTAATGGCTTCTAAGAATTGGTAACCAAAGTGTGTATCAGGCTCCAAAGTTGATCCTTCGGCCCATTCATTCCACGCATTGATAGTGACAAGGGGAGTTTGATCAGGATGGGCATCAATATAAGACTTTGCCTTCTCCAAAAAGACCTTGAATTGAGATGGAGTCACATCACTCACTGCTGGCTGACGCGAATCTGCCGGATAGCGTGGATTGGGGTCCCAGTCAACAGATACATGAGGAAAATATGGAACAGTAAAATCCTTATCAAACTTCTCGTACATTGCTTGCGCTTCCTCACCCCACTGCTTATAAGGTCGATTGGCAGGAACAAGATGGCAAAACTGATAATTGGTCATACTGTTGAAACCAAGTGCTTTCAAAGTGTTGTCCTGGGTAGCATTCTGATCTCCAGGAACCCCTGACAATGTACTGGGCAGAGCACTCCAGCAGATGGCTTGAATATGCAGTCCAGGTAGTCCAGCCTTCACGCACTTTGCCCTAAGTCCATCCAGGGCCTCACGAGCCTGTTCCACACCTCCCATTCCATCAATGAAAGTGCCGATTTCATAAATGGCAAACACTGGTTTCCCATCAATGCGGTAATAGTTGGGACAAAGAAAGTAATCGTCTATCAAGTGTTGACTGAAACCCTCAAACACTTCTCGAGTCACCCTACCCGACCAATAATTCTTCCCTTTATCTGCTGTATGGTAATCCCAGTAACTCGTTGCAGTATGATTGGCCCACATCAGATAAAACTTCATTTTCTGGCAATTACGTGCCTTCAAGAAGCCCTTATTGAGTACGTCTTCCAGGAAAGGACGGTTCTCGTACCAATACCAATCGAAAATCAAGGTATTCACTCCATATTTCAAAGCTGTCTTGATCACCTTCTCCTGAGTCTTAGGACTGGACTCGTCCAGATAGCCCCAAAGAGGGACTCGCGGCTGACGATGTCCTTCGTATTTGGGAACAGCATTATAGATGTCTTCCCACTCACCTTTCCCATCAGGAAAAAGGCCCAATTCTGCCCAGCGGGAATCATTGTGATAGGCGGGCCAAACATAAGCAGCCACGTCGTAACTCTGTTTTTTCTTGGCACCAACAGCCATCACTGCACACAGCAGGAGAGATAGAATGTATATTTTACGCATAACAATCGCAAAGTTACATTTTTTTTCTTAAAACGAAACTGTTGTTTAAATAAAATTTCCTATATTTGCATCAATCAAATGAAGCCTCACCATGAGAATCAAGAAATCATTAGCCACGATAGGACTATGTCTAGTCCCCGTTTGCATGACATTTGCCCAAACCATGCAAGTTCAAGATACTTTCACTCCCCTACCCCCAGGTCAAATACAATTGATAGGCGGATTAGACGATGACATACACAACTCCATTGAGCACTGGAATCTGGGTGCCCTACCCTACTCCAGCTTCGTGGATTCCTATCGTTGGGGACATCCTCAGTTCGCACTTGGCGAAATGTGGGGCAAAGCGGTTCGCTCAGGCTGTATGTTCTATCGATATACGCATGATCCTCGCCTAAAAGAAAAAATGAAAGCCACTGTAAACGACCTGCTTACAACCACAAAAAGTAACGGAAGCATAAGCACGGCGACTGTTGAGAATCAACCAGATGGACCTGGAGGAGACCTCTGGGAAAGAAAATATGTTCTTCTAGGGCTGGATGAGTATTATCGGCAAGTGGATCAAGACCCTCGGGTGATGGAGGCAATGAAACGGCAAGCTGACTGCATCATCACTCAGATAGGCCATGCTCCTCTGGTGGAAATCACTTCCCTTGGATGGAGCCCCAACCACATTGAATCGAGCACGCTGCTGGAACCTTTCATGAGGCTCTATAATTGGACAGGCGATCAACGCTATTTGGACTTCGCAACATACATTGTGGAAAGCGGAGCATCCCAAGGATACAACGTTCTGCAACAAGCCTACGACAATGTTCGGCCACGCGAGATGGGAGGCCCCTACCCCAAAGCATACGAGATGATGTCTGTATTCGAGGGACTTGTTGAATATCACCGAGTTACAGGTAGTGAATTTGCCAAGCAAGCCATCCTGAATCTCTATCAAAATATCCGTCGTTACGAAATCACTATCATCGGTAATGCAGGTGGAGACCAACCCTACCATCCCAGCGTTTATGGCGAAGGCTGGGACGATACAGCCCTAGAGCAAACAAATCCTGACATCCAGCGTATGATGGAGACATGTGTGGGAGTGACTTGGATGAAACTTTGTAGCCAGATTCTGCGTTTGACAGGAGATCCCAGCACAGTGGATGAGATAGAAAAATACATCTACAATGGCCTGCTTGGCGCCATGATGCCTTCAGGCGAGGGATTCAGCTATGTCAATCTGCTGAATGGGCGTAAAGTGACCAATGTCGGATGGGGATGGGAATTCGGTGGATTCATGGTTACCTGTTGCAACCTCAATGGCCCCATGGGGCTGGCTTACATTCCTTTCGTCGCAGTCATGAATTCCAAGGAAGGTCCTGTCGTGAACCTCTACAATTCAGCTCGCGCAACAGCGAAATCTCCTCAGGGACAGGACGTTATACTGAAAATCAACACTGATTATCCTAAAACTGGAAAGATTGAAATGGAGGTAAACCTGTCTCGCAACGAGTCGTTTAGTCTGAAATTACGCATTCCCTATTGGACTAAGAATCCCACAGTGAAGGTGAACGGAAAAAAGATAGATGGAGCTGTTCCTGGTACATATCTTGATATTCAACGGACATGGATGGGCACAGAAAAACTGGAAATCAACTTTCCAATGTGGTGCCAAATGATAGAGGCTCCACATGGCAGCAATCGGGCAGGAGACAACTTCCAGGCATTGAAGTATGGTCCTGTCGTGTTGGCTCGAGATGAGAATATCGACCGACATTACGCTGATCCCATTCGAATAAAAGCAAATGAGGAGGGTGTCGTCAACATAAAACCCATCTCCCCTACCCTAACCTCTACTCGTATGGAATTCCTGGTTCCTACCTCTGAGGGAAAAATCCACATGGTGGACTATGCATCTGTTAATTGCTGGGGCGGTTTGCACATCTGCACTTGGTTGCCACGAAAATAGTTTCATGTGTTAAACCATCACATTAAAGCATAGTTATATTTTCATACAAATATATTTTTATATTTTCATTCTTTAGCATGTATTAATAATCACATTTTTACATGCTAATATTTTCGTGTAAATATACTTTCATGTTGACGAGTGTTCATGTTTTCTCTCGAATAAGAACACACGAAAGAACCCAGACTATAACGACATGGGATTGTTAATGTAATGGTTGAAATCAAGATTATATTTTCATATTTTTATATAATCAAATAATTACGTATCAATATTTTCATTTGTTCATATATTAAGACAATAATATTACAACATATTTATATTATTATATTTTCACGTTATGAAATAATTACATAACAATACAAACAAATAAAACATAAACATGAAAAGTATGAAAATACGACTTAATGAAAGCATGGAAACATAAAAATATAAAATATAAACATTTTTTAATATAAAACATATTTGTGTAATCACATAAAAATGGTAAATTTGCGCAGAAATCAACGAAACAAACAGATTTTATGGCAATTACAATCTCATTTCTGAACTTTAAGGGTGGGGTAGGGAAGACCACATCAACTGTCAACTTAGCCAAAGCATTACACATGATGAAGCGTAAAGTCCTCGTTGTGGATGCTGATGCTCAGGGCAATTCGAGCCGAATGATGGGATTCCGCATGGAAAAGGACAAGGTGAACACGCTCTACGATGTCCTGGCTGGCACAGCTGACATCAAGGAGACCATTCTGATGGAGAACGATCTCGATGACAGTTTCGACTACGTGCCCGCTACTACATCGCTCTACAACAGCGAACAGGAACTCGTGAGCCGAACAGGCCGTGAAATGTTGCTCAAGCGTGCTCTCGACGAGGTGAACTCTTTTTATGACTACATTCTTATCGACTGTCCTCCCAACAACGGCCTGGTCACCGTCAATACGATGTATGCCAGCGACTATCTGATCATCCCCATCAACTGCGAGGTGTTTGCGCTGGATGGAATGGGAGTCATCACAGCTAAGTACGAGGAAGTCAAGAAGTTACTTAATCCGCGCCTTGAGATTTTGGGCTACGTGTTGAGCCGTTACGACCGTCGACTTTCTCTCCACAAAGAGGCTCTACGACAGATGGAGAAGACCTTCCCTGACAAAGTATTCCAAACGCGCATACGCACAAACATTCAACTGGCCGAATCACCCGCTCGCCGAATGAACATTTTCGACTATGCTCCAGAATCCAACGGAGCAGAGGATTACAAGAAACTAGCAAAAGAACTCATCAAAAAAATAGAAAAGTAATATGGCAAAGAGTAGATTTGGTGGACTGCAAGACACCATGCAAACAGCACAAGACGTGATCCAGGAGGCCAAGAATGCCCCTGTAGAGACCCCAGAAGCCACTCAGGCTACCATCGCAGAGGAACCTGCGCAGAAAGGCAAGAAAGGACGTAAACCCATCCCTGTGACCATCGAGCGAAACAGTCTGCGCAACGTAGGCCTCGACGACAAGACACTATGGAGACTGGAGCACATCAAGAAGAGACTCAACAGACAACGTCAAGAAGGCGATCCCTTCGTGTCCATCGACAGCTTGATCTACCGCGCATGCGTGGAATGGCTCGACAAGAACTACCCAGAGACAGCTGCCAACTATGAGACAGCACTTTCTATGGGTTTAATCGTTTAGAAATCAATAGGGTAGGGGACCTGCGTTCAGTATGGAAGTAAAGAAAAACAACAAGAAGAAAAAGGACGTTCAGATAGCAGACAACAACCTCCTTGTACAGGATCTTCGCCGAGACGATTGGGTGAAGAACCCTGTGGCATACGCTCAGATTCGAGGAGATTTCACTCTGATGGAGAGCAACCTCATGGTCAACCTGGTAGGAGCACTACAGGATCGCATCAACGGCTATCTCAAGCGCAAGCAAATGGGTGTGGAGCAGAATGACAGCCTCTTTACTGAAGAAGAGCTCAACAAGGGAGAAATCAAGATTGAAATCCCCCTGACAGACCTGGAGATACGTCCTGATGCCTACGACGAATTCGATCGTACATGCGAGAAGATGATCTCCGTTGCTGCCACATACGAAAAGACGGACGAGGAGACTGGCGAGCAATCCATCGTACACGCCAACATCTTCTCCAAGATAGAACTTCCCAAATCTGGCGAAAAGGCCGATAAATCTGGCTACAAGTACAAGAGCGGACAGCGACGTAAAGGTATGGTCCGCGTCTTCATGCTGGCTGATAATGTGGATCAACTCTTCAACATGCGACTCGGCTATGTAGAGCACCTGCGACGCATCGTATCCATCTGCCGCAAACAGCGAACACCTCGACTCTACATCTACCTCTCAAAGTACAAGGATGTAGGTCATAAACTGGTGGATTACAACGAGTTAAAGGAATACCTTGGAATCCTGAAGTGGGACAAGGATCGAAAGGTTGTCAAAGAGGATAAGTATCCCAAGTACGCTGTCTTCTGCAGGGCAGTCATGGAGCCTATCAAGCAGGAAATGGACCAGCTCGTGGCTGACAATCAGATCGACATCACGTTCACCTATGAGCCTCGCTACAACGGATTCCGCAAGCGTGGCAATCCTGACCAGCTCTACTTCCAGATCAAGCTCTCTGATATGGGCATGCAGCGCAGCAAGAAGACGCAGAAGAAACAAGCCAACACGCGCTACCAAACCATCCTGATGAACGAGTACGGACTGACACGTTCTGATGTGAAGAATCTCTATGACTCCATCACAGAGGACATCCAACCCGCTGTTGAAAAGGAAATCATGGCTCTCAAGGCCAAAGTGGAAAAATACAAGCCACGCAGCGTGAAGTCATACGTCATCCAGACACTCCACAACCTAATCGAGTCACTCAAACCCCAGGAGGCTGAAGTGATAGGGGAGGAGGTGCGTGAGCCAGAAGTAAGGTTAGAGCCAAAGAAACTTTTCACAGAGGAGGATCAGGCACACTTCGAGATGTTCCTCGAGCTGGCCAAAGATGCCGTAAGCAGCCAGGACTACCTGATCTGGTTGGAATGCCTCAAGCTATATCAGGTGGAAGGAAACATAGTTACCATCCTGACTCCCTCGCGCATCGTGGCTGAGCATATCGAAAGCCATCTCATCAAGTCTATCGTTCATGGTTTCTATGCTGCCTTTGGCGAGGATGCTAAGTTGAAATACAAAATAGGTGGTTAAAATGGCTGGTGTTGGGTTTCTATTCACTTTATGTTTTGGTTTTTGTAACTGATTGTTGGAGTTTTTTGCACTGAGTCTTGGGAAGTTATGCATTAAGAGTTGGGATCTTTTTCACCGACCAACTCTTTTCTTTTTGATTATCAAATAGTTAATATTCTCTATATTTTATCATATTTATATTATTTTATTTGTTTAGAATTGATTAATATTTAATAAAATAATTTATCGGTCTTTTCTTTTATATATAGATATTATAGTGTATACATATAGGTATAATTTTCATATTGATTTTCAATAGGTTACTTATATAGCGGTGTAAAATATACAAAGATTTGGTGATAAAATTCCCAATATTTTGTGCATAAGTTCCCAAGACTTTGTGCATTGTTTGCCAACATTAGGTGTATAATTTCCCAAGATTCTATTTACGTGTGTATGTTGTAATTGCAATTGGGCTGTTTTTCAACCAGTTAGCATTTTAGGTGCAAAACATCCCAACACTTTTCCTGCTTTTTTCCTGGGTTTTTCCTTATATGTTGGGTTTTTATCACCTTTGTTGTTTGTGTTATCTTGGGTTTATTTGTTTCTTTTTCAGGCTGGGGTAGGGGAGTGATAGTTGTTTTGTGCTAAACTTGCCAACATCGTTTTTGTTACATAATTCGTTGAAAATCAAATCTTTGTATCGTTTAGGTGCAAAAGTTGCCAACTAATGTAACTGTTTGATTTTTAAGGTGCAAAAGTTGCCAACTTTAGATTATATTGTGTTTATTATGATGTAAACATCTGGTTTTCTTTATGTTATGAATGCTTAGGTGCAAAACATCCCAACTTTTGTTTTAAAACTTGGTGATTTTTACACTATTTGCTTAATCTTTAATATAGCAAATGATTGCAAGTATTTGCTATACTGTGTATTATACCATTGCAATTAGTATCAGCTATCAACGTTATTTGTTATAATATGGTGCTAAACTCGCCAACATTTATCTTTCATCCTGATGAATTTTTTCATGTGTCTGTTCATCCTCTTCTTTCTTACTTTTATCAGCAGGTTTATTCCTTTTTTCTTGAGGGAGCTATAATATATAATAATGTACGCGATGAATTGTTTCTGATCCATCTCTTTCTGATAACTTTATGATCTTTCATTTTTTCTTCTTGGATTTCTCTCTGGAGAACTCAAAAAAGACAACGTGTTGAAATGACAAAGTTAACACGTTGAGATTGCAAAGTCAACACGTTGTCTTCCTTCTTTCGACGTGTTGCATTCAAAACCACTTTTTGCACTCGAAAAACCACAAAACATTTCCTCATTCCAAAAAAAATCCGTAACTTTGGCAGTTGAAAGTAGAATAAAAGAATCATTAACGTGCACATCCTTTCGGGTAAATCCCGCCATTTGCAGGTTAATCACTTGATGCTCAGTGTCTTACATTTGCGTCAAGGATCCAAAGGTATGTGCTGATTCGTACTAACATTCATATTTATGCAAGCAATAATTTTAGCTGCAGGTTTAGGCAGACGTCTCAAGGAATACACCAAGAACAATGCAAAATGCATGGTTGAGGTGAATGGAACCAGATTGATAGACCATCTTCTCAGTCAGCTTTCCCAACTCAAGCTCAATCGTGTGGTAATCGTTGTTGGCCACGAGGGCAAGGCTCTTATGGATTATTTGGGTACAGAATATAAAGGATTGAAGATAGAGTATGTTGTCAATCCCGTGTACGACAAGACCAATAATATCTATTCTCTCTTTTTGGCTAAGGAGCAGATGCAGGAAGACGATACGCTGCTCATTGAGAGTGATCTTATCTTCGATGATGGCATGCTTGATCTCTTGCTTCAGAGTCCTTTCCCCAATCTGGCACTTGTGGCCAAGTATGAGACATGGATGGATGGTACGATGGTGTGCATCGACAAGGAGAACAACATTGTGAACTTCATTACCAAGGCTGCCTTCAATTACAAGAATGTTGACCAGTATTACAAAACTGTAAACATCTACAAGTTCTCTAAGGAGTTCTCGCGTACCAAGTATGTTCCTTTCCTGGAGGCTTATACCAAGTCTGTGGGTAACAATGAGTACTACGAAAATGTGTTGCGCATCATTTCCTTCCTCAACAGTCACGACCTTAAAGCCCTTCCCATTACCCATGAGAAGTGGTATGAGATAGATGACAAGCAGGATCTGGATATCGCAGAGGCCTTGTTTGCTGAAGAGAAGGATGTGCAGAGAAAGTATTATGGAAGGTATGGTGGATATTGGCGTTTTCCCAAGATGCTGGATTACTGTTATCTGGTGAATCCCTATTTCAATGAGTCCCGCATCATAGATGAACTGGAGGCCAATTTCCGCACGCTGATAGCCGAGTATCCATCGGGAATGAAGGTAAATTCCCTGTTGGCAAGCAAATGCTGGGGAGTGAAGGAGGAGTACATCATCCCTGGTAATGGTGCTGCTGAGTTGATTAAGGCATTGATGGAATTGCTTCCTGGAACTTTGGGAATTATTCGACCAACCTTCGAGGAATATCCCAATCGTCGCGATAAGGACGGGTTGGTGGCATTCTTTCCCCAGAACGAGGATTTCCGCTATTCCGCTCAGGACTTGATGGACTTCTATTCCGTGCATCGAGTTGACAGTATAATACTCATCAATCCTGACAATCCATCTGGAAACTACATACCTTGCAAGGATGTCATCGTGCTGGCCCAATGGGCAGAGGAACATGAAGTACGATTGATTGTGGATGAGAGTTTCGTGGATTTCAGTATAAGGTGGGAGAGCAATACACTACTGCACGATAACATCCTGGAGTCCTATCCGCATTTGGTTGTGATGAAAAGTATCTCCAAGAGTTATGGTGTGCCAGGTATCCGCCTGGGTATTCTCTGCTCCTCGGATACGGAACTCATCAGCCAAATGAAGAGTATGGTAAGCATTTGGAACATCAATTCGTTTGCAGAGTTCTTCATGCAGATATTTAATAAGTATGAGAAGGACTACAAACGCGCCTGCGAGAAATTTATTGCTGAACGCGACGATTTCGAGAAGAAACTGCGTCAGATAAGCTTCCTTCGTGTGATGCCTTCCCAGGCCAACTATTTTCTTTGCGAGATTTTGCCCCCCTTAAAAGCTCACGAGTTAGTTTTGATCATGTTGATGAAGTACAACATTCTGACACGTGATTGCTCTGACAAGTCTGGATTCGATGGTAAGCAGTACATGCGCATTGCTGTTCGGAATCATGAAGACAATGCCCGATTGATTGAGGCTTTCAGACAGATTGACCATAGAAATTAATATTTACTGACAGAAATGGAACAAAAAAATCCGCATCTAAGACAACAGCTCTCCTCCCTTCATGTATGGGCTCTGGCTTTCGGATGCATTATCGGATGGGGAGCTTTCATAAATCCTGGCAAAAAGTTCCTTCCCAATTCAGGTGTGTATGGAACAGCCATTGCTATGCTGCTGGGTGCGTTGGTGATGATTATCCTGGCTTTCAGCTATGCCTATATGGTTCCTAAGCACCCCAGGGCTGGAGGAGAATTTAACTTCACAAAGAGTTGTTTCGGCAAAGTTTCAGCCTATTTCTGTGGTTGGTTCCTTCTGGCTGCCTATCTGTCAAATGTTCCCATGAACTCCACAGCCATTGGACTTATTGTGGACGGATTGGATGGTAATCTCGATATATTACGTTTCGGCTTCCACTATGTTGTTTCTGGTTTCGATGTCTGGTTTGGTGAGATGCTTTTTGCTATGAGTATTCTCATCCTTTTTGGTGTGTTGAATATATTGGGAGTAAGGAAGGCTGGTATCATTCAGGCACTTCTTTCTTCGCTCCTTGCCATCTCAGTGTTCATCTTGACAGTTTCCTCAGTATGTAGCAGCAAGGCATGTATGATGAACATGGATCCTGTATGGGGATTTGATCGTGCTGGGATGATTGCTGCTGGTGCGTCAGCAGCAGATGTCAGCATTTTTGCAAAAGTAGGGTCGTTGGGTATCATGTCTTCCATCTTGGCCACCTTTGCCATTACACCTTGGGCCTTTGTGGGCTTCGAGACCATACCTCAGGCTGCTGAGGAATTCAAGGTTTCTTACAAAAAAGTAATATTCATCATGGTTGTTGCCATTCTTTTCGGAGCCTTCGTCTACATAGCTAATAATACGGTTGCTGCGGCTGCTGTAATAAATTGGCCAGAGCGAGTGATGGCAGGTGAATGGGTACTGTTGATTGCTGCTGAGGAATTGTTGGGAACCTTTGGTAAAGTCCTTATTGGGGTGGCAGTATCTTGTGCAGTCCTTTCCGGCATTATGGGATTCTATCTGGCTTCCAGCCGACTGATGTACTCCATGGGACGTGACGGCTATTTGCCGACTGTGTTCTCTCGTATTGACCCTAAGTATCATACACCTAAAAATGCGTTGCTGTTCTGCATTTTGGTTTCCCTCTCTGGTCCTATTTTGGGTCGAGAGGCGCTTGGATGGTTTGTTGATATGTCCTCCATTGGGGCCTCTATAGGGTTCTTCTTCACAGCTGCATCCACTTATAAAACAATGAAGCAAGATGGCGATGGAACCGTTTTCTTACGGATCATAACTGTTTTTGGGATGATTTTTTCCATTACTTTTGTGACACTTCAGTTGGTTCCCATTCCAGGTTTGATAGGTGTACACTTTGGCAAGGAATCATATTGGATGCTGATAGTATGGATAGCAATTGGATTTGCATTTTCCATCCGTCAGAGAAAATATTTTGTTGAGTAAGACGTTAGATAATAAACAATCGAAGGAAAATGATAAAAACTGCAGTGATAATGGCAGCAGGTCTGGGTATCCGCTTCGGATGGATGACAGAGCTGATGCCTAAGGGATTCATCGAGTGTGGCGGTCTCTCTATGGTAGAGCGCAGTATCCGCACGTTGATAGATTGTGGTATAGAGCGCATCATCATCGGTACGGGTCACTTGAAAGAGAAATACGAGGAATTGGCTCAGAAGTACCCCCAGATAGAATGCGTATATTCGCCCCGCTATGCAGAGACAAACAGCATGTACACCCTCTATAACTGTCGAGAAGCGATAGGTGATGATGATTTCCTCCTTTTGGAATCCGATCTGGTTTATGAGAAGAAAGCCATCATGGCTCTTCTTGAGAATCCAGAGCCTGACATTATGCTCATTACGCCAGTCACGAAATTTCAGGATCAGTATTATGTGGAGTATAGTGAAGGAAATCGTTTGACTCGATGTTCTACGATAGAGACTGAACTGGATGCAAAGGGTGAACTGGTGGGAATCCACAAGTTGTCCAACGAATTTTTCCGTCTGATGTGTGAAGATTATGGAAAGAAGGCAGAGGAAAAGCCCAAGTTGGGATACGAGTATGAACTCCTGACTATGTCTCAGCAGATTCGCAAGGTGTACGTCCTAAGGGTGGAAGGCTTGTGGTGGTACGAGATAGACGATGTGGATGATTTGGCATATGCTGAGGAAAATGTGGTTGGAAAAATAGATAGGTATATAAATATAGGAAAATTATGAAAATCATTTCAGAAGAGATAATTCGAAATCTAAATATATCACCTTTACAGTGTGTCAAATGGATAATGGAGAGTTTTTCTCTTAAGAAGGATGCTCAGTTGCCAGCGAAAATCAGTGTTCATCCCGCTCCTACTGATTTCTTTACCTCCATGCCTTGCCTTCTTCCATTTAGTGAAAAGGCCGACCGGCAATACTTCGGAGTAAAGATTGTACATCGCATAAAAGATGCTGTACCAAGTCTTGGGAGCGATCTTCTACTCTATGATGCAGAAACGGGAGAGTTGTTGGCACTTATGGATAGTGATTGGATAACAACAATGAGGACTGGTGCAGTTGCTGCCGTCTCTGCTAAAGTCCTCCGTAAAAAAGATGCAGGCACTTATGGTTATGTAGGATTGGGTAATACGGCAAGAGCCGTATTGCTATGTGCATTGGAGGCTGAACCAGAAAAAAAATTTAAGGTAAAGCTGTTGAAATACAAAGATCAGACTGAACTGTTTATTGATAGATTTTGTTGTTACAACAATGTAGAGTTTGAAATAGAAGATGATATTGAGTCTTTAACTCGTTCCGTTGACGTCCTTTTTAGTTGCATAACAAGTGCTAACGGATTGTTGATTGAAGACGTAGATACATTCCCTGCTGGTATTACGATTATTCCAGTCCATACTCAAGGATTTCAGAATTGTGATACTGTCTTTGATCGTGTCTTTGGTGATGATACAAATCATGTCAAGGGTTTTAGATTCTTCCATCAGTTCCATGATTACAATGAAATCGGTGAGGTTCTGGCAGGTCGTGATCCAGGCAGGAAGTCAGATAATCAAAGAATAATAGACTACAACTATGGGTTAGGATTGCATGATGTTTTGTATGCATCTAAAATATATGAACTACTTCTTGAATACAATAATAATCTAAATTGGGTAAAAGAATCTCGAAAATTTTGGATATAAAAAAGGGGTATGAGTAATGATTAATTATTAATCAATACGTATGCAACAAATATCACATAGAGGTTATCTAAAGTTTTTGGAAAGTTTACCTTTTCCGAAATACCTAGACATTTTGTCATGGTTGGTGATTGCCAATACATGCATTTCAGTTAATCAATGGTCTCGCGTACCTCTTGGTAATCAGTGGATAGTTTGGTTGATTGACTTTCCCCTTTTATTATTGTTGATATGGTATGCTCTTAAGAATCGGTTTCTTCTGTTTTCTAGACAGTATGTTTTTTGTTCTTTGTATTTATTGTGGGCATGTATAGGAGTTGTCCGTGGTTTCTTTACTGCTAGTAACTATTGGGAATATAAGCAATTATTCACGGGGATACTGATGACATCATTGCCATATTTTGCATACTTGTTTCGTGAGCCGAGGATAAATTATTATATTTTATACAGGTGGAATAAGGTAATGCCAATACTATTCATTATCTTTTTTATTTGGGTATGTGGTCCCGGCTATTATTTTTACCTTCTTCCATTTGTGTTGCTGTATGGTAGCTTTCTTCCAATTTTACCTGGAAAATGGAAACTGATAATAGGTATTATACTCATTGCTTTTTGTTTGGACCTTTCAGCTCGTTCAAATCTCATAAAGGTAGCCGTTACGTTAGCAACATGTATTGCTTATTTGTTTAGGAAAACAATTCCATATTTTGCATACAAACTTGTTCATTGGGTTTTATATCTGCTTGCCCCTTTATTATTAGGATTGGCAATAAGTGGGTCATTTAACGTATTGGAAGAGATGAGTAGTAAAAATGAAGGACAATATGTAGTTTCTCATGGCGAAGATCAAGAAGATTTATCAGGTGATACCCGTACTTTTATATATGTAGAGGTAATAAGTTCTGCACTTAATAATAATTATGTATTATTTGGGAACACGCCTGCTCGCGGAAATTATAGTGAAGCTTTTGTAGCAGGTGACTATGCATTAAATGAGGATCTTACAGGTAAAGGTGAACGCCACAATAATGAATTGGTACACCTTAATATTTTCACATGGTTAGGAATTGTAGGACTAATTTTATATTCCTTGATATATTTGCATTCTTCATGCTATGCGGTATATAAGTCAAATAGCACATTTATGAAATTGATTGGATGCACGATTGCGTTCCATTGGGCATATGGTTGGATAGAGGATTTCAATTCTTTTACCGTTCAGAATATCTGGTTGTGGATGATGATAGGAATGGGTTATTCTAAGAAATTCAGGATGATGGACGATAAAAGATTTGCAAGATGGTTTACTATGTTGTTTATAAATAAACGTCAAGTCATTGAAAAAGTATGATAAGACATACATTAGGAAAAGAAAAATTCAAATGCTAGCTCTTGAATATTTTGAGTTTGGTGAAGTATGGTATTATCACGAGATAGTTATTGGCTTTGATTAAAGTATATATGAAAATTAAGTGACATTATTTCATTATTTATAAATGTATAAGATAGATTTAAGTCGTCAGAAAGAAATATTATTAGAAAT
Source organism: Bacteroidaceae bacterium (assembly GCA_017617335.1). GTDB lineage: Bacteria > Bacteroidota > Bacteroidia > Bacteroidales > Bacteroidaceae > Physcousia. The sequence goes on along the minus strand of JAFZWK010000028.1, from coordinate 96,361 downwards.
TTTATGTTTTTTCAATGAATTTTGTGAAAAGAATGGCATAAAATATTCATTAGCTGACGGAACATTATTGGGTGCCGTAAGGCATAAAGGCTTTATTCCATGGGATGATGACGTTGATGTTTATTTATTAAGAGATGAATATGAGAAATTTAAGAAGCTGTATCAATCAATTCCTCATCCATACTATAAAATACATTCTTTCGATATAGATGCTTATCCTATTCCATATATTAAAATTAGTGATTGTCGAACATTACTAATTGAAGGAAGTGGATTGAGAATTAATAAAAAGATTGGAATAAATATAGATGTATTCCCGATTGATTTTGTGAGTGAGAATGCGGAACAATTTATTCGAGACAATGATTTAAAGAAAAAATTACATAAAATGTTGTATTATAACATAGTTCCCTATCGCCCTTTTTGGAAAATCAAATCTAATTTTTCTATCTTTAAATCGAGAATTCTTTATGACTTTAGAGATATATGTAAGCAAATAGATGATAACGCTAAAAATCCAAAATACATAGGCTCAAATAAAGTTTACGAATCTGTGTTGGGGTTGATTGTCCAGAATCCTTATGAATATTCATGGTTTACTGAATATATAAAATTACCTTTTGAGAATCATTATTTTCCAGTTATATCAAGGTATAAGGATTTCTTAAAAAATGCATATGGTGATTTCATGAAATTACCACCCCTGGAAAAAAGACATACCCATAATTCAAAAGCATATATTAAAGGATAGGTAGCTAATGTCTAGTGCTAACAGGATAGTTAAGAACACAGGATTCTTGTATGGCAAGATGGCCATAACTGTATTTATCTCGCTCTATACGACGAGATTGATACTGGCATCATTAGGCGCTTCAGATTATGGAATATTCAATGTTATTGGTGGCGCAATTTCAATGTTGGCTTTCCTAAATTCGACTATGGCAAGTGCTACACAGAGGTTCATGAATTATTCTGAAGGTGAAGGGAATAAAGAAAAGCAAAAGACCATATTTAATGTAAGCATAGTTATGCATTTTACAGTAGCAATACTTTTTTGCTTCATCATGGCAATTGCATATTTCTTTCTTTTCAATGGTGTCCTGAATATACCTGAGGATAGAATGCTTGCTGCTAAATGGGTATATTTAGGGATGGTACTGAGTACCACGTTTACAGTTATGTCGGTCCCTTATGATGCAGCTATCAATGCCCATGAGAATATGCTATATTATGCTATTATTGGTATATTTGAGTCTTTGCTGAAATTGGCTATTGCTTTTTATGTTTCTTATACTATGATGGATAAATTGATAGTATATGGTATTCTAATGGCATGTATTCCCTTTATTTCGTTGTCCATTATGCGCATATATTGTCATCATCATTACTCAGAATGCATTATATCAATAAAGAAATATTGGAACAAAGGCATTTTCTGGGAAATGTTGTCTTTCACAGGATGGAATTTCCTTGGTAGTGCTTCTTCTTTGGTGGGTAACTATGGAATAGGATTAGTGATGAATTATTTCTATGGAACTGTTTTAAATGCAGCCCAAGGAATAGCAACTCAAGTTCAAGGTCAGTTAATGGCATTCTCGAAAAATATGCTTAAAGCACTAAGTCCCCAAATAGCGAAAAGTGAAGGTGAAGGCAAAAGGGAGAGGATGCTTTATGTCTCTGCCATTGGGAATAAGTTTTCTTTTTTTCTTTTTTCTTTGTTAGCTTTTCCGGTTATTTTTAATACCAATTTTTTATTTTGTATATGGCTTGTTAAGGTTCCTCAGTGGGCAGTGATCTTCACTCAACTTCAATTGATTAGAATCTTAATAGAGCAAACGACAGCGGTTTATCACACTTCTATTCAAGCAGAGGGACATATTGCATCATATAATCGAATGGTCATTTTTCTCGATTTGTTACCTATTGTATTGATTTATTATCTTTTTTCATTAGGATTCTCCCCAGTTACATTTTATGTTGTTACAATATGTGTTTTCGGAATAGGAAAAGCTAATTTAAAAGTATATTTCATGAAGAGAAATTGCGGGATGAGTTATTGCTATTTCTGGGAGAATGTTCTTAAACCAATGTTAATTATTACTTTTTTTGTGTGTGTAATCTGTTTTCCTTTCTTGTATTTGATGGAAGAGTCTTTCAGCAGATTTTTATTGGTATCTTTTTTCAGTTTGACATCATGTATCATAGGCATATGGTTGTGGGGATTAGGTGGTAAGGAAAAAGTGTATGTTATTGATGTAATTAGTAATTTTATCAGAAGACATTCATAAATAGTATTTTGAATATAGACGCAATGATATCGGTAAAAAAAGTTTTATAATATCATGAATAAAGTTCTCTGGCTCATTGCCAATTATAATGTGCAGAAAGATTCTGTGGTAAAAGGTAATTATAATGGTGAAGGATGGGTGTCATCATTACTACAGATAGTTCAGAGCTCAAATGTCGTCGATTTGGGTGTCGCATATATTACTCATTCTATCCAAGAAAAAGAAAGTGTACGTGATGGGGCGTTTTATTTCCCAATATATGAGAAACCCAAGACATCATTGCAGAAATTAAGGAAATATTATGGTGGATATAAAAGGAAAGCTATTAATGATCTGAATGTTCAGTTATTGTCTGTCATAAATAAATTTCAGCCAGATGTTATACATCTATTTGGCTTAGAAAACCCCATGGCTACCATTCTAGGAAGAGGGTGTGTCCCTGTTGTTGTTCACATGCAAGGTCTGTTAGGACCGATAGATAATGCTTTTTTCCCTCAGGGATTCAACAATTCTTCATTCTTGTGGCCCATTACCAAACGTGAATGGTTGATTCGCAACGGTTATATATTTGCCCAAAAAGACATTCATGTCAGAGGAGAAAGAGAGAAGGAACTATTTGCAAACATGAAATATTGCATGGGGCGGACAGAGTGGGACAAACAGGTTTCTCGATTAATGGCACCAAATTCTATTTATTTTCATGTTGATGAGGTTCTTAGAACAACTTTTTATGAAAATGCGGGGAAATGGAAGAAATTACAAAAAAGTACTTTTATTATAACGTCAACTATTTCGGAAACCATATACAAAGGATTGGATGTTATCCTAAAAACAGCGCATCTTTTGAAGAATGAGACAAACCTAAATTTTTTGTGGCAGGTAGTAGGTATTAATGATAGTTCAGATTTTGTGCGTTTCTTCGAAAAAAAATCAGGTATCAGAAGTGCAGATGTTCATTTGAATTACCTTGGTGTACAGGATGAGCGGTCGCTTTGTCAGATATTATTATCTTCAAATGTATATGTGCATCCATCCTATATTGATAATAGCTCAAATAGTGTGTGCGAGGCCCAGATGTTAGGCGTACCAGTTATCGGAACATACGTAGGAGGAATACCGAGTTTGATAAGGCATATGGAATCGGGTATTCTTGTACCAGCTAATGCTCCCTTTGAATTAGCAGAATGGATAAAGCAATTGAGTGAAAATGAAGATATTTGCAACAGTCTTAGTAAAAACGGATTCCAGGCGGCAACTATTCGTCATGATAAGAAAAAAATTCTTAACGATTTGATAAGTGCATATAAATCTACTATTTTCATCAATTCTCATGCGTAGAATTCTTCTCCATTTTTTGGTATCTATTATTGGTAAGAATTTACATTGATAATGTGACGTAGTTAAGAAAATGTTGTTTTTTAAAAAAGATTCGTGAAACATATTGCCGTTCTTCTGACTGTTTATAATCGTAAAGCAAACACTTTGCATTGTATGGAACAGTTATATGCACAAATCATGCCAGAGGACTGTGCCTTTGATGTCTGGCTTACCGATGATGGCTGTACAGATGGAACACCAGAGGCTATAAGAACAATTTTTCCTCAGGTTCATATCATTCAGGGGGATGGAAATCTCTATTGGAACCGAGGGATGTATAAGGCATGGGAGGCAGCTTCAAAAGCTAAAGATTATGATTTTTATCTTTGGCTGAATGATGATACATACCTGTTTGACGTTGCTGTGCATAATATATTAGAGGAGTCACACACAAAACAAGATCGAGCAATTATTTCAGGTGCTACAAAAAGTAGTAAGACTGATGAGTGTACATATGGATTACATGACAAAAAGGATATTCTATTAATACCAAATGGCACGTTACAGAATGGCACAAACTTGAATGGAAATTTTGTTTTAATACCTAAATATGTGTTTCAGATATTAGGTAATCTAGATTACTATTATCATCATGCTGGTGGTGATACTGATTATGGTTTACGGGCTAATGAAAATGGTATAGAAGTATTACTTTCTGGTGATTATGTGGGCTATTGTGAAAGGCATTCATCTTTGTCAATTTGGTGTAATCCTGATTATTCTTTTAAACAACGATGGAAAGCTTTAAATAAGCCAACAGGGATGCCATTAAAAGTATTATTTTATCATGAGAGAAAACATTATGGACTATTTGTTGCATTATTTCATATATGTACCACAATCACACATTGTATGTTCCCTAAATTGTGGAATTCTTTTAGTTTGTAAAAACAAACAGTCTATAATGTCAGAACAACCACTTTATATTACTGATGATATATATATAAAAGATGTCAAATATTTTTATTCGCACAACAATAGCGCCATATAGAGTAGATACTTACAATGCTCTTTCAGATAGAGGTTTCAAGCTGTTTTTCTATAAAGATAAAGATCCTGACATAAAAAATATGGCTTTAATTCTAGAAGAATGTAAGTTTAAGCCTCATTATTTGAAAGGTATCTCATTTGGTCGCACTTCAAGAACTTTATGTTTTGGTTTATGGCTTCTGGTTCACAGGGAGTCTCCCCAGATTGTCATTGTTCCAGAATTCCAATTCTCCTTTTGGCAGATTCTTTTGTATAAATGGATAACCCTCTCTAAATTCAAGATTGTATCAATGTGCGATGATAGCTACGATATGATTGCCAATGATAATAGTTTTTCCTTGATTCATAAATGGTTGAGAGGAATTGCTCCTCGTTTAATGGATGACATAATTGTCTTGGATTCACGAGTTAAAGATTGGTATCAAAATAATTTTGGAAAAGGCATCTGGTTACCCATTCTGCGCAAGGATGAGATAGAGAAGGAATCATATAAACGAGTCCTTCCAATAAGTAGGGCATTGGCGGAGGAGTATAATTTAAGCCATAAAAGAGTTGTTCTATTCGTTGGAAGATTAGTTAAGCTTAAAAACATTTCTCGTATAATTTCAGCCTATAATAAAACACGTGAGGATTGCGTTTTGGTAATTATAGGTGATGGGGAAGAAAAGGAACAACTGAAGAAAGAAGCTGACAAAATAGATAAAGCAGTGTTTTTCCCAGGAAGAGTTGAAGGAGATTTGTTAAGGGCATGGTATAATGTTGGAGATGTGTTTGTTTTGTTGAGCACCCAGGAAGCTTATGGCGCAGTTACAAATGAAGCATTACTGGCAGGTAACAGAGTAGTGATTTCAGAAAAGGCAGGTTCTTGTTGCTTAGTGACAGCAAATAATGGAGAAATAGTTGATCCTTATGATGTGGAACATGTAACTAAAGCACTCGATAATCAACTAAAATTAGTTGGCCCTAAAGATGGCATTTATGAACGTCCCTCTCTTATGGATATTTCATTTGAAGAGAGGATATCAAACTTAGAGTGTAAATTATTTGCAGGGAAAACGACAAACTGAGATATTGTCGTTTTGAGACTAAGGGCAGCTTACATATTGGTATATAAAAGTCAACGATAAAATGGCATCAATAAAAACATCAAAAGGGGATTTCAAGTACAAAAGTTTAATCATATATTTGGGTATTAAGCAAATAGATAAGATAAAAGCCTTAGAAAATTTGAAGTTACTTGCCATAATATTAAATAACAAGAAACTTCATTGGGGTCCAGCATTTGGTTCATTGTTAGGAATCATTCGAGACAATGATTTTATAACATGGGATGAGGATATAGATTTATATATACTGGAGGAAGAAGAACAACTTTTTAGGGATACTCTTTGGGATTTAAGAGATAATGGATTTTTCCTTATAAGATATGAACGTCGTGGTCTCTATTCTGTAATGCGTAATGGAGAATATATTGATTTTTATGTTTTGCAAAAACTGACAAACAATTTGCGCGAGACAAAAGGTGGGGGATATATGTTTGAAAAACACCTTACGGATAGAATTTCAGTTGATTTTAAGGGAGTAAATCTATTTGTTCCAAAAGATTATGACGAATGCCTAACACTCCAATATGGTGATTGGCATACTCCAGTTCAGTATGCAAATTATGAGCAGAATAAAGTTATGCAATTTATTTCTAAAATACCTTTTTTTATTAAGAACCATTTGCCAGATTGTATTTATTTTTCATTGCTGAAGTTCCATCACAGAAAAGACTTACAGAAATACAAAAAAAGATGTGAGAAACATGGAATACAGGTATAATGAATCATAAACATATATGATACGATTAAAAGACCTTGATATACAAACATGCAGGAACGATTTGGCTAACTTGCCGGATGGGAAGTTGCTGATAAATACCATCAATGCTCATTCATATAATACGGCGCAGAAGGATGATCTGCTTGCAGAAGCTTTGAGCCAAGGGGATGTGCTGATACCTGATGGGTATAGCGTGGTATGGGCATGCAGATGGTTGAAGGCGAAGAGCAGACCTACGGAGAGAATAGCGGGTGGAGATCTGTTTGACTTCGAGATGCAACGGTTGGAAGACAGAAGCCGCGACTTGATGGAGAATAGCGAGACGAGGGGCGGTCTGAAGGTGATGTTCATGGGCTCGAGCGATAAGGTGCTTTCGTTGATAAGAAAACGTGCTGCTCTGGATTATCCACATTTGGAGGTTGTGACGTATTCGCCTCCATATAAACCAGAATTCTCGAATGAGGACAACAAGGCTATCGTAGAGGCTATCAATCAGGAGAATCCTGATTTGTTGTGGATAGGAATGACGGCTCCCAAGCAAGAGAAATGGGCTTATGCGCATTGGGATGAGTTGAATATCCATTGTCATGTGGGAACCATCGGAGCTGTGTTCGATTTCTATGCAGGTACGGTGAAGAGGGCTCCACGATGGATGCAGAATCATGGCTTGGAGTGGCTTCATCGTCTATGTTCGAATCCTCGTAGATTATGGCGCCGTTATGTGATAGGTAACGTGCTCTTTATATGGAATATTCTCCACGAATGACGATGAGGGGTATTTTATCAGTTATCATTTTCTTCTTGGTTCCTTTGTTTGCTGTGGCGCAGCTGGAGTATGTCAAGGAATTGTATCTGGAAGGAATGCAGCCAGATAAGGTGTACTATTTGCGACAGATCAGGCGCAATTTTAAGCAAAAGGACCAAGCACCTGTGTGGCTGATTAATATTGGTGAGGAGGGTTCCCTGAAAGATGATAAAGCCGATGGGTCGAGCGTGGTTCTTTCGTATTACTCTAACAAAAATGTGGAGAACATGGGGGTTATTCCTCTGCAAGGCAAGCGAGAAGGACTGAAAGGATATATCTGCATCAACTGGGATCTGTTGCCAGCAGGGAAGGAGGTATGCCCATTTGCTTTGCTGGATAAGAATAAGGTTGGCAGTCTGGATGAGAACCCAATGATTCATGAGTATATTCGTCCCTTGGATTTCATGCATACTTTTCAGATCCCCAAGGAAAACAGATTGATAGAAAAACAGGAGCAAAAAACAGCTCCACAAATAGTTTCTTTTAAACCTCGAAGTGGGAAGAAGATACGGATAAAGATTACTTCGCAACAGGAGTTTGATAGTTTGGCAGAGAGAATCCGGACGGCTCTGATAGAAGCTCCTGCTTTGCTGGAGATCCAATTTGCGGAAGGGATGTATACGTTTCATGAGAATCAGATTGACTTGCAGAACCTGAATTTCCCAGAAACGAGCTTGAAGTTGGTGGGAAACAAGGCTGTTATTACAGCGATTGGATTTCAGCGCGATGCCGATATGGGCAGCAAGACAGAGATGTCGCCAGATACGGTGGAGATTGTGGATCAGAAGGATAAGTTGTGCCGTATACGCCTTAATTCATCTCCTCTCCTTACTCCAAAGAAACTGCAGTTGACAGAATGGTATCTGACCAGATTCTACGAAGTGGAATCGGTAAAAGATGGCTGGTGTTATTTCCATGCTCCTGAACTTTTCTACATGAACAGCTTCTTCAAGCAGTGGAATGTGAATTGGGATAAAGGGTATGGAGAGAAGAATCCTCGATATCGACTCTTTTATAAGGAGAATCCATGCAAGGAGGGAAGGGTCCTGAACTTGAAGAACAGTCGACTCCATCAAATTCTGATAGAGGGTGTGACATTCGTTGGGAATGGCGGTCAAAGCAACCTGATGGATTTCCATAAAGTCTCCACACAGGGAATCCTGATTCAGAACTGTCTTTTTCAGGACTTGCATACACGAGTTCTCTATGCCTCTCACACTCCTTATATCACATTCCAGAGGAATAGGGTAGAAAGGGGCTACTCTTCGTGTATCTTTTCGGGTCCTGGATGCGAAGGCACGATTGTCCAGAACAACATCTTCTACGATAATAGTCGAGGACTCAATAACACGGTAGACGTGACGATGTATTCACCAAACTTCTATGTTTCAAACAACACCTTCCACAATTTCCATTATGCTGCTCTCAGCATTGGTTACAATTGGGGCGCACCTCAGCAAGATCGAGTGACTGGAATCGTGGAGGGGAACGAGATGTTTCAGGACTCTACCTTCATTGCAGATTACCAGCAGTATACGCTGATGGATGGAGGTGCGATCTACATCAGTACCCGATTGGATGATGTTGTGATTCGCTACAATAGTATTCACGATGTGAAGGGGATGAAGGACAATCGTGGCATCTTCTGCGATGATGGAGCCAAGAATCTGAAGATCTATGGGAATGTAATTTCTGGTATCCATAACTCGTATTGCGTGGACTCACGTCTGGTTGAGAGCGTGGCTGGGCAGGTAGAAGATTATAATACAGGCAATCTGGTGATGTACAACCTGATGGCTGGAAGTTATAAATTCGAGGGAAGACGGGATTCTCTGGAGAATAATATATGTAGCTCCAATTTTGTTGCCATGTTGCGTGATGCAGAGCGACCTGAGAAGGAAACGCATAACCTGAGTTCAGAAGGTAAGGATTACATGGTGGAGCAGTTGGACTCCAGTAGCGCAGGGTTGTATATCAGCAAGAGATACAGAAAACTGCTCACGTCATGCCCAGTCTGGAAAGGAATGAGCCGCTGGGTCTCATTTGGGAAGGAATAGAGATCTTCCTAGAAATTACGAGAAAAAAACATTGAAGCACAATGAATAACCTCTTTTTCGAACTTCTGCAAGTCGCAGTCTCACAGAGGAAGGAACTTTCTTCTGTTCCCACGGATGAGGAATGGGAAGAGCTGTTTCAGATGGCTAAGAAGCAGAGTTTGCTGGGAATCTGCTTTCAGGGTATAGAGAATCTGCGGAAGGATCAATGTCCCCAGCGGCGTATGATCATGAGATGGGTAGCCAACTCGGACAAGGTTGAGCAGAAGAATGAGAATACACTGGAGGGATGTGTCAAGATTGTGAAATTTTTTCAGAATCATGGCTTTCGGTCATGTATCCTGAAAGGACAGGGTATAGCATCCTATTATCCCAATCCTGCAAGACGTACTTCGGGTGATATTGACATTTGGGTGGAAGGTGGAAGAAAAAAGGTGCTGGAATTCATTCGTCCTTTGTTCCCCAAGCAGGAAGTGGTTTATCATCACATGAATTTCCCTGCGATGAAGGAACTGCCTGTAGAAGTCCATTTTACACCCACTTGGATGAATAATCCCTTTAAGAACAAATTCTTGCAAAGATGGTTCCTTGAGCAGTCAGATCAGCAATTCTCTCATGAGACGAATCTCGGTTTTTGCATACCTACTTCCCAGTTCAATGCTGTCTTTATCCTCGTCCATATCTATCGGCATTTGTTTGATGAGGGAATAGGACTTCGCCAGTTGCTCGATTATTATTATGTGTTAAAACTTTTCTATGAGGAGAATTCCGTTTCCAAGACTCAGATAATGGACGTCTTCCATCATCTGGGTATGGAGAAGTTTGTGGGTGCCACTATGTACGTTTTGCAGCAGGTCTTTTTTATTCCTAAGGAATGGATGCTGTGTGAACCTTTGGAGAAACGGGGCGAGTTCCTTCTCCAAGAGATTATGCTTGCTGGCAATTTCGGAAAGTTCGATCTTCGTTCACAGAAACGGAAAGGAGAGAGCAAACCTCGCCGTATGGTTCGCCGCTTAGGCAGAAACCTTCGTTTCCTTCGTCAGTATCCTGATGAAATTCTATGGTTCCCCATCTTCGTTGCCGTTCAACGTATTTGGCGACAATGGAAAGGTTATGTCTGAAAAGAATCAATCCATTGGAAACACAACTCCCCATTCGTTTCTCAACTCGTCCATAATTTCCATGATCTGCAGAATCTCCTCATGGGGTATGTAGGGTGATTCTGTCCATCCCTTCTGGAGTGCTTCACGACAGGCTTCCAGTTCATACTCAAAACCTGTTATCTGTTGAGGGCTAAAATGTTCCATCAACACGTTCCCGAATTTATCGTAGGCAGTTGCTCTGCAGGGATTGTTGATGTTTTCTATTACCATGTAGCCCTTTTCCCCACTTATCAATCCGTATCGGTCATTCACGCAAACTGCTGAAAACTGCATGTTGGCCATCAATCCATCCTCGTATCTGACGGAGATGCACTCAGTCATGTCCATACCTGTCTGGCTTTTGGTGCATTGCGAAGTAATACTTTCCCATCGGCCAGGGAAGAACATCCTAACGAAATTGATGCCGTATACACCCAAATCGAGCAATGCACCACCGCATAGCTCAGGTCTTTGGATACGTTCCTTCTGCTCGATGGGATATCCCAGGGAGCATGTTACCAGTTTTACTTTCCCAATGACATCACTTGCCAGCATCTCCCTAATAATCTGGCGCATAGGTTGGTAACGTGTCCAGATGGCTTCCGTCACGAATACGCCCTTTTCCTTCGACAGGTCGAGCAGTTCCTTTGCTTCTCTGGCGTTTGCTGTGAAAGCCTTTTCCACCAGGCAGGGTTTCCCGTTTTGGAGTGCGAGTCGGGTAGGGGCCCAATGATGGGAATGAGGTGTTGCTACATAGATTAGGTCGACGTTATCATCCTGGATAAGTTTCTCATAGCTTCCATAAGCCTTTTGGAAATGGAAGTCCTTAGCGAATTTATCGGCCTTCTCCTGGCTGCGCGATGCAATGGCGTATGCTTCCCATCCTTCTAAGATGTTCAGGGTATGGGACATCTTTTCTGCTATGTGTCCTGCTCCCAGGATTCCTACTCTTACTGTCTTGTAGTCTCTCTCTTCCATGTGGCCTTTACTATTTCTTTTCCTTCCTTACAGGGTCACAGGTGATATCCACACCCAACTTCTTGAAGATCTTGCGGTCTACCTCGCCCAACATGATTGTGAAGTGAGCCTGACAGCCGCGCAGCTTTGGTAACTGCTCCAAAGCAATCTTGCAGTTCTTGTCCGTTTGACTCAGGACAGACAGGGCTACCAGTACTTCATCTGTGTGCAGACGTGGATTACTGCCGCCTAGGTATACGATTTTTGTCTTCTGGATTGGCTCAATCAGATATTGAGGTATGAGTTTCAACTCGTGATCGATACCTCCCAAATGCTTTATGGCGTTGAGTATCAGAGAAGATGCCGTACCCAGAAGGGGGCTGCTGGCGGCCGTGATGATGTTTCCGCCAGGCAACTCGATGGCTGAACAGGGCACTCCTGCCTCTTCCTTTCTTGCCTTGGCAGCCAATGTGGTCTTGCGATAATCCGTTGTGATTTTGGCTTGCTTCATCAGGAGGGAGAGTTTGTTAACCTCTGATTCGTTGCAACCTCCCATCGCCAATTTGTTCAGGGCAGTATAGTAGCGTCGTATCACCTCTTGTTTCGAGGTCTCTTGGCAAACTGCGTCATCGCTGATGCAAAAGCCCACCATATTGACTCCCATGTCAGTAGGAGACTTGTAGGGACACTCGCCGTAAATGCCTTCAAACAGAGTGTTCAGTACAGGGAAGATTTCTATGTCGCGATTATAATTGATAGCAATCTTCTGGTAAGCATCCAGATGGAAGGGATCAATCATGTTGATGTCATTCAGGTCAGCTGTGGCAGCCTCGTAGGCAATGTTTACAGGATGGTTCAGAGGAAGGTTCCACACAGGGAACGTCTCGAATTTTGCATATCCTGCCTCGATGCCGCGCTTGTGCTCGTTGTAAAGTTGCGACAGGCATACAGCCATTTTGCCGCTGCCTGGACCTGGAGCCGTCACGATCACCAGAGGACGTGTGGTCTCCACATAGTCGTCTTTCCCAAATCCTTCGTCTGAGTCTATCAGGGTGACATTATGGGGATAGCCCTCAATAGTATAATGGTAATAAGCTCGGATGCCAAGACTCTCCAGACGGTGGCGATACATGTCCGCACTACTCTGCCCGTTATAGTGGGTAATCACCACACTACTCACCAGGAATCCCCTGTTTTGGAATTCTGTGCGCAGGCGCAGCACGTCTTCGTCGTAGGTAATTCCCAAATCCTGGCGCACCTTGTTTTTCTCGATGTCTATCGCGCTGATGACGAGGATGATCTCTGCCGTATCGCTCAACTGCTGGAGCATGTGCAGCTTGCTGTCTGGCTGGAAACCAGGCAGCACTCTACTGGCGTGATAGTCGTCGAAGAGCTTTCCTCCCAGTTCCATATATAGTTTTCCCTGGAATTGCGTGATTCTTTCCTTGATACGCTCCGACTGGATCTTGATGTATTTCTTGTTGTCAAATCCTATTTTCATCTTTGTGCCTCTACGTTGAATTTATTGTGCAAAGATATGAAAAATCCCTCAATATCTCTGGGCTCGACAACACTTTCTTCAGCTTGCAAGACTTATTTCTTGTATTTTCTCTTTTTTTCTCCCTTTTCCATACATCTTGTTGAATTATTGCGGACAATGAAAGGCGAGAGTAAATACGACGTGTTGAAACCTCGATTTCAACGTGTTGTCTTTGCAATTTCAACACGTTGTCTTTCCCATCACAACACGTTGTCTTTCCCATCACAACACGTTGTCCTGCGCATTAGGAAAGATTTCTTTTCTGCGATAGAGAGTTTCCCATGCAGATCTATTCGTAACCTTGGCTTCAACGAAATTACTGACATTCGTAAATAGAAAGGAAAACAGGATTTATTTTGCTTTATTTCTCATTTATTCGTAACTTTGCACTCTAAAAGAGTGATTGAGTGTTACGACAGTAATGCAAGAGCAGCTCAGAGCAGAGCTAATTATTTGAATATGAATTGATTGAAGATGAAGAATTTTTCTGATCTTAAGATAGCTGTGGCAGGAACGGGGTACGTGGGTCTCTCTATGGCAACCCTGTTGTCGCAGCATCATCAGGTGACTGCTGTGGACGTGATTCCTGAGAAGGTGGAGAAAATAAACAAGGGAGTCTCTCCCATTCAGGACGATTACATAGAGGCCTATATGGCTGGATACAGGTGCGCCAATGAAGAGGACATTCAAAACTTTAAGTCTGGCGACACGAAAGGTCTGACTCCTGTCAGCCTGAACTTGCGAGCCACGCTGGATGGGGCAGAGGCATACAGGGACGCTGATTATGTGGTCATAGCTGCCCCTACGAATTATGATCCTGTAAAGAACTACTTCGACACTTCTCATGTGGAGGAGGTGATAAATCTGGTGATATCGGTTAATCCGGATGCTGTGATGGTCATCAAGAGTACCATTCCTGTGGGGTATTGCCGCAGCTTGTTCGTGAAGTATGCTCTGCAATTCCTCTACAAGCCTGAGTTGAAAGGCAAGAAGTTCAACCTGTTGTTCTCTCCTGAGTTCCTTCGCGAAAGCAAGGCTCTCTATGATAATCTCTATCCCTCCAGAATCATCGTGGGTTTCCCCAAACTGATTGATATTGATGAGCGGACTTTTACGGAAGAGAATGCTGCCATCACGGCCATCGGTAATCCTGAGGGCGAACTGCAGGCAAGGACGTTTGCTCGTCTGCTGACAGAAGGCGCGTTGGGCTCGGATATTCCAGTCCTATATATGGGCATGAAGGAGGCCGAGGCCGTGAAACTCTTTGCTAACACTTTCCTGGCCCTGCGTGTCAGCTACTTCAACGAACTGGATACGTATGCCGAGGTGAAAGGTTTGGATACACGCGCCATCATTCAGGGGGTGGGTCTCGATCCGCGCATCGGCACTCATTACAACAATCCAAGTTTCGGATACGGAGGTTATTGCCTGCCTAAAGATACGAAGCAGTTGCTGGCCAACTATCAGGATGTTCCCCAGGAGATGATGACTGCTATCGTGCAGAGCAACCGTACCCGCAAGGATTACATTGCCGATGCTGTCCTGCACAAGGCTGGCTACTACGAGGCCAACAGCTCATGGGATGCCTCGAAGGAGCGTAAGTGTGTCATCGGAGTCTATCGGTTGACCATGAAGTCCAACTCAGATAATTTCCGTCAGTCAGCCATTCAGGGCATCATGAAGCGCATCAAGGCAAAGGGTGCGGAAATCATTGTCTACGAGCCGACACTGGAGGATGGCTCCACCTTCTTTGGATCGTTGGTGGTAAACGATTTGGAGGAATTCAAGCAGAGATCGCACGCCATCATTGCCAACCGCTATAGCGCTTGTCTGGATGACGTGATGGAGAAGGTTTACACTCGTGATATTTTCCGCAGGGACTAATAGGATTGGATATGCTGGAATATAATGTTTCCCTCACAGGCAAGACTGTTCTGGTAACAGGGGCTGCTGGTTTTATAGGCAGTAATTTGGTGAAGAGATTGTTTCATGATGTGGAGGACATCCAGGTGATAGGGGTTGACTCCATCACGGATTATTATGATGTCAACATCAAGTATGAGCGTCTCAAGGAAATAGACGCTTTGCATCGCGACTGGATGTTCGTGAAGGGTGATATTGCAGATAGGGAACTCGTGGAAAATATCTTTGCAGACTATAAGCCAGCTGTGGTGGTGAATCTGGCTGCGCAAGCTGGCGTCCGCTACTCCATCACGAATCCTGATGCGTACATTCAGAGCAATCTGATAGGTTTCTACAACATTCTGGAGGCATGCCGTCATCATGAAGTGGAGCATCTGGTTTATGCTTCCTCATCCTCCGTTTACGGAAGCAACAAGAAGGTTCCTTACTCCACAGAAGACAAAGTGGATAATCCTGTCTCTTTGTATGCTGCCACCAAGAAGAGCAACGAGTTGCTTGCCCACGCTTACAGTAAGCTGTACAACATTCCATCCACAGGTCTGCGCTTCTTCACCGTTTATGGTCCAGCCGGACGTCCTGATATGGCCTACTTTGGATTTACAAACAAATTGAGGGAGGGCAAGACCATTCAGATTTTCAATTATGGGAACTGTAAGCGCGACTTCACGTATGTGGATGATATCGTGGAAGGGGTGGTTCGTGTGATACAGCATGCGCCAGAGAAGCAGAATGGTGAGGATGGTCTGCCCATACCTCCTTATAAAGTATATAATATAGGTAACAACAGCCCTGAGAACCTGTTGGATTTCGTGGAGATTCTGCAAGAGGAACTCATCGCAGCCAAAGTGCTTCCTTCAGACTATGATTTCGAAGCCCACAAGGAACTTGTTCCCATGCAGCCAGGCGATGTTCCTGTCACGTATGCCGACACGTCGCCTCTGGAGCAGGATTTCGGCTTCAAGCCTGGCACTCCTTTGCGGGAAGGTCTTCGAGCCTTTGCTCAGTGGTATGCCCGTTATTATGGAACTGAATCGTAGAAGAGTATTGCGTTATCACTTTCCGTTTCAGCACTTCACCTTTGTCGGCTCCTTCGCCTTATCGTGTACGCTGATTTCCTGTCCTATCTGGACTTCTATCAGCGTCAGTTGAGTATCAGCTAGAATGGTGTGCTTCGTGCCGCGAGGCAGGTTGATTACATCGCCAGGCTTCACTGTCTGGCATTTATCGTTCACAACAGTAGTTCCCTGACCAGACACAACTGTCCATACCTCATCGCGCTGCTCGTGGCTGTGATAGTTCATCTGATGTCCTGCATTCAGGGTCACCTTGATGGTCATGCTGTCATGATGTACATCCAGCACATGATAACTGCCCCACGACTTCTCGGCGAACATGATCTGCTGATCGATCCCATCCACATAAGACTTGATGTAACTTGATTGCTCTTTATCGCTTACCAGAATCCCTTCAGGACTTGCCGCCACGATGATGTCTTTGAGTCCCATGCACAGGATGGGCACGTTGAGTTCGTTGATCACATTCACGTTTTCGCATTGATCGTTCAAGATGGCCTTACCCATCGTGGGATCAGTCATGGCTTCCGTCAGAGTGTTCCAGGTTCCCAGATCCTTCCATTGTCCGCTGAACCGCATCACGGCGATATCCTTCTCGTGTTCAACCACAGCATAGTCGAAGCTGATTTTAGTCAGCGTGTTGTACTTGTCGAAAAGATCCTGGTAACCTGTAAAGTCCAGCAACTCATGCGCTCGATTCAGCACGTATCCCAGCTTGTAGGCAAACACGCCTCCATTCCACATGGCACCTTGCCTAATATACTCTTCAGCCACGTCTTTGCTGGGTTTTTCTTTGAAGCAGGCGACTTTCAGTACAGGAGAACTTAATTTGTCTAAAGCCTCCATTGGTTCCAGATTATCCAACTCGTCAAGTTCATGAATTGTCTCTTCGTCTCCATGCTTCTCAGGAATGATGTATCCGTATTTCTCGCTAGGGTAGGTGGGTTCGATGCCCATCAGAGTCAGGTTTGCAACTCCTTTTTCTGCCAAGTTGGACAGTCGTTTCAAGGCTTGGTAATAATCATCGTTGACGTATGGATCTACTGGGCACACTACGACAGGCTCATCCTCCTGCACTCCCATCACGTCGTGAAGATAAGCAGTAGCCAACGCGATGGCAGGGAACGTGTCGCGACGGCATGGTTCCACGCTGATACCTACAGTCCCGTCTCCCAACTGGTTGTTGATGGCGCTCACTTGGCTTTTGCTTGTAGCAATGGTCACTTTCGCTTGGGGATCAACTGTCTTTATCTGACGATAAACACGTTGCGCCATACTCTCGTATTGATCTTCTCCCGTTTTGAATATCTTGATGAATTGCTTGGAGCGTATATCATTTGACAACGGCCAAAGCCGTTTCCCAGAACCTCCTGATAATAAGATGATTTGCATAATAAAAAATGTTTTGCTAAAGACTTATTGCAAACTTTGTTGATACCACTCGAAGAGTTTTCTCACTCCATCCTCTATCTCCACCTTATGGGTCCATCCCAGCGAGTGAATCTTGCTTACATCGATGAGCTTGCGTGGAGTGCCATCAGGCTTTGTGTCATCAAAGAGAAGCTCACCCTTGAATCCCACTGTTTTCACTACCAACTCAGCCAACTCGCGGATGGTGAGTTCCTTGCCTGTGCCTACGTTGATGTGGCAGTTACGTATTTCACCCAATGAGGGAATGGCACCACCTCGTCCCTTGCTGTGGTTGCGGTCAACGGCCCCATCTGTGCTGGCGCCGTAGTGTACACTTGAATATTTCTCTATGCCGATGATGTCGCTGAAGTTTACATTCAGCAGCACATGTACGCTTGCGTCTGCCATATCCTCGCTCCAAAGAAACTCTCGCAGAGGTTTCCCTGTTCCCCACAGAGTGACGCGGTTATTCTCGATTCCATACTTCGACAGAATGTCGAGAAGGGTTTGTTTCTCTGCCTTGCCGTCGACTCCCAGCACAGGACGCTTGTCCATGTCCTTACGGATTGCCTTCCAGTTGTCGTCAGCAATCAGTTTAGCCAGATACACTTTACGCATCATGGCAGGCATCACGTGGCTATTTTCCAAATGGAAATTGTCATTTGGTCCATATAGATTGGTAGGCATGACAGCGATGTAGTTTGTACCATATTGCAAATTGTAACTCTCGCACATCTTCAAGCCTGCAATCTTCGCAATGGCATATTCCTCATTGGTATATTCCAATGGAGAGGTGAGCAGACAGTTCTCTTTCATCGGCTGGGGAGCATCCTTGGGATAGATGCAAGTGCTACCCAGGAAAAGCAGTTTCTTTACGTGGTGGGCATAAGCCTCGCTGATAACGTTGCATTGAATCTTCATGTTCATCATGATGAAGTCAGCCCGATAAAGAGAGTTTGCCATGATGCCACCCACAAAGGCTGCAGCCAGCACTACTGCGTCAGGTTCTTCCTCATCGAAGAATTTCTTTACGGCATACTGGTCAGTCAAATCCAATTCCTGATGAGTCCTTCCCACCAGATTCGTATAGCCACGACTCAGCAAGTTGTTCCAAATGGCACTCCCCACCAGTCCCCTGTGCCCAGCGATGTATATTTTTGAATTAGGATTCATGTTCTCTGTTACTTAACAATTCCCTTCTCCAGGTATTCTGCCAGGTTGGTTCTTACTTTTGCAGCAGCACCTTCAGCAGCCACCTTAGCCATATCGAAGTCTACCATAATCTTTACTAGCTCCTCAAAACTTGTCTTGTTGGGATTCCATCCCAGTTTGGCCTTTGCTTTCGTTGGATCACCCCACAGGTTCACCACATCAGTTGGGCGATAGAAGTCAGGAGAAACCTTGATGAGAGCCTTGCCTACTAAATTGCTGTCTTTCTTGTGTACAGAGTGACGGTTGTCACTCACACAAATTCCTGTCTCATCGAGTCCTTCCCCTTTGAATTCCAATTCGATACCCACATGCTTGAAGGCATAATAGGCAAACTCGCGGACAGAGTGCTGTACACCTGTTGCAATAACAAAATCCTCTGGTTTGTCATTCTGCAGGATGAGCCACATGCACTCCACATAATCTTTTGCATATCCCCAATCTCTGAGGGACGACAAGTTTCCCAAATAGAGGCATTCTTGCAACCCCTGAGCAATACGGGCAGCAGCTAGTGTTATCTTTCTGGTAACAAAGGTTTCACCACGTCGCTCACTTTCGTGATTGAAAAGGATACCAGAGCAGCAAAACATATTGTATGCCTCACGATACTCACGGATAATCCAGTAGCCATAGAGTTTTGCCACAGCGTATGGACTATATGGATGGAAAGGAGTATTCTCGTTCTGAGGAACCTCTTCCACCTTGCCATAGAGCTCACTTGTACTGGCTTGGTAGATGCGGCAAGTATTTTCTAATCCTGCTGCACGAACAGCCTCTAATACACGCAACACACCTGTTGCATCTACATCAGCCGTAAACTCAGGAGAATCAAAGCTGACTTGAACGTGACTCTGGGCTGCCAGGTTATAAATCTCATCAGGTTTGACCATTGTCACTACCTTAACCAGTGACATCGAGTCCTCCATGTGGCCATAATGGAGATGAAAATGAGGAGTCCCCTCCAGATGGGAAATTCTCTCGCGATGGTCTGAGCTGTTTCTTCGGATCACACCATGCACTTCATAGCCTTTCTCCAACAGGAATTCACTCAGATAACTGCCATCTTGACCAGTCACACCTGTAATCAATGCTTTCTTCATGTTATTCTGTTTGTCTTTGATAAGTTTCTCACCCAAGGCATTCTCTATCAGTTCAACAGAACTGCGCGAGATGCCCACTTTGCCAGCAAACCAACGAGAAATCACAGTTTCGTCCTTCCCAATCAGGTCAGCCAACTCTCTTTGATTGATACCCTTGCGGTTCATGATCCGCTTTAGGGCAAATACCAATTGCATGTCTATCATAATAAGTGCAAAGGTATAGCTTTTGTGAGACTTGACAAAATCAGAATGATTATTTAACGTTGGCTTGACAAAAAATTGCCAAGATACCTTGTATGAACAGACTTGACTTGACAAAATCATTCTGCCAACATGCTTTTGGACAGAAATATGATTTTAGTTAAATACTGTTTCTCGCAATCTTTTCAATAGCGCAAAATTATGCTTACATGACTCCGCTCCTATGAAAAAAGATAAAGAAACATTTTTTATGGTTTACGTGCGATATATAGTAATAAATATGTATATTTGCATCACTTTTATGTATTAAAAAAATATAGCAATGAGATATAGAGATGAAATATGCCAGATAGTGATGACATTCTTTGGAATGCTTGCAATCATGGCCTGCAAGGAGACCGTGGACACATCGGCGAGATACGTGTTTAACACAAACACAGTTCTATCTTATTTGGAGAAGCACGAAGATTATTCGGAATATGTGGACTTGATGAATAGGGTGAAAGTGAGCGAGATGAGCGAATCCAGCGTGGCACAGCTGATGAGTGCTCGCGGCCACTATACCGTCTTTGCCCCCACGAACGAAGCCATACACAACTATTTGTTGCAATTGGTTGATGAGAAACTGATTACGAGTCCTTCTTGGGATGCTTTCACGGACAGCACCAAGTTGGACTCCATCCGCAGGATTATTATCTGCAATTCAATTATTGACGGCGGCGATGAAGTTTTTTATGAGACAGCCAATTTCCCTGTGGCAGACAATTCCGAGATATCTATCAGCAACATGAACGGGCGCAAGCTGACGGTGCATTACGTCGATAACGAGCCTGACAGCATTTACATAGACGGCAACTGTCCTATCAACAAACACAATCGCGATATTTACGTACTTAACGGAATAATCCATCAGATGGAGAAGGTCGTTGCTCCCACAATCATTTCGCTGGGAGGCAAGCTGCGCGAAGTTATTGACAAGCAGGAAGGTCCGTATCTCGTCACAGCCCGTTGCATTTTGAGTTGTGGATACATGGACACGTTGGATGCCGTTCGCGATGAGGTCTATGAGCATCTCCGTCAAACTGGGGTGCTGCCCTCACGCATCAATGCCACTTCCGCTGGTCTGGCTTCTGTGAGCGAAGGATATGCCTATGCTCCTGAGCATCGCAAGTACGGTTTCACCATCTTTGCAGAACCTGATGAGTGGTGGGAAGAGCAGCTGGGCAAACCAGCCAAGGAAATCACTCCCGCTGACGTGAAGCAATGGGTTGTGGACAACCAATGTTATCCTGATGCGGTAAATGACAACAACTACCTCGACGAGAACAATGTCCTCAATCAATGGATTTCCTATCACATCCTGCCTTATCGCTTATCGGCCGATCGTCTGGTGATTCATTACAACGAGAAAGGTTATTATGCACCCAGCCATCCTTCAAGCTATACGATTCCCGTATCTGAGCACCTTGTCACCCTGGGTAAGCGTCGTCTGCTCCGCCTCTATGAAAGTCGAGAGAGCGAGGGTGTATACCTGAACCGTTTCCCTAAGTTAAACAACGGGCGCAAGGAGGATGGTCATGAAGCATACTGTCTGCCCTCGCGTGTGGGCTGTCGTGTGGATAAGGATGGCCCGTTGGTGAGCAAGTACAACATGGAGAACGGCTTCATATATAGCATCGATGCACCGCTTTCCTACAACGATAGTGTACGCAACAATCTGGGCCGTCAGCGCTTGCGCTACGAGGTGATGAGCCTCTTCCCTGAGGCCATGAACAACGACATACGCCGCATGCCACTTTCTTCACCAAAGTATCAGTACGTCTGGTTTTATGATGACACTCAGTACAAATATTTGGAGAACATGAGTATCAACGAAAATTCTGTCTTTGTTTATTTCAATGCCTATGCCTTGGGGTGGGGCAGTAATCAAGGTGATGAGTTGAAAGGCGTAGGACGCTATGAAGTGGTCTTGAGGCTGCCGCCTGTTCCTCGCAGAGGAGTTTACGAACTGCGTTACCGTGTTTTGGCAACAACTGCCAGAGGAGTGGCTCAGCTCTACTTTGGCGACAACCTGAACAACTTACCCGTTGTGGGTATTCCTGTGGATCTCGTGCTTTGTGGGGATGCCAGTCGATGTGGAGAGTCAGGCGTACGAAGATGTGCATGGGAACCTGATTCTGGTGACGATGATTATGATGCCGAGATTGACAAGCGAATGCGTAACAACGGCTTTATGAAAGGTGAACTGGGGGTGTGGAATGGTTCGACGGGATGTCGCGCCGATGGCTACAAACATATCATCCGCCACTTGGTTACACGACAGACAATGGATCCTGACAAGATATACTACATCAAGTTCAAATCTGTACTCGATTCAGACAGGAAAGAACTTTATCTTGACACGATTGAGCTCTGCCCAAAGGAAGTCTACGATAGTCCTGAAACGCCTGAGGATATTTGGTAAAGATGAAAGAACTCCTGGGACATGAATCCTGCAAAAGATTCTAATTTTATACCTTAATATAAAACAGGAAATCATCCAAATAATGTTCAGCCAATAAAAAAACAGTCAATTTCTTTGTGTAGAACAAAATATTTTGTATCTTTGGGCAGGATTTTTCTAATAAATTAAATATTAACCAGAAAAACTAGATGTATTATGACTTACAATGTTATTCAGATTGAGGGCGTAGGTGAGGTATATGCCGAGAAACTTGCCGCCGCTGGTATTAAGACAACCGATGATCTTTTGGCTAAGTGCGCTACTCCTAAGGGACGTGCTGAGGTTGAGGAGCAGACAGGTATTGCTCATGGTTTTATCCTGAAGTGGACTAATCATGCAGACCTGATGCGCATCAATGGTATTGCTGGTCAGTTTTCAGAGTTGCTCGAGGCTGCTGGTGTTGATACCGTTAAGGAGTTCCGCCATCGCGTAGCTGCAAACCTTCAGCCAAAATTGGTGGAGATAAACGAACAGAAGAACCTCGTCAATCGTGTTCCTGCTGTTTCTGAGTTGGAGCGCATGATAGCTCAGGCTAAAGAGCTCGAGCCCATCGTTACTTACTAAGTAAGGAAACTTAAGGTTCCTTTATTACGTTATAAGGTTCTGTTACATGTGATTATAAGTTTTTAAGTCTCTTAAGACTATTTGAAAAGAAGTCCCCGTCTCAGTAGCGAGTAGGGGACTTTCTTTTTTATCGCTCAGGTTATCATTTACGTACACCTTTTTTTAGCAGCTATCCCTCATCAATTTCATCCTTCTTGCGGATCTACTTGGTTTTCGAGTACAGCCGTATCTGATTATTTCTCTCAGCACATTGCCAGAAGTTTGTACTTTCTCGACACGTTGAGAAGGAAAAGTCAACGTGTTGTGATGAGGAAGTCGACACGTTGACTCTTTTCCTTAAAAATCTCAAATAAATTTGGCTTTTCGCTCAACTTTCCGTAACTTTGTGCCAATGAAAAGCGAATAGACGACATTATTATAAAAGAATGATTAAATAAAACTATTATCTATGAAACATCTGAATTATTCGTTGTTGATATGCGCTATGGGTGCTATGATGCTGTGCTCCTGCAATACAAGGCAGGCTGCCCTTAACAATCTGCGTAACTTCAATACGGAGCTGCAGACGGAAGCTAACTACTATGATTTGGGCGACTGGAAAAAGGCTGCAAAAAGGTATGTGAAGATCAACAAGAAACTGTTGAAGCATTCTTACGATCAGGAGGAGATGGCTGAGATAGGACGCTTGCAGGGGGAGTGCGTGAATTCTTTCAAGGACGCTGTGTCGAACAAGATAGAGGGTGCAGCCAATCTGCTGAAAGGCTTGTGGGAAGGACTTTCTGGAAAATGATTCTTCTTTCAGGAGTTAGGAAGTTAAGGAGATAGGAGATAAGCCAATACTATATTATTTGATAATGATGAAGAGGTATTTGAAGGGAATACTGGTGGCGCTTGCAGGTCTTTGTGTCGGCTGCCAGTCAGACAAGAAGGAGTTGGTGGATTACGTGAATCCGTACATAGGTAACATTAGCCACATGCTGGTGCCCACGTTTGCTACCATCCAGTTGCCAAACAGTATGTTGAGGGTATATCCTGCCCGTGGAGACTATACGACAGAATTGATGGGTGGATTGCCAGTAATAGTGACCAACCATCGCGAGCGTTCGGCCTTCAGTATCTCTCCTACCCAGGATAGTGATTTGAGACCTGTTGTGCCCATGAATTGGGATCAGGAGACGATCACTCCCTATGGGTTTGATGTTGAATTGATGGACAACACCATCCGTGCCCAATATGCCGTGAGCCATCAGAGTGCTCTCTATGAAATTACGTTTTATGATACCTCTAAGCCTGCCTATGTCCTGGTGAATTCTCAGAATGGCAGAATGACTGTCGAAGACATGAAGGCTTCAGGCTTTCAGAGTCTGGACAGGAGGACCAAAGTGTACATTGCCCTTGAGATGGACCAGAAACCTGAAGAGGTGGGTATCATGAGAGACGGAAAAATCACGACAGTTAATTATACTGAAGGAAGGAACTGTTGTGTGGCATACAAGTTCCCTGCTGGAACGGGGAAGGTGCAATTGAGATATGGTGTGTCCTTTATTTCTGAGGATCAGGCAAGCAAGAATCTGCATCGTGAACAGGGTGAAGTTTTTGATCGTTTGGCTTTGGAGAAGGCAGGTCGTAAGGAATGGAATGAGGCTCTGGCAAACATCCAAGTCGAGGGTGGAACAGAGGATGAGAAGACGGTAATGTACACTTCGTATTATCGCACCTTTGAGCGTCCTGTATGCCTTAGTGAGGATGGCCGTTATTTCAGCGGATATGATGGACAGGTTCACGAGGATGGAGGTTCACCCTTCTATGCCGATGACTGGATCTGGGACACCTATCGTGCCGTTCATCCCCTGCGTGCCCTGATACAACCAGAGAAAGAGGAGGCCATTGTAGAGTCTTATTTACGAATGGCAGAGCAGAATGGAAGTTACTGGATGCCCACTTTCCCTGAGATTACTGCCGACACTCGTCGCATGAACAGCAATCATGGTGTGGCAATGGTGGCAGATGCTTTGTGGAAGGGGTTGAAGGTGGATGCCAAGCGAGGCTTTGATTACTGCCGTAGGGCTATTGAGGAGAAAACATTGGCGCCTTGGAGTGGAACACCAGCAGGATGGATAGATGAGTTCTACAAAGAAAAAGGATACATCCCAGCCTTGAGAGAGGGTGAGGAGGAGACTGACCCCAATGTACATGGTTTCGAGAAGCGTCAACCCATTGCAGTCACGTTAGGAACTGCATACGATGAATGGTGTCTCTCGAGAATTGCAGAATTCCAAGGGGACACGGAGAATCAGGAAAAATATTTGAAACTCAGTTACAACTACCGCAACGTGTGGAACCCTGAGACCAAGTTCTTTCACCCCAAAGATAAGGATGGGGAATTTCTGCCAGACTTTGACTACAGGTTTGGAGGTGGAATAGGTGCCCGTGATGCATATGACGAGAATAATGGATGGACCTATCGCTGGGATGTACAGCACAATTTTGCTGACTTGGCTAACCTGATGGGTGGACGTGATGAGATGGAAAAAAATCTTGACAGAACATTCGCTGAGCCTATGGGAAGAGGCAAGCGTGAATTCTATGAACAGTTGCCTGATCAGACAGGCAATATAGGTCAGTTCACGATGGCTAATGAGCCCAGCCTCCACATTCCCTATATTTATAACTATGCAGGTGCTCCCTGGAAGACGCAGAAGCGTATCCGCCAATGTTTAAGGACTTGGTTCCGTAATGACCTGATGGGTGTGCCTGGTGATGAAGATGGTGGTGGCCTGACCAGTTTTGTTGTCTTCTCGAGCATAGGATTCTATCCTGTGACACCAGGATTCCCTGTTTATAACATCGGCAGTCCTTTGTTTAGTGACGTGAAGGTGAAACTGCCTAATGGGAAGACTTTCCACATTGTGGCAAAGAATTGTTCGGACGAGAACAAGTACATCCAGAGTGCCAAATTGAACGGCAAGGAGTGGAATAAGCCTTGGATTAGTCATGAGGATGTAATGAAGGGGGCCACCTTGGAACTGGTGATGGGGAATCATCCCAACAAGGAATGGGGTAGTGGCGCAGATGATGTGCCTCCTTCAGCAAAACAAATACTCTAGGGAATTAACTGCAGAAGAAGGGCGAGTTAACACGTTAACTCCCTAATTTCGACATTTTATCCTGTAGTTTTGTAGTAAGCAGACTCTCTTCCTTTGTTTTTTATAAAAAAACATGTGAATCATTGGATTTCCATGTTTTTTGTTTATCTTTGCAGCGTTTTTTGCAAAAAATATTATTTAAGGTAAAGAGAAATGCGTAGTTCGTCAAATATGGCCCAAGGGAGAAAAAATGTAGGAAGAGTGTGTAAACTGGTTTTTGTCACTCTCCTGATATGCATGTGTCAA
The DNA here is from genome assembly GCA_017617335.1 of Bacteroidaceae bacterium. Lineage (GTDB taxonomy): Bacteria > Bacteroidota > Bacteroidia > Bacteroidales > Bacteroidaceae > Physcousia. Next base: position 70,009 of record JAFZWK010000028.1, on the reverse strand, counting down.
AAAGGTTGGGCGCAGGGTGCGAAATTGTCAGGAACCATGATGGGTTCGCCATCAGGAACCAACTATGGTGTTGCCAAGGCGTTTGACGGAGATCCCTCTACGTATTATTCGTCTTCAAGTTCCAGCATGACCTGGGTGGGCTTGGATTTGGGCTCTCCCAAGATAATTACACAGATCGGATTTCAGCCTCGCAGTGGCAGCTCAGGCCCTGGCAAGATGTTGCTTGGCGTGTTCGAGGGTGCCAATCAGCCTGATTTCATGGATGCGATTCCTCTTTACTTCATTGCTTACGACCCGTTGGCCAATGACATGAATTATGTGACTGTGAAGGTGAGTCGTGGTGTGCGTTATGTTCGATATGTAGGTCCTGCCAATTGCCAATGTCAGGTGGCCGAGTTAGAGTTCTATGGTGAAGAGGGAGTGGGCGATGACAGCCATTTCTATCAAATCACCAACATCCCAACGGTAAGCATTCATGTGAAGAACAATGTCGTTCCCACCTCGAAAACGCGTGAAGAAGAAGCCAACATCACTATCACTTACGAAGATGGAACTCTGATACAGGAATATCCCATCACGGCTCGTGTACGTGGTAATTTTTCTGCTACACACGAGAACAAGCCTTATCGCATCAAGTTCAACGATGGGAAAAGCCATCATATGCTGAAAGGCTCTGCGAAGGATGAGTCACCAGCAAAAGCCAAGAAGTGGACTTTGGTAAACAACTTTGGCGATAAAACCTTGATTAGAAACAACATAGCCTTTGAGATAAGCCGACGTGTCGGCTTAACCTATACTCCCTATTGCCGCAATGTGGATGTCCTGTTGAATGGTGAGTATAGAGGCATGTATCAGCTGACAGACTGGTTGGGTACTGATCCCAACCGCATTGATATTACTGAGATGGAACCTACTGACAATGAGGGCGAGAACCTGACAGGTGGATATTTCATCGAGATGAATGGCTATGCTGGCAGCGATCCAGTAAACTTTACCTCTGCTCATGGGAATCCCATTACTGTTCATTCTCCTGAGGATGATAAGATAACGAAGGAGCAGTTCGCTTATATCCGCAATCATTTCAATCAGATGGAGAATCTGGTTTATTCCAGCAACTATACGGATCCAGAAGAAGGTTATCGCAAGATGTTGGATTTGGATAGCTTTCTGAAATACTTCCTTGCTTGCGAGTATGCAGGTAATACGGATATGATTTGGCAAGTCTTCATGTGGAAAGAGCGTGGTGACGACCACATCTATACAGGTCCTGTGTGGGACAATGATTTAGCTCTCGACAATGATGGTAGCGTTTATCCTGGGAACCAACGTGATGAATGGACCTACACTGTTCGTTGCGCTGGCCGATGGGGTAATTTCGTTAGCAGAATCCTTTCTGATGCTAGTGCGATGGGCAGACTTCAAACCATTTGGGCAGAGTTGCGCGACAATGATGCCTTTGACAAGGAAAGTATGGAGAACTGGGTTGACTCTCTGCGTAACCAAGTAGCTGCTAGTGCTCGACTCAATCATATCCGTTGGCCCTATCTTTTGCAGAAAGTGCATTGCAATCCGGCTGTATGGGGTACCTGGGATGCTGAAGTGGATGTGGTTCGCGATTATGTGGGGGGACGTGTAGCTTGGTTTGACAAGAAACTCAGTTACGATCAGCTTGCCATCAAGGATGGTGTATATCAAATCAGCACACCTCGCGACTTGGTTACTTTCAGCAAGATGGTGAAAGAGGGCAAGACAGATGCAAATGCGGTTTTGTTGGCTGACTTGGATATGACCGAATACAATGGATCATTTGTACCTATAGGAGACGCTAACAACATTTATAGTGGGAATTTCAATGGTCAGCATCATACTATCAGGAATCTGCACGTGGATGGCAGTTTCTATGTAGGTTTCTTTGGTGTAGCTGGAGGAAATGCCACCATCAGCAACCTGACGATGGATGCCACTTGTGAGTTTAATGGAAGTCGATATGTAGGCAGTATGGTGGGTGCTGTCAGAGGGAGCCAACCACTCAATCTTGTTGGTTGTGGGAATGAAGGTTCTATCACCTCAACCAGCACGTATGCAGGTGGTCTTGTAGGTGGAGCATCCAGCGCAATAGTAAACATCACCAATTGCTATAATGTGGGTCTCGTGGAGGCTGTTTCCAATGCAGGTGCCCTGATAGGTTATGCCTATCGTGCTAATGTGAGCAACAGTTACAATGCTGGCACTGTGACAGGTTCTTCAGAAGAAATGGGATTCGTGAACAGCAAGAATGTCACTTTGACAAACTGTTTCGATACCCAATCTGATCAGGTAACCCGTATCAGCGTTGAGCAGGTGATGTCAGGAGAACTCTGCTGGAGGCTTAATGAGCAATCAGGTTCCCAACTTTGGCGTCAGAATCTGGATAATGGACGTCCTGTGGATGCTTATCCTGTGCCTCATAATACTCATTCCCTTGTATTTCAGGTTGAGGAAGGATACAGCAACATCAATCCTGACTTGAGTGGCTTACGTTACTATAAGTTTGAGATAACAGAAGTCCAAGGAGGTGGTTGGGTACAATTCAGCGAGTTTGGCCTTTTGGACAGTGGATACAACGAATATGAGAACTTGACTGTTTATGCTGGGTCAGAGAGTACCGTCAGTCATGAGAACTGGCCTAACGCTGCCGATCATGACACTGGAACCAAGTACTGCTCTGCCCTGAATGGACGTGCCTGGTTCCTGTTGGATGCTGGTTCTGAGATTGGTATCTATGGTTATCGTATCTATACGGCGAATGACACTCAGAGCAATTCTGGACGTAATCCTATCTCATGGGCTCTATATGGAAGCAATGTATATACTGAAGACCCTGATGACGAAGGATGGATCTTGATAGATGAGAAAGTGAATAATTCCGAATTGGGGGCCACCAATTATACTCCCTATGATTTCTATATTCCCACTTCCATTGATAATCTGGAACTGAGTCAGTCGAATGTTGTCATGAATGTGGGTGATAAAGTAGCACTAAGAGCTATGGTATATCCTGCTTCAATGACTCTGCGTGCAGGCCTTCAGTGGTCATCCTCGAACGAAGAGGTAGCCAAGGTTGATGAGGATGGTATAATAACTGCCATAGGATTAGGTACTTGCAGCATCACGTTGACTTCCACTATGGCTCCTGGTTTGAAAGCTCAATGCAACATTAAAGTCACAAAGGAGAGATTAGGTTATCGTTACTACTTAATGGCTGTCAGTGCTACACAGGGTGAGAGTATCCTGCAGATGGCTGAGTTCGATTTGGTTGATCAGAATCAGAATGAAGTGGAAAGTGTTTCTATATATGATGCCAATTGTCCGTATTTCAATAATGAAGGATGGACCAATCTTTGCGACAATTCCACAAGAACAAAATACTGTGGTGCTTTCTCACCGACAGCCTGTTTCTATTTCGATGCAGGAGACATCGTGAAGCCCACGGCATACCGTATGTATACGGCCAATGATACAAATACCATTCCTGGGCGTAATCCTTCAAGTTGGAAATTCTATGGTTCAAACACATACAGCACTGACCCAGATGATGAATGTTGGAAACTGTTGGATAAACGAGAGAATGACCATACAATGGGGGCCACATCGTATGTGCCCTACGATTTCCCCATCACCTATCTTGACGATGGAATCAGCGATATTGTGGGCGACAATCAGTCTGGTTCTGCAGCTGTTTATGACTTGCAGGGCCGTCGTGTAAATCAGCTTAACAAAGGTGTTTACATTGTCAATGGAAAGAAGATTTTGAAATAGATCATTGATATCATTGTGAATATAATTAGGGTTAAGAGTCTGGATGAGCCTGGGTTGGAGATGTTCTCAACTCTGACAGAAGCCCAACTGAGGAATCGGTTGGAGCCTGAGAAAGGTTTGTTCATAGCGGAAAGCCCTAAGGTGATACATGTGGCTCTGGATGCAGGATACCAACCCATAGCCATTCTTTGTGAGGAGCGACATATCGCAGGAGATGCTGCATCTGTTCTGGGAAGGTGTGGAGATATTCCTGTCTATACAGGCAAAAGGGAATTGTTGGCTCAACTGACTGGTTATACCCTGACACGTGGAGTGCTGTGTGCCATGAAGCGTCCAAAGCCTCGACCTGTTGAAGAAATATGCCAGAATGCTCATCGGATTGTGGTTATCCAGGGGGTGGTGGACAGTACGAATGTAGGGGCCATCTTCCGATCAGCAGCAGCATTGGGTGTGGATGCGATACTGATGACTTTGAATTCTTGTGACCCGCTGAATCGCAGGGCTGTGCGCGTCTCGATGGGAAGTGTTTTTTTGATTCCCTGGACCTGGGTGGAAGATTCTTTGACAAGTCTCCATACCCTAGGATTCAAGACGGCAGCGATGGCCCTTACAGACAACAGTATTCCGCTGGACAGTCCTGTCCTGAAGTCAGAAAGAAAGTTGGCCTTGATTATGGGGAACGAAGGAGATGGCTTACCAGATGAAGTGATTCATGAGTCAGATTACGTGGTGAGGATTCCTATGTCGCACAGCGTGGATTCTCTCAACGTGGCGGCTGCCACTGCTGTAGCTTTATGGGAATTAAGGACTATTCATTAAGAAGGATAAATCATAAACGATAATAACTTATAAAACAATTAGATATGAAAAAGATTTTATTATTGGGAATTGCTCTTCTTTGTTTGATTCCTGTGCAAGCAGGCAAGATTGTGACAGATAGCGTTCAGAGCACTATCTTAGGCAAGTACATCAAGTACAATATCTATCTGCCCAACAATTATGAAACTTCGAGCAAGATGTATCCTGTGGTTTATTTGTTGCATGGCCTTTCTGATAACCACAACGCTTGGCGCGACAGAGGCAACATGCAAACTGTGGCTGATGAGCTGATAGAGTCTGGCGAGGCTCGAGAGATGCTTATCGTTATGCCTAATGCAGGCGATCATGATACCCACAACACGCCTTGCGGTTATTTCAACATGCCCAATTGGAACTACGAGGATTTCTTCTTCCAGGAGTTCATCCCTGCTGTTGAGAAGAAGTATCATGGAGTGGGGGACAAAGGTCATCGTGCCGTGATGGGCCTCTCGATGGGAGGAGGTGGCAGTACTGTCTATTGCCAGCGTCATCCTGATTCTTTCTCGTCCTGCTATGCAATGAGTGCGTGGCTCGATAATCAGAGCAACAACGTGGGAGCAGGAGAGAAGAAGGATTGGTTGTATTACACTTGTGAGTCGGTGAAGAATCATTCAGCCCTGAAATTCATTGAAGAGGCAGACGATGCGACAAAAGAGAAGCTTCGTACTGTCAAGTGGTTCTTTGATTGCGGCGACGACGATTTTCTTTTTGACCTATCCGTTCGTCTTCATCAACTGATGCGTGGTGCTCATATAAAGGATGAGCTTCGTATTCGTAATGGAGTCCACAATTGGGAATATTGGCATCAGGCTCTCAGAATGGCTCTGCCTTATGCATCCAGAAATTTCGACAAGTGAACAAGTCAAAGACAACGTGTTGACTTTACCAAGACAACGTGTTGACTCTCTCGACTCAACACGTTAACTTTGCTGACTCAACACGTTGCGATTTCACTTTGCAAAAATGAAAAAATTCTCTCAGACGAGTAGGACGATTAGTTAATTTGCTTTAATTTTCTCAACTATTTCTTTTAGAAATGTTCAAAAGTTATAATATTTGAATATTTTTGCAAAAAATATAATTAATAATTAACTCTTTTTTATTAACTCCAAAACATTCAAATGAAAAGAAAATTTACTTTTTCTCTGAGACGTTCTCTGATGACATTGGCTGCATCTGCCGTGATGCTGTTGTCTGGTCAGAGCGCGTCAGCGTATACCTATACCGCCTTAAGCGGTACGGGTGGTACTGGTGCCGAGGGTTATGCCTCGCTGGTTGATGGTAACATCAAAACAAAGATGGGTCACTCATATACGACTGGCTCTTCTGAGTGCTGGATTATCTTCAAGGCTTCTGAAGCATTGATCCCCACAAACTATTTTCTGGTTACTGGTAATGACTCTGGTATTTACACGGGTCGCAACTGGTCATCCTGGAACATTTATGGAGCAAACTTTTCGTCTGATGCTGAGGCAACGAGAGCTGCTGAAGGGTGGGTATTGGTGGATGCAAAGAACAACGAGCTGCTCCCTGATGCCAACAACGAACCTATAGACTTTGTCTGCTCCAACATTCCCACCACTGCTTTCGAATACTTCATGATTGAGGTTACCGAGTGTGCCACTATGACTGACACTTGGATGCAGATGGCAGAATTCGGTTTTGGCAGCAGCGCTGAGTTTTATGGCTCATCAGACTTGTTCTATACGGTGATTGACGGTGACCGCAATAATGGTGACAACGAGGGTCTTCCCAAGCTGTTCGATGGCAATCATTATACGAAGTGGGGTAACACTCTCACAGAGAATGAACCTCAGTTCGCAATCTTCAAGGCCAATCGCCCGATTGCTCCCACCTATTATTGTTTGGTAACTGGTAACGACAATGCTAGTTGGACTGGCCGTAACTGGAAGACTTGGAGAATCTATGGTCTTGAGGCTACCACGGATGGAGAGGCTACTCGTGATGCAGCTGGCTGGACATTGATTGACGAGCGTATAGAATCGATGGAATTGCCCGACTACAACAGCTACGAGGTATTTCTCACTCCCAATCAGGGGAATACGACTGCTTACCAGTATTTCAAGATCGAGATCTGGTCTATCCAGTCAGGTAGCGGTTACATGCAGATGTGTGAGTTCTATATGGGCGATGAATCTTCTCTGCCTACAGATAAGAAGAAGCATTATGATATGGCCGCTTCTGTCATTCAGAATGACAAGCCTTGCCAGAAGAGTGTTCTTGCTGAGTTCCAGACTTATTTGAACTCTATCATGACTGCTGGCGACATCTTTGCAGTAGATCAGGCTTACAAGAAGGCTATCGAGATGCAGGCACCCCTGCAAGACTCTTATGCAGCTTACGAGAATTATGTTACCATCGTGAACCAGTTGCGTAATCACTATGAGAACCATACCTGTATCACAGGTGAGGGCCGTACTGTGGTTGGCAACTATCTGACTACCAATGCTGGTCCCAGTTCTGACTATGTTAATGGTACTTATCTTTACATCTTAGAGAATGGTTCTCTGACCACAGAAGCCATCAACAAGGAGGCAGTATATGTTAACATGTTGCTCGAGAAATATGCTTCTGACCTGACGGAAGGTGCCATCGATACTCAGTATATGGGTGTTTCTGGTACTCCTGGTTTTGGTGATGCTGAGAGTTTCTACAGTTTGGTAGACGGTATGGATGACACCAAGTGGTGCTCAGGTGAGGGTGACTTCTATACTATTTTCCGTACGGATGATGGAAATGGTGCTGCAGGCGAGGGCATTGCTCCTACTTATTATCGTCTGTTCACAGGTAATGATACGGGCAGTTATCCAGATCGAAACTGGAACGCATGGAAGATTTATGGAGCGAATTTCGATTCTGACGAGGACGCTACTCGTGAGTCTCCTGCATGGGTTCTCTTGGATGAGAAGTCTGGTATCACTAACACACAGTTGCCTGATGCTGATTTTACAGCTGCATTCTTCTATATGTCCAATCCTTCTGACACCAAGTATGTTTACTTCAAGGTAGAGGTGTCTGATCCTACAGACATCATGCAGATGGGCGAGCTTACTTTCGGTAATGCAGCCAATTTTGTTCAGATTCGTGCAGATTACTACGATCAATTCTCTGGCGTTGATTACACAGGTGTAGCTTGTTATAAGGGTTACGTTGAGCAATTCAACGAGAACCTGAAAGCATTGTCTAATTCAGGAAGCATCATCGAGTTGGGTGCTCTCTATACCAACCTGAGTAAACTTCAGACTTCTATCGAGGAATCAATAGAAAACTATAAGGAATACGAGTCAGTTATGGCTGACTTACGTGATGCTATGGGCTACATGGATCAAGAGACTTTGGCGCTGATGGAGAAGTATTGCGACGAAGATATTGCTCCAGGCGAACTCTTCGCTCGTGGTTCTTACGTGTACATCATTTCTAATTATTCACTCGATAATGCTGCTATCACTGCTGAGATCAGCTATATTCAGGAGGTTACCAAGGCTGCTCTCGAAGGTGGTTTCATCTTGATAGGAGGTTCAGGTGGTACCTGGGGTGATGGAGCTGTAGGCAACTTGATTGACAAGAACTTTGAGAGCAAGTGGGGTGGTCCACTCCAGACAGGTGGAAGCTATATTATGTTCCGCTGCATGGAGGCTACTGTACCTTTGTTCTATAAGTTGACAACTGGTAACGACACACATGATTATTATGGTCGTAACTGGAAGAACTGGCAGATTTATGGTGCGAACTTCAATTCTGACTCTGAAGCCACAGTTGATGCAGAAGGTTGGGTACTGATTGACAATCGTGAGGATATTGGTCAGGATCGTCTGCCTGCAGAGAACTTCTACACAGTTCCCTTCGGATTCTCTGAGGGTGTAAGCGAGCCTTACAAATACTACAAGGTTGTTGTTACCCGTGCTTACGAAGGCGATGCTATCCAGATGACTGAACTCGAGTTTGGTTCTCAAGAGGAATTCAATTCCATGAAGGATGACTATCTGGATGAGCTGGGTGATTTCGACACTAATGTTCTTGCAGAGGATGCTTTGCTCGAGCAATATGACGAGATGCTGCCCTCTATTTTTGATGCAGAGAATATGGAAGACCTCTATCAGTGTTACAGTAATATAATTAATCTTCGTAACCAGATTACTGAGAGTGCTAACAGCTACAAGGCTTACATCAATGCAATAGAAAACGTACAGCAGTATCTCGTTGATACTCCTCTCGATGATAGTGAGGCTATGGTAACCCTGAAGTCATATCTTAATGATACTGTAGAGCCTGATGAGCAATTCCCCAATGGCTCTTACAAGGTTATCATCGATGAGCACACCATGACAGGCGAACAGGTTATCGACGAGATTGATTTCCTGACCTCTCTGCAGGCTGCTGCTGTTGCTAAGGGTTACACCGCAGGTGCTGAAATTACTTCTATGATTATCAACCCCAGCTTTGCTAAGGGTAACGAAGGTTGGGACGGTGAGGTATTCGGCTATGGTACCAATCCTGAAAAGACAATGTCTGCAGCAGAGTTCTGTAACGATAAGGCAGTTTTCAACATCAGTCAGACTCTGACAGGCTTGAAGAATGGTCTCTATGAGGTTCGTATCAATGGTGGTTTCCGTCCTTGTGGTGACATTAACAGCACTAACTATGCAGCAGTTCTCTACGCTAATGGCAATGCTACTTATCTCCAGACAGTTCTGGATGATATGATTCCTGTCGGCGAGGCAGTTGACAGAGTGAATTGCTATCTGGAAGGTGACATCGCTGATAAGGCAATCACTACTCTTGATGGTGACCAGGAGATAACTCTGGGTTATGTCATCTGGGGTGTTCAGGGTAGTTGCTATGCATTCCAGGCTGGTCGTTATCAGAACAGCATCGTTGCTACTGTTACTGATGGTACTCTAACCTTTGGTGTTAAGAATGAGGGTACTGGTGTTGATGGAGACTGGACAGGTTTGGGTAACGCACGTATTATCTATCTGGGTGAACTCGGTAGTGATTTGTCTGATGGCGCTTTGGATCGTGCTTTGGCTGGAGAGTCCAAGATTGTTGCTTCTCTCGAGGCATACGAGGGTGACACAGGTGAGGCATATAAGTCTCTGCCTTATGTGAATCAGAATGATCTGGCTGCATTGAAGGGCAATCTGGAGTCTGCTCCCGCTACTGCAGCTGACAAGTATGCTATCATTGAGAATAACACCGATCTCTTCTATTCTATCTATGATGCCAAGATAGCTTACGTAGATGCTATTACCAGTTCTCTGTTGGTACAGACCAAGTGGGAGGAGCACATGAATGTAATGACTATGGATGAGCAGAATGCATTAATGGATGCTATCTATAGTGTTCTGGATGGTTGCTCAGGCGTATATAGTGCTTCTGAAGCTGATGCTGCCAAAAAGGAACTCTTCGAGAAGTATCCCAGCTATCTTGAGTTCGATGCTGCGAAGACTAAGGGTAACCTGGAATTCACAGAGGAATCAGCATTCGTTTATCATCTGACCGCTAACGGTAATCGTCCCAACATTGGTCTGAATAAGGTTACTTATGCTCCTTTGACTGAAGACGAGACAATCGTTACCTTCGAGTACAAGACGGACTCTAAGATTGAGGATGGTTCTCTGTATTTTGCTAATCCCAGTGTGGTTACCACCAAGTACATGACCTATGGTAGTTTGGAGCCTGCTTCTGATTGGACTCGCGTTTACATAGATATCGCTGATGGTATCAGCGAGTGGGGTTGGGGTTCCTCAACTACCGACTGGTTCCGTTGGGAGCTCGCCAAGACAGGTGTCTTCGAGATGGATGTTCGCAACATTCAGATTATCACTCGTGCCAAGATGGAAGAGCAGGGTGGTCATACTATCAATGCTATTAACAGCATCACTGCTGACCGCTCGAACTCGGGCATCTATACTCTCACGGGTGTACGTGTTGAGAAGCCTACTCAGAAGGGTATTTACATCATGAATGGCCGCAAGGTCTTTGTTCGCTGATTGTTTTAATCTGATTCACCCCTGCCGCTCCATTCTAAGGGCGGCAGGGGATATAAATTAAAAAAACTTATACCTTCATAAACGTTATGAGAAAAGTTCTTGTCTCCCTATCAGCACTTTTGGTTCTGGCATTTAGTTCATGTACAGAAAACATCGATACTTCAGCGCGTTATGTCTTCAAGGAGCGTACCATTGCTGGTTATCTGGAGACCCATGAGGTCTATAGTGAGTATGTTGAGTTGATGAAGCATGTTCCCATAAGTATCGTGAGCAATTCCACGGTCTATCAGTTGATGACAGCTCGTGGCAACTTTACGGTCTTCGCTCCAACCAATGAGGCTATCCATGAATATCTCCAGGAATTGGTTGACAATGAACTTATCAGCTCTCCTTCTTGGGATGCCTTTCCTGATAGTGCCAAGTTGGACTCTATCCGTAAGGTGATTGTCATGAACAGTATTATCGATGGTGGCGATTTGTCAGAACAGGTTTATTACACATCCAGTTTCCCTGCTCAGAACAATGCTGAGCTTCCTATTTCCACTCTCAACGATCACAAGATTACGATATATAGTCCTGAGAATCAGCCCGACAGCTTATATGTCAATGGTGCCTGTCCGATGGACGTCTATAATCGTGACATTCCTGCTATCAATGGTGTTGTCCACATGATGCAGAAGGTAATTGCTCCCAATGACCTGACAGCTACTCGCTATTTGCAGGACATTATTGAAAACAAGAAAGAGGGCTTCCTCCTGATGGCTCGCGTACTTCAGGCTTGTGGCTTGTTCGACACACTTTCTGCCATTCGTGACGAGGTTTATGAAACCAAGTATCAGCGTGGCCAGATTCCTGACATGAAGAACTATCAGGACAAAGGTGGTGGCGACAAGTCTGCAACCGCAGGTGACCCTGATGCACACGCTCCTGAGCATCGTAAATATGGATTCACTATCTTTGCTGAGACAGACGAATACTGGCGTTCTCAGGGTATCGATCCCACCGCTCCTGATGCACTTCAACAGCTTCAGCAGTGGATTCTGGAGCATAATATGTATTTGTCTGACAATACTTATACTACTGACGAAAAATATGATTCCCCCAATCATTTGCTCTATTATTGGGTGACCTATCATATTCTTCCCATGCGTATTCCTGCCAACAAGTTGGTATATCATTGCAACGAGGTCGGCTACTCTCTCTCTAATCCTTATAGGTATAGTATTCCTGTATTCGAATGGTATTGCACGATGGGTGCCCGTCGTCTGCTCAAGATCTTCGAGAGCAAGGAGAGTAATGGCGTCTATTTGAACCGCTTCCCCAATCTCGATAATGGACGCAAGGGAAATGGACATGAGCTTAGCTGCGATTTAGACAAGGTAGGCTCTTACATAGACCGTGAGAATGAACTGACTGTTGTAAATGACATTGTCAACGCATGCATCTATCCCATAGACGCTCCCTTGGCATACACAGATGAGGTTCGCAACAATCTGGGCAAGGAACGTATTCGCATCGACCTCTTTGCCATGTTCCCTGAGGCCATCACCAATGGTATGCGTCGTGCAGACTCAATGGAAGGAAAGCACCAGCACGTTTATATCCCTCAGGATGGCGTCTATAAGTATTTCGATAACATGAGCATCCTCAACGAGGAGACCCACTTTATCCATTACAACGGCTATCGTATCAACTGGGCAAACTATTGCCAGGACGAGGATAAGGCATTCGGACGTTTCGATATCCGCTTCACGTTGCCTCCAGTTCCCAAGACAGGTACCTATGAGGTTCGCTACAAGACTCTGGCTACCAGTGCCCGTGGTGTGGTACAGACCTACTTCGGCTCAGATCCTGAGAACCTTCCTGTAACAGGTATTCCCATCGACATGACGAAGGGTATCCTTGTTCTCTATGGCGAGTCCAATAACATCGATGATACAGGCGACGAGGAAATAGATGCTGAGGTTGATCACAAGCTGCGCAACCACAATGTGATGAAGAGTGCCCGCCATGAAGTTCATGAGAGCAACTCCAGCCTGACTGCTCGCGACGATACACGTTGCACCCGTCATCTTCTTTGGCGTGGAACCCTCGATCCCAACAAGACCTATTATCTCCGTTTCAAGTCCGTTCTCGATTCTGACAGGAAAGAGCTTTATCTGGATTACATCGAGTTCTGCCCCAAGGAGATTTATGACAACCCAGCCGTGCCTGAGGACGTTTGGTAATAACAGATATTTAAACGGCTCCCACTTCTTTTCTTTTTAAGAAGAAGGATAGGAAATATTTGAAGGTCGATTCCATTTTTGGAATTCGGCCTTCATTCGTTTTCAAGCTAATTAGTATTGCAGACACAATAATAATATAGAAATAAGGTAAGAATTAGGTACAATATGTTGAGGTTGGTGCTCAACACGTTGTCTTTGCAATTTCAACACGTTGACTTTATGGTTTCAACACGTTGAAACCTCAAACGCGACACGTTGTGTTTTTCTTGTCCTTTTAATGCGGATTTCTTCTTGCGACTTTGTCGTTGAGCAGATGAAAGAATCACTCATACTCCGTCTCGTCAATCTGTTGGTTCCTTCCCAAGTCTTGGTATGCTTGGTTCAGCATTTCCTTTGTTACCTCGAAGTCTCGGCAGACCTCGCGGTCCGGGTCTTTTATGCTATGGCTGAAGAGCCAATCGTAGGTCTGATACATGTAGAAGAGGCGGGCTGGTCGCCCATGATCAACGCCAGGAAGCTTTGTGTATATCAGACGTGAATCGTCGCCATTGGCCTTGATGGCATTCACCACGCGGTCTGACTCCTTGATGGAAACCGCTTTGTCGGCTGTTCCGTGAATGATCCAGAGGGGTACTTTCGAGAGGCCTGTCAGGTCCTTCACGCTCCCTCCACCGCAGATGGCCATTGCTGCAGCCACACGGTCAGGATAGGTTGCCGTGAAGTCGATTGTTCCGTAACCTCCCAAGCTCATTCCATAGACGTAGATGCGTGTTGTGTCCACAGAGTAGTGCTCGATGGCCCAATCCACTATCTTCATGATTTTCTCTGGTTTCCATGCTCCTCCGTTGTTTTGCGGAGCAAGGATGTAGCTGTCTATGCTTCGTCCCCTTGCGACTGCGCTGATTGGGCCGTATCGTTTCACCTTATCCAGATTGTTGCCGCACAGGCTTGCTCCATGCAGAAAGATCAGTAGCGGGAAGTGGGCATTGGGATCGGCTTCCACTTGAGGGTCGAAGAACCAGAAATTATAGCTTCCAGGGACTGTCCCTTTGTATGCCTTGAAATCCTGCCCTGCGGAGGGCATACACGTTAGGATGAATATCAATATATAAACGATTCTGTTCATCAGACATCATATTTCGACCACAAAGATATACAAAAAATTTGATAATGCTTTTGTGCTTTGATAAAAAGGGTATAACTTTGCATGGGCTTTGAAGAAAGCCACTTTTTTGAAGTTTAAATTATGAATAAAGTGAACACTCCTGTATTGCTGCTCACAGGCTATTTGGGCAGCGGTAAAACTACACTCCTCAATCGTATACTTTCCAACAAGAAAGGTATCAAGTTTGCCGTTATTGTCAATGATATTGGTGAGGTCAACATCGATGCCAGCCTTATTCAGCAGGGCGGCATTGTGGGGCAAAGCGATGATAGCCTTGTCGCACTTCAGAACGGTTGCATCTGTTGTACCCTGAAGATGGACCTTGTCCAGCAGTTGCATGATATTGTTTCGATGCATCGTTTTGACTATATCGTCATCGAGGCCAGCGGTATCTGTGAGCCTGGTCCCATTGCCCAGACCATCTGTTCGATTCCTCAGCTGGATGCCCGTTACTCAGAGGGTGGTATTCCTGTACTCGATTGCATCGTAACTGTTGTTGATGCCCTGCGTCTGCGTGACGAGTTTGGTAATGGTGACAATCTTGTCGGCGACAATATTGATGAGGAAGACATAGAGAACCTCATTATTCAGCAGATAGAGTTCTGCAACATTATCCTTCTCAACAAGGCTGCAGAGGTGACGCCAAAGGAACTGGGTCGTATCCGTGAGATTGTACGTACCCTGCAACCAAAGGCTGAGATTCTGGAATGCAATTATGGAGATGTGGACCTCGATAAGATTGTTAATACCGGCATGTTCGACTTCGATAAGGTTGCTACCTCTGCTGCATGGATAGCTGAGCTCGAGCATCACGAGGAAGATGAAGACGAGGAAGAGGAAGAGCACGAACATCATCACGAGCACGAAGACCATGATGAAGAGGATCACGCCCACCACGAGGGTCATCATCATCACCATCATCATGACGATGAAGGAGAGGCTGAGGAATACGGCATCGGCACGTTTGTATACTATCGTAGACAGCCTCTGAAACTCAGTCTTTTCGATCATTTCGTGGCTCGCAAATGGCCAGCCAACATCATCCGAGCTAAGGGAATCTGCTATTTTACTCGTGAAGAGGACACTTGCTACGTGTTCGAACAGGCAGGCAAGCAGTTCTCCTTGCGAAATGCAGGACAATGGTATGCTACTATGCCCAAGGACGAATTGGAGAAAATGCTGGATCGTGATGCAGGCCTGCGCCATGATTGGGACCCTGATTATGGTGATCGTATGCAGAAGATTGTCTTTATCGGTCAGAATCTTGACAAGGAACTCATCACCCGTGAACTGGATGCCTGTCTCGACAATCGTTGAGGGCCTCTCTTCTCTTTTTTTTATATTAACTGGATATCCCAGTTCAGTTGTAACTGGGAGTCCAGTTGTTTCAGAATATACAGCTTTTCAGACGTCTTGGTCTTGTTGAAGACAAAGAGACCTGATTGAATCATTTTGTAGTTCGTGATGCGTTTGCGCTTTCCTGATAAATCATGGATGAAGAGAGGATGATTGCGAACGACGAGGTGCTCTATTGCATTCAACTGATCCTTCCCAGCTTCCTGCAATGCGAGGAGAAAGGTTGCATCGTTGGTCCTCTCCTGTAAGATCCGTCCATCCAACGTGTTGACTCGCAGGATTCGACGTGTTCTGTTTTCATGACGAACGAGTTCTTCCTCGCTCATGTTCTTCATGCGCCGTTCCTCGTTAGCAGTCTCTTTGTTACGGATTCTTTGTGAAATCTCGATGAAAACCTCACGCGGAACCTCAGTATCAAGGGTCCCTAACACACGCAATGCGGTCTTTAGATCTTTCAAGCGTAGTTTAGACACGAGATTCCTCAGGTTGTTTTTCATCAAATCATGGCTGGAGCATCTTCAGATAAAAGTCACGCACATCGGACCAATGATAATAGGGTGCCAAGTCTGACTGAACGGGGAAGGTAACTTCATTCTCACAGAGGAGAGCCTTGACGAGAATATCATCGGATTTCTTCTTGCGATAGAAGATGATCTGAAGATTGCCCCCCATAGGAATGATGCGATGCAGCCACCAGTTGCGTTCTGGTAAATCTTCCAGGTCATCGATAACAGCGCCATAGTTTCCTATGTTCATCAGGGAAACGAGAGGCATCAGACAAGCATCGTGTCCGAAACGGAGATTGGCTTGGCACTTGCCCTCAGAGATGGCTTTGTCTGCTGACTCGATGATATTTCGGAGTAAATTTTCGGCTAGGTGAGGCATATAACCTTCGGTGATAGGAGATGAACTGCGAACAACATACCAAAAAGCATTGTCGCACAACCAGTTATTGAGGAGTTCCTGCTCATCGAAAAGGTCCCAGAAGGAGACGTTCGTGTCGTGGCTTTGCTGGTTGGAGATGACAGCAGCCATGTTGCCAACAAAGTTCATTACGTCAAGACTGTCTTGAACGAACTGTTGGTCAGTAAAGAGAGTTTGCAGAAAATGGTCAAGATGCATGTGATTGCCTTTGTAGGCAGCTATTTCATTATCTCTTGCACGACGCTCCAATTCGTTGGCTTTCTCGTTTCCATAAACCAAATACCACATGTCGGCCTGGCTTGCATCAGCCGTAATTCGTAGGCGAGGGTTGAATGCTTTGAATGCCTTTACCTCATTGAGCATGGAAAGGGCACATCGCATAACGACACTTGATTTGCAGTCGATCAGGGCATCTCCCTTGAAGATTTCAGGGAAATTCTTGGTCATGCGTTGAGCAATGCCTTCATGTTGACGGGCTCCTACAGAGGTCAGTTCGCCGATATGACCCTTTGATTCCTGCTGAATTTGTCGAAGTTGGACAAGGACTTCCTGTCCGCGTGAGGTAAGTTTGCCATAATGTTCTGCTTTAGCAAGTGTTTCTACCGGCATCTTGTATAGAGAAGCATCATGCAGCCAACGGCTTCCGTGACGTCCATAATGACTGATGTAGAAGGGCTTGTATCCTTTTGGGGCAGGGGTTAGACGAGGCAGAGGGTGCTCTGGATAAGGATATGCATAGTACCCTCCGCCACTGATGTTCTTATCCTCTCGAATTTCTTCGATGATACTTTTCTGAGCCCATAGGTTGCAGCTTAGAAGAAGTAATGATAGTATATAAAAAGTTCTGTTCATGTTGACAGGTCGATGTTTATGAGTCAGAATTTGAAAGTATCACTCTTGACGTAGATTCGGTACTGCTTGATGCTTTCAGGTGCGCCAGCTTCTACGCGTGGCAGGTACTGGAAACCGCTGAAGGTCTGGTCCTGACCGAGGTCGATGATGAGATAGTGAGGGAACTGCACGCCTTGGTTCGTTGACCAATAAGTGCTCTCCTGCAGGTCAAAGATCTTGTCGGCAGTCTTGTTGCCACTCTCGATGTCTTCATCATCGCAGTAAGCCACCTGCCAGGGTTCGCGACTGAGACGTGTGCCGTTGGCTCCCAGCATGTACCATTCAGCAATGCAGCAGTACTCGCGATTCATGTGGCTGTTGAGGGCTTCGATGCAGACGTAGCGACCGCTGACGGGCTTGTCGAACTTCACTTCCTGCCAACCATTACCAGGCTTGAACTCACCTTCCAGTACAGGCTTCTCACCTGTGAGGTCAAGATTCTGTCCTTCCAAACGATGAGTTTGCGGGCGATCCAGGTTGAGTTTGTCGATGATAGGTTTCTGCAGGCCTTCGATAGTCTTTTCACCTCGTGGTCCCATCACGTCAAGCACAATGACTTCATTCTTACCTTTTTTCAGCCAGCAACCTGGGACATAGAGTGTCTGCTGTGGACCGATGTACCAATGACGACCAATGGCGTGACCGTTGACATAAACCTGTCCCTTGCCCCAGTTATCGAGGTTAAGGAATGTGTCGCCTACCTTATTTATATTAAAGTAGCCACGGTAGTATCCGATGCCCTCGGGCATCACTTCCACACACTTACCATTATGCAAATGAGGCATCACTTGCACACACCTATATCGCGAATTAAAAGCATTCTCGGCTGTCTTGTAGTCGTCTTGCAGACGAACCTTGATCCACTGACGGGGCTTCCATGTTGTTTCGTTGTTGTCAACTTCAGCTGTGATTATAACGTCGCTGACAATGCCCTTGAAGTCCTTGATGGCTCGACCAAAATTGATGCGGCCCATGCCCTCTACGAGAATCATCAGTTGGTCGCCTTTCTTCACGGCTGGCAGTTTCAAGGTCTGCTCATGCTTCACACGGTCCACCTTGCCCATGAACTTGCCGTTGATGAATACCTGCGCATAATCGTGAGCATCGAGCTTCATGATGCTCTGCACGGGGATTTCGGGCAACTCGGTAACGTACATCATTGAGCCCCAGCCGAAGTCCATCTCCTCGAAGGTCATCAGACCGCCCTTCACAGCAATGCTGTCGCAACCGTAAAACAGCGGCCAAAATTCGGTGAGCTTGAACTTGGGAATGGCAATAGTGGGGTATTCCTTTGGAACGGAGGGAAGCTTTGCAGAGCCTTCCCACTTTCCTGTCTGGGGATTGAACGAACCACTGTATTTCTCCATCGCCTTGCGCAGCTTCCAAAACTTATCGGTCGCTTGTCCTGCCTCGTTAATGGGCGCGTCGTAGTCGTAACTGGTCACGTCAGGAGCGAAGCCAGGAGAGTTTGCACCAGCCCAGTGGCCCCAATTGGTGCCGCCGTGAGTCATGTAGAGTGAGAAGCTGATTCCGCGGTCGAGCATCTGCGAGATACCATCAACCATTGCATCAGCGCCGCGTGTCTCGTGGTGTCCTCCCCATTTGTCGAACCAGCCGCTCCAGAACTCGGAGCACATCTTTGGGCTGTTGGGACGCAGCTCACCTAACTTTTTAAACTCCTGGTCAATATTAGCACCCGTACCAAAGTTCATCGTCCATGTGAGGTCATCGAGTCCGTTCTTGGTGAAGTTGGATGACCAGTCGCATTGAAACAATTCTACCTTGTCGAAGCCACTTTTCCGAATGATATCCCTGACTGCGCTGATGTAAGGTTTGTCCTCGCCATAGCTGCCGTATTCGTTCTCCACCTGCACCATAATGATGGGACCTCCCTTATCGATTGTCAGGTCACCCAACTGTTCTCCAACCTTCTTCTCGAAGATCTCGAGGCGTTCCATGAAGAAGGGGTCTTGCTCACGCAGACGAATGTCCTTCTTCTTCAGCAGCCACCAAGGCAGGCCACCCATCTCCCATTCTGCACAGACGTAAGGCCCTGGACGCACAATAACCCACATACCGTTCTTTTGTGCCAGCTGCACGAAGGCGCGGATGTCGTTGTTGCCTGTAAAATCGAAGACATTTTGTTGCTGCTCGTGCGAGTTCCAGAAGATGTAGATGCACAATGTGTTCATTCCCAGGGCCTTGCACATCTTGATGCGTTGATCCCAATATTCGCGAGGGATACGGGGATAGTGCACCTCAGCGGCTTTTACTACGAAGGGCTTGTCGTTAAGGAGAAAGATCTTGTCCCCTATACGGAAGTTGCCAGCCTGGTTTTTATTCTGTGCTGAATAACTACAAAGTGCAGTAAGGATATATATCAGTAGAAAAAGCTTTCTCATAGGTTTATTCATTTAGTGGGCGATAATTGACTTTCATAGTCGAGAGACGTGTCAAGTGATTGTTAAGGCGATAAAGATATGAATCCCAACCCTGTCGGTTTTGTGTAGTCCATGCTTTTTCTGCCAAAGCCAAGGCGCGAGGGAATACCATGTACTGCATACGGGCTTCGGAAGGAATGTATTCACACCAGATGTTGGCTTGCATGCCCTTCACCAGTTTCTTTTGATCGTCAGACAAATCGGTAGGCACTACGTCGCCTTCATAAAGGGTACGCATCGTATTGTTGTCCTGTGGATAATCGAAGTAGCAAAATGTGGTGGGACAACAGATGACCTCGTTGCCTCCAGCTGTAGAACGCTGTACGACATCACCATGATATCCTTGCCACCAGTTGACGGTAGCGGTAGGCGAAACTCCACCTTCGAGGATCTCATCCCAACCAATCAGGCGGCGACCGTTTTCGTTGAAATATTTTTCCATTTCGCGAGTGAACCATGATTGCAACTCCTCCAGTCCACCCAGATTCTGTTCCTTGATGCGAGCCTGACAAAGAGAGCAATTTGCCCATCTCCCACGGCCTACTTCATCACCACCTATCTCTGTGAAATTGTATGGGAAAAGTTCGAAGACCTCCTTGAAGACATCGCGGCAGAACTGCATCACGGAATCGCTGCCCAGACAAAGAGGATCGTTACCATCATGACCACAGCTAAGCCAGGGATAGCATTGAGTGGCCATCCAGTTGTGGCCAGGCATATCGATTTCAGGAACCACATCGATACCCCGAACAGCTGCATAAGCCACTATCTCACGGATGTCATTCTGGGTGTAATATCCACCGTATTGCCGTTTGCCATCCTGCACGCGGAAATAGTTCTGTGGCAAATGCATCGTGGGATTTTTCTCGTTGGCTGCCCGTTGCTCGCAAGCTTTGTCAATATATTCTTCCAGAGGATCACGCCATGCACCCTTGTCGGTCAGCAAGGGGTATTTTTTTATCTCGATTCTCCAGGCTTGAGAGTCAATCAGATGCCAATGGAACTTGGAAAGTTTGTATAGTGCCATGATGTCGAGCAGACGCTTTGTCTCGTTGACGGAATAGAAATGGCGGACAGGATCAAGCATCAGACCTCGCCATTCGTATGCCGGAGCATCTTCAATCTTCACCGCAGGAATTTCCCATGCTAAGCCGCGAATGACGGACTCACACTCTATCTGGTAGGGAAGAAGCTGTCGAAGTGTGGAGATGCCATGGATGATGCCTTTATAACTGGCAGACTCTATCGTGACACCTTCGATGCTGGACCGCAGGCTGTAGCTCTCGTCCTCCTGGTTTGCTGGAGAGGCAAGTTGCAGGGAGATGTTTCCCTTAACGCCCTTCTTAAGAGTGATGTTGTACCCTGTAGCAGGCGCCAGCTTCTCCAGCAGGTACTGAGCTGCAGGTTCAAGGCTCTCGTTGTTGAATCCGATGGTTAAATTCTCTGGCAGGATGTAACTGCCTTTCTTCTCCACGATGCTGGTGGGTTGCGGAATGATGCTTACACCGGCTGTGATTTGTTCGCTGCCTAACAATGCCAAACAGGTAATCAGTAGATATCTGAGTCGTTTCATGATAAAGAAAGTTTTTTGTTGTTTTTTGATTAAAGTTATATGCAAAGGTATCAATTTTTTTGCAAAAAAAGCAGAAAAGGTCTACCTTTGTACAGAATTTCATAGAATATGTGGCTAATAAAGTGGATCTTGGCTATTTATGGCTATCGGCATGGCGGATTCTGGATGATGATCTGGTTCTTCTTCTTAGGAACCATGATAGAGGGATTCTTTGCGCGGAAGAAGCGTGCCAAGCAGGCAGAGGAATTCTATCATCAGCAAGCTGGATACCAGCGCCGATACCAAAAGTATCGTCAGACTTATCAGCGCCCTGAGGAAGCCAGCTCCTTAGCTAAAGCCTATCAGACCTTAGGGATTTCACCTACTGCCACGGATGATGAAGTCCGACAGGCCTATCGTAAGCATGCCATGCAGAATCATCCTGATCGTGTAGCCCAGATGAGCGAGGAAATCCGTCAGGTTGCCCAAAAGAAGTTTCAGGAAGTAACAGCTGCCAGAGACCTCATATTCAAAAGCAGAGGAATTTAGATGAAGTAGGGGAATGAAGCATGCAAAAAAATGGGGTGTCTTTTGTCCTAATTGTCACGCCACTACATAATGGGAAAGCGACACTGTACGCTTGGTTTTTGGTGGTTTGAACCTGAGAATATCAACCCCCAATTTGCGTATTATTGTGTATCCTTGCAGTATTAACACATCTAAGCATTACCGGAAAATGGAAAAAAACATCAGAACAACCATAGGTTACGTCCTTTTTACAGCGTTTTTTTTCTCAGCCTATAGTCATCAGGAGAACCGCTCCTGGACTTTCAAGACCAAATATTTCAGTATTGATGTAAATCAAAGGGGGTACATACACAGCATGAAGAATATCACCAAGAAGCCCTATTGGGAGTTCAGTCCTGCTGACAAGCCTTCGCCATTGATGTCTCTGTATGACAACGAGAAAAAGGAATATTACTACCCAGAGAAGGCGCATTTTGACAGACGAAAGAGGTTGATGACCCTCAGTTATCCAAACGGATCGGTAGCCAAGGTGCAATTACAACAGCACGACAAATACCTGAAACTATCGCTTGTAAGTATTGAGCCGCGAAATGGCATCAACGCCATTCAATGGGGTTCCTACCATACCAACATCACCAACCTTATGGGAGAAATAATCGGAGTGGCCAGGGACACAAGCGACGTTGTAAACTATAGTATCGGCGTATTGGCGCTGAATGACAATACATTAGGTGGCACTTCGGATGTAGAAGGCGACGCGGCTCCGTTCCAGTACATTATCCATACACCCGATGCCCAGCGTTTCCCCTTGCCTGACGATTTGCACGAAGGTCAGGTTTTCACTCTGGGTGGTGACGGCATCAGCGACGTAGCTTTTTATGCCAATAAAGCACCCTACTACCGCATCATGTATGGCAATGCGGCCTTGGTGGACAGTTCGGGACGTATCTCCCTGAGTTATTTTTCGCGCGACCGTTCTCAACATCGCCAAGTATTGTATTCACTAATCCCCCATATGCCGGTCAACAAACCGAATCATATTGACGTGGAGCCATTGCCCGGCATCGACTACATCGGTTCTTCCATCGCCTTATGGGGGAGCCCGGACAGCACGGCTCTATTGGATGTGATTCAGGATATTGTGCTGTCGGAGCACTTGCCGTACCCTACCATCCACGGTAAATGGATAAAAGACCCCTCCGCATTTTCTCCCGATGTAATCACTTCCGGTTGCCTCTACGACAGCATCATATCCTACACGAAACGATTGGGTTTCCCCACCATACATGCCTATGATCAGGGTTTCCTGCGCCCGAACCGTGGAAATGGCGGTTATTTGGACGGCCCGAATCAGTCGGCAAAACCTTTCCGTTTCAGCAGCGGCAACAACAAGTCTCATCGCGAATATGCCGATATGGCAGAGACCGAGGGTCTGATGCTGGGGCGTGTCTGTATCACCAACTCCCTAGCTCCCGGCACGATGGATGCAAGCCCTGAACCTAGCGACAGCCTGTGCTACCAGCAGAAGAGGGTGTTGATGAAAGACCTTTCCCCCGAGGACACTATTATCATTATCGACGACCCCACCTACATGGAGGAAATTGCTAGTTGGCAAGGCCATTGCAAGGAGTTGAATATGGTTAAAATAGGGCATGAACTGATTCATTATCTTGGTGTTTCTGACTCATACCCCTATAGGCTGAAGAATGTGCAGAGAGGCTACTGGGGCACGAAGGCTGTATCCCATCATGCCCTAGACACCGTTTACAAACCGCAAGTCACATTGCCCTGGGGCTACGAAGGCCTGATTCCGAACATGGCACTTCAGGATGAGATAGCCAAATACTATGCCGAAGTGGCCAAGCATAGCGGAGTAAGCATGTACGACTTTGACGGGCAGGAGTTTCTCTTCAATAGTGGCCACGGATATTATGCTGCCAAACGTTTCTTCAGGGTTCTGTTCGAACACGCCCACGAATTGGGTGTACCCTATATCCGCTTCTCGGGCGCAACCCTGTCGGAAGCCTCATGGCACTATCAAAGTGTATGGAACGTAGGGGGTGGGCGTAACATGTATGATTTGGATACCAGGGAATGGGGCAGCACCACCAGCGAGGGGAAGGATTTGCGCGACGTCACTTACTCTAACTTTTTCCCCGTTTCCTTCGGGAATAACTTCGCCATAAAAGACACCTCTTTTGTAGAGCAATACGAACACGTAGAAGCCCTTGCCGTAGGATATGGAGCGACCTACTTCTTATCTATCAATCAGGAGGATGTTGAGAAATGTCCCCAGAAAGAGCGGATCTTCTCGACGATACGCACTTGGGAAGACGCTCGCCATGCAAACGCCTTTCCACGCTCTGTCAGAAAACTGCTGATGAATCCGGACTTTGACTGGAGGCTTGAAGCCCAACCAGACGGAAACAGTTGGGTGCTGTATCAAATGGAGGATGGCCGGAACACCAATACTTATACGCTAAAACGGAATAGAAATTAGCGCAGCTCAACTCTAGTCGCGATTGCCGGCAAAGCTTATTTTCCCCCCAGCGTGACAATTGGGACAATTAGGACAATTAATTTTTGCTCCAAACTCTCCCAAATCACGAGTCAAGGGAATGAGGCTATTAGTTTATGTTGTTAATAATCAGTTAGTTAAGTGTAGTGCTACTGTGTAGTACTTATCGTTTTCTCCTGAAAAACACCTCATTTTTAGCTCATTTTCCTGCATTTTTCATTCAAAAATCTGCATTTTTTGCTGCTTTTCCCTCCTTTTTTTTGCTGAAAACCTCACCAGAGTAGCCATTTCTGATTACTGAAATAAATACAACTATAGATAATAATATATATAGGTATATATATGATATTGATAATAATATTATTGAATAATAATAATTATATATATAATAAATATAATGTTATAAGTATATATATATTAGTTAGTTATATTACCGTTATAACTAATTATTTAGAGAAGATTCTCCCTTCCCCGCGAGCAGCGGAACGTGCAGAAATTAATTGTCCTAATTGTCCCAATTGTCACGCTTTGCTCTTTTCACTTTTCTTCCTCCCTGATAATCAGGCACTTACAAAACCGCCTCCAACAGAGACGGCAATTTCAATGTGTCGAAAAAGGTCTGTCAACGTGTTAAAATGGCTCAGTCAACGCGTTAAAACACCCAAAACAACGCATTTTTCCCTAAAAAACGACGCATTTTCGTGAAAAAAAACCTATCTTTTCACCTTTGCCGTCTTATTTCCTGCGTGGATGATGTAAATTCCAGATGGAAGTGATTGGAGAGAGATGGTTTCGTCGTTCTGTTCAGCCTTAGCCGAGTATACCATGTGGCCGGCAGCATTGAAAATGCTGATGAGTTCTCCGCGTGCATGCTGTATGTTGATGGCTCCCTCCTTGGGATAGAGAGAAGGTTCAGGAGCGGCTATATCGCGGATACCTGTTTCCTCGTCGGGAATAATTGTAATGGACCGGATGGCATTGTTGTATGAGGTGGTCATTCGGGCAATGGAACGCATGCAACTATAGGAAGTGCCTGTACAATTCACACTTCTGAACATACGGATCTTGTATCCCTCTTTTGCTAATTCCACGGATGAAATGTCATTCGCTGCGATTCCGTAAAGTGCAAGGTCTGCTTGGGTGAACTCACCTGCCGGAAGGCCTACACAGTACCCACCATAATTGTATTCGCTGTAGCAATTGATGACAACATCCTCCTGAGCCACAGTCATGCATTGGAACGTGCGGTTCATGGCCGATGCCCATTGGTTAAGATTCCACGTCTCGTCGTTGTATACCCATACAAATCCACCTATGGCAGCCTTGTTCTTATACCATGTTTCCATCTGTGCGATGGATTTGTTCATTTCGGTTTGATAATTGGTGCGGCCTGCATGACGTGTCTTGCACTCACTAAAATTCCAATCGGAGGGGTTGTTGTAGGCTCCGCCATCATAGCATTGCACCATGACACGGTCTACTGCCCACGGACGACTGGCATGTATCTTGGAGCAAAGACTCGTCCAAAAGCTCTTGTTGGTATATGGAGCGAGGGTAGTCTTGTATCCCAACCGATGCATCATGATGTGAAACTTAGAGGCTGTCTCGGCATCGTAACAATGTTCATCATCGTTGTTGACAGCATCGATTTCAGGCAGGGCATCTTTCAGAGCCTTGAAATTTTTGTAAAGAATAGAGTTGGATGCTGTACCGCTGGAATTAACCAGTTTCTTAATGTTTTCGTATGATGTGTTTCCCCATCCTCCAATACATATTTCCACACGTTGGATACTTGTTGGAGCAGTCTTCAAGTTTGCCACATCCTGCTGGTAATAAGGTTGGGTTTTGGTGAAGACGTATTCTCCATTCTTCACGATAGTCTCACCGTCGGTAGTCAGGGTTCCATCGCTTTCCACATGGACATTAAACAGGATGACGTAAGTAAATCCCGAATTGCGGAGTGTGCTTATTGTACTTGGGCGATTCCTGCGGATATGACCGCCGACATATACACCTGAGACGACTTGTTGGGCTGCTATCTCATTTGCTCCCAAAAGAATAATTGTGAGCAAGGGAAGCAACCTAAAAAAGGATGAGTAAGATTTGTTTTTCATTTTCCGCGGAATACTTTATAGTTCTTTATTCTTTATTTCATTTTATCAGGAACTTATGACCGTTCCGTATGTAAATTCCAGGAAGGAGAGGTGTGGCTTGTGGGATTCTTCTACCTTGGAGATCATAGATGATGTCGTTCGAGACGGGAGTGTAGTTCACGGGAGAGGAAATCTTGGTTTCGCCGGAAATGGTCAGGTTATTGATGACCACGTAACCTACGTAATCTCCATTTTCTGAGGCAGAGTTGGTCCCCAGTTCGGCTGCTGAGAGACTGCTGTCCATCTGGCGACGGATGCGTAATCCTGAGGTGCCACGATATGTGTTGCCTTCTGCATCTTCCACCTTAAGGGTGCTGTCTGAACTGCGGCGCAGGAGGTTTGCATACCCCAGATTGAGGGTTTGGGTTTGTGCTATGACATACGGCTCCTTGAAATAATACGGCTCTCCTGTCTCGTCGATGAAATTGCATTGCACAGCGCTTGATCCACCCACAGGATTCTGGAACCGTCCGGCATAAATGCTCTTTCCGAGCTCATCCAGATTCGCAGAACCAGGAGTGATAGCCAGGTAGTAGACAGAGTGTGATGAGATATGACCACTCTCGCCATTCTGCTTGAGCAGTCTTAACTTAAAGCCTTGGTTAGTGATGTCGTAAGCCTTGGCAATTACAGGCAGAGTGCTGTTTCCAGTTTTAAAGGGTTGTACGATCACAATGGGTATTACGTCCTCAGGGAAAGGTTCGTTAAAGAAGATTTCAACAGCCGTTTCCTGTATTCCTTTGGATATAGTGCCATCTTCGCGAGTATATTGGCAGGTGTCTACTTCGGCACGCATATCTCCCCAGTGATAATCACCGGCCTTGATGGCCAGGAAATCCACACTCTCATTCTTGCTCATTGTGGTTGTTCCAGGTATGTTCCAGGGTTGGAAGTTGAAAGTGAATTGACT
Source organism: Bacteroidaceae bacterium (assembly GCA_017617335.1). GTDB lineage: Bacteria > Bacteroidota > Bacteroidia > Bacteroidales > Bacteroidaceae > Physcousia. The sequence goes on along the minus strand of JAFZWK010000028.1, from coordinate 42,673 downwards.
GTTGGTTATGGAGCTGATGTGAGGAACGAGTCCCAATGTGCTGTTGGAGTTGGTGGGGATTCCCATGAAGACAATGGGTCGACTGACGAGTTCCTTGCAAGTGACTTTCATGGTCTCGGTGTTGCTTGCCTGCAGAGTTCCATACTGCAGTTGCTCCGTGCCGTTGCTATAGGCCGCAAACACGCTTACGCTGGGGCTGTTGACATTTTTGTTTTTGTAGCTTACCTCATGAATCCGATACTCATAGTTGCCCGTCTCTGTCAGTTCGTCACGATAGGAGTATTTGAGTTGATCCGGCCGAGTCCATTCCTGCAAAGTTTCCCACGTCCCCGAGTTTACTCTTCGTTGAAGAGCCATCGTGTTGGAGAGGTCACCGTTGTAGGTTGTCCATGTAATAGTGCAGATGTGGGTTGCCTGGTTCAAAGTGGCTGTCAGGTCTTTTGGAGGGGCTAATCTCCAATCGGTAGGCACGAAATCATAGTTGCCTGAATAGCTGGTGCCCGTTTCCATCTGGGCATATACTTCGCCTGCAGGTGTCAGGTTCCCGCTGATCATTATTTTGGAGCAGTTTGCTTCATCATTCCAATAGGCGTATCGCTCCACATAATCCCAATCATTGAGTTTGTTCCAGATACGAGTCAACACGGTTTTGTTCTGCTCCAGGATCTCGGCAGATGGATTGTTGCGTTGATCACTTGTCGTTGCCACACTGAAAATACCTAATCCTCCACTCCAGGATGCGCCCCAGATAAATTCTGTAATCCAGACAGGACGTTTGTAGCGATCCACCCATGAACTCTTGATGTTGTTGTATGTTCCTTCGTTCCAATAGCAGTGTATGTCTAAGACATCACATCGCCAACCTCTGGAGTCGATACTGTCTAAAAAGGTAGCAAACCAATTGGTACTCCCATCATGTGAGGAAGGTGTGAGCAGTCGTCGACCAGTTCGCATAAGATCATTCCATCGCTCTAATTCTTGGAGCACTGTGGCAGGTGATGGATCACTGCTGTTACCTGGCTCATTGTCAGTTTTGAGGTAAGGTGACTGATCATTAGCACCCAACGAATATGTAGAATTGCTCCATAGGTGATTCATGTGTGGTACACATTCATAATCGGTACCCAAACTTTGACCTGCTCCCCATGTATAGGTCCATGTACAATTAAGTTTACGGAGTCGTCCTTGATCAGTGATGTTTGCCACACCATTTTTCCCAATATTATTAAAGCGGAAGATACGATATGAGCTAATGCGTTTGTCCATGATATCAGGTAACTCATTGACCACCAAATCTTTGTCACTTGCTATGAAGCAGCGTTGATACCCATAACCCTCATTTTGTAAAGCAAATGTAACCATGTATCCTCGCTTGAGGGTAAAACTGCGAATCTGATTATTGAGTTTGTCATTGCTTAATGTGTTCATGTATCCATTGCTGTTCTCGATGCCGAAGAGGTCGCATGATGTGCCTTGGCAGTTTTTCTCGCTGTAAACAGTGAGTGGATGAAAACCGTCTTCCTCTTGACTCTCGACGCCATAGGGTAGCAATAGCGTACCATGATCATAAGGGCGTAACTGGCAGTTTTGTTCACTTTTAGCTGTTTCGCCTTGTATAGTAATATGGGAAAGACTGCGCATTACCGATGAAGGGCGTAAACCATCGAAGTAGATGGCAGCCCCAGTATCAGCAATGTCTACAAATCCTGTAGTTGAGAATGGTGTGTTACTTGTAATATGGAGTTCACGATTTGCATTGAGAGTTATGGCTGATGTGACTTGTTCTACAGATTGATGCGGACACTCGCCAGTGTTACTTTGTAGACGGAAGTCATCGATGCAGAACCATCCTTTTTCTGTGGATCCGTTACCAGTACTTCGAGCTCCAATAGTTATGGTTTCTTCTTCGTCGATGGAGAAATCCACATTTAGTGTCGTCCATTCCATATTTCCTGCAGAGGCAAGTGTACCAGAATTTTTGACTCCAGATTTGGTGACAGCATAGACATGCTGATTATTGAGTCCCTGCGTATTTGATTTTAGTTGGGCTGATAATGTATACTTACCAGCAGGGAGTGTTACATTTTGATATATGTTGAGAGACCTGATACGTTGAGCCCAAATATTATAGTGTCTGATGCCATCAGCTGCTCCTTCGGTGGCTATGAAAAAATCTTCCCATCCTGACACATTACTGTCTAGTGTCCATCCTGAAGTTCCTTTTTCGAAACTGGCATTGTTGATCATTGCTGTCCAGTCATATTGTGCCCGAATGGAGATTTGACTCATTATGGCAGCAATCAGCAGTATGGTACGATATGATATTTTCATTGATTTAGTATCGATTTTTGTGTGTTATTGCATTTTTATAGTGTAGGGAGCAGGTCGATGGAACTTGGTGGTGTAAGTTTGTCCGAATGAGTCAGTCACACTGATGCTTATATCCTCTGTAGCTGTATTAGCTTGAATGAGGAAAAAATGGCCATATATACCTGTAATGGAACCTGATCCATAAGTTCCTTCAGCTTTGAACGTAGGAACATCGTAAGTTAGGGTATGGAGCGGATCTTCAGTAGTTACTCGTTTAACAGGTAAGCTTACGCCATTTTCTGTCACCTTAATTTTCCAATCTCTGTCGTAGTCATAGATGTTCAATAGAATGTTATTATCACTAATTGTACCGTAGTTTGTTCGGTTGGGATATTTCTCTAAGATAGCCTTTATGGTTTCATCGGTTTGATAGAATTCCTTTACCTTATTCATATCATAGATACGGAATTGGGATTCATCGTTTTTCTCAGTGGAATGATACTGCCATTTGATCTTTTTCCCATTAATGGAGAAAAGTTCGTAACCGCCAGGTGAACCATCTTTGCAGATGTGTCGGACTGTCAGTTCGCCTGTTGCCCACCATGTGGCGCAGATAGCTGCGATGTTGTTCTCGTGAATATTTGGATAGGCTTGGGGATGAGCATGATAATTGTGGTGCGTATGGCCTGAGAGAATAAATACTTGTTTGAAATCCTTCAGTATCTCACCCAAAGCCTCACTGGAGTTCTCGTTGTTGTGGTTCGTAAGAGAGGCAAAAGTCTCGAAAGTATTCGTATCGATTTTCCAGATGGGAATATGAACTTGCACGATGATGGGTGTTTCCTTGTCAACTTGTTCCAGATCTTTACGGAGCCAGTTGAATTGCTCTGGAGTGATGTAACCATCATAATTACGTGATCCCACGATACCCTTATTGTATTTCCCACCATTATCAATATTCTTGTAATAGATATCGTCGAGTACCACATAGTGAACTTCGCCCAAATTATATGAATAATAGTTAGGACACATGACCCGTCGGAACATGCCCGCTGACAGGAAATCGCAATCTTCTCCTGCAGAAATGGCGCCATTATTATCATGATTGCCTATCACAGGAAACAGAATGATAGGATAATTCTCCTTAATCAAAGTGTTCATGAAATGTTTGAGTCCGAAATTCCTGTCATACCAATAGGTATCCCACGAGAGGTCACCCAGAATGGTAGAATAGATGGGAGTCTTGCCAGCTTGTTTTACTTCTTTCTTCAGACATTCCATGAAACCGTTTCTGAACTGCTTGAGATCACTTCTTCGATCAGCCAAATGACTGTCAGCACCTACTACAAGATAATGTTTCTTGTTTTTGACTTTCCGAAGCGAGAAGTTGTGTTCTTCGTTGGTATTCGTATCTTCAGTTAGTTGAGCCCAAAACATAGGAATGAATCCATTTTTCACTTCTGGTTCGTATCCTGACGGCAGAGTGTAGAAAACGTATCCATTCTGCTTCAGAGAACGCAACTCATAGTATCCTTCATGATTGGTCTTGGTTAGTTCGTAACCATCAGATACTACCACGTTAGGCACTCCTTTGCCATTGCAGGTGATTCTTCCTGTGATGTTTTGTGCGCCAACAGCCAACGTGGCACACAGCATTAATATAATTATGTATGGTCTCATTCTTTTGTTGATTGTTTAGAGTATACCAAAATGCTGTGGCAGTTTATTTGGATTCCTTCTTCGGGATTGAGCCATTTAAGTTCCATCGTGTGATGGCCCTCTGCCAGATCGTAGAACCAGCACAGCTCTTGACTCCTGTCGTGATAGTCAGCAGCCGAAGTAACAGTCTTTTCCAGTTTGTCGTCGATATAGACTTCCACCTCTGCCACATAGTCAGGACGAGGACTTTGTATCCAGTTGCTAACAACAATACCACAGCCATCGAACTCAATCTTACCCAGTTGGTCCAAAGTGTTTCCTGGGAGCAATTCTTTGGGCGTAATGTCAGGGAAACATTCTTCCATAGGTACAGCTTTAGGCTTCTCTGGACGGAGTGTGATTTGGTCTCCAGAAATGCGTCCTCCTGTCTGCTTTATATTTTGAAGTGCCAGTTCAAGACTATACTCGTAAGCCTTTTTCAATGAGATATTTGTAAACTTGAAAGGTTTTTCCTCAATGTCTTTCAATCCCACTTTCCATTCCTCAGGAATTTGACTGTATCCCATCATGCATCCCAGTATGCCGGCAGCCGATGCAGGATTGCAGTCAGAGTCTTGTCCGCAACGGGTAGCAATTTCCATCGTCTTGCCAAAATCACCCTCGCCATACAACAGGCCAATCACGATGTAGGCACTATTGATGCTGGCATCGATGTCCAGAGGACGTTTCACTCCTTCAGGACAACCTACCTCGTCAGCATAGTTTTCCTGACAGAGTTGCCATGTTTGGCGCCAATCATCTGGGTATTGATTATGCCACTTTATCACGTCGCTGATGCATTGATGGAAATGACTCTCAGCAGGAATTGTCGTTAGAGCATTATTGACGATTGTTGGGATATCCGTCATGATGAAAGCTTGAGTGTACATAGCACCCACGAAGACTCCGCCATAATATCCATCGCCATAGTTCATGATATGACCTATCTTATCGGAGTATCTGCTTGCCAGATTGGGTAATCCAGGGCACAGAATGCCTGCGTAGTCAGCTTCTATCTGATAGTCGATATCGTCAGCATGCGGATTGTTGCGCCAATGTCCTGATTCAGGTGGCATGATGCCTCGGAGTATGTTGCATCGGGCAGCCTGGTTGGCGTGCCATAGAGGATAATCGGCATGAGCGAAAGCCAATGCAAAGGAATCCACAGGAGCATCGTTTCCCAAACGGTTAAGTACGTCCAGGAAAGTCAAGTCCATGTAGACATCATCGAATAGTCCTGGTTGGTTGTCAAAGAAATCCTTCACCTGATGATCTGTCCACTCGATGGGAATACTGTCGGCAATGGTTTGCCCCTGATAGCGGAACTCTGTAGGGCCACCATAGGCACAGCCGATGGTTTGAGCAGCCCAACCGCCTTGGATTTTATCCATCAGCTCGGCTTTTGTCATGATGACTTCATGCTTTGAACTGCATGCTGATGCAAGAATAAGGAATAGGGAAAAGATTCCCAACGTGTTTAGGTACTTTTTCATGCGGTTATCATTGTTGTGATTTCGTTTCTCAATTGCAAATATCCGCATTTCTTTCGATTTTTTCAAGAAAAGTAGGCACGAAAACAGAGTTTTTATCCTCCAAAGACCTATTTTTGAAATTCTTTTGTTAAATTTGTCCCTATATTCATAAATTTAATATCAAAATACAAGTAATACAGAATACCCATGAAACGACTTGAATCCCTGGATGCTTTGCGAGGCTTCGACATGTTTTTCATTTCTGGAGGCGCTGCTCTCATCGTTGCTATTGCCAAACTGTTCCCTGACAATGGAGCGTGGCAAGTGATTTCTGACCATATGGGGCACGTACCCTGGGATGGACTTCGCCATCACGACACCATCTTCCCCCTCTTCCTTTTCATTGCAGGTATCTCTTGGCCTTTCTCCTTGGCCAGCCAGTTGGAGAAGGGCAAGTCAAAGGGAGCCATCTACAAGAAGATTATTCATCGCGGGCTGATGCTCGTCTTCTGGGGATTGCTTTATAATGGCCTGCTCGATTTCCATTGGGATACCCTTCGCTTCTGCTCTGTGTTGTCGCGTATCGGTTTGGCTTGGATGTTTGCCGCTTTGATATACACCAGCGTAAAGGACTTGAAGAAGATTCTGGCCATTGTAGCCTTTATCCTTCTCGGATATTGGTTGTGCAACATCTTGCTCATTGCCCCAGGGGCTCCAGAGGGAGCTGACTCTCTCTCCAAGGAATGGAATATCGGCTGCTGGCTCGACCGCATGATTCTGGGCGTTCATTGCTATCGTCCTGAGTATGATCCTGAAGGCCTCTTCTCCACCATTCCTGCTATCGGAACGGCTCTGCTGGGTATGCTGACAGGTCGATTCGTCAAACAGGACGATGAAACGTGTTCTCCTCGCAAGAAGACCCTTTACATAGCGCTGGCTGGCGTAGTCTTCGCCTTGATTGGATGGGGATGGAATTTCTTTTATCCCATCAACAAGGCTCTCTGGTCAAGTTCCTTCGTTTGCGCTGTGGCTGGTTATTCCCTGCTGATGTTCACGTTGTTCTATTTTATTATAGATGTACTGAAATGGCGCCATTGGGATTTCTTCTTCGTGGTGATAGGTATGAACTCCATTACCATCTATTTGGCTCGCCGCTTTGCATTCTTTGGAGGCGTCCAGCATGCAGTATTTGATGGATTCGTCAACCAGTTCCCTGAGCTATACCAACCTGTTGTGGCTGAGTGCTGCTTCATTGCCATTCAATGGCTCTTCCTCTATTTCCTCTATAAGCATAAGGTTTTCCTGAAGGTATAGTGACTCATTCTTAATCAAAAGTTAACGTGTCGAAATTAAAAAGTCAACGTGTTGTGATGAAGAAGTTAACGTGTTGTGATTGCCTTTTCAACGTGTTGCGTTTTAGGTTACCATTTTTCTGCGTGGTTCTGCTGAGCAGTTTCTCGTTCGCTCAGACGCCCATGGATGTGAAATATGTTTTCACCGAGGCAAAGGACCTGACTATGCTGGGGCAGTTCTTCCCTGAGAATCCAGTTCCCTATCAACGTGTGGACACAGTTCGTTTCACAGGTTTCACGAAGGGCGAGAACACTCAGGTGCGCTATAGTGTGGGTGTGGCTTGTGCTTTCCGCACGAATTCTACCGTTGTTTCCGTAAAGACTTCGTATGGTACCACAGCTTTTCCCAACAACACGAACGGACTTGCTGCTCGTGGGTTCGACCTTTATGTCCGCAAGGATGGCAAGTGGCTTTACGCCAATTCAGCTGTTGCGCCAGACAAGGATTTGGGTCGCAATCAGGTTGTGCTCAATAACATGGATGATTCGGAAAAGGAATGTCTGCTCTATTTCCCTCTGCAGAGCGAGGAGTACAGCGTGCAGATAGGAGTTCAGGAAGGCAGCCACATTCAGCCCCTCGAGAATCCCTTCCGCCATCGCATCGCTTTCTTTGGCAGCAGTTTCACTCACGGCAGCAGCACTTCTCGTGCAGGCATGTGCTATCCCTCCCAGTTCAGCCGTGCTACAGGATACCAGGTACTAAACCTTGGATGCGCAGGCAATTGCAAATTGCAGTCGTATTTCTGCGATGTTCTATGTGCTACCCAGGCAGATGCCTTTGTTTTCGACACTTTCTCTAACCCAAGCATTACGGAAATCCGTGAGCGTCTGTTCCCCTTTATAGAGAAACTCCAGAAGGCTCATCCTGGCAAGCCTCTCATCTTCCAACGAACCATCTATCGCGAGAATCGCAATTTCAGCGTGGCAAGCCAGAAGAATGAGCAGTCGCGTCAAGACTTTGTGGACAGCATCATGAAGGTGGCTGTCAATCGTTATGATGACGTCTACTATATCCGCAAGACGAATGCCACTTCACATACCCACGAGACGAGCGTGGATGGCGTACACCCTGGAGATTACGGCTATACCCTTTGGGCCGAGTCCATCATGAAGCCTGTAACCCGGATTCTGCGCAAATATGGTTTGAAGTAATTATCATATCAGTATGGAGTAGAGGATATGGCTAACAACGATTGGAAACGACGACTGGGGATGGTCTACAGTACTAATCCTGATTTCAACTTTACGGAGGAGGATTCAGATCAGCCCTCAACCTTGCCCAAGCAGCAACAGAAGCTTCGCGTCAGCATGGAGCGTGCTGGCAGGGGAGGCAAGACGGTCACCCTTGTTCGCGGTTTCGTGGGTTCTGACGAAGATTTGGCTGCATTGGGGAAAATGCTCAAGCAGAAGTGTGGAGTGGGAGGTACTGCCAAGGATGGCGAGATAGTCATTCAGGGTGATTTGCGGCCTCGTATCGTGGAACTTCTTCATTCAGAGGGTTATACGCAGGCAAAATAGAAATGGCAAAAGATATTTTGATATGAAGGTAAGAATATTTCTTCTCTCAGTAATGCTTTTGAGCTTTGGTGCCATCACGTTAGGTGCTCGCGAATACACACGTGATAGCCTCAAGATAGATGGCCAGTATCGCGTCTTCCGTCTATATCGTCCTCAAGGGTTAGCTCAGGATGCCCCCTTGGTGTTCATTTTGCATGGTTATGGAAGTGCTGGAGAAGTGAATGACTTGTTATGTCAAACAGCCGATAAGCACAAGTTCGCAGTTTGCATTCCCATTGGCCTCAAGGATCCCACAGGGAGACATAGCTGGAATGTGGGCTATCCGATGCAGGATGGTTGGAAAGTGGACGATGTGAAGACGATGTGTCGCATGGCCCGTTTTGTCCAGAAGAAGTATCACCTTAGTGTCAAGAACACTTTCCTGTCAGGAATGTCCAACGGTGGCGAGATGTGTTATCTTTTGGCATATTCAAACCAGAAGGTTTTCAAGGCTTTTGGTTCCTTGGCAGGTCTTACCATGCAATGGATATATAAGGAACGCAACATTCCTCGTCCCATTCCTTTCCTGGAGATTCATGGAACCAGTGATACCACCTCCATGTGGGAAGGCGATCCTGAAAACAAAGGTGGATGGAATCCCTATATCGCTGTTCCGATGGCTGTTCATGCTGTGGCAGCTGCCGATCGTTGTGAGATAGAGATGCGCGATACAGTGGTTTACGATCATACTCGTAAGCATCGTCCCATCGTTCGTCATAAATATCTGCTTGGCGATCAAGGGACTGAGGTTTGGCTCTATGAAGTAATAGGTGCGCCTCATTGCTGGTTCGCAGACGACATGGATACTGGTGAAGTCCTTTGGGAGTTCTTCAGCAAGTATCTGGAGTGATTCATTAGCTTTTCTCTCGTAACCGATTAAATATTGCATCATATAAAAATCTAATATTAACCACAAAAAAGGAAAAAATATGACACGAAGAGATTTTATTGAGAAGAGTGCTGCACTTAGTGCAGGTCTTACATTAAGTCCCCTCATGATCCGTGCTGCAGCGAAACCTGTAGGCGCAAATGATAAGATTCATTTAGGCTTGATAGGTTGCAATGGACAAGGATTCTCCAATTTGCAGTCTTTTCTCCGCAACCCTGAAGTCGACTGCATAGCTCTCTGCGATATTGACCAAGGTGTACTGGATCGACGTGCTGCCGATACAGAGAAATTACAGGGAAAGAAGGTTCCTCATCTTTACAAGGATTGGCGTAAACTCATCGACAACAAGGATATTGACGTTGTCATTATCGGTACGCCTGATCATTGGCATTGTCTTCAGCTGGTAGCAGCCTGTCAGGCAGGTAAGGATGTTTATTGCGAGAAACCTTTGGGCAATAGTATCGAGGAGTGTAATATCATGGTTCGTGCTGCCGAGAAATATAAGCGTGTAGTACAGGTTGGCCAGTGGCAGCGTAGTGACCCTCATTGGCAGGATGCCATGAATTTTGTTCATAGTGGAAAGTTGGGCAAGATACGTACTGTCCGCGTCTTCTCTTATCAAGGATGGTGTCCATCCATTCCTGTCAAGCCTGACGAGGCAGTTCCTGAAGGCGTAGATTATGACATGTGGCTTGGCCCTGCTCCCAAGCGTCCCTTCAATCGTAATCGCTTTCATTTCACCTTCCGCTGGTTCTGGGATTATGCGGGTGGCCTAATGACTGACTGGGGAGTTCACTTGTTGGATTATGCACTCTATGGAATGAATGTTACTGCTCCCAACAGCATCATGGCTTCAGGCGGCAAGTTCGGTTATCCTGACGATGCTTGCGAGACTCCTGACCTCTTGCAAACCATCTATACCTTCAACGACTTCACTGTCATGTGGGATCATGCTATCGGTATCGATGATGGAGGTTACAAGCGTTCACATGGCTTGGGATTCGTGGGAGAGAATGGTACACTTGTCATCGATCGCGGTGGATGGGAAGTCATTCCTGAACGGGTGAATGGCAATGAGCGTATGGAGCCTGTGGCCCTTCAAAAAGCTTATGGTGAGGGTGGTCTCAATCTCCACGTCAAGAACCATTTGGCCTGCATCAAGGATCGAAACTTTAATTGCAATGCCAGCATCCAGATAGGTGCTCATATCGCCAAGTTCGCTCATCTGGGCAACATCGCCTATCGTACAGGCAAAAAGCTCACATGGGATGGCAAGACCTTCCACGATGCTGAAGCCGACACTTATCTGTGCAAGACTTATCGTGAGCCTTGGAAGTTACCCAAGGTTTAAACTCTTGTACCCTTTATATGCTGAGACTTAGGAAAGTAAATCATATAGCTATTATATGCTCTGATTATCAGGCCTCCATAGGGTTCTATTGTAGAGTTCTGGGATGCCGGATAATCAGTGAGGAATATCGTGCAGATCGTCGTTCCATGATGACGAAACTCTCCCTCAATGGCGAGTATCTTATTGAGCTCTTTACTTTCCCAGATTCTCCTGATCGTCCTTCATATCCTGAGGCATGTGGCCTCCGACATCTTGCCTTCACAGTTGACGATATGGCCCAAACGATCCAAGAGTTGGAACATATGGGTGTTCCACATGAACCTGTCCGTACAACTCTCAATGGTGAACAATGCTGTTTCATCCACGACCCTGATGGCCTTCCTATTGAGCTTGTCTCTTCTCAGCCATCTTCCAACTCGTTAGGTCCCTTCTATGCCTGATTATTTTAGGATATGTTCTTCCGATCCACACAGAAAAAGACATTCACTACATATAAATGATGAAAAGAATCCATTTATCTAATAAAAGTAGAGTTTCCATGTTGCTAATGATAGCTCTTATGGCGACCTTATCCCTGCATGCTGCGCAGAGGACGATGGAGGAAATGAAATCCATCGCCTACGCTGCATTTAATCTGAGTGAGACACGGAGCGACCCATTTGCTGTGCCGCTGCTAGGCGTGCGATGCAAGTCCTCCGACCTCCTAGATGCCAGTCTGCTGGAGAATGGTGAGGAGGCGTTCTACGTCTTTTCCTTTACCAATAATGCGCCTGGCTATGTGATAGTTTCAGCTGATACTCGTTTGCCTGAAATAATCGCCTATTCTGCTTCAGATGCTTTTATTCGTGGACGCCTGCCTGAAGCAATGACAGCTTACCTGGAAAGGTTCGTCGAGAAGATGAAAGCGACACCTGAAAACTATGTGGCCAAAAGAAGAACGCGTGGTAAGTTCTTTGCTAAAAGTTCTGCCCCTTCTGTGGAACCTCTCTTGGGCGATATCGCCTTTGATCAAGGTACGCCCTATAACAATGCTTGCCCTTCTATCGGCGGAACCAAAACACAGACAGGTTGTGTGGCTACAGCTATGTCACAGATAATGAAATATTATGAGTACCCAAGTAGAATGAAAGGAAGCGACATCAGCTATAATACAAGATCTGACAACATTCCTGTTACATGGAATTGTTCTTCCACTACTTTCAACTGGTCGAAGATAAAAGACACCTATAAGGCATACGTACCGCCTTATACCGCGAATGAAACAGTTGTGAATTCAAAGGTGATGTCGCTCTCTGGTATAGAATTTGTTGAATACGCCTGTATAGATCTCATAGAATTTGCCAATGAGACAAGTAGGACTTTGTCATTCAAGGTTCAATTTATTCTCGCTGACAATAAGGGCAATTTCATTCGTCCCATTCCAGAAGAGGGCCATGTAAATTCACTCGAAAGTGGTTACTATTATTATCACTATTGGTTGTATCCCACACTTCCCTCCAATATCAACGACGGGAACTATCGTCTCTATATAGGTATTCAGGAGGATGGTACCTCGCATTGGTCTTATGCGAGAAAGTACGTTCCAAGCAATTCGTTGGACGAAGTATTTTATCTGACTGCAACGAAGACTGGAAACTATTTTACCATCAATGGTTCCAGTTATCAGTATCCCTGTGGCTATTCTGATGAGGAGGCAGAAGAAGTGGCAAAACTTCATGCTGCCTGTGGAGCAACCGTAGAGATGGACTATGGCACAGATTTGAGCTTTGCCTATTATAATGATGCAGCATCAGCTCTTATCAATAATTTCTCTTTCGATCCGAGTCTTGAGGTTGTGTATTCCTCTTTTTTCAGTGAATCTGGTTTGCATGAGCATATCCAGAACGAATTAATGAGAAGGCGTCCTGTTTATGTGGGTGGCATTTCTAAGGTAAATAATGGTCATGCCTTTATCATCGATGGGTTCCGTTATGATGGCTCTACTCCTTACTATCATGTCAACTGGGGTTGGGCTGGCTTTTACAATGCATATTTCCTCATCGATAATTTGGAACCCTATGATTCTGGCACAGGAGGAGATGATGTAAATTATTCCTACGACTGCAGTTTCTACTGTGGAATCGAACCTGATAACCATGTTGATGATGGCATATCCTTTGGTTGCTCTTTCTATAAAGTGGACAACTCTGTCTATTCAGCGGGAAAAGGAATGTTAGTCACCATCCCAGCCGATTCAGAATTGTTGAACCTCTCTTTCCAATCCTTCACGGGTGACATCAAGGCATACGCCTGCAACGGAAGCATCAGTTATGCTTTGGGAAAAGTTTATTCTGCCAGTAATTTGGAACCAAGATTTTATCTCCATGGCCATAATGCATATCTTAATATTCCAGCCTCCATTCCAACGGGCACCTATTGCATCGTGTTGAAGTCGCAACAAGCAGGTTCTAAAGTGGTGAGGGAAATCTATTCGCCAGAGAAGCCTGTCGTTACCATCAAAGGAGGGAAATTGTTAGGCGATGTGAGCGGGGACAATAAAGTGGATGATAAGGACGTGAAGATCTTGGCTGATTATATCCTTGAAAAGAAAACGTCCATTAATGCTCTGAAGAATCCGGATGTGGTTGGTGAAGGTCCTATTACTGTTTCCACAGTGACTGCTATCATTAATCTCATTAAAGGAAACTGATTGGATTTACGAAAGTAAGTAGATGAAATAATGAAGGCAACGCATTTCCCCGCATGTTATGTAGAGATTCCTGAGGAAAGGTCTCATCAGGTCTCTGGCGGAGCAAGAAAGAGAGCTCCTTTCTATCTTGCTGCGGAGGAATGGATTGCCAGAAATCTTCCTGAAGACAATTATCTTTTCACCTGGCAGCTTGGCAGGACGGTGGTCATGGGGCGAAATCAGGTGGCTCATCAGGAGGTGAATCTCGATTTTTGCCGTAAGCACGAGATCGATGTTATCCGCAGAAAAAGCGGTGGAGGTGCCATCTTTGCCGATGAAGGAAACATTATGATGAGTCTTATCACACCTCGTGGCAAGGTGGAGGAAATATTCCGTGAATATGCCGATACTGAAGCAGAAGGGTTGAGAAGGCTTGGGGCAAATGTGGAGGTACATGGACGCAATGATGTCATTCTGATGGGTAGAGGCAAGGTTTGTGGCAACGCGTTCTATCACTTGGGACAACGTGATGTGGTTCATGGGACGATGCTTTATGATACAGATCCTGACCTGTTGCAAGGTGCCTTGCATTCCAATCCCTTGAAGCTCAAGGCCAAGGGAGTGCAGAGCATACGAGCGAGGGTAGGCGTGCTGAAAGGTATGTTGAACTCTCCTGAGGGGCTTTCTGAGCAGCAGGAGGTAAAGTGGTTGAGAGGCCAACTGCGTGAGATGCTTACGGATAGGAGCATTACGCTGAAGGAGAGCGACGTGAGAGAGATTGAGGAGATAGAGCAGTCTTACTACGAAGAAGATTTCCTATATGGAAGTTCAGCTCCTGATGAGGAAGTGAGAGAAGCGAGGATGGAAGGATGCGGAACTGTCGAGGTTCATTTCAAATTGAAAGGAAGCATCGTGAGGAACGTGTACCTGACGGGGGACTTCTTTGAACTCTCAGATGCTCAAAAGGCTTTCAGAGATGCCTTCGAAAGCGTGATGTTTACCAGAGAAAACCTTATCGGAGCGATTCGAGAGAGACATCCTGAGAGGTCAATTCGTAATCTAAACGAAGACCAACTTATATCATTAATAACCAATAAATAATAACATGTATTTAAAGAAATAGATTAATTAAAATATAACATAAAAGAATTATTATGTCAGACAAAAGGACTTGCCTCTATGAGAGGCATTTGGCACAGAATGCAAAGATGATCTCCTTCGGAGGTTTCGAGATGCCTGTTCAGTATACTGATATTACTGACGAACATATGGCAGTACGTAATGACTGTGGCGTTTTTGATGTGAGTCACATGGGTGAAGTGCTTGTCACAGGAGCAGAAGCAGAGCGTTTCGTTCAGCATATTTTCACGAATGATGTCTCAACTTTGCCAGCAGGGAATACCATGTATGGCATGATGCTTCACGAAAATGGCGGAACGATAGACGACATCATGGTTTACAAGGAGGCTGATGATCGTTTCTTCATTGTCGTGAATGCTGGTACTCAAGATAAGGATTGGGCTTGGATAGAGTCAGAGGCCAAGAAGTTTGATGTGGTTATTGAGAACCAGAGTGCTTACTATGGCCAGTTAGCAGTTCAAGGGCCTAATTCAGAAACAGTGCTTCTCGACGTATTGGGTTTGGATTGCAGAGAGATGTTGTTCGGAATGTTTAAGAAGATTGTCTCTAACGAATATGAGGGAGAGGAGATACTGGTGAGCCGTACAGGTTATACGGGCGAGGATGGCTTCGAGATCTTCGGCTCTCATGCCACTATCCAGAAGCAATGGGACAAGTTAATGGAAAGCGGTCGTTGCAAACCTTGTGGATTGGGTTGTCGCGACACGTTACGTTTCGAGGTTGGACTTCCCCTTTATGGTGATGAATTGAGTGATGACATTACTCCCATCGAGGCAGGTCTTGGCATGTTTGTCAAGGTTGATAAGGAGGAATTTGTTGGCAAGGATGTCGTGGCTCGTCAGAAGGCAGAGGGCGTTGCTCGCAAGCTTGTAGGTATCGAGCTTGAGGGTAAGGCTATCCCACGTCATGGATATGATGTTGTCGTTGATGACGAGGTGATAGGAACAGTAACTACAGGATACGGCTCCATTTCTGTGGGCAAGAGTATTTGTGTGGCTCTGGTGAAGACTGAGTATGCTGCGCTGGGGACTCCTGTTCAGGTTCGCATACATCGTAAGTTGCAGCCAGGTATTGTTGTGAAGAAGAGATTCTATAAGACATCATACAAGAAGAGTTGATAGAAGGATTCCATTGATTAGGATTAAATAGAATAAATAAATGTTCGTGTAAATAAAATTTTGAATCATTATGGCAAAAGTAATTGAAGGACTCTATTATGCCGAGAGTCACGAGTATGTAAGGGTAGACGGCGAGTTCGGTTATATTGGTATCACTGATTACGCACAATCTCAGTTGGGCAATGTCGTTTATGTTGATATGCCTGAGGTGGACGATGAGGTGACAGCTGGTGAGGAGTTTGGTGCCGTTGAGTCTGTCAAGGCAGCAAGTGATCTCTTTTCTCCTGTTTCAGGCACCGTTGTCGAGGTGAACGAGGCTCTCGAGGATCAGCCAGAACTTATCAACCAGGACGCGTTCGAGAATTGGATTATTAAGGTGAAGCTCTCCGATCCTTCCGAACTTGATGATTTGATGAATGCCCAAGAGTATGAGGGGATATGTAATTAGTATATCTGATTATGTATAAATATTTTCCTCACACATCTGATGATGTCCAGCAGATGCTGGAAGTCATCGGAGTTCAGATTCTCGAGGAATTGTATGCTGAAGTTCCCGAGGAACTGAAACTGAAGGGTGATTTGAATATTCCGTCTGAGAAGTCGGAGATTGAGGTTCGCCAGATAATCGGTGATTTGGCAGCACAGAACAAGCCTTTAGTTTGCTTTGCGGGAGGTGGCGTGTATGATCACTATACTCCCAGCGTAGTGCCTTTCCTTGCTGGCAGGAGTGAGTTCTCCACAAGTTATACTCCTTATCAGGCAGAGATTTCACAAGGCACGCTGCAATACATTTTCGAGTATCAGACGATGATGGCCGACCTTACAGGCATGGATATTTCTAATGCTTCGATGTACGACGGCTCTACTGCTACTGCCGAGGCTATGTTGATGTGTGTTCATGCTGCCAAGAAGCGCAACAAGGTGCTCATATCCGACACCTTCAGTCCTCAGGTAATGCGTGTCGTAGAGACGTATGCTTCTTTTCATGGTGTGGAACTGTGTAAAATCGTGGCCAAGGATGGAGTGATGGACAAGGCAGTTGCCATTTCGCTTCTCGAAAAGGATGATGTGGCAGGGCTCATCGTGGCTCAACCTAACCACTATGGTATCATCGAGGATTTCACAGGTCTTGCTGACGCATGTCATGCTCACAAATCCCTTTTTGTGGTGAATACTGTAGCCAGTACTCTTGCTGTGCTTCGAAGTCCAGGAGAATGGGGCGCAGATATCGCCTGTGGTGATGCACAAAGTATGGGCATACCCATGAATTACGGTGGACCTTACATCGGTTATCTCTGTACCAAGGAAGCTTTGGTTCGCAAGATGCCAGGGCGACTTGTCGGTGCTACTACCGATGCTGAGGGCAGACGTGCTTTCGTGCTTACCATGCAGGCTCGTGAGCAGCATATCCGTCGCGAGAAGGCAACGAGCAACATCTGTACCGCTCAAGGCTTTATGTGCCTTTATGTGGCATGTTATCTGAGTTTGTTGGGCGAGAAGGGACTGCGAGAGGTGAATGAGCAAAGCTATGCCGGTGCTCATTATCTTCATGACAGGTTGCTGAAGACAGGTAAGTTCGAGGATGCATTTGATGCCTCCCTTCCCTTCCTTAACGAGTTCACGATTCGTGTGAAAGACAATGCTCAGCAGATGCGCTGCCAGTTGGCTCAGAAGGGGATTCTCTTTGGCATTCCTACAGCCAATATGCCGGACTGCCTTACTATTGCTGTGACAGAGAAGCGTTCGAAAGAAGAAATCGATTCACTCATCTCTAATATCTTATCACTATGAACAACGTGTATTACGGAAAACTCATCTTCGAGTTATCAAAGTCAGGACGTGTGGGATATTCGCTGCCAAAGCAGGAGATAAGTGGCTATTCCATTGATTCCCTTCCTGAAGGGCTGAAACGTTCCCAGAGGACGATTCTCCCTGAATGTGACGAACTTACTGTGGTGCGCCATTATACCAACATGTCGAACAATAACTTTGGTGTCGACACAGGGTTCTATCCTTTGGGCTCATGCACCATGAAATATAATCCCAAACTGAACGAAGAGCTTTGTTCACTGCCTGGTTTCAATTGCCATCCTTCCGTTCCTACTGAGTACATGCAGGGTAGCCTGAAACTCTACGATGAGGTGCAGAAGACACTTTCAGAGATTGCTGGCCTTTCACGCTTCACACTCAACCCCTATGCTGGTGCTCATGGTGAGCTTACTGGCCTTATGGTCATCAAGTCTTACCATCTGCAGCGAGGCGACACGTTACGAACGAAAATCATTGTTCCCAACTCTGCTCATGGCACTAACCCTGCCTCAGCAGCTGTGGCTGGATTTAGTGTTGTCGAGGTGAAGAGTCTGCCTGATGGAACCGTCGATGTGGAGGATTTGAAACCTCTGCTTGGCCCTGATGTGGCAGGTATGATGATGACCAATCCCAACACGTTGGGCATCTTCGAGCACAACATCCCAGGAATTGCACGTCTCATTCACGAATGTGGAGGATTAATGTATTACGATGGCGCGAACCTCAATCCCATGCTTGGCGTATGTCGTCCTGGGGATATGGGCTTTGATGTGATGCATATCAATCTTCACAAGACTTTCTCCACTCCTCATGGAGGAGGTGGCCCTGGAAGCGGTCCTGTGGGAGTGCGTAAGGGGCTCGAGCATCTGTTGCCTAATCCGCAGGTCGTCAGGAACGAGGATGGAAAATACAATCTCCTGTTTGATGAAAAATCGCTGGGAAGTGTATCTTTCTTCTTAGGCAACTTCGCGGTCATTATCCGTACATACGCTTATCTGCTTTCTCTTGGAAAGGAGAATATTCCTATGGCGGGCAAACTCTCTGTGCTTAATGCAAATTATATCAAAGAGAGCCTTAAGAGCCATTATCTGCTGCCCATTGAGGGACTCTGCAAGCACGAGTTCGTGTTCGATGGCCTTTGTCCGGAGTATGGTGGTGATCACCACGATGAAGGGCACGTCACCACACTCGATGTTGCCAAACGACTGCTCGATTATGGTTTCCATGCTCCTACCATCTATTTCCCTCTGCTTTTCCATGAGGCACTCATGATCGAGCCTACAGAGACGGAAAGCAAGGATATGCTGGACGAATTCATTGAAGTGATGAAGAAGATTGCTTTGGAGGCACGCGATAATCGAGAGATGGTGCGAACAGCTCCCCACGACACTCCCATTCGACGTCTCGATGATGTGAAGGCGGTGAAAGAGCCTAAGTTCACCTTCAAGAGTTTGTGACCATGAATCCAGACATTATCATTATCGGCGCAGGTCCTGGCGGCTATGAGACAGCCGTCAGGGCAGCAAAGTTGGGACTGGAGGTTGTAGTCATCGAGAAGGATAAGCTTGGTGGCACTTGTCTTAATGCTGGCTGCATACCTACGAAGTGTCTTTGTCACTCAGCTGACACGTTGGAAGTTCTCAAGGAACACAGTATTCAGCCTGATGCTGAGGAACTTGCTAATGCTGTTGCCCATAAAGACGAGACAGTAGAGAAGCTCCGTTCAGGCGTAGCCATGCTCATGAAGACACCAGGCATAACCCTTGTTGAGGGTGAGGCACAGTTCGTGGATGCTCATACTGTCAAGGTGATGAAGGAGGGCAGCGAGCAGGTTTTCTCTGCCCCTAACATCATCATCGCCACAGGCAGCACTACCAAGTTCCTTCCCATTGAGGGAGCACATGCGAGAAATGTGCTGACATCTACCGAAATACTCAACCTATCTTCCCTCCCAAATCGCCTTTGCATTATCGGTGGAGGGGTGATAGGCATCGAGTTTGCCAGTATCTTCCGCAGTTTTGGCGTTGAGGTGGACGTGGTGGAGTACATGAAGGAAATCCTGCCGCCCTTCGATCGCGATGTAGCAAAGCGTCTTCGCACCTCCCTCAAGAAGCGTGGCATTAATTTCCATCTGGGGGCAGCCGTCAAGGCTATTCACGAGGGAGAACCGATGCTTGTTGACTTTGAGGAGAAAGGTAAACTTCAGCAGGTAGAGTGCGATATGGTATTGATGGCTGTTGGACGTGCAGCCAATGTCGACGCATTGAATCTCAACGATGTGGGTATCACTTACACACCTCGTGGGATATGTGTTGACGAGAACATGCAGACTTGCATCCCTGGCGTATATGCTATCGGAGACGTCAACGGGCTTTGTCAACTTGCCCACGCTGCCACATTCCAGGGATACTGCGCGCTTGAACATATCACGAATCCCCATTCTTCTGCTTATCGCGATGCTCTCAACGTCATTCCTTCTGCGGTCTTCTCGAATCCAGAGGCAGCGATGGTTGGAGCCACCGAGGAGCAGCTTACCGAGGCGGGAGTGGAGTACAGGAGCCTGAAATCTTTTTATCGTGCCAACGGGAAAGCGCTTTCTATGGATGCTGATGAAGGGATAGTGAAGCTTCTTGTTTCCCCTAAAAACAAGTTGCTCGGAGCACATATTTTGGGAACTCATGCCAGCGATATGATCCACGAACTTGCTCTCTTGATGCGTATGGGTGGAACGGTCAGCGACATAGCTCATACCGTGCATGCTCATCCGTCACTCAGCGAGATCATCCTGGCAGCTTCTGAAGCGTTGTAGAATATGAAAAGATTGCTTTCCCTTGTGGCGTTCTATGCTGTTGGGACGGCTTTGACCGCACAAGTCACCATTCCCCACACTGCTGAGGAAGACGTCAATCATGTGATGAGTGCGGCGTACTGGAATCAATGGGATGCCAAGACACAGGCTGCCATTGATGCAGACATTGAACGTTACCGTAAGGCTGATGCTTATGTGGAGATCCCTGGGTTGAAGGCTGGAACTGAAGTGCATGTTCAGCAGACGAAGCACGCCTTCTTCTTCGGTGCCCATATCTTCAACTGGAATCAGTTGGGCTCTTCCGAGGCCAACGCCCATTACAGGGAACTCTATGGAACGCTGTTCAATAGTGCCACCGTAGCCTTTTACTGGAAGACCTTTGAGGACCGTCCAGGACGTCTCCGCTTCCGCGAAGAATATTGGGACACCGAGGAGTACTGGAATACGGTGGAGAACCCCAAGCACCAGTTCCATTGGCGCCGTCCAGCTCCTGATCCCATTGTGGACTACCTTACCCAGCGTGAAGTGCGCATTCACGGGCATACCATCATCTGGGGCAACCGTAAGTGGCAGCATCCCGATTGGATTGAGAGTACCCTGTTGAGTGGACACGAGCGTGAGATAATGGATCGTCTGCTCACGGAGGAGGCCACTCTGGAGAATTACAGGGACAGGGACAGGTTCTCCGAAGAATACAACGTCATGTCGAATCAGACATTATCTGACTCGCTGCCCCAATTTGCCGTTGCCTTGACTAAACTGTTTCAGCAGCGGATAGAGCGACTCGCTACCTATTACGGCGATAGGATTTCCAGTTGGGATGTGGTGAATGAGAGCACCGCCGACTATGTGAAGGGAATCTTCCGTTCTCCCGTTCCGCTGGCCAAAAGCGAATACGGCATCATGCCTGGCAACTACGTGGAAGATGCCATGCGTACCGCCAACCGTTGCTTCCCTAAAAGCGTCCGCATAAATATCAACGACTATTGGAGCGGTTCCGAATACAGCGACTTCACGAAGGAACTGCTGGCAAAAGGCTGTCGCATCGATGTGCTTGGCTCGCAGATGCACCTTTTCAAACCCCAGCAATGCCTCGACCTCGCGGAAGGCAAGACAGAGGGACTGCCAACGCCGGAAAGTGTGAAAGCCCGCATGGCGCGACATTCCGAAGCCGGATTGCCCATCCATCTGAGTGAGATTACCATCACAGCCCCAGGCAACGATGAGCGTGGCCGCATGATACAGGCCATCCTTACCCGCAATCTCTACCGCCTTTGGTTCAGCATTCCTCTCATGGAAGGCATCACCTGGTGGAATGTGGTTGACGACTGCGGTGCTCCAGGCGAACCCAGCGTATCGGGACTCTTCAACCGCGACATGACGCCCAAGCCTGCTTACTTTGCGCTTGAGGAACTGATAAATAAGGAATGGAAAACTGACATGCAGGTTACAGCGAATGAAGCAGGACGAATTACCTTCCGTGGTTTCAAGGGCGACTATCTGCTTACCTGGAAGGATAAGCGCGGTCGTGAGCATTCGCAGTTCTGCCGCGTGGAGTAGTATAAACTTCCAAACTTTTAAACTTACATTTGCAAAAATATATAATATCAAATTTCAGTTGGTTTGCATGATCGTAAAAAATGAAAAATCGAAATGTAAGTTTGTAAGTTTGAAAGTTTAACGTGTTGAGTTAGCAAAGTCATCGTGTTGAGTCGGCGAAGTTGACACGTTGAGAATCGGAAGTCGACATGTTGAAACCTGACGATGATGCAGACGAGGAGGTTGGCAGGTGTTTTTAGGGTGTTGTGAGCTACTGAAGTGGAGGAATACGAGAATGGATTCGGGGGTTCGAAAAAAATAAAAGATTATTGTGTGGTAACATTTGGATAATTGGAAAAAAACTGCTAACTTTGTAGCGTAAAAGAGAAATAGATTATGCTGAGGAATTTTTATCATACGAGAATCTGTCTGATAGTTTTGATGGTCTGTCTGTTGACTGGCTGTGGCGGCAAGCGTGAGGTGCGAGAGAGCGAGCCGATGAGGGTGAGGACGGAGATGGTGTCTGCCAGTACCCCTCGCGTTGAGCAAAGCTATGTGGGCATTGTGGAAGAGGAATCCAGCACGTCTGTCAGCTTCGTGGGTACGGGTACCGTCCAGTATGTTTCTGTCAGCGAAGGGCAGCACGTACACAAAGGGCAGTTGATAGCTCGTATGGATCCCACGCAATGTCAGAATTCTGTGGCCAGTTGCGAAGCTCAGATGCGTCAGGCGAATGATGCGCTGGAACGTATGCGTCAGCTGCATGAGGCGGGGTCGCTGGCTGAAATGAAGTGGGTGGAAACGCAGAGTCAGGTGGAGCAGGCCCGTTCGATGCTGCAGATGGCCAAGAAGGCACTTGCTGACTGCTATCTCTATGCTCCTGTGAGCGGTGTGGTGGGCAAGAAGATGATGAATGCCGGCGAGACTGCGCTGACGAGCCAACCTGTCTGCACCATTCTGGGCATCAAGAGGGTAAAGGTGAAAGTGGCTATCCCTGAGAAGGAGATTGCCGCCATTGCTCCCAATACGGCCACCCGGATTACGATAGATGCCTTGGGAAAGGAGTTCACTGGAGGCAGGATAGAGAAAGGCGTAGCGGCTGACGCTATCACCCACACCTACGACATACGCATTATGTTGGACAATCCCTCGGAGGAGATTCTGCCAGGCATGGTGGCTTCTGTTTCGATGGTCGGAGGGCAGGAGAC
Organism: Bacteroidaceae bacterium; assembly: GCA_017617335.1. Lineage (GTDB taxonomy): Bacteria > Bacteroidota > Bacteroidia > Bacteroidales > Bacteroidaceae > Physcousia. Next base: position 19,753 of record JAFZWK010000028.1, on the reverse strand, counting down.
AGCGGAGGGAAGCATCACCGTTCCTTTGGCTTGCGTACAGCAGACGGCAGGTGGCGACAAGTTTGTCTGGGTAGTGCGTGAAGGGAAGTCTTATCGTCAACCCGTTGTTCTGGGTGACGTGACTCAGCATCGCATTATCATCAAGGAAGGTCTTCGTCAGGGAGACCGTGTCATCACGGAAGGCTATCAGAAAGTGGGAGAGGGGAGTAATGTTGCAGAATAAGACCAACTGGGTGGAATGGCCCCTGAAGAACTATAAGATCACGGCTTTGCTGATCGGCTTGCTGACTCTCTTCGGCCTGTATGCCCTGTATGTGATGCCCAAGGATGAGTTTCCTCCTGTCGTGATCCGTCAGGGTGTGGTGATTGCTGCTGCGCCTGGCAACACGAGCGAGGAGGTGGAGGCTGAGATAGCACGTCCTTTGGAACGTTACCTTTTTACTTATAAAGAGGTGAATCGCTCCAAGACCACTACGACGAGCATGAACGGGCTGTGTATGGTGATGGTGACGCTCAACGACGAAGTGAAGAACAAGGACGAGGTGTGGTCGAAGATAAAGCATGGCCTGAATGAGTTCAAGGCAGTTTTGCCCAGTAGTGTGCTGGCTTTGATAGCCAATGATGATTTCGGCGACACTTGTGCCCTGCTGATATCCGTGGAGAGCGAGAGCCGCAATTATCGTGAGCTTCAACAGTACAGCGATGATCTGGCCGATCGCCTGCGTCGGATAAAATCGGTGAGCAACGTGCTTCAATACGGCAACATCAAGGAGCAGATAACGCTTTACGTTGACAGGGAGCGCCTGGCTGCTTACGGAATAGGACAGGGCAGTATCGCACAGATGCTGAATGCCCAAGGACTAACCACAATGGCGGGCCAGATTTCCACTCAACAGCAGAACCTCACTTTCCATATTGCTTCCGCGCAGAAGAGCGAGGAGGAGATTGCCAATCAGATCATCTATTCCGACCCATCGGGCAAGGTGGTGAGGGTAAGCGACATTGCACGTGTGGTGCGTGAGTACGACACCAGCAACAGCTATATCCAGCAGAATGGCCACCGATGTGTGTTGCTTTCGCTGGAGATGAACAGCGGCCACAACATCGTGCAGTATGGAGAAGAGGTGGATGAGGTGCTCAATGAGTTCCGCCAAGGTTATCTGCCTGAAGATGTCAGGATGAGCCGTATCACCGACTTGCCTCAGGTGGTGCGCGACAGCGTAAACGATTTCCTGCTGAACCTGGTTGAGAGCATGATCGTCATCGTGCTGGTAATGCTGATTCTCTTTCCCTGGAGGTCAGCTGTAGTGGCAGCTGCCACCATTCCGTTGAGTACCTTTATCTCTGTGGGACTGATGTACCTGTGCAAGATTCCGCTCAACACCATTACGTTGGCGTGTCTCATCGTGGTGCTCGGCATGATAGTGGACAACAGCATCGTGGTCATTGATGGCTATCTGGAATATCTGGGGCAAGGGTACGAGCGTAAGGAGGCTGCCATCAAGAGCGTGAAGCAATATTTCTTCCCCATGTTTCTTGCCACCATTTGCATCTGCGCCATCTTCTATCCCATCGTCTTTACCATTACAGGAGCAGCAGGCGATGTGATAGGTCTCTTCCCTGTTTGCATCACTATCAACCTGATGGTAAGTCTGGCGCTGGCGGTCTGCGTGATGCCAGCCCTTGAAGTGGGACTTATCAAGAAGGCGTTTTCCAGTCGGAAGGAACAAGGCAAGAAGAACGTTACAGATCACGTGCAGGATTTTTATGACAAATGCCTGAAGTGGAATTTCCGTCACCCCTGGATCACGATCTTCATTGCTCTTGTGCTGGTGGCTATAAGCGGTATCATCTTCCCTCATCTGAAAATGCGCCAATTCCCCTATGCTGACCGAAATCAGTTTGCTGTGGAGATTTACTTACCTGAAACGGCAGGCTTGGCAGATACGGAGGTGATAGCCGATTCCGTGCGTGATATCCTTCTCAGCGACGAGCGAGTGCTGAGTGTGACCAGTTTCGTGGGATGCTCTTCTCCCCGTTTCCACGTTTCTTATGCTCCTCAGATGGGTGGCCCGAATTATGCGCAGTTGATTGTAAATACGCCTGATATCAAGACCACAGCCGCTGTGCTGGACGAGTATATGCCGCGCTACAGTAATCATTGGCCGGAAGCCTACGTGAAGTTCCAGCAAATGGATTTTTTGGACGTTCCCACGTATGAATACCGTTTCTATGGCGACAATCTCGACTCCATCCGTCTTGCTGCTGAGACCCTGATGGCTGAGATGCGTACCATCCCTGATCTGGAGTGGGTGCACACAGATTACGACTATCCCCATCCCATTGTGGACATTGAGTTAGAACCTGTTGCGAGTGCCCAATTGGGCATCAATCGCACGACGGCTGCCCTGCAAGTGATGGCCCAATCCAGCGACCTGAATGTGGGTAGCATGTGGGAAGGTACGTATGAACTGCCTATCGTGGTCAAGAGTGAACCCAACAAGGAACTCAGCACCATCGATGACGTGAAGAATGTTTTCGTGGGTATTCAGAACGTGCCTCTTCGTCAGGTGGCCAACGTGCATCCCACATGGACTGAAACGAGGATTCTGCATCGCAACGGCGAACGTTGTATCAGCGTGACTGCTCAGGGGAAGCGCAATGTGCTTGCCTTGCCCATTCAGAAGCGCCTGATAGATTTCGTCAGCAAGATGAACCTTCCTCATGAGGTACGCTCGGAGATAGGTGGCGAGACGGAACGCGATGGGGAACTCGTGCCTCAGATTGCTGTGGGGTTGAGCCTCTCGTTGGTGGTCATCTTCTTCTTCCTACTTTTCAATTTCAAACGTTTCGACATTACCTGCCTCTCTATTGCAGCTATCGCCCTTTCCGCTCCAGGAGCCATGATAGGTCTGCTGATAGCCAACCGCGTGCTGGGATTGACCTCTCTCTTCGGCTTTATCACTTTGATGGGAATCATCATGCGCAACGAGATTCTTATCTTCGAACATGCCGACCAAAAGCGGGCAGAAGGAATGTCAGCTCACGATGCAGCCTTCGATGCAGGCCGACGTCGTATGGTACCCATCTTCCTGACGACAGCCACTACAGCGGTAGGCGTGATACCGATGATTATTGGTCAAAGCTCTTTCTGGATGCCTGTTGGAATCACCATCTTTGCTGGAGGAATAGGTACACTCATTCTGGTAGTCACCGTCTTGCCAGTGGTATATTGGAAGATTTACGAGAGCGGAAACAAGAAAGACAAAAAGAAGAAGATAGAATGATGAGAAGTCCGATGATGAGAAATATGATGAAAAGATACACAATCGCAATACTGACGTTCTTGCTCGCGATTCCTTTCCAGGCAATCCGTGCTGAGAGCTCTACAGGGAAAATCCTGTCACTTCCTGAGTGTTTGGAATTGGCAAGGCAGAATAATCGCACTCTGCAGAACGCAGTCCTCGATATTCAAGCTGCTTCCGAGCAGAAAAGCGAAGCTTATACAAAATATTATCCGAGCATTTCTGCCAACGTGATAGCTTTCCAGGCATTTGACAAGATAATCAAAGGCGACGGAACTTATCCTCAGGAGATCATGATGCTGGGAGAACAGTTTGCCCAAATGGTAGGACACCCCTTCTCTTATAAGGAACTCAACAAAGGATACTCAACCACCCTCTCAGCTGTGCAACCTCTATACGCAGGCGGTCAGATCAAGGCAGGCAACAAGTTGGCAACCATCCAGCAAGATGTCCTTACCCTGCAACGCCAACTTACGGAGAAGGAAGTTCTTCAGCATGTAACGGAATGCTACTGGCAAATAGCCATCCTGAAATACAATCTATCCACTATCGAGGCAGCTGAGAAGCAGATAGAGGCTGTAAAAAAGGACGTGGAGCAATACGTCAAGTCAGGTGTCACGACCCGTAATGCCCTCTTGCAGGTTAATCTTCGTCAGCAGGAATTGGCCAGCAACCGCCTAAAGGTGGAGAATGCTGATCATGTGTTGCGTATGTTGTTGGCTCAACAAATCGGTTGTTCTTCGGAGAGAGAAGACGATTTGATTGATATCGATGCTTCTGCTGTAGAAGCTATTGATCCTCATAATGTCTATGTGTCTCCTCAGGAGGCAGCAATACGACGTGAGGAACTCCAAATGGCTCATTTTGGAGTAAATGTACAGAAACTGCAACTTCAGATGGAACGAGGCAAGAACCTGCCTTCGCTAGCTGTAGGCTTGATGGGATACAACACTGGATTTGGAGGGCTTTCGAAGAATGTGAAAAATAATGCACGAACCAACATGACAAACGGGTTGGTTTTTGGTACACTCTCTGTTCCCATCAGTTCATGGTGGGGCGGAAGTCATGCTATTCGTCGCCAGAAAATCCGCCTTCAGCAATCGCTAAACCAGATTATCGATGCGCAGGAACAGCTTCGCATCGACATTGAATCTGCTTGGTCTAATCTGGTGGAAGCCTACAAGCAAATCCAGATTGCAGAAGCCAGTGTGGAAGAAGCAGCAGAGAACCTACGCATGAGTACTGACCAGTATCGTGCAGGATCAGAAACCATCAGCGATTTACTCGATGCAGAGACGTTAAACCGAAAGGCTCAGGATCAACTCTCCCAGGCCAAAGTGACCTATCAGATTCGTCTTGCCGACTACCAGCGAAAGACACGATGAAAGAAAAAGTTATATATATGTAAAATATTATTTATTAATGATTTATAAATCTTTGTTGAACTTGATAATTAGATAAGATAATGAAGAAATCTCATTCCGTTTCATGGCTGCTTAGCTTTTTTATTGCGATGTGCATCGCTTCGTGTTCAAACAAATCTCAGGAAACGCCCAAGTTCGCAGATTGGGAACTGGATTCACTGGAAATCCTTCCCTCTAGTACGCCTGCTGAAACTTACGGGACAAAGGGGACTGAGATAACTCAGAAATGGTACATCACAATGTACTACAAGGCAGAAATGAATGTGGAGAGCAAGACGGATTCCACTTTCTATCTTGAGTTCCTGCCAAACAACACTTTCGCTTTGAGCATCCCTGAGCAACTTTTATCTGTCATAAGAGAAAACCTCCAGAACATGTTTCCTGAGGAATATCTGACGCCAGGTTTGCATACAGGCAAGTACACATGTTATGATGCAGAGTGGTGTGGATGTACATGTGACGGAAGTTTCGGTGTGGTATTGAGTGATAATGAAGACAATGAGTTGTGCCGTTGCGCCTTCATCTACATCACCACTGATGCAACCTCTTTCACGCTGAAGAAGGTAATCATGCCCAATCCTGATGAAGATGTCATCCAGACGGACACAGAACTGAAGCTTCACAATACGCTGGAATAATCAACGATATACTTTTTCCTTGTTTCACATCAAAAAAATGCTTATTTGTTGAAAAATAATGCGTTATAAATTTGTGTTGTTGAAAAGTTTATGTAACTTTGCACGGTTTTTCGAGAGATAACATTGATAATACTAAAATATTAAAGAAATGACAAAAGTTGAATTGGTTCGTGCTATAAGCAAGAAGACCGGAATTGACCAGCCTACAACCTTGGCTGCAGTGGAAGCAATGATGGAGTGTGTGAAAGAGTCTCTTATCGAAAAAGAAAATGTTTATCTGCGTGGTTTTGGTACCTTTGAGTTGAAACATCGTGCACAAAAGACTGCCCGCAATATCTCAAAGAACACCACTCTGGTAATCAAGGCTCACGATATTCCTCATTTCAAGCCTTGTAAGGATTTCATGCAGGCTGTATCAAACAAATAGTCTTTTTCTTTAATGGCGAAGAGGAAGCCATCAAAAAGTATCACCCTCGACGATTACGTCAGGGCAAGTAAACGTGGAAGTCGGGAAGCAGAGCGGGAAACGCTTGGGCCCGGCTTCCATTCGTATTCCAGGATTCACAAATCGAAAAAGACATACACACGTAAAGTGAAGCATAAGCCTTCTGAAGGCAGAGCAGAAGAATCATAACACACCCACTGAAGAATATTGTCTTATAAATATTATTAAAGATGTATAGAAATATTTTCTTGTGTCTGAGCATTCTGGTTTCTCAATTCATGTTGGGACAGAATCAGTTGATAGATTACGTGAATCCCATCATTGGCACAAATGGAATGGGACATACCTTTCCTGGTGCCTGCGCCCCGTTTGGCATTGTCCAGCTGAGTCCTGAGACAGATACGATTCCCCACAATCTGGATGGTAAATATCAACCGAAGGTGTATGAATATTGTGCTGGATACCAATATGGCGACAAGACCATCGTTGGTTTCAGTCATACCCATCTGAGTGGAACAGGACATTCAGATTTGGGTGATATCCTCATCATGCCTTTCACGGGTAGCATACACACCAATCCTGGTACCAGCGATAATCCAGATGGAGGCTACCGCAGCAGATACAGTCATGAGTCAGAGAAATGTCATCCTGGCTATTACGAGGTAAAACTTGACGACTACAATATTCTGGCACGATTGACAGCCACTCAACGTGTGGGCATTCATGAGTACACGTATCCAGCCAGTGAAGGTCAGTTTATTCTTGACTTAGGTAGTGGCATTTATAATTATGAGGGCAAGACGCTTTGGACTTATCTGCGAGTGGTAAATGACAGTTTGATGACAGGTTATCGCATCACGAACGGATGGGCTCGCCAAAACTATACTTATTTTGCCATCTCTCTATCAGAACCCATCAAGAAGTACGGATATGAAGATCGTCAACGAATGAAGTACAATGGTTTCTGGCGTAAGATGGATATTCATCATAATTTTCCTGATATGGCAGGACGTGAGATGGTTGCTTATATGGGATTTGATCTGCCTGAAAGCCATAAGTTGACTATTCGTGTTGCTCTTTCTGCCGTCAGCATGAGTGGAGCTTTGGCTAATCTGGAAGCAGAAGCAGGAAACTTAAGTTTTGATGATATCAAGAGCCAAACATTAGTGGATTGGGCGAAGGAACTGGATATCATTCTAATCGAAGGAACAGATGATCAGAAGACTCTATTCTATACATCGCTCTATCATACGATGATAAATCCATCCGTTTATATGGATGTTGATGGGAGCTATCGAGGCAATGATATGGAGATCCATAAGGCAAAAGGATTCACCAACTACACCATTTTCTCCCTGTGGGACACGTATCGTGCAGAGCATCCATTGATGAACTTGATTAAACCCAAGCAAGGAGCTGACATGGCTCGAAGTATGGTGGAAATACAAAAACAGAGTGCCTTACATGTTTTGCCTATCTGGTATCTGATGGCTAACGAGGGTTGGTGTATGAGTGGATATCATGCTGTTTCTGTGCTGGCCGATGTTGTTACAAAATTGGGTTTTGAAAATAACAAAGAGGTGTTGGAAGCAATGAAGAGTACGGCAACTTCAAAATGGATGGAAGGTATGATAGATTACATCAAGATGGGATATGTACCCTATGACCATTGTTCCACTTCTGCCAGCAACACGCTGGAATACGCTTATGATGATTGGACAATATATAAAACTGCTTTGGATGCTGGTGACAAAATAACAGCTGAGGAATTTCGTCAGAGAGCTTTGAACTACCGAAATGTCTTTAACCCTGCCATAGGACTTGCCTGTCCGAAATATAAGGATGGATCATGGAAACAGGATTTCTCTCCTCTGCAGACGTATGGAGAAGGATTCATAGAAGGCAACTCTGCCAATTACTCATTCCATGTGCCTCATGATGTAAAGGGAATGATTGAATGCTTTGGTGGTGAGAAGAAATTCATTGAGAGATTGGACGTGCTTTTTGCAGAAGATTTAGACAAGAAGTACTATGAAGACAACGAAGACATCGAAGAGGAATGTCTGATGGGTGGCTATGTACATGGAAACGAACCCAGTCATCACATCCCATATCTCTATAATTGGACAAGTCAACCCTGGAAGACGCAGTATTGGTTGCGCGAGATTATGAACAGAATGTATATCAACAATATTGATGGCTTGCATGGGAATGACGATTGTGGTCAGATGTCAGCTTGGTATATTTTCACCGCTATGGGATTTTATCCTGTATGTCCTGGTTCCGATCAGTATGTGTTAGGAGCTCCATACGTACCTTATGTGAAGTTGACTCTTTCTAATGGCAACGTGCTGGAAATAAAAGCTCCCAAGGTAAGTGACAAAAACCGATACGTGAAAACGGTAAGATGGAATGGCAGCTTATATGATAAGCTTTATATTTGCCACAAAGATTTGATGCAGGGAGGAACTTTGGAATTCGACATGAGTAGCATGCCCAATAAAAAGAGAGGAATCAAGTCAGAAGCAAAACCATATTCTCTTTCTGACTGAAAGGGAATACGAGCATTAAAAAGTCCTTGGGAATACTCTCAGGGACTTTTTTGTTAATTAGATTTATAATATTGTTTGGGAACAGTAAATCCTAAAAGAAGGATACAAAAGAGGTCAGTTTTCTCTTATAGGAAGAACATTTATTGTGGAAAAAAACGTTTAAAAAGGATATTCTGCAAAAAAATTAGGATAAATGAATAAATTGTATTAACTTTGTGGCATAGTATAAATAATTGTTTACTTGTACTTTTTTCGAGAAAGTGCTTTGTTATTTTGATTTGATTATGAATATTAGGAAATATATATCTTTGTTGGTTTTCTGTTTCATGTGCTCATTATCGTCTTTTGCTCAGAGCACAATGACAGATCAGCAAGTCTTGGACTATGTGAAGCAAAGTTTAATAGCAGGTAAGACTCAGGAAACGATTGCTTCTGAATTGGCCGCAAAAGGTGTGAACCGTGCTCAAGCGCAACGTGTCAAAAAACTCTATGAGAAAGAGAACTTGAGTTCTGAGGGAAACAAGACCGTAGTGCAAGACAATCAAAGCCGCGCTCATTCGACGAATGAGGCATTACGCCAGAAATCTGCAAATGAGATGGATAGAGTACATTCTATCATAGATGACGATATGAATGAGCAGATTTCTCTTGACGGATCAAACAATGTATACGGACGAGATCTTTTCAGAAACAAGAACCTGAATTTCTCTCCCAGCGAGAATTTGGCTACACCAAGGAACTATCGGTTGGGACCTGGTGACGAAGTCATCATCGATATTTTTGGTGCCAACCAAACGACCATGCGAAGTACTATCTCTCCAGAAGGAAGTATCAATGTTGATGTTCTTGGACCTCTATACCTGAATGGGATGACAATTGAGGAAGCAAACAAATTCCTCAAAAGAAAATTGGCAGCCATCTATGCTGGCTTGAATCGTAGTGATGCAGGTACGGATATTCGCTTGAGTTTGGGTCAGATTCGCAGCATTCAAATCAACGTGTTGGGTGATGTGGCACATCCAGGAACGTATAGTGTCAGCAGTTTTGCTACTGTTTTCCATGCTTTGTATCTGGCTGGTGGCATCATAGAACCTGGTACATTACGTAACATACGTGTTTCACGCAATGGCAAAACTGTTGCTATGGTGGATGTGTATGATTTCTTGATGAATGGTAACCGTCAGAGTGATATACGTCTTGAAGAGGGTGATGTGATTCTGGTTTCTCCTTATGAAGCTATGGTTAAAGTGTCAGGTTTGGTGAAACGTCCCATGAATTTTGAAATCAAAGCTGGTGAGACATTATTTCAGGTCATACAGTATGCTGGTGGATTTGCAAAAGGAGCCTATTCGAGTAACATCACAGTCATCCGTCAAACGGGAAAGGATTATGAGGTTTGCACGGTAGATGAAATGGACTTTAAAGTCTTTGAAATGAAAGATGGGGATGAGGTTATGGTGGATAAAATAGTTTCACGCTTTGAGAACCGCGTCAGTATCAAAGGTGCTGTTTACAGAGCAGGTATCTTCCAGCTAGACAGTAAAACCAATACCGTAAAATCTTTGATTGAAAAGGCAGAAGGTCTAATGCCAGAAGCTTTCACCAAACACGCAGTATTGAGCCGTGAGCGTGAAGATAGAACTTTGGAAGTTTTGTCCGTTGATGTTGATGCTATCATGAAGGGCACGACTCCTGACATACCACTTCGAAACAATGATGAACTCTACATTCCTAGTTATTTTGACTTAAAGGATCAGGGCACTCTTTCGATTTCTGGTGAAATTGCAAACCCTGGTGTCTTTCCTTACGCCGATAACATGACTCTGGAGGATTTGATTATCCGTGCTGGTGGTATGCTTGAAAGCGCTAGTATGGCTCGTGTTGATGTTAGTCGTCGAGTAAAGGATTCCAAAGCAACGACAGCTAAGAAAGAAATAGCCGAGTTACATAGTTTTTCGATAAAAGACAATTATGTAATAAGCGGTGAGGTGGGATTCCTCCTTCAACCATACGATGAGGTGATTGTTCGAAAAAGTCCAAGTTATAATGTTCAAGAAATGGTTACCATAAGAGGTGAGGCCAACTTTATCGGAAGATACCCTCTTACTGTTAAGGAAGAACGCTTGACGAGTTTATTGGAAAAGGCAGGAGGAGCAACAGAATATGCTTATTTGAAAGGTGCAAGACTTCTTAGAAAAGTAAATGAAACAGAGTTGGCACGAATGAAGGCAGCATTGAAATCTCATGTAAGTGAAGAAGACTCTCTTATTGCTGACACACTTACTATGAATACAAGATATATGGTTGGTATAGACCTTGATAAGGCGGTTCAGGAACCTGGGAGTATATACGATGTTGTCCTGCGTGAAGGTGACGAATTGGTGATCCCTCAATATTCCAATACGGTAAGAATAGATGGGGCAGTTTTGAATCCCAACGAAGTAACATATGAATCATCACGACGTGTCAATTATTATGTTAATCAAGCTGGAGGCTACTCAAATATCGCGAAGAAAAGAAAGGCTTACATGATAAGCATGAATGGACATATTACTAAAGCCAAGAAGAGAACCAAGGTTGAGCCTGGCGCTGAGATAATAGTTCCAACAAAGGAAAAGAAAACAGGTAGTCTCCAAAGCATTCTCGGTGTAGCTACGACAGCAGCATCTTTGGGTACGATGGCGGCAAGTATTGCGAATATTCTGAAATAACTACAACTATGAATAAAGATTTGTATGATGATCCTTTCATGGATGAGGAATATGAGGAATACTCAGAATCATCTAAGATAGATTGGATGGCATACGTGAGAAAGTTTTTCTCACACAAACGCTTCATCCTGATTGTGACCTTTATTTTCAGTTTATTAGGATGTGGCTATGCTCTTATGCACAAACATATATGGAGGGTAGTTGTTACGTTAGCTCCTGAGGTTCAGAGTAGTATTCGTACAAGTTCCAGTTTGAAGAGTATTACCAGTTTACTTGGAGTGGGTAATGCAACTCTTGCTAACAGTACTGATGCGTTGAATATTACTCTCTCATCAGAAATATGCGCCAGTACTCCGTTCCTCGTTCAGTTGTTTGACGTTGAGATTAATCCCAAGATATCTAAGAAAGAACTGGAGAAAGGCGCGAAACCAGGTCCGATGACTGTATATACTTATTTCACGAAGAAATATATGCCTGAGGAAGAAAAATCAGGTTTTTCACTTTGGATGGAACATTTCTTTAAAAAAGAAGTCGAGGAAACTGAATATGTTGCAGACACCATTAATATTAGTCACCTGACTAAGGAACAAGCAGCTGTAGTTAAATTTTTGCGTGGATGTATTAAAGTTAATGTTGATAACAAGTCTGGTGTGACTTCAATTTCTGTCACCACTACAGATCCGATGGTTTCTACACAGTTGGCCGATACGGTATCCAGACATTTGCAGGATTACATTTCCGAGTATAGAACTAAAAAAGCGATGCAGGATTATCTGTATTATCAAAGGATGAGTGAGGAGGCCAAGGAGAAAATGATTCAAGCCCAGACAGCCTATGCTCACAGCATTGATTATGACCGAAGTGTTATTTTGCAAAGTGTGAGCAGCGTGAAGGAACGTCTTCAGCAAGAGGCCAGCCTGGCTCAGCAAATGTATGCCCAGATGAAGATTCAGGAGGATGCCTACAAGGCTAAGGTTCAAGAACTTCGACCAGTTTTTGCGATTATTCAACCAGCTCAGATGCCTCTTCGACCCGCAGATAGTCGCAAGAAGGTTGTTTTGGCATTCATGCTTTTCGGTTTCATTTTGGCTACCTCCTGGAAGGTCTTCATCAAGGATGCCATTGCTGAATTTCGTGAGAAATTGAATGCTGGAGAAGAAATTGCGAATGCTGTACCAGTTATCGAGTCTAACGATAAAGCAGGGATTCAGGAGAAACTATAATTATATAAACACCCCCAACTCTATTACTATTAATTATTTTACTATGTCTACTAGAAGAGATTTTCTGAAAGGAGTAGGTCTTGCAACAGCAGGACTGACGATTACTCCGAGGAGTGTTTTTGCAAACACGATGACTTCTGCCCAAACCAAGCAAGCAAAATCTGAGAAAGTAAAGATTGCTTACATCGGTATTGGTAATCGTGGTGAGCAGAACATTAGTGAGTTCGCCAAAACTAACATGGTGGATGTGGTTGCATTGTGTGATGTCGACCTAAATGGAAAACAATGTCAGAAGGTACTCAACATGTACCCAAATGCTAAACGTTTTACAGATTTTCGTAAACTTTTTGAGGAATACGCTGATCACTTTGATGCCGTTGCTGCAAGTGTGCCCGATCATATCCATTTCTTCGTTGCTATGATGGCAATGAAATATGGTAAGCACATTTACTGTGAAAAGCCGTTGATTCGTACCTTCCAAGAAGGTGAATTGCTGATTGAAATGGCTAAGCGTCATCCAGAGATTGCTACTCAGGTGGGTAATCAGGGTCATTCAGAGGCCAATTATTTCCAATTCAAGGCATGGCAGGAGGCAGGCATTATCAAGGATGTGACGTCTGTGGTGGCTCACATGAATAATGATCGCCGCTGGCATAAGTATGATTGGAATATGATCAAGATGCCTGAAGGTGATCCTATTCCTGATGGAATGGATTGGGACACGTGGCATGGTGGTGTTCGTTATCACAACTATAGTCAGCTTTTCCACCAGGGAGATTGGCGCAGTTGGTACGATTTTGGTATGGGGGCATTAGGTGATTGGGGTGCTCACCTGCTGGATACGGTTCATGAGTTCCTTGATTTAGGCCTTCCTTATGAGATAAACATGCTTTATGCCAAGAATCATAATGAGTTCTTCTATCCTTATAGCAGTACCATTCTGTTCCGTTTTGGTGCACGTGGAAATATGCCTCCTTGTGATGTAACATGGTATGATGGAGTTGACAATTTGCCTCCATTGCCAGAAGGATATGGCGAGAGTGAGTTAGCAGCAGGTATTCCTACTACCAATCAGGGCGAATACAATAAGCAGAAAATCAATCCTGGTAAGATTATCTATAGTCGTGATCTTATCTTCAAGGGAGCTAGTCATGGCAGCACTTTGAGCATTATTCCTAAAGAGAAGGCTGCAGCCATGAAGGACAAGTTGCCAGAAGTGCCTAAGAGTCCCAGCAACCATTATGTTAATTTCCTTCGTGCGTGTCAAGGAATCGAGAAAACCCGTTCTCCTTTCGAGATTGCAGGTGTTCTTTGCCAAGTATTCTGTCTCGGCGTAATCGCTCAGCGTCTGAATACTCAGTTGTTCTTTGATCCTCGCACCAAGCGTTTCACCAATAACGATTTTGCGAATGCCATGTTGAGTGGTATGCCTCCTCGTAAGGGTTGGGAGGATTTCTACAAACTTGACTAATGCATAACATAATATAATTATTGTATATTAATCCTATGAAGAAGATTGTTGTTTTTTTAATGGTAGCTGCTTTATCCGTTTCCTGTACAGGCAAGAAGGATGTAGTGGCTGAAGCGCTGAATATTCAGACAAGTGGAGTGGATAACGTCCTTTCTAAGGCAGAACAGAAGAAGGGATGGAAACTCTTGTGGGATGGCCAGACTACTAAAGGATGGCGTGGAGCCAAATTAACGACCTTCCCTCAAAGAGGTTGGGTTATAAAGGATGGCGTTTTGATTGTTCAGGCTGCAGATGGTGCCGAGAGTGGAAATGGAGGTGATATCGTTACAGATCGCAGTTACCACAATTTCATTCTGAAGGTAGACTTTAAGATTACCGAGGGTGCCAATAGCGGTATCAAGTATTTTGTGGACCCTGATATGAATCAAGGCGAGGGTAGTGCTATCGGTTGCGAGTTCCAGGTTCTGGATGATTTGCGTCACCCTGATGCTAAACTGGGTGTAAAGGGTAACCGTACGTTAGGTTCTCTTTATGACTTGATTCCTGCTCCAGACGACAAACCTTTTGACATCAAGACTTGGAATACTGCTATGGTTGTCGTTCAGGATAATCATGTTGAACATTGGCTCAACGGCGTGAAACTGCTTGAATACGAGCGCAATAATCAGGAGTGGAATGCTCTGGTTGCTTATAGTAAATATAAGGTTTGGCCGGATTTCGGTAACCGCGACGGGAGAATACTTCTTCAGGATCACGGCAACGAGGTTTGGTTCAAGAATGTCAAGATTCAGGAACTTTAATCTGTTCTAAATATTCAAAGTGAGGAGGTTGATGCCTCCTCATTTTTTTTCTGCTTTTTTCCCTCGTTGTTATCCGAACAAGTCTAATTGAGACACATTGTTCGCATCTGTTTTTTTGCGGGTGCGCTTTGCTGGTGTCTCGTGGGCAGGCCCTTTTTCCGGCTCCACCTTTGCTTGTACCAACTCATTGTTGACCAGTCCCATGCGTTCCAGCATTTGCAGGGAGCGGATGGGAATATCCTGGCGGATGAGGAAGCCTTCTCGTATCGTGTATCCAAGACGGCGATGGTGGAATGGTTTTTCTGGTGTCAATCTCACGTTGGCTCTTAAACTATTGTAGCTCATGCCCAGCTTGTCTCTGCCGAAATATTGACACATCACCTTTAGTGATCCAAAATAATAGTGTTCTCCATTTATTTCCATATGGATAACCTTAATCTTACCGTTGTGCATAATGCCTGTATTATTTTTGGTTTTTGAAATCAGCTGGATTCATGGGAATCATGCCAAGGAAATATTTCAGAATCTTTTTGCATTGATTCTCAGTTACTTTCAGATAGTATCGATTCCCTTGCATATCCTTTGTGTAGTGAGTACATCCTTCATCGGTAACTTTAATGCGTCCTGCTGGCGAGACGTTGAAGAGTGTGCCGGGATCGATAGCGAAGAGTACTGCTGTGAGGTCCCAAGTCGGGCGGTCTTCTATTTTCTCCAGATAAGCTTTGTAAGCATCGGTAATGGGATGATGTGATGTCCATGAGAAGTCGTTTTCTATGCTCTTGGCTGGATACTTGATTCTCAGGCCGACTTCAAAGCCTGAGCTATACATGTCTGTAGGCCATTCCGCATATACTTTCTGACAGGCTGGGATGTCATTCACGACGTTGTATTCGCGGAATTTGGGATCTTCGAAATGTCCAGCCATCACGACAAGTCTGTCAACCTTTTGAGCTATCAGTTCTTTGCCTGAAAGTGGAGAAAACTCATCAGCTGGAGATTCTAACAGTCGCGCCAGATTGGTACTGAATCCAACAGAAACGATGGTGACCGAGTGATCGGGTTTCTCACTTAATAATTGGCGATACAGTTTGTATGCATCAGGCAGCTTGTCATAATTCTTTAGAGTACGTTTGTATAGCGCTTTCCCTCTTGCATTTTTCTCATTCACGACCACTTCGGTATAATTAGCGCCAGCAACGATACTCAACGAGTCGCGGTTTGAGATGCCAATGGGAATCTTGGGCTGCCCATACCATGTGTTCAGCAGATCGATGAACATGGGAGGATATTTGCCTTCTTTGTTCAGCATGATTGCCAACAGATTGATTCGACCGCTGGAATGGTATTTGTAGAGCATGTCAACAGCTAATGCGTCGTCCACATCATTTCCCATGTCGGTATCAAAGATAATATTCTTTTGAGCCGTAGTTGTCGCACTTATCGCGAGGAGCAGGATGAACCAAAAATATTTTTTCATGTGAAAATATGTTTATACGTTTTCCTTGTTAATTGCCTGCTATAATGATCAGCACAAGTCCGATGATAAAGAACATGAACATCAACCTCAGCAGCGTGTTCACTTGAGATGTTGCACCCTTGAACTCCTTCCAGATGAATACGCCCCAAAGTGCTGCAATCAGAGGCGCTCCCTGTCCCAACGCATACGATATTGCAGGTCCTGCCTTACCTGAAGCGATGTAGCTGAAAGCCGTTCCAAGGCACCATATTGCACCTCCCAGCATACCAGTCAGGTGAGTACCTGTGCTTCCCTTGAAGTATTCTTTGTAGGCAACCTTTTCGCCGATGAAGGGGAATTTCATCACAAGGGTGTTGAAGATGAAGTTGCTGAGCAGTACACCCAGCGAGAAAACGAAGATGGCAGAGTAGGGAGTCATCATTCCTGCGGCGGGTTGCTGGAAGTTCTCCACATCCATACCCATCACCACAAATCTGTAGAACAGGCTCATCAACACACCAGCAGCGATGGCAATCAACAGTCCTTTTTTGTTTTGGCTCTGATCCTTCTCCGTATTGTTGACCTTACCAGAAGCCACACCATTACAGATAATAGCTATCACGACAAATGCCACGCCAAGGAAGAGCAAAAGAGGATTCCCGTTGGGCATTCCTATGTAATTCACCACGACGCCCAACACCAGGGCGATGCCGACACCTAACGGAAAGGCGACACTCATTCCGGCAAGGGAAACGCTGGCAGACAGCAGGATGTTGCTGGCATTAAAGATGATTCCGCCCAACAGCACCATGAGAATACTGTTCTGGCTGGCTTGCGAGAGATCCTCCAGGAAAGGTCGCCCCTCGTCGCCTGTGCTGCCCATCGTCAACCCCAAAAGGGCGGCAAAGATGACCATGCCAATTACGTAATCCCAATAAAACAATTCGTAACGCCAGGTTTTGGCGGCTAACTTCTGAGTGTTGCCCCATGAACCCCAGCAAATCATTGTGATGAAACAAAGCACCACAGCTAATGTGTAACTACTTACGATGTACATAATGATATCTGGTTTTTCGGTTCGGTATTATTTATGTTGAGTTATCTCGTCGATATAGGGTATGCTCTGCTGCGCCCCCATACGGGTTACCGTGATGGCCGAGGCAGCACAGGCGAACTGAATGGCATCTGTAATGTCCTTTCCCTGACAAAGCGCAACACACAATCCGCCGCAGAAAGTGTCTCCTGCGGCTGTGGTGTCCACCACCTCTACTTTGTGCGAAGGAACAAGTTTCACCTCACCATCCACCAGCATTGCAGCGCCCTTTGAGCCAAGTGTTATAACTACTTGTTTTACACCAAGTTCTTGGATTTTGTTGAAACATTGCTTCAGATTCTCCTCGCTTGCTTTCATCCCGCTGATCCTTTCTGCTTCCGTCTCATTGGGAATCAGCAGGTCCACGTTTTTCAGCAGTTCTGCGGGTAGAGGTTCCTGAGGTGCTGGAGCAGGATTCAACACTACGCGTGCTCCGTATGAATGTGCTTTCTGAGCTGCATAAATCAGGGTAGGGATGGGCGTTTCCAGTTGCATCAGCACCAATGCCGCTTCTTGCAGCAAAGCGTCCGCCCTGTCGATATCCGAGGGGCTGAGTTTCCAATTTGCTCCTGAATCCACGATAATGCTGTTTTCTCCGTGGGAATTCACGGTGATGAATGCTGTCCCCGATGATGTTTCCTCCGTTTGGGTCAGGTGCGAGAGATTCATCCTTTCGCGAGCCAGCTGTTTCAGCGTGTTGTCTCCCAAAGCGTCCTTTCCCAGTTTGCCTATGAAGGCCGTATCGCCTCCTAAACGGGAGCATGCAACTGCCTGGTTGGCGCCCTTACCGCCCAAGTTTTGCATGAAGTCATGCCCCATGATGGTTTCTCCTGGTCGCGGAAACTCATCCACGCGCATCACCATGTCCGTGTTGCTGCTTCCTATGACTACAATCTTTGTTTTCATGTCTATTCTATTCGATTTATGGTTTTGGTTTACCGCCTTCAAAGTAGGGCCATCCGTCCTCATCCCACAGAATCTCCTGCAGCATCATGGGACGCTGCCTCGGGTTTTCAGTTCCTTTGTTGTGGCAATGATAGAACAGGTACGTTTTGCCCTCTTTCTCATAGATCTCGCCACAATGTCCAGGACCATAGAAAAAGTCATTTTCCTCGCTCGACAGGATGGTCGTGGCATATCCCTCCGCCATCTGCTGGCCTTCCTTGTCCAGAAAAACCCCATCCAGCGTAGCGCTTCGGCCCACACGCAGCTTGTAGGTGTGGTCGCCATAGTGCCCTCCACTTACAAAGAGATACCAGTAACCCTCGTGATTGTAAAGGTAGGAACCCTCGTACACACGGCTTCGGCTGGGATTCTGGTGAACTGTGAGTCCTGCCACGTGCTCGTATCTGGCATCGGGAGCCAGCGATAGGCCATCCTCTGAGAGCTGGATGCGATGAATGCCGCCAACGGAGCCGAAATAGAGCCACACGATACCCGTCTCTGGGTCCGTCACCACCTCTGGATCGATGGTGTCTTCTATGCCCGTCTCCTTTCCGCGTGTGATGAGCCCATGAAACTCGAACTGACCAGGCTCCGTTTCTTTCAGCACCCCTATATTGCTGTCCTCAGCGCTGTTGTATATCGTTACGTAGAGCAGTCTTTTTCCGTTTACGACCGCCACGTCAGGTGCCCACAGATTCCGCCCGTACTGGTGGATCTGCTGGCGCTGTTCCCTGCTCAGGGGGCGTATTTCGGTTGATTCCCAATGGAAGAGATCCTTGCTTCTGGCAACTCCGCGCAACCCGGTTGCCACGCTGTAGTATTGCCCGTCATCGCCTATCCAGACGGTAGGATCGGCCCAATCAGGGCCCCAAACGGGGTTCTTTATCGCCCCATCCGCAGCATCCTGTGCCCCGATCTGTAATGACAGAAGGCAAAGAACAGCGAACACCGAAAGACGTATTTTTTTGTAATTTTTCATGCCCAACAGCAATATAAAGTCATTTTTCTGAGACAAATATAAGAAAAATTTCTCAATATTCCAAGCCTTTTCCATGAAATCCTTATCTTTTTTCATTCCAAGGCTGTTTACATCCTCCACTTCACCAGCTTTCCGCCACATGGATTAGTCATCTTCCGTGCCCTGACACGTTGCAACTCAAAACACGACACGTTGAATTGCCAAACACGACACGTTGAAATACATATCTCAACACGTTAAAATCGCGGACGCAACGTGTTCTCATTTCAACGTTTTTGCATTTTTTCTTTTGATTTTATCTCAGAAAACCCCTCAAAAGCACAATCTGACCGCAGAATCCATCATATTTGTTGTTGTGAAATATGAATTTCACATCAGGCAAATGGAGAGGAAATGCAGGTTTTTTCATCAAAAACCCATCTTTTGCATGTCTTTTTGGGCAGGATTTTGATGCATTTTGTCACATTTTTATGCCTTGCATCTTAGGAGGAGAAGTCTTGCAGATGTCGTATCTCATTGATTTTCTGCTTTTTAGATGAAACTTGATTGGGTCAGGCGTTTCGCGTTTCAGCGTTTCAGTAGGGGGTATGAGGGGTGTCATTTCGCCTTTTATATTATATA
Organism: Bacteroidaceae bacterium; assembly: GCA_017617335.1. Classification (GTDB taxonomy): domain Bacteria; phylum Bacteroidota; class Bacteroidia; order Bacteroidales; family Bacteroidaceae; genus Physcousia. The sequence goes on along the minus strand of JAFZWK010000028.1, from coordinate 90 downwards.
ATATATTAATTATTAATTAGTTATATAGTATAAGAAGGGAGGATTGAGACATAGCATACCCTCTTTTTTTAACTGGAAGAATTGGAATTT
>JAFZWK010000027.1 GCA_017617335.1 Bacteroidaceae bacterium | reverse complement strand
TACAACTTCCACGCGACACGTCCGTTCCTGTATATCATCAGCGAGCGGTCTTCTGGTGCCATCTTCTTCATCGGCCAATATTTGGGCGACGGCACGACAGGCATCAGCGACCTCGTGCGTTCGGATGAGAGAAGCGAAGCAAACAAAGGTGCCCTCTACGACCTCTCAGGCCGCAGGCTAGAGCAGAAACCCCAGAAAGGAATCTATATCCAGAATGGAAAGAAAATTATTAACAATTAACCTAAAAATGCGATTATGAAACGATTCATTTCATTTATGCTGCTCTGCGCAGGATTCTGGCAGACAGCGTGCCTCGCATGGCAAGAGAGGTACGACGAGAACACGTATGACGTGGAGAAAGTGAAAGTAGGTGACTTCTATTACAATCTGTCCTCTACTGCAAAGGTGGCGAAAGTGACATCATCTGAAGCCCACTCGTATGCAGGCAGTGTAGTCATCCCTGAAAGTGTGGAATCTGGGGGTGAGACCTATCCTGTCATGTATATAGGAGAAGGCGCGTTCCAAGGATGTACCGGTCTCACGGAGGTTTACATGTCCGACGGGATAAGGGGAGTAGAGCAAAATGCGTTCCGTGGCTGCTCCAGCCTTACCTCCGTTAGGATTTCCAAAGGGATATCATTCATTCACGGTGCCGTGTTCGAGGGTTGTCAGAATCTTTCCAGCATAAAGATTCCTGACCTGGCTGCCTGGTGTGGGGTTTACATAACGCCTACCACCGGCATCGCATGGCGGAAGGTGCCTTCCGAATTCTACAAAGAGGCATCGCTGTGTGACGGAGACGGGAATGTGATAACCGAACTCACCATCCCAGAGGGCGTGACCACAGTTTGCGACAATGTCTTTTATGGATGCCAGAGCCTGGTCTCGGTGAAGATTCCCGAAAGTGTGGAGTCGATAGGCTGGGCCGCCTTCAGTAATTGCCATAATCTGGAAGCTGTCACCTTTCCCGAGAGGATGGAAGCCATCGGAGAATTCCTGTTCTACGGTTGTGAGAATTTGAAGGAGATAAAGCTGCCTTCCGACCTGAAGGAAATCCCTGAACAAGTGTTTTATGGATGCTCCTCGCTGCTCTCTGTGGAACTCCCTGACAATCTGGAATCCATTGGGCCAGCAGCTTTTCAAGGCTGCTCCTTGACTTCGATAAAGATTCCCCCCTCGCTGAAATCCTTTGGCATGATTGCTTTCTCTGGTAACCTGCAAAAGGTGATTATCTCTGATTTGGCTGCGTGGTGCTCCATTTCTTCATTTGAGGGAAGTCCATTGTATGGGGCACACCTTTTCATTGGTGATGAAGAGGTGGTAGACTTGACCATACCCGATGGAATAACCAAGCTACCCAGATACGCTTTTTATGGATGCAAGGGGTTGAGTTATGTTGACCTCAATCAGGTGGAGATAATAGGCGAGAATGCTTTCTCGGAAAGCGACCTGCGGCAAGTGGAGAGTTCCAACTGCCTGCGAGAGATCGGTTTGGGAGCTTTCCAAGGCTGCAACAATCTCTCCACCGTGAAGTTCTCCTCCAGCGCAATCACCTTCTATGAAGCTGCATTCGGCTTCTGCCAGTCGCTGAAGGACGTGTACTACGACACGCACACCCTCCCTGAGGTATCACCACAATACGCACAAAACAGCTTATTCCTGCACTCGCCCATCGAGAATGCCACACTGCATGTGCCTGAGGACATGGTGGAAAAGTTCCGTGAGACGGCACCCTGGAGCGGCTTCGGCAAAATCACGGCCCAGAAGGTGGCAGACAATCCCAGCGGAATCCTCTCCGCTCCCATGCCCCAGCCCACTTCCTCCGCCCTCTACGACCTCTCAGGCCGCAGGCTGGAGCAGAAGCCAGCGAAGGGAATCTATATCAAGGACGGTAGGGTGATGATGAAGTAGTTAAATAATTGATAATGAACGGGAAGAATCCTCAATTTTGCCCCAAGCGTGACAATTAGGACAAAAGACAGTCGTTTTTTTCGCGTCTTGGAGGCAAAATCAGAGGACAAAGGGGAACGAATAGCCGGGCTGAAATTTCAGTGTCTGCAGAAATCCTGCGATTTACCGAATGACGGCAAGTAAATGATGCGAGACATCAGAAACATGGAGTCGGCGTGGGAGAAAACATGTCAATGCAAATTTACATTGACATCCCGAATCATTGAACAGCCGAATGGTGAAACGCGCGGCACCAATAGAAGAAGTTAAGCAACATGAAAACTTCGTTAATTTGATTGGGAATCCGCACCTTTTTCCTTACCTTTGCAGTCGAGATGAAGCATTTTCTTTGTTTTTTACTTCTCTGCAGCAGCATACTGGTGCAGGCACAGAGTTACCAGGAGTACGTGAAGATGGCGATGGATGCCCTGCAAAAGGACAGCCTGGATCAGGCAGAAGCATTCTTCCGCAAAGCTCTGGAGAAAGATCCTTCCATTAAATCGAACGCTATCCTCTTCGACTACATCGGACAGATTCAGGAGCGACGAGGGGAGCTGAAGGAGGCTCTGGAATCCTACTCGCTGGCTCACAACATATCGCCTACCACGCTGAGCGTCCTGCTCAATCGTGCCTCGCTCTACATGCGGATGGACAACGAGAAGAGAGCTTTGGTGGACTACAACGATGTGCTGGACTTGAATGCTGACCACCCTGAGGCTCTTTTCTTCCGTGCCTACATCTACATGCAGGAGCATAACTACAAACAGGCACGTGCCGACTATGAGCACCTCATCCGTTTGGAGCCCAACAATGTGAAAGCCCAACTGGGACTGGTCCTGCTCAACGACAAGGACAATCGTCCACGCGAGGCGATGGAGCAGATGAATGCCCTCATTCAACTCTATCCCAATCAAGCTCAACTTTACGCGACAAGAGCCGGCATGGAACAGGAACGGCAACAACACGAGGTCGCCCTCCACGACTTCAACAAAGCCATCGAACTGGAGCCCACGAATGCTGACTACTACATCGCTCGCGGCACCTATTTCCTGAGTATGAAGAAAAAGAAACTCGCCAAGGCAGACTTCACTCAAGCCGTGAAGTACGGAGCAGACGAAAAAGAAGTTGCTGTACTCGTTCAGGAGTGCAGCAACAAATAAGGTTTTGGATTCCTGTCCTTGAAAGAAGTTCTCCCTTATCCCCTCACGATGGTTTGAGCGCGATCGGGACCTACGCTGACGATGGTGATGGGGATTCCTGCCTCTTGCTCCAGAAAGGAGATGTAGTCGCGGAAAGCTTGAGGGAACTGCGACTCGCTGGTCAGGTTCGTCAAGTCAGACTTCCATCCCTTCAATTCACGATAGACGGCCTGCCACCCCTCTGTGTCATAAGGCATATCGGCAGTCACCACACCATCTTTCTCGTAGGCGACACATGCCTTGATCGTATCGAAGCCATCCAGCACATCACTCTTCATCATGATGAGTTGAGTCACGCCATTGATCATGATGGCATACTTCAGAGCCACCAGATCCACCCATCCGCAACGGCGGTTGCGTCCTGTCACAGCTCCATATTCATGACCTATCTCACGAATCCTGTCGCCTGTCTCGTCGAAAAGTTCCACAGGGAAAGGTCCGCTTCCAACGCGAGTGCTATAGGCCTTGAAGATTCCGAAGATCTCGCCAATCGCATTGGGAGCAACACCCAAACCCGTGCAGACACCACCACTGACGGTATTGCTGGAGCTGACGAAAGGATAGGTTCCATGATCGATATCGAGCATCGTGCCCTGAGCGCCCTCTGCCAGTACGTTCTTGCCTTCAGCCAACGCTTTGTTGATCTCGATTTCCGTATCAGTCAATTGGAAACCACGCATATACTCCACACCTTCAAGCCATTTCTTTTCCTCGTCAGAAATGTCATACTCGTAGTTCAAATCGCGGAGTATCTGAGCATGGCGGGCCTTCAGCGTCTCGTATTTCTGTTGGAAATTATCCAGGATATCACCCACGCGAAGTCCTGTTCGGCTGGCCTTCTCGCTGTACGTGGGACCGATCCCTTTGCCTGTCGTACCCACTTTATTCTTTCCCTTAGCGGCCTCATAAGCACGATCCAGCACACGATGAGTAGGCAAAATCAGATGAGCACGCTTGCTGATGTGTAAGCGACCACGCAAGTTGTAGCCAGCAGCTTCCAGTTCCTGTGCTTCAATCATGAAAAGGTCAGGTGCGATGACACATCCATTGCCTATGATATTCACTTTATCCTTGTCAAAGATACCGCTGGGAATGCTGCGCAGTACAAACTTCTTACCCTCGAAGATAATGGTATGTCCTGCATTGGGACCACCCGCGAAACGAGCTACAATATCATATTTAGGAGTGAAAACATCCACTACCTTTCCCTTTCCTTCATCTCCAAAAACGATGCCGAGTAGAGCATCCACTTTACCTTTTACCATATAAATCTGAGTCTTATTTCTTTGTTGTAAGTTTCTTTTCTCGCATTTTTATCTCCTTGCGCCTTGCCATCTCGCATTTGCGGCAGAGTCCGTGAAGATACAAGACGGGTTGGCGAACAAAAAACTGACGGGTCTTTATCTCATTCAGGAATCTTGTTACCTCGACCTTCTCTAAACGCTTAACCAAACCGCATTGGTGGCACACCATACAGACACGCGGACGCTTGTCGATGCTTTTCTCATACAGAGAAGCCCGCTGCAATGTATGCTTGATAACCAACTGGGCATCCACAAATGTTTCCAACGTATTGAAAAGCGTGACTCTGCTGACCTGAAAGGATGAATCCTTCCGCATCTTCTCGCTCAGCTGCTCAATGGAAAAGATGTCATCCATCTGACAAACGGCTCCTAAGACTTCAAACCGTTCAGGAGTTTTGCGCATGTGTCGCTTCTCCAGATATTCTGTCAGCTGGGTCTTCGCTTGAACATATAAACTGCCATTCGTATCCATTCTCAGGCACAAAGATAGTGATTTTATTTGTAAGGAATAACAATAGAGGATAGTTTTTTTAGAAACTATCCCAATCTATCCAAAACCGCACGAATCGCCTTCCTGAGATTCAAATCAGCACAAGGGAGCGAAGAAGATGCCTGATCACGCAGTTCGGCAAGAGATTTCTCGTTGAGTTGACCACCAGCCTGTAACAAACGAGCCATGATGAGAAATCCATACAACTGACGCATCGGATTGTCGGAAGCTATCCACTGGAAAGCAGCCTCCGAAGCCCATGATTGGCGCCACAAGAGATTCATGGCTGCTATCTGAGCCACTTCTGCCGTAGGAGTCTCGTCCACCCAGATGTCAGCCATCTCTGGAAGGAACGCTTTGGGCGGCATCAGCAAAGTGGCTAAAATCTTACTCTCACGGATATCCTCATTCCATAGAGCCTGAGCAAGTCGCCTATCAGGAGTAAACTCCTGAGCTATGCAGACCAAACGAGGATATTCCACTCCAAAGATTACCTTGTAAGGCATCCCAGACTCACGCATCTTGGCTGAGAGGACACCATTCATGCTGGATCGGAATTCCTTCTTGATATCCCGTATTTGTTCGTCGATTGTCATAAGGTTTTATAATCTCTGCTGTAGCGCAGCATCTGTTCGTCGTAAGGCTCTCCATAGGTAAGGTTCACAGCTGTTATGTTGCCTTGTTCATCACGCTCCACCTCGTAGCGCGGATTGATGAATCCTTTGTAGGGAGCCAAATTAAGTTTTTTATAGCGAGCCAGCACCTGCCTGTGAAGCGAGGGATCAATACGAACTCCGTAAGTCTCTACAAGTATCCGTGCAGCCTCATAGTCTCCTTCACTCTTTATTCGCTGAATCTCAGCCAACAAGACTCCAAACGCCTCGTGCAACAAGGTATAATCTAATATCTTCACATAAGTCTTTTCCTCGTGCTCTACCAATTGGACAGCCTGAGGATAGTGCTCCAGTGTCCAGCGGGCAATCAAAGCACGGTTGCGCATGTGAGCCTCTTCAATGTCGTGGCCAGGTTCGATACGCACCATCTGGGTAAGCAGTCCATTCATCAAGTAGCTATAATACTGAGCCTTGTAGGCTTCCTCGTCAGGAACAAGTCCCAACTCTACCAGTTTCCTATCGGCCAAGTAATAAAGGCCAAAAAGGTCAGCACGCGCCTCTTCGATGCAACTCCCGTATGCTTTCAAGGCATCAGAATCCACACCTGGGAGCAACTTTCCACTTCCGTGTCCTAAACATTCATGCAGGTCAGTGTGAAGATCATCACATACCTCGCCATAACGGTTCAGCAAATCCAACGTTTCCTCGTTGATGACGAACTCCTCTCGGAAACCATTTCCCTTGGCGGCTTGATTATAAGCGTGCGTCAAGTTCCCTATCGTCACGCTTTTGCTTCCATACTCGGCACGCACCCAGTCACTGTTGGGAAGATTGATGCCTATGGCACTACTGGGATAAAGATCACCACCCAAGATGACAGCGTTGATCACCTTGGCTGACACGCCTCGACACACCTCCTTACGAAAACGGGGATCTACGGGGGAATGATCTTCAAACCACTGAGCATTCTCGCTCAACAACTGGGCACGATGCGTTGCCTGCTTATCCACAAAATTCACATAGCCTTCCCAACTGGCTTTCAAACCCAACGGGTCACCATAAACCTCCGTGAATCCGTTGGTGAAATCCACTTCACCCCTCGTTTCTCCAACCCACAAGATTGTATAGGCATCAAAGACCTTCAAGTCGCCTGTCCGATAGAAGTCTATCAATTTCTTTATGACTTCTTCCTGTTGGACATTCTCGGCATAATGAATCGCATGCTCCAGACAGGAAATGATGCGGTCAATCGCCACTCCATACTTACCACCCGAACGCCAGATATCCTCATAAAGATGCCCCTCTTCATCACGCATCAACGTGCTGTTCATGCCATACATGATGGGGTGATCAGGATCGCCTTCGGCTTTCAGGGAAGCATAGAATCCTTCTGCCTCAACTTGCGTGAATCCTTCTTGATAATAATTACAGGACGAGGTCAGCAATAAATCTTCTCCCTCGGTCTGATTCACGCGCTTGGGGCATACCTCAGGATTGAAGATGACAGGAAACAGCTCATCGCAAAGCTCCTCTGCACTCTGTCCCTCGCGAAGTGGCAACTTCGATGCGGGTACTGAAAGTACAGCACGACGCAAGAAACTGGACGTGAAGCCAGGATGAAACTTTTGGCTCCCATAATGATGATGAATTCCGTTGGAGAACCACACGCGTTTCAGATAGATGCAAAATTCCTTGAACTCATGGGTGTCCCGTTCTTCTTGGAAATCCGTATAAACCGTTTCAAGGAGTTGACGTAAACGAAGGTTAAAGCGACAATTCTGGTCCCACAAAATATCGCGTCCCCAAAGAGCAGCCTCACTCAGATAGTAGGCCAATACCTGCTGACGAAGATTCAGGTCCTGGAAACCCGGGACCTGATATCTCAACATTTGCAAATCAGCAAAACGCTCGTCTGCAAACTGGAAAATCTTTTCACTTTGCATTTATTCTTCCATCTTCTTCTTGGCACGCGATTCTTTCAGACGTTTCCTGCGGTCATTCAACTGCGTCTCAATCTGAGCCATATTCTTCTGCCGATACTCACGAGGAGTAATACCCGTGCGCTTGTAAAAAGCTGCATAGAAAGACTGACGGTTGGAAAAACCTACTGTCAGAGCAATGTCCTCCATAGTCATCTTTTGCGAATGTTTGTCCTTGAGCAGATACATGGCGTCCTTGATACGGAATTCATTTACCATCTGCGAGTAATTGTCTTGATACCTCAAATTGATGACTGCACTGATATAACGGGTATTCGTGTTCAGTTCATCTGCCAATTTCTGGGCGCTATACTCAGGATTACGATACTTTTTTTCTACGACAAACTTTGCCATAATCGCTTGGTACATGTTTTCCACCATCTCAGGATTAAGCAATGAACGGTAGAGGGGAGCACGCATTTTTTTCTCTGTCAGATTGTATTTTCCCATAATTTTCTTGTTCTTTCTGGTGCAAATATATAACTATTTTTTAAACAATGTATCCAAAAAAGAGATAAAAAAATGTTAACTTTGCAAAGTGAATTGTTTTTGCCGTTATGTTTCTCACTTTAAAACGATATTTTGGATACGAAAGTTTCCGTCCTCAGCAACGTGAAATCATCCAACACATACTCGAAGGCGGTAATGCATTAGTACTGATGCCCACGGGAGGTGGCAAGAGCCTTTGTTATCAGATACCTGCCCTGATGCTGCCTGGTCTTACCATCGTCGTATCTCCACTTATTTCCTTGATGAAAGATCAAGTGGAAGCACTTGTTGCCAATGGAATTGCTGCCCGTGCGCTCAACAGTTCCGCTACGGAAATTGAGAATGCCATCATCCGTAGGGAATGTATGGAAGGAAAGATAAAACTACTTTACATTTCGCCAGAGAGACTCATGATGGAGCTACCAATTCTTTCTGACCACACGGGAATTTCACTCTTCGCTATTGATGAGGCTCACTGCATCTCTGGATGGGGGCATGACTTTCGTCCCGAATACTCTCGTCTGGGCATTCTACACGAACAACTGCCCCACGTGCCCATCGTGGCACTTACAGCCACAGCAGACAAAATAACCCGAACCGACATCTTGGAGCAACTGCAAATTCCTGATGCCAAAGTTTTCATATCCTCCTTCGATCGTCCTAATCTGTCACTTGATGTACGACGCGGATTGGATGCAAGGCAGAAACGTCAAACGATTCTTGAGTTCATGAACCATCATCTTAATGATTGTGGAATCATCTACTGCATGAGTCAAAAGAATGCTGAAATGATGGCTACATACTTGTGCGAGCATCACATTACTGCTGTGGCTTATCATGCTGGGCTCAATTCTGAGGAGCGGAACAAGGCACAAGAAGATTTCATCAACGACCGTGTCCAAGTAGTATGTGCTACCATCGCTTTCGGAATGGGAATCAACAAAAGCAACGTTCGCTTTGTCATTCACTACAATCTACCCAAGAGTATCGAGAATTTCTATCAAGAGATTGGGCGTGCCGGACGCGATGGACTGCCCTCCGACACGTTGCTCTTCTATTCTGTGGCTGATATCATACAATTAACCCATTTCGCTCATGAAAGCGGTCAGCGAGAAATCAACATCGAGCGACTCAGTCGCATGCGAGAATATGCTGAGGCAAACATCTGTCGCCGCAGAATCCTTCTCAACTATTTTGGTGAAGAGAATGGACACGATTGTGGCAACTGCGATGTCTGCAAGAATCCACCCCAGCAATTCGATGGCACCGTTCTGATACAGAAAGCTTTAAGTGCCATCAGCCGGACAGGTGAGGAGATCACTATGCGCACAACGGCGGACATACTTTGCGGCATCTATTCGCCTGAAGTGAAAACTCATGGATATGCCAATCTGAAGACCTATGGAGTGGGACGTGATGTGCCCCTGCGCGACTGGAATGATTATCTGTTGCAAATGCTACAATTGGGATATGTGGAAATAAAATACGATGAATACAATCACCTGCACATCACCGACTTAGGTAATGAAGTTCTTTATGGTCACAAGAGAGCGACCTTGGTAGTTATCCGCAAGGAAGAGAAAGTACCTCGCCGCAAACTGAAGAAGGGTGAACTGCAACAGAAACTACAGCAACATCTCAACCTTCAGATTACCGTTGAACCTATTCCATTGGAGGATCCCATTCTTTTCGAGAAACTGCGCCGTCTACGATTCGAGCTTGCTGAACGGCAAGGATTTCCACCTTATATTATATTATCAGATAAAGTGCTCCACGAGATAGCTACCGTACGGCCTACCACAGTGGAACAATTTGGTGATGTGAGTGGAATCGGAGAATACAAAAAACAAAAATACGGACAAATGTTTGTCAACGTGGTGCGTCAATCCTTGGGCCTCTCTTCGCTAAGCGATTCCGATGAGAGCGACTGACGAGCCTTTTCGTTGTCTTCCAGAGCAACCGTCAACCGAGCCACCTGCATCATGGCCTCTCTTCGTCGAGTCTCAAGCATGTCACGTTGAGTTACCAAGTTTGACTGGATGTCACCACCTTCTCCAACTGCTGCACGTCCACCTTCTGCCTGTAAGGCAATCAACCGCGACCGCATGCTGTCTACCATAGCTTGACAGATGGTCATCTCTTCCTGTATGCGCAAGACCTTCTCACGTACGCCAGACCAATCCCTGTCTTCCATGAACACACGCTCCAGTTCTGCATACTGTACAGGAGGATGCTGAGTATTGAATCCTCGTATCCAAAGATCAATCACAGAACGCTTTTGGGCACATTCGTCACTTAACACCTCTCCAATCTCAACATACGCATCATGACGTCCACGTATCTGACTGATTTCCTTCATCATATCGTGAGTCAACTTATGCTCACGATCCTCGTCTGCTCTGGCTTTTGCCAGTTGCTGGTAAAGTTGGTCAAAATAGACCTTCACATCATTCTTACCTAACGCCTTGTCATAATTCTTGTTCTGCTCCGAAATAGCATTTTGGCAGTTCTCCTTCCGCTGCTGGACAGCATCCAGAAAAGTCTGGCGAAGCGTCTGCTCCATCTTCAGCCCCTCCAGTTCTGTATGACCTATCTTCAGTTGGCTTTTTTCTTCATTGATCTGATGGTTTAGGTTATCCCAACTATCCATCAACTGCTGGATTTTCAGTTTCAATCCCTCGTGATTCTGATTCCACTCACGATACCAGTCAGGGATAGTTATCATCTTGTCAAGTTTATCATAAAGGTCACTATAGACATCGTTCAAATTAGCGAGTTGGACCTGTATGCGCTCCACATGACCAGCCATCACCTGACAGCCCGTGTTCACTTCGTTCATACGAACGCCCAATTCCGTCTTGCGCTGTTCCTGAACTGAGAGTTTCTCCGAGAGTTCATTGATGGTGTCCTGATGATAGGTAAAGGTGTCCAGTTCGTTTTGAGCACTCTCCGCATCCCGCGTCGTGTTTTCTATCAACTGACGCAACATCAACTGACGGCCTTCCATATTGGTGCTCGATGAACAGTCGTGAAAGGATTTGTCCAATGTGGCATAGATACGCCATTCCTTAACATCCTCTGCCTGCCTTCGTCTGACACTTATCATTCCCTGCTCCTCTGTCTCGTAACGAGCTTGAGTGGCATTCAAATCCAACTTCATATCCTCCAATTGTACACGTTTCCCACGTGCCTCAGCTTCCAGCAGGTCATATTCCGTTTTGAAATCCCCTATGAGTTTGCTTTGTTCCAACATCGTGTCGCTATGGTAAGGGTGATGTGTGGCGCCACAAACGGAGCACTGTACTCCCTCCTTTAAGTCCGAACGCAGTTGTATCACACTCTGGCTTTTGCTTAACATATAAGTGTATCGCTTCTCGTCTGAAAGGCGGTTCAGTCGACTCACCTCAGTGTCCAGTTCACGGATATTCTTCTGGACTTGTTCGATGTGCAACCGTAAGGCATTCAACAATTTTGATTTCTCTTCTATCAGATTGTAGCCTGTAGAGATACGGTTCCATAGGGATTGGGCAGAGAGGAGCATTTGATGACGGCTCTTCAATCGCATGGCACGTTCCTGTAGAGCAAAGCTGTTCTGTCCCTTGATGCTGCCACGATGAACATGTATTTCGTCGTTCAGGCTCTGCATGCGACCCTCCACTTCCTGAAATTGGGAGAATATGCGACCCAGCAATTCGTTCTCCTCATTCTGGCGACGTAAGCTATCTGTCTGTTGGGTACGTAAATCTGCAATGTTGTTCTTTATCTCGTGCAACTGATCCAGTTTCATCAAGACGGCTTCGCCGTGGGAAACCATCCTCTCATGTATCTCTATGCTCTGTCGTGCCGAACGATGACGCTCAATCTTCTCGTTCAACGTGTTCAGCTCCGTTGTCTTTTCCTCAATCTCTTGAGACGTCTTCTTCTGATCCTGAGCAAGTACACTGATGGTGTCATTCAAATGTACCAGATTGTCTTGCAGAGCCTCCAAGGCGCCCGTCACCCTGTGTCCCATCGCTATCTGATCCATCGATTGGTAAAGGTGAGACTGTGCTTGCTCACGCAGTTCTGTCATCTGCTGTTGAATCTTCTGCTGGTCTTCCCACTTGTGCAGCGCCTCTTCTTGTTCGCGATCTAAGACACTGCGGTTACGCTTGTTTTCTGCCGAAGCTTGTTCCAGATACTTCATGCGCAGGAAGTCACTCTGAATGGTCTCAAAAGTCTGATAGCGATCCAACGCACGGATGTCTTCTGCCATGCTTGATTGCTGTTTCTTCAGTTCATACAAGCGGGTATTCTCCTGATTCAGCGAAATCTTTAACTCATTGTAACGACGCAGCCAATCCTGCTGACCTTTCAGGTGCTCCAGACTCTCTTCTGCATTCTGCAACTTTGTCTCAGCCAGTCGTAGGGCCTCACGGGTTCGCTGCACCTGTTGCTCACTCATCAGATTCGGGTTCTTGGATATCCGCCTTACTTCTGCAGGAATGGGGGTGGATTGAACAAGTTGAGCCGGTTGCGTGACTTTATCTTCTTTTTTACTGAATATACTCATCGATGGAATATTTTTATGTGCAAAGATAATTCTTTTTTTTGTATTCCCCTCATTTTGCAGTAACTTTGCCATCACAGATGGCGAACTTATTGCGTCTCTGAAGAAAAAAGAATGCATTCCTTTTGTTCTTCCCTTGACTTTCCGTAACTTTGCACCCGCAAATTCAGAAAAAAAGTATGGCACAAAAAACCAGCATCCCAAAAGGCACGCGTGACTTCGGTCCTCAGGAAATGGCACGCCGCAACTATATCTTTGACACAATCCGTCAGGTTTATGCTCTTTATGGTTTCCAACAAATCGAAACTCCTGCAATGGAGAATCTCGGCACCCTGATGGGAAAATATGGCGAGGAGGGTGACAAACTGCTCTTCAAAATTCTCAACAGTGGCGATTTCCTTCGCGGCATTTCTTCCGACGATCTACAGCAAGGCGCCACAGGACATTTAGCTGCCCAGCTTTGCGAGAAGGGGTTGCGTTATGACCTCACCGTTCCCTTTGCCCGCTACGTAGTGCAGCATCGCGAGGAACTCACCCTACCCTTCCGCCGTTATCAGATCCAGCCTGTATGGCGTGCCGATCGACCCCAGAAAGGACGTTACCGCGAGTTTTATCAATGCGATGCCGATATGGTGGGATCAGATTCCCTTCTCAACGAAGTTGAGTTGATGCAGATTGTCGACACTGTTTTCACTCGTTTCGGCATCCGTGTCTGCATCAAGATTAACAATCGCAAAATCCTCTCAGGCATTGCTGAAATCATAGGCGAGGCCGAGAAGATTGTAGACATCACTGTAGCTATTGACAAACTCGACAAGATTGGACTCGACAACGTTAATGCAGAGCTGCGCGAGAATGGTATCAGCGAGGAAGCTATCGAGAAGTTGCAACCTATCATCCAACTCAGTGGCACCAATGCCGAGAAGATTGCCACCATGCGCCAAGTCCTTTGCCAAAGCGAGATAGGACTGAAAGGTATTGAAGAAGTAGAGTATGTACTCTCTAAACTGACTGATTTGCAAGCTCAGGTAGAGCTTGACCTCACTCTTGCGCGTGGTCTCAACTACTACACAGGTTGCATCTTCGAAGTGAAAGCCCTCGATGTGGAGATTGGTTCCATTACAGGTGGAGGACGCTATGACAACCTCACAGGCATTTTTGGTATGCCAGGCATCAGCGGCGTAGGTATCAGCTTTGGTGCAGACCGCATCTACGACGTACTCAATCAGCTTAATCTGTATCCCAAGGAGGTCACCACGGACACCCAACTTCTTTTCATTAACTTTGGCTCTATAGAAACAGATTACTGTCTGCCCATCTTGGCAAAGGCACGTGCAGCAGGCATCCGCAGTGAAATCTATCCTGACGCAGCCAAAATGAAAAAGCAGATGCAGTACGCCAATCAAAAGCAGATTCCCTACGTTGCCTTGGCAGGTGAAACAGAGATTGCAGCTGGTAAAATCACGCTTAAGAACATGCAGACAGGCGAGCAGACTCTCGTCTCTCCACAGGATCTCATTGCTAAAATCAAGGAATAGCGAGAATGTTGAAGAGGGGCTGACTTAAGATAAAAATAAAAGAACTATTGCTCTATATTTCACACGAAAAAGAGTTCTTCCCTTCTTGTTTTAAGTTTTTTTAAACACCCTATTAAAAAAGGGATGGGCATTTTTTACTATCTTTGGGGCATAAAGTCTATTTGCGCGACAATGTAACAACACATACGCCATACAAAAGGCCTTACTTTAATAAGCTTCAATCAAATATCACTTTACAAAACAAAACTATTATGGTAAAAAATCTTAGACCACTTTTACTAACACTGCTTTGCGCAATGTTCAATGCGTCTATGGCCGCCAATTATGAAACCGTGACTATGCCATACGAGAAGCCGAGCACTCCGAGCACACAGGAACCTGCAGGATTGGCCTACTCAGCCAAGGAGTTCAAATGGATCATCGGTGTAAGCAAACCAAGCGACCTGCCTACTCTGAGCAATCCCAACCAACTGGCCGTGACATATTCGTCAACCAATGACGATGTAGCCACAGTTGGCACCAATGGTAAGGTGATTGTCAAGGAGGTTCTTGGTGAAGCCACCATCAAGGCTCACAGTGATGCTACAACTGCATTCGAGGAGGGTAACGCAAGCTACACACTGAAAGTCGTCAAGCCGTTTGTAGCCAAGAACTATGAACTTGTAACCAGCGCCAAGACTCTGAAGGCAGGTGACAACATCATCATCGTCAGCCCAACCAACGACTATGCAATCAGTACTAATCAACAGATGAATAACCGAACAGGTGCTAATGTTAAACTTGAAGATAATTTCACTATTACGTCTACAGAAGAAGTGGCCAACATTGTGCTTGGTGGACAAGAGGGCACTTGGACATTCCAGGTAACTAATGGTGACGCAATGGGATATCTCTTTGCTCCTGGTGGAGGCAACAACCTTAGTACAACTGAGGCCGCTACCGAAGCTGGCGCAAAAGCCACTATCAAAATCAATAATATGGGCAATGCAGATATTAAATTCAATACTGCTGAAGGGGAAGAAAGGAACTATCTGGGTTACGACAAAAATGATACACGCTTCTCCTGCTACAAGGGGACTTCCAGCACTGTGTCAGAAGTCCGCATCTACCGTGAGACCCGCGAGTATGAGGAGATTGAAATAACTTCTGCTGGCTATGCCACAATGTATTATGGACAGAAAACCCTCAAGGTACCCAGTAGTGTGACAGCATACACCTACACGGCTATAACGAATGGTCTGGAAATCAGCAAGACCTACTATGCAAAATCCGTGATACCAGCTGGTATGGCTGTTGTGCTTAAGGGTGCTGAAGGTGTTTACATGTTTGAGAAGGCAACCGGTGGTACAGCCGATCCTGACAACATGCTTAGGGGCTTCGACGATTGCGCAGAGACTGTTGGTCCAGATGAGAGCGAAAGCTACCTGTTTTACGCTCTGAGCCAAAATGATAAAGATGAAGTTGGCTTCTACTTCATGGAAAAGAAAGGCAAAGCATTCAAAAGCGGTCCTCACAAGGCATATCTCGCTGTTCCTGCCGAGGTAGCAGGGAATGTTCCTTTCTATCGCTTTGGTTTTGACATGTTGCCAAACAATATCAGCAATGTGATTCCTGAGCCCAATTCCAACAACGTGGCCTATACAATTTCTGGCATACGCGTGAACGCCAAGAACCTGCAGAAGGGTGTCTACATTGTAAACGGCAAAAAAGTCGTGGTTAAATAAACAACGGCTACACAAAAACTCTAAATTCCGAAATTGATATGAAAAAGATATATGTTCATCCTGTAATCAAAAGCCTTGTTTATGATAAGGACATCATGCAGCTCCCTATCCACAATTCATTAGGTAACGGCAAACAGCTGACCAAAAGAAGGAACTGGGAGGAAGATGAGGAAGAAGAAATCGGAAACGTAAGTAAGAGTGGCTGGTATTGAAAGGTTAACTTATCGGCCTTTCAAACTTTCCTTAAGGTCTAATCTCAGAACCTGACTTTCTGGCTTGTGCCATTGCTATATCGAAGAATGCAGATTGAGCCAGGCAAAGGAGCAGACAGATGCATTCCTGTGAGAGAACATGCATCGACAACAGTCTTTTCGGATGAAGATTCTGGTTGAATGATGGAAGTCTCGCCCATGTCCTCCAGATACTTGAAGTTGTTGGCAATGATTGCCTTCACCGCTGTAGCTCCCATCGTAGCATAACCTGCCGACTCATCCATGCCGACATAGTCCATCAGAACAATTCCTGTAGGGCCTGCCACGTGACTGTCATCCGTGAGATAATCGATGACTGCCTTGTTGGTATACGTCGCATTGTCGCGGTAGCCTTCACTAAGCCCGTTGTCGAAAAGTACTTTGGAATAAGCGGAAGCGAAGTTAAGATACCAGACAATAGACGAGGCAACCCTGTTCTTATGAGAACTGCCGTATTTGAGCAGTTCCAACAGGGCATTCAACTTGATGGCCATCGTTCCTTCCTTGTAGGTCTCCCAATAGTCCTGAATATAAATGGGAGAAGTCCTGGAGGAAGAAGTCCCAGGGCCAGTCACCGTCACCTGCGTGCGGCGCGACCAATCGGCCGAACCTGTCCAGTTGTTAAGGAATCCTCCAATAGGCTGAGAGGCATACTTGTCTCTACTCAGTACGAGTATCTTACCACGAACCTCCGAGAGGCGAAGAGCGCGCTTGAAGTTCACCATGTAATCCTTCAGCTCGTCGCTCTTGAACAATTCCTGAATCCGAGCGTTGTAGATGGCGTGGTTGGGATCGTCCACCACGTCACCCTCCTCTTCGTGGCGCATGTGGATAACAATAAACTCCGAAGGATGGGCGATTAGAGAGTCGCGCAACTGGTAGAGAACCTCCTCGAAGTGTAACTTGGTGGCGCAGATGCCATGATTAAGGTTCAGGTGATCCTCGTAGACAGCGGGGCGCATGTCAAAGGCACGGACTCCGATGCTCCACTGTTCACCGATAGTGAGATCCTGGGTGCGTGCAAACATCTCACCCAATGACTCAGAGGCACTTACCCATCCGCTGCCTGTAGAGGAGTCGTGGGAGCCTGGAATAGAAAGTGCTGCCACATACGTGTTGTCTGGAATGCGTCCCATCCAGTTTCCGCTGTAATCTTTACTGCCCCCTGCTTCTTGCGCAAACAATCCTTGGCTAGCGAGAATCATTCCTATGGTCACGAAGGCTTGTTTGATATGTCTCATCTTTATTCCTTATTCATTATATTATATCAACTCTGGGGCAGAAAACAGATTCTTTCCCAGCCACAATAGTTTGCACAAAGTTACGGCTTTTTTCCAAAAACAAGACATAAAGATGACGAAAAAAAATGAATCGGAAAAAGTCAACACGTTGAAACCGCAAATACAACGTGTTGAAATCGCAAAGACAACACGTTGAGATTGCAAAGACAACAGTTGTCTTTTTTGCCACATCCTTATGCCTCCCCTACTTCATCAATTTATAGATGAGACGCTGAAGCTCGGACTCGAATTCCTCAGAGGGATAAAGCAGCCAATAGTTGTCGGCGTGGACGGTATCGAAAGCTATGCGGCGCACTCGGCTGGCATTCTCGAGGAGCGAGAAGAGCTGGGCGCGAGGGATGAGGAAACGCGGATATACGTAATTATTCGTGTATACGTTGGGAGATTGCCCATTGACAATCTGAACATTGTTATTGATGGGGCGGATCTTGTCGGCAATATCCTCTGGATCTCCCTCTATGGGCCTGACATCCATCCCATTGCGAGCCGTGAGAAGAAGCTCGTCTCCATCTCCCAGAAACATCACGTTGCGGCCAGCTCGATAATCATCGACAAGAGCATCCACGCGGAGTGGAACGATGAGGCTGAAAAGCGTATCTGACACGATCTCGAGGCGAGAAATCTGCGGACGAGTCCCATCACCTACGCGCCCTACAAAGAGTTTGTTGGTTTGGACGCCCTTATGACGTCCTGGCAACGTGTCGTAGTTGATGGAATGCTCCTTGGGAGTCAGATTGACGGTAACGTGAGTGAACTCGCGCAATTTGTGGGTGATGGGATAATATCCAGCTGCCAACACGCGGATAGAGTTCTTTTGCGGGTTGGTGAAAACAATGCTGTAACGCCCTTGGGAATCTGTTCGAGTCTGATGAAGGATACGATGATCCTTGTTGATCTCCATCACGATGGCGTCTGCAATAGGCTCTCCCTCGCTGCGAACCAAGCCAGTGATACGGGTCTCCGCAAACGACGAGGCAACGAAGGTGAGGGCTAAAATAAAATGAAACATCCTTTCTTTCATAGCTATTTTCCTTTGAATTCAAAGCAAAAATACATGTTTCTTTCTAAATAGGCAAAAAAGTTTTCCAAAAAAAGAATTATTATGTACCTTTGTAACATTAATTAAAAAAAAGTCGAAAGAAATCTGGAGAAATCTATGAAGACAAGAAAGATAGTGGCGATACTGCTGACGATACTGTGTGTGGTACAAGTCCAAGCGGTGCTGAGAGAGAAGGATCTGGCCAGAACGCTGGGAGTGCTGAGGGCTGAGTTACAGATGAACCACGAGAAGCAAAAGCAATTCATGGCGATGTATGAGCAGCAGGGTACGGCACAGCATCAGCGACTGGTAAGCTACATGCACAAATGTGAACAGATAAGCCTGATGCTCTACTCGCAGTCGACAGAGAACACCTTCGATATGGCTTATGCTTGCCAGCAGGCGATTAATCTGTACATGGAGCTGAACAACCAAAACGGCAAGATGAACCAATACGACAAGATCATTGCCGGAATAAAGATTGAGCTGGAGCGCTACGATTCCCTGATCGTCTCGCTAAAGAGCATGCCTCCTGTCATAGCTGATAATGACAGCGTGATCAGCGCCAGCGACAGCATTCTGCTGCAAGCCATCGATTCTCTATCCTACAAGAAGGGCATCTCAAAGCCAATCGACAGCACCCTGACTGCCGCCATGATGCCCCCTCTGCCCCACGAGAATGTCAACGAGGAGGAAATAGAGGAAGGAGAACCTAACATGCCTCTATATCTGAGTGGTCAGCAGTTGGAGGATCGCTTTGCTTGCCTGAAGTATGCAGAAGGCATTCGAGACAATCTGCAGTGTTTCCTGGAGAGCATGGAGGCAGAAAACTCTTACTACAAGAGCGTAAGGACTAAAGTTCTGGAACTCAACTCGTTCGCCCAAAGTCGATACAAGATCCTGCAGGACAATATCTTCAAGAACGGAAGCGAAAACTACTTCTCCATGCTGTTCAGGCTACCCATACAACTCCGCAGGGCAGAACGTGCCTGGGAAAACAAGTACAAGCCTTTTGCAGGACACAGCGCAATCTTCTCGGAGTGGCGCGGTGCTTCTGTGCTATTCATCAGCGTGTTCCTCGTGATGTATCTCGCCATCGCATGGGTGCTGAGTTACGTCGCCCTGAGATGGTTCCTGCCTAAGAAGTGGAGAAGCAAGGACTTCAAGCTGAAGCGCGAAATGCTCAACAACGTGGTAGGCATTGCTCTCTTTGCCATCATCGTGATGATTGTCCGCACCTTTACAGACCGCAACTTTATCCAGATGGGCACTCGACTCATCATCAACATAGCTTGGCTGCTGGAAGTCATCTTCTTGAGCCTCTATATACGACTGAAAGGCGAGCAGATGCGTCACGCTGCCATCATCTACATGCCTCTGATGCTGCTGGCTTTCATCGTCATCCTGTTCCGCATCGTACTGATTCCCAACGCCCTCGTGAATCTGCTCTTTCCACCCATCCTCTTAGGCTTCACTATCTGGCAACTGGTGCTGTCGAGGCGGCATCGAGAAGGTTTGCCCTTGCTGGACGTTGTGTACAGCCATCTGACTACAGCTGCCATGATCATCTCCACCGTTGCCGCTTGGGCTGGCTACTGCTTATTAGCCGTGCAGATCATGGTATGGTGGACCTTCCAGTTGGCTGCCATCATGACCATTACGTGCATGTATGACCTAATGGAAATGTTCGAGAAGCGGTACCTTATTTATCACGTGCGACCTGACCTGAAGAAGAAGGCTGAGGCAGGAAAGGACATCAGCGCAGACGTGAAATTGATGATGGACAAGATGCGACGTGGGGAATATGTCACCCAAACTTGGTTCTACGACCTCTTCAATCGGACGTTAGTTCCCATCATGGCGGTCGCTTCAGTATTGGTGAGCATTTTCTGGGCTGCCAAGACCTTCGAGATGACGAGTATCTGTCACCGTATCTTCTTCATGGACATCGTGCATCAGACCAATCTGATACGCATCTCGCTCTACCGTATTTGTGTAGTGGTGGCCATGTGGTTCATTTTCCGTTACCTCAACTACATCATCTGCAGTTTCTACAGTTACTTCCGCCGCAAGACCATCAAGGATAATCAAACCTACAATCTGACATTGGCACGCAACATCATAGGCATCATCTGCTGGGGTCTCTACATCATCATTTCACTCGTCATTCTGGAGGTTCCCAAGAGCGGCATCTCTATCGTGAGTGCAGGTCTGGCAACAGGTTTGGGATTCGCAATGCAAAGCATCCTTGAGAACTTCTTCTACGGAATCAACCTAATGGCAGGTCGTCTGCACGTGGGCGACTATATCGTATGCGACGGCATCAGCGGCAAGGTGGAAAGCATCACCTATCAGAGTACACAGATTGTTACGGCCGATGGTTCCGTCATCTCATTCCTCAATAGTGCGCTCTTCAGTAAGAATTTCAAGAACCTGACCAGGAACCATCGCTACGAACTCATCAAGATTCCCATCGGAGTGGCATACGGATCAAACATCCAAGAAGTACGCCAACTGCTCACAGATGCCATTACTCCCATCTGCAAGGAACGCAACGCAGCTGGCAAGTACATCACTAACGTGAACATTCCTGTCAACATCATGTTCTCAGACTTTGGAGAGAGTTCAGTCGACCTGTTAGTCTGCATCTGGATGCTGGTGGAGGAAAAGATCATGTTGACGGCCCGCATCAAGGAAGTTATCTACAACACACTGAATGATAACCACATAGAGATTCCATTCCCTCAACGGGATATTCACATGAAAACGACGTCACAAGAATGATTTCAATCATTTAACAAAGAAATATAAAATTTTCTTGCCCACCTACACAATTTTTCCCAGCTTTACACGTTTTTAATATAAAACACGCGCAATGAGGAAAAAAGACCTAGTATCTGTTATTATGCCATCCTACAACGCCAGTAGATATATTGGCGCCAGCATAGACAGTGTACTGAGTCAAACTTACAAGAATCTGGAACTCATCATCACCGACGACCATTCTACCGATCCAGAGACCCTTGCATTGTTGAACAGCTATGCAGAGCGAGATAAGCGCGTGCGCATTTTCCTAATGCCTGAGAACAATGGTCCTGGATATGCCCGCAACAATAGCATAAAAGAAGCTCGTGGACGATACATTGCCTTCTGCGACAGCGACGATCGCTGGTTCCCCGAAAAGCTGGCAAAGCAGGTTGCCTATATGCAGAAGCATCAATGCTGTCTTTGTTTCTCCAGCTACCTGATTTGCGGTCCTGACGATGAGCATAAAGGAATCGTGATTGCTCCTTCTCGTCTAAGTCTGACAGACCTGAAGCATGACAACAAGATAGGTTGCCTGACCGCCATCTACGATACTACGAAATATGGCAAATTCTTCATGCCAACCATCCGTAAACGTCAAGACTGGGCTCTCTTCCTGACCATTATGAAGCAGTGCAAGACAGCATACGGTATGGTGGAACCCTTGGCCATCTATCGCAGGACTCCTGAGGGCATCAGTAGCAAGAAGCTAAAGCTCGTCAAATACAACGCTAAAGTGTATCAGTTCGTTTTCGGATACTCAGTACCCTTCTCCTATCTATACCTCTTTTTCATCTTTATGCCCACCTACCTGACCAAGAGGGCAATTAACTGGATTGCAAACATCCGCAGGTAAACCTTCTACCTTTTCATTAATGAATAAAGTTATACAACACTTTGCTGCAATAATATTAGAGAAATTCCCTGTCACTACAGTAAAGTTACGCTATTTCTTGCGTTTCGGTCGTTTGCCCAATTTCAAACATCCAAAGGATTTAAACGAAAAGATTCTTTATCTGAAACTATTTACTGACACCTCGAAATGGACGGAACTTGCTGATAAATATCGAGTACATGAATATGTAAAAGCATGTGGACTGGAGTCAATTCTCATTCCGTTGTATGGAGCATGGGAAAAAGTAGACGACATTCCTTTTGACGAACTGCCTCAGCAATTCATCCTGAAAGCCAATAATGGCGATGGAAAAGGGACCAACGTGAAGATAGACAAGGAGAAGATGAGCGATGAGGATTGGAAAGAACTACGTGTTCGTCTTCAGAGCTGGCTTGACACAAAGCACATTGGTGCCTTGTCTGGCGAACCACAATACCGTGACATCAAGCCTATGATTCTGGCAGAGGAGCTATTGCCGTGTGGCGATGGCGAGACATCGCTCGTGGACTACAAGCTGTGGTGCTTCCATGGTGAGCCATATTCTTTCCTTACTTGTTCGGAACGTCAGGCCGACGGCTATCATACCTCTGTAGATTGTTATGATTTGAGATGGAACCGCCATTCGGAAAACATGAAGGCTTCGTCTCATGTAACAATACCCTCCAAGGCCTTACCTCGTCCCCAATGCCTTGCCGAGATGATTAGCATCGCCGCAACCTTGTCAAAGCCATTTCCGCAAGTAAGAGTCGACCTTTACGAGGTAAACGGGAAAGCTTATTTTGGAGAGTTGACTTTTACCTCTCTGGGGGGAATGATGGACTACTATAAACCAGAATATCTGCTTGAGATGGGAAAACGAGTAACTATCCCTAGTATAGAATCATGAAAAGCAATATACTTTTAATGTTTATTGGACTGATGTTCCTATCAGCTGACACCACTCCGTTAAAGGCCCAGAATACGGAATGGAAACTAGTGTTCAGCGACGAGTTCAACTTGCCTAACGGCAGTCAACCTGATCCTACCAAGTGGAACCGCGCCAAACGCAACCCCAGCCAGTGGGCACGCTGGAACAGCCAGTCAGACAAAGTCGTTTTTATCAAGAACGGCTGTTTGGTGTGCCGTGCCGTACCCAACAAGACAGAACCTTCTGACACTGCAAAGATGCTGACTGGCGGTGTTAACACAATGAACAAGTTTGAATTCAAATATGGCAAGGTTGAGGTACGGATGAAGACCAATTTCATTCCAGGTAATTTTCCCGCCGCATGGATGTTCAAGACACACAACCAGCGTGACGACCTCTATGGCGAGATAGACATCGTGGAAGTGTTCAGCAACCAGAAAAAAGCATCACACACCCTACACTCGCAGTACACACAAAAGAACCCGAAGCATGGATTGAAGACTAGTTTCAACAAGGACGTGGATGTACGCAAGTGGCACGTTTACGGCATAGAATGGACGCCAGGCTATATACTTTGGACCATTGATGGCGAGACGACAGGCATTTATCCAAAGCCTGACGACAAGAAACTGCTTGAGGAAAATGTCTGGACCTTCGACTACCCGTTTTTCCTCATCCTCAACCAAGCTGTGGGCAATGGCCGCTGGAAGGCTCTACCCTACCCCAACACAAGAAAGACCTTTGAGACTCGCTTTGACTGGGTGAGGGTGTATCAGAGAAGCTAAACCTACTCCAAGACCTTTACCAGAAGATGTTTTATGATTCGCTTGGGCGATAAGGGACTAATCGATAATAAATCCGAGGGAAATATATATTAAGTTTCCTTGCGAAGAACAATGCAAAGAAACGAATTTTATTGTATTTCCACATAAAATATAATCGATCCTTAGTACCTCTTAGGGGATGATTGAAAAAAGCCTTCCGTTCAGCCAAAGTCATTGAGATAATTTTCTCTGCTTCCATAATTTCGGTGGGATGATCATTTTCACATAAGCCACAGACTTTTCCTGTCACATATACGGGAAAACCATGTCTGACTGCTTCAATTCCATACGCCCAATCAGCATTAGTATGTGTATAATACTCATCAAGCATCCCCACTGTTTCAAAGACATTATCGGAAACCATCAGAACATTTGCACATGTCATAAAACATGGGAGAGGAGTACCATCAGGAACCACCGTAACCGCCTTTCCCAATAGTCCTTTTCTATATTTCTTTCCTCCAAAGATGAAAGCCGTACCATCAAAAGTACTACAGGCTCCACAATATAGACCGGCATTATGATGACGCATAATAACATACTGATGAGTTCGGAACAACTCAACAAAAGCATCAGAGCATAAGATGGTATCATCATTTATCAGAAGATAGAAATCCCATTTTTTTCTATCCTTCAAAGCTTCTTTCCATGCCAATCGCATACCGCCAGCCCAATACAAAGAGCCCGTCCCCTGAACAATGTGGATATCTTCCTTTGGGAACTCTGTCAGGACCGCATCAGCGGTACCATCCATACATCCATCATCTGTCAGATATACAGACAAAAACAGTTGCCTTTCATTACCCTCATTATATAATGTACGAGCCTGGAAAAGACTGCTCAAAGAGGCAACCGTAAGGTTTTTCCGGTTGTAGCATGTAAGGATAACTGCAATATCACATCTTTCCATAAAAAACCTGTTGCATTATCACAAAGAATCAAAGAATTCTATCACTCGAGAAATCTGCTCCTTGGGAGACTTCTTATTCAAGATAAAAGCAGATGCTTTTTGTCCCAAATCATTCCGTTCCTGTTCGGGCATCTCACAGATACGGCATATTTCTGCCGCTAAACCTTCCGCACTCTCTTCTTCAAAAAAGAAAAGGTGCTCATAATATTCAGAAGGTATACAAGAAAGTTTTGCCACCAGGGTCGGTGTTCCTGATGCCATGTATTCCAACGTTTTGGAAGGAAAGAAGAATTGTGTGAATTCCTGAGAGGATAGTACAGGATTGACCAACAGCGTTGCGCCCTGTTCTCTCTTCATAAGCTCCTCGCGGCTCATCTGTTCAAGATACAAAATGCGGGAATCTTGTTGGGCGCGTTCTTTCACAAGGGATGTCAGTTCTCCGTTTCCTCTAACCCAGAGTCTGTAATCACTATCCTCTATGAGTCGAAAAGCATCCAAAAGTACACGAATTCCGTAGCGAGCTCCCAAATTTCCCGTGTACATCAGTACCTTATGCGGATCTTTGCTGCATTTGTCCAATGCAGCCTCATCGTTGTAGATTCCTTCCATCAGCAACCAAGGCTTTCCCTCCATTGGCAAGCGTTCCCTCATTTTCGAAGCAAGCAACACATACCCATCCACATAGTTGAATCTCTCTCCCTCTCTCGCTTTCTTCTCTGGAGATATCAATTCATTGATTTGGCTGAGAAATTTATTCTCACGCACTCGGTACTCAGGAAGATCAGTAACAAGCAGTACAGCCTTTACATCAGGGAAAGCCTCTTTTATTGGAATGATGGCATTCAGATAGTTGAAATTGTAGAAAAAAATTATTTTCTTACCTTCAGTCTTTCTGCACCAAGAGAATAGAGCATTTACAACCTTTCTGTATGTGTCCTTCCTTTTATAATATGCCACGTTGATGTATGGCAAGCTTTGCACATTGTCATCCTCACATCCAGGTACTCTTGGCGACTTGGCAAATGCTGGGAAAGAACTCATGGGAGCCACGTTGATTACATGAAAATCCTGCTGACAAACCTCAAATCCACGAATGATGGCTTTTGAGAGATTGTGTGCAGCCCAGTTAAGACCAATTTTGGAAATGTCCTGGCATTTCTTGGCGATGCTTTGCGGATAGTATTGAGAGATGAAAAGAACATTCATGTCATTTATTCAATTAAAGTAGAGCAAAAGCATCTACTGACCTGCAAAGGTACTTCTTTTTCTTTAAACAGCAAAATTAGAACACTTTTGTTTTGCAATACCCCTCTTAACACAATAACTGCTTCCCTCAAATGAGAGAACTTCGGTCAGTCAAAAGATCCAGCCATTTCTTTATACTATGTACTTTTCTCGAAAAAACTGCAAAACTGCCACCAATACATGCTATCTTGCTTATTTATAATAGGTTAACAAGGTGACAGTTTTGGTGTAGGTTAATAAAAAATATGTAGGTTTTTACTTGCAAATTCAAGATTTTCTTATTATCTTTGCAGTACAATTAGCAAGCTAAGATCATTGCCAACATCAAAACGAAGTATGAATTTCTAACCATAAAACTCAACATTATGCAAGACCTGACATATTCCCTCGCACCCCATGATTGGGCAATCTGTTTCCAACACGACTGTCCGCTCTCCAACAACTGCCTGCGCTATGCCATAGCCCAGCTGGCACCCCCCGACCTCACCCATCACGCCACCGTCCTTCCCGCCGCCCGCCAAGACGACCGCTGCCGCCTCTTTGCCACAAAGGAACCCGTCCGGATTGCCCGCGGCATGAAACGCCTGCTGGCTTCCAGAAGCACAGGCCTTGCCAGCGACATACGCAGAGGGTTGTTTGACATCTTTGGAAGCCGCTCCCAATACTACCGGTATCGCGATGGCGAATATGACATTTCGCCCGAACAGCAGGCACGCGTCATCAGCCACCTGCAGAGCTTCGGCTACCAAAGCGACGAACCGTTTGACAACTACAACGAACAATACTACTTTCCCTAAGCGTAGCAACAGCATGTCCCACACGTGGGATTCTCTCGTCCCACACGTGGGACACGGCATCACAACACGTCGCAAGAACCCTCTCAACACAATCCTCGATATTCAATTTCCAACCAACACACTTTATTCTACATCATGCGTTTCTCAACCATCAAAAACGACAAAGGCAACCTACACTTCAAACAGTGGGAGGCAACCAAATTTTTCGAGCGCATCGGCACGGATGCCAACAATTCCCTCATCGGTCTTTTCCGCAACAAGACCACACCAGAACGGGCCGAACACTATCGCCGCTATAGCGAGATTCCTCACGTATATGCCGCCGCAGAGCTTCGCCGTCAGGAAAATGGAGCCTTGGGTATTGCCCGTTTCAATGGCCTCGTCGTCCTGGAAGTACGGCAACTTATGAGCGACACACTCTGTAACGACGTGAAACAAGCTGCCATGGCAATGCCTTCGACGTTTGCCACCTTCATAGGAGCTACAGGCACAGAGGTAATCATCCTTGTCAGCGTGGCGCGCCCCGATGGCTCGCTACCTGTCGAAGAACAGGATGTCGAGACGTTCTATGCTCATGCCTACCATAGTGTGGTGCCCATCTACGATGCGCTCCTGCCCGTTCATGTCACACGCATGATACCCTCCCTGCGCCACTTCTTCTTATTACCGCTTGATGAGCAACCGCTCACGAACACCGCCGCTGTACCACTCCGCATCACAGACAGTGCGACCTTCGCTACAGACAATGATGATGCCGATGCCCATCTGCTCGCCCTGCCAGAGCAACGCAACTTCGAAGAAATCGACATGACAGCCTATCAAAACTACGAACGTGCATACGACGAGGCAGCGCGGAAAGTGATGGCACTCATCAGTCCTCCCAAACATCAAGACAACACTTGGTTCAAGGATTTCATCACAGGCATGGCCACAGAGCTCTACGGAATGGGGTGGCCAGAGGAAGAAGCGGTTTGCCACCTGTGGCGACACTTGATCTTCAAGGACAAGCCAGGGTTGACGGAGGATTTCGTGCGCACGCTCGTCAGCGCTGTATATGATGAAGAAAACGCCAGACGACGACAGCAGCCACCACTCGAACTGAAAGAATCGCTGATGCAACAAGTCATCCGACGCATGGAGAACCGGTACGTATTCCGATACAACACCGTAATGGGATACACAGAATATCGCGCCAACCACACATGGATCACGCCGTGGCGTCCCGTCACGGACAAGGTCATCAACACGTTCACCACCGATTTACAGATAGCGGGACTTAACGTATGGAACCGCGACGTGAAGCGCTATGTTCACTCCACACGCATCCGAGATTTCGACCCCATTGACGACTACCTGTTCCGCGAGTGCAGTACGTGGGACGGACGCGATCATATCCGCGCCCTCGCTGCCACCGTGCCCACTGACAACGCGTCGCAGTGGGCCGACTGGTTCCACACGTGGTTCCTGGCAATGGTGGCGCAATGGAAGGGGCGCGATCGACGCTACGGAAATGCTATCGTCCCGTTGCTCATCTCGCGACAAGGCATGCACAAGAGTGCTTTCTGCCGCTCGCTGCTGCCTCCTGAACTTCGCGCATGGGGCTACACCGACAACCTGTCGCTCTCCGAGGAACGACCCGTACATCTGGCCATGTCGCAGATGCTGCTCATCAATCTCGACGAGTTCAATCGCATCTCGCCT
Organism: Bacteroidaceae bacterium; assembly: GCA_017617335.1. Taxonomy (GTDB): domain Bacteria; phylum Bacteroidota; class Bacteroidia; order Bacteroidales; family Bacteroidaceae; genus Physcousia. The sequence continues at coordinate 25,813 of JAFZWK010000027.1, read as the reverse complement.
CAGAAGCAACAAGGGTTCCTGAAGAACATCCTGCAACTTCCATCGGTAAAGGTGAAACGCCCCTATGCCTCCCACACAGAGGAGGTACCCCGACTGGCTTCGTTCATCGCCACGACAAACATCTCTGACGTGCTTGCCGACCCCACCGGTTCTCGCCGTTTCCTTGGCGTGCAGGTCACAGGCAACATCAATGTCAGCCAAACTCCCAACTACGCCCAACTCTATGCGCAGGCACAAGCCGAACTCAACGCTGGAACCCGCTACTGGTTTGACGATGCGGAGACGCAGGCTATCATGGAACACAACAGCCGCTTCCAGATGCTGAGCAGCGCCGAGATATTCTTCTATCAGTACTTCACAATTCCCACGGGCAATGCCAAGGATGGCCAATGGATGACGACCACCGAAATCCTGCTCGCCATCAAGCAACGTGCCGGTTCCGCCTTTCAGGTACCTGCCGCCAACAGTTTTGGACGTTCTTTACGCGGACATCAGGAAATTCCCTACCGACGATCCAGAAAAGGCAGCGAATTCTATGTAAAACCTACACCCTTTTAATCTGCCTACACCCAAACTGTCACCCTTCTAACGTGCAGGAAATAAGCATATTACACATCAAAGGTGGCAGTTTTGCAGTTTGGTGGCCCAAAAAGTATAGTATACTCATTACAGTAAAGCGAAAGACATTAGTCGGAGACGGTTAAGAGAGAGATAGAATGTTTAGGAAATCATTCCTCAATTAAGATGGCATGGCAAATGCCAATGAAATACTTTATTTAATTTATAAGCAATCAAATCCAATAGTAATTTGATGATTTTGCATCCTCCCAGCATAAAAATTGCTCGATAAAAAGCTTTACCATACAAGTAATAATATCTTTGATATGCATCAACCTTGGGGGCAATAGCAGATTCCGTTGTGTCATAAAGCCAAATACCTTGACCTTGCTGGTTCTGGATAATATTCATCTCTATTGGACGCAATTCCAATGCAAAAGACCGAACTATGCGATAAGGATGACTTTGGGTGGACAAGAGATAACGTCGATACAGATTGGGATGCTTCATTCCATATAAATCTACACATAAATCTTTATCGTCCACGAAAAGATATGGAGCTAAATATTCTGGTTCAAAGAAACCGTCATATCGGATGATAGACTCATCCAAGGAAGGCAATCGAAACGCTGTTTGGGGAGTTACCTGTAATACAGATTGGTACAAAGTGTCTGAATAGTGAAAATGTACTCCCGAATCAGCGTTGTTCGTTGAATAACTGGAATATGGGTAAACGAAGTACTTTTGCGTCTCTATACAATAGCGTATGTGGTACTTTAACCAGGAAGTTTTAGGCCATCGATTAATGCAAGGCGGGAGATTGTCCAAATAAAACTCGTCACTGTGACTTTGATACCATTCATAAAATGCACACCATTGCCTTTTCATCCACACCTCACCCCACGAGGCGGCATAATGCATAAAATAAACATCAAATTCTGATTTTGCAGGGATGAAAGGAAGGTCGTTCTGATTGCAAACAGCATGCGCATAAAGACTTATTCCGGCAATACGATCGTCATCGGAATATCGAGAGAAACAGGCTTTAACATAATCATAAAATGCGGGAGAAACAGAGACATCATCTTCCAAGACCACCAAAGCATCGAATTTTGAAAAATGTTGTCCCAAAGATAACATGTGACTTCGAAGGCCCAAATTGCGGGGTTGCAAGACAACCATTTTCTCTCCATGAGGCCAACAATACTGATTGGCAAAAGATGCAACCTCGTCAATGTCACTCTTATCTACACTGATAATCAAAGAAACCTCTTCTGTATAATGCGCATGTTCCAAAGACGCGAGAAGACGTTGCAAACTATCTATGCGATTGAAGGTAACTGCAATAATGGCAATTTTATTCGGTTGTGTCTGTTTTTCCATAATCATCATTAATGGGGTTGCTTACTGGGGAAGAAACTGCAAGATGCACTTTTTTCTCCATACCAAACTCCTCATAATAATATACCAAATTAAGAAGGAGGAAGTTAAAAAAGAACGGATAGTATTCCATCGTCTGCATGAACAAAAAGACTGCCTGCCCAAACAACAAATTCAATTTGCGGCGAGAAACCTCTGTAGATTTCACACATCTGGTTATTGCCATGGCAAACATACAAAGAAAAGCAGCCAAGAGAACAATGCCACCGGATATCATGATATAAAAAATGAGATTATGGGGTCCCATTGCCAAACTACTCATATTACTCATATACCAATCTCTATCAACATAACCGTTACCAAACAAAGGAGATTCTGTAAAGACGTGTATTGCAGCGTCCCACAATTCTGTCCTGTGTGTAAAAGTAATATCTTTTCCTAAGACATCAACAATAATGTAGACTGCCAAATCATTATTCTGTAAACCTGTACCATTAAAACAAACAACAATCTGAAAAAAAACATAAAACAAGAACATCCCCCAAACTCCAATTCGCTTAAGAGAGAGACTGGGTACCGCACAGAAAAGCACAAACAACACCAATCCTGAAGTTGCAGTCATTGATCCAAGAAATAAAACTCCTATAAATCCTGTCAGAAAAGTAGCAACACTATTGACCTTCCAAAGAAATCCATATTTTGAAGTCAAAACGCTGCAAAGCAAGGCTGGAATAATGCGAGATACCACTTGATTATAATTATCTCCAAGAATATATCCAAAAATATTCTTATCATCTACTATCATCCATGATGTGTCCGTAATCAATACTATAAAATTAATGTAAACACATACAGATAGAGAAAGAGAAAGTATTTTCAACAGAAGTGGCATCTTCCCATCTTTACAATAGTTGAATAATGTGACCATGAAGAGAACATCTACAGCTACATAAATCATATTCTTCAAGTCCGTTGATGCTATTGCAGTAATTCCTATCATCACGATAATGTATCCAACCATCAGGAAATCAAACTGACTTAAAGAAGGATGGACTATAAAAAGATAGAGAGAGAAAAGGAAAAAAAGGATATCAAGAAACTGCAACAGATAGGACAGGGGCATTAAACTCTCATAGACATTCAGTGTCAATGAAGCATGAAACACCATGATGGGAACCAATATCCATAGGATCCTCTTCAGATTTAAAATATCAAATCTTAAATTCAATCTCATAAAAGCAGTTGACAATGATCTCCCAAATGGTTTCTGAATTCATCTGTGTAAAAATAGTTGACCCCAGATGATGACGTGAACGTCATCTCGCCGAAGTAGGCCTTGCCGTCAACTTCATAGAAGTCCACACGCACCTGTGGAAATCCTTTCGACAGCACAGAAGCCGCATACAGCATTCTTTCCAATGAATTAGGACGAGGAATTCTCTTATCAGTCAGTATATAGTGTGGGGTATCAATAGAGAATTCGGGATGTGGGTTCCATTGCATATCGTAAGTAATGACTTCAACAGACTTCGGTGTTCTGTTGAGGCAACACCATATATAGGAAGGCTTGCCATTGAATGCCCATATTTTATAATCAATCAGCGACGATGAAGCGATAGGTTGCTTGTCAGCATCAAGCAGTTCCTCTGCAATGACGCAGGGTTTGATGTACTTATAGTGAGGCTCACCCATCATACTTCCAAAGTCTGTATGCAACCACTTATCAAACATCTTCGTCCAGTACTTACGATCTGTCAATTGCTTGTCATGGCATATCAAAACATCGCCACTGCCATGATTAGTCTTCATTACAAACTGATTGGGAAGACTTTCCCAATCTATATCGGCAGCCTGTTCCCACTTACCGTAAAGCTTAACAAGCATATCGCCAAATCCACACTCCTCAACATACTGTCGTACCCTATATTTGTCAGCCAGAAGTGTCCAACGTGACGTGTCGGAATAGAATTTTAACCAGTTGATCTTTTCGTCGATGTTCTTAGGATTACTCCAGTTAATGGCAACTCCGTATACTTGTTTATAGCGTATAGACGCCAACCGTTTCGGGAACAATTTGCCCACAAGCAACTCATAGGAAGTTCTTACAGGACGTAGCGCATGTCGCAGCCGCTTGAATAAGGGAAACCCAAAGATGCTTTCTTTCACCATATTCAGTCCTTTTTCCTTTTCATCATTCTCAACAACACAACACGTTCTGTGGGCTCCAAGGCAAAACACCAAACAGAAGGAATGGCAGCCAACAATGCTACGATGCCCGTAAGCAAAAAACGGAAAGACGTATGGATAAAGACAGAGGTAAGCCAACATGCAACCGTTATAGCAAATAGAGGCAGGGAAATTCGGGCAAAAACGTGTTTGAAAAAATGGCGTATGGAAAGCCCTGCCGTGTATTTAAGGAAAGGCAGGCGTATCAGCGCACAAAGTAACTCGAAACCTAAATATACACACATGGCTGTTCCCAAAGAATAATCCAGATGAATACAGAGCCAGAAGACCGGCAATGTCAGTATCTTGATGGTATTTACAACGATTGAGTAATTTCTAATACGTCCGATTGCCTGATTGGCAGTTCCAAGGCCAATGGTAATCTGATCACACAATGCCGTCAGAAGAATGAAACGACACAAGAGTACAGTATTTGCAGGTATGTCGCCCAACCAAAGATTCAATACAGAAGGCATCTCAAAAACCAACGGAATAGTTACCGTAGATAACAGCAAGACCGCATATTTGCTCAAAAGTTCAGACAAATAAAGCATACGCGTACGGTCCCCACTTCCTTCTGCTTTCATAATCTGAGGAGCCATAGCGTTGGTTACTGAAATTGCAATAAACTGAATAGAACCAAACACATGCTGGGCAATGCCGTATGCAGCGTTAATTATAGTACCAAAGAAACGGTTCAATAAAATAGCTACACCCTGTGTACGACCTATGACGCAAAGTTGGCTATAGACAGTCCATCCGGCGAAGTCTGTCAGTTCATGAAGAGACTGACGATTGATGTCTTTTCGTCTGGGTAATAGGGTACTTTCCTCGAATTTGACTTGTGCCCATGCTGCCAGCGCAATGAAATTAAAAGCCATGATGCCGACAATAATACAAGCATAGGCAATGAGACGATCGAAAGGGCAGTGTAATAGCCAAATGGCTGCAATAAGTTTGATAATGCCATCAATAACATCAACACATGATATGTAGACAATGTTCTCTCTGGCGATGAACAAAGCCCGAAAAGGAGCTGTGAGAAATGTAATGAGCAAAGACAGGACAACTAACGAGTAGACTATCTTAGATGTTTCCATCCGCGAGGCATCAATTTTCAGGAATCCATTAAATAGCATTGGACCGACAGCGGACAAAACCACAGCCAGTGCCACACCAAGAATAAAGTGAAGGAACAAGCTGTTTGAGAACATGCGACGAACATCTTTCAACAAGCCCTTGCCATGACAGAAAGACAGTTGCCGCTGGGTAGTCACCACCATAGCGTTTGTCAAAAAAGAAAGCATTGCTACAACTCCACCTATCAACGAATAGATTCCATAATCACTCTGTCCCAACGCTTCAAGAACAATTCGGGTGGAATACAGTGAAAGACAAACATTCAGAACAGACCTTATCTGCTGTGCAAATGAATTTACTATGATCCGTTGAGATGAGTCCACTTATCAAACAGATTACAAACTACCATTGGGGAAGTAGTTGATCCTTCACAATGTATAACGACGTAACGACACAAGCCAAGAAACACATGCCAACGACAAAAATAAGACGTTTCGGTCCAGCAGGTTTTACTGGCACACAGGCAGCCTGGATGATTGTAAAAGCAGGAGTTCGCTCCTGAACACGAGCTCTTGCTGCCTGTAATTGAGTCATGTATGCAGAATAAATAGTATAGTTTTGTTGCATTTCATTCTCTAAAGCACCAATCTCAGTATTTACAGATTGCAACAAACTATTCTTGTGGCTATCTGCATATCTTGCATATTTTGCACATGAATTTTGATACATTGCCAAAGACTTATCAGCCATCTCCTGATAATGTATTTCATCAACACGAGCTTTATTTGTACGATAGTCTGTGATATAGTTTTGCAGCCGAACACGTACACTATCAGCCATTGTAGCAGCAATTAAGGGATCCTGATCCGTTACGTTAATTGTAATGACCATCGTTTTCTTATCCACGTTACAAAGAATCTTTTTCTTCACCTTTTCGACAATCCCATATTGCTCCTCCGTGAGCGAAAAAGCATTGAGACCATTTCCTTCGCTGAGCGAGAATGCCTTCTTTTTAGGAAAAATACTTCTTTTCAACTTACGAAGCCACCTCTTAGGATAATCCCATATACAAATCTTCTGCATCTTAGACATATAGGTATAATAGTCAGTATCGACTTCCTTATCCGAAGATACCACATGAATATCAAACAAACCAACCATAAAATTGCTGGAAGCGAACAAATCAGGATACAACAAGGGATATATTGCATCATCCGATCCCATCTCACCTAAGTCAAAGCCTAAAGAGGAAGCAATACTTCCCAATGATCCGATAGAAGCACCATTGGACATCTCTGGTGCTAAACTCACTACACTTCTGTAATAACGAGGCTTAGGAAAAATCCAAATACACGATAACAAGAATATGACAGGTATAACCTTGAAGAACACATTCCTCTTTGTCCATAAAGTTCGAACGATTTCTCTTAAATCAATAACGAACTCGACTTTCTTTTGCTCTTCCATATGTTCACACTTCTACTTAATAATACTCATAAGAGCCACAATCACACTGGCCAACGAGGCACCACCTGAAGTGATGGCCATAACCTCGGCTGTACTCATACGCTTGTTCTGGGTTTTGGTAGGAACAACAATCTCACTACCTGGCTGAATCGCTTTGGTACTATGATGATTGATTTCCTCCACGGAGCCGTTCATATTGATGACATAGACACCTTTCTTCTTGGCACGGTTCCCATAACCACCAGCACGTTTGATATAGTATTTCAGACTCTCACCCTTCTTGTAGTTCATACTGATGGGATAGCTAACCTCACCGCTAATCTTCACGGTATTACTGTATTGGGGAACTGTCAAGCGGTCACCTTCACGCAGCACGATATCATCCGGACAACCAGGATTCTCGAGGGCCTTATCAAGATTGACTGCTACAGGATAGGTGTAACCCAAGTCCATTTTCAGAGTCAAAAGAGAATCTGCCTGTGCCATATTATAAGTCTTTTCTGATTGCATAGCCTCCTCGTACATCTGAATCTGAGCCATACGGAGAGAGCTCTCACGCTGGTTACGTTCTTCCTCCGTAAGACGTCGAGTCAAACGCGCTCCCTTCGCATACGCAAGGGAAGAAAGACCACCAGCGGCATTGATTAAATCGCTAAGACGATAATTCTGACTGGTCAAAGCATAATCACCTTCAAAATTGACGCAACCGTGTACAGTAACATTCTGCTGTTCACTGTAACCTGGACTCTTGCGTACAACCACCTCGTCATAAGGATTCAACTTGAAGTTCTTATCCCCAGATTTTAATCCATCGTTGAGAGAAAAACTGAAAGTTTCGGCTGTTACTTCCTCATTCTCAGTAGCTTTGTCGTTACGAATACGGCGGAAGACATCCACTTTAGCCATAGAGGCGGCATCCGTCAGACCACCAGCCTGAAGAATAAGGTCTTCGATGGAGGTGTTGTCCGCATACTGATAAGTTCCCGGGTACATGACCTCACCACTTATTTTCAGCGTCTGCTCTCCATTCATGTCAATCTTACTGGGAATAAAGAGGACATCATTCTTCTTCAAAGGAACATCGGCTGCTGAACCATTCATGATACCCTCCAGATCCAATGAAATCATCTCGAGAGTTAAATCCTCCTTTTCACGGTGCATGACAGCACGACTGGTAAAAGCATCCTCTCTCAACCCGTCGGCAGCTTGAAGCAAACCCTTCACGCTCTGAATCTCGCCCTCAAGCTGGAACTGGCCAGGATGCATGACAGCTCCACGAACTTCTACCATGTTACTGAAACGAGGAATGACACTGTCAACATAAATCGAGTCTCCATCAGCCACGTTGAATCCATTCATCTTGAACTCGTCAATAGTATGGATACTGTATTCTGCTCCTTTCTTTCGAGTCAAACGAACATTTCCCGTATAAGCATCGCCAGTGAATCCACCAGCATAGCTCAGAACCTGTTTGACACTCTCGGTGGACTTCATCTCATAAAACATGGGACGCTTGACTTTGCCGCGAACATTGACAAGACAGTCATACGGACCCACAACGATCACATCATTGTCAGTCAAGCGGATATCACCTGCCGTATTACCATTGAGCAAATAATCATAGACATCAATGGAAGCAATGATCTTGCCAGCACGATAGACCTTAATGTCGCGCAAAGTACCGATATCACTAATACCACCAGCGGCATACAAGGCATTAAAAGCAGAACTGAGGCTACTCAACGTATAGTTTCCAGGTACATTGACCTCACCCATCACCTGAACAATAATGGTACGAGTTTCACCTACCGAGAGATTAAAATGGCAGTCTGCATAGAACTGCCCCAACTTGGACCGAATGGTTTCCCTGGCCCGCTGTACGGTAAGTCCTGCCAGCTTGACAGGCCCCACACCATCCACGACAATATAACCGTCAGGACTAATGACGCCTTCAAATGTCTCTTGACTTGCGCCCCATACATCGATGATCACATTATCGCCTGGTCCCAATCGATAGTTGGAAGGTGTGGCCATATTTTGGTTGGGCTCGAAAGTAAGGAACTGGTTGTTGAAAATATTACGGCCGAAGACCTCGCTTTCGTCCTTGAAAAGATTCTGGTAGTAGATCAGGGAGTCGATATCCAGGAACCCAGCCTCAGCGTTGAGTTCTTCCGCACGCTGAATACGGGTTTTATAACGATTCTCATTTTCCTCACGCTTTGAACGTATCATGTAGCCGTTCTGCTGCTGAAGCTGGTCCAGAGCCTTCTCTTTGTTGGTACGTAAACGATTGGTACTGGGTTTTGCTTTATCCTGCCCCATCAAATCTACTGCCCCCAATTGAGACTGTTGGGCCTCATACTTCTTACGGATGCGGCGCAACTGATCAGGTGTAACTCCTTTCTGAAGAAGTTTCGACACTATAGCTTGCTGGTTCGAACCCTTTTCCATCTCTGTCTGCACAAATTGAATGACAGCATCGTCAGACATGGATTGGGCAAAAGCACAAAAGGCACTCAAAGAGAGTGCCAACGTAAGTAAGAATTTTCGAATCATATCAGAATTTCTTGCCATAAACAATAAAACGGACAGTAGTAAATACAATCTTCACATCCAACCAAAGTGATCGCTTCTTCAGATATTCCAAATCCATCTGCAATCGGATGAGCATTTTCTCCATCGTATCGGTATATCCATTGTAGATAGTTGCCATTGAGGTTAATCCAGGACGCATCAGATAGATATACTCGTAATCCGGATTAACTGCCATTATCTTATCAATGAAATACCTTCGTTCAGGACGGGGGCCAACGAAAGACATATCACCCACCAATACATTCCAAAGTTGAGGCAACTCGTCCAAATGATGCTCACGAAGGAACTTGCCAACTGGGGTCAAACGATCATCTGATTTGCGAGCTAACTGGGGAGTTCCCTCAGACTCACTATCCATTCGCATCGTACGGAACTTGAGAATGTAAAAAGGCTGACCATGATATCCTATACGCTCCTGACGGAAAAGAACTGGACCATCATGCTGACGTTTCAGCATGATATAGACAGCCAGAAAAGCAGGAGATAACAATATGAGTCCAATCAATGATACAATAAAATCAAAGACACGCTTCACAGCACGCTCTGTTACACTCATACCATCGGTAATCACCATATCGATCGTTAATTCTCTAATCATCATTGTTTGGGGTATCAAGTTTTTCAATCATATTCTACTTATATAACTCGATTCCCACAAAATTATTGCAAAGTAATGGACTTTTTTTTTCTCACACAAACAAATCACTTTTTATTGACCTAATTAGTAATGCGCACTCGAAAAAAGGAAAGAAAGTTTGCAGGTTTAAGAAATTATCATTATTTTTGCCAACAAAATTGCAATAATGCGCTCATGGGGCTGACATGGATTTGACAGCAGGATGAGGTGTTATGTAAGCATGCAGAGAGTTGGTGACCGCTCTCTTAAATCAATGATTACCAGAAATTTATCTGGCGAAAACAATTACGCTCTCGCTGCCTGATCGAAGCATAGTAGATTGATGGCTTAATCTCGGCACCAGGTGCTGAGACGAGATGTCACCCTGGAGCTGTTGCTCCGAAGCGTCCAGATCAGGTGGCACAGCTAAATCGGGGATAGTCAAGAATGGCCTCGCATTCTGGATGAAATAACAGAGGATAAGGCAATGATTGGTGGCCTAGGTCTTGTCGCTGCACGAAAAACTAAGTCTAGGATAAGCATGTAGAAAACGTAATGTTTCCCTGTTTGGACGAGGGTTCAATCCCCTCCAGCTCCACAAACTGATTTCTCCCTTGAGGCCGCTTTAGAATGCCCGTAGGGATTATCGGAAAGTGTTATTTATAATCTAAGGGAACCATGAATATTTTGAATACTGTCTTTCGCTTCTACCTAGAAGGCTTCCGTCAGATGAAGCTAGGGCGTACTTTATGGGCTCTTATTCTACTGAAACTCTTTGTGATATTCTTCGTCCTGCGACTCTTCTTTTTTCATCCCGCTATGCAGGGCATGACCACAGAGGAAAAACAGCAACATGTGGCGCAGAGGTTAGAAAACCCTTGACAGGGATTAGTTATTAGTTACCTTGACACGATTCAACGATTATATCCAAGCAAAAATGCAACAACATATTTTGAACATTACTAAATTATCAACATAATGGATCCTTCACTTATCGATTGGTCACGGGCACAGTTTGCCCTGACGGCAATGTACCATTGGCTCTTTGTCCCGCTGACGTTGGGACTGGGCGTTATCATGGGCATCATGGAGACTATCTACGTTGTGCGCGGCGATGAATATTGGCGACGCTTGACACAGTTCTGGATGAAGATTTTTGGCGTAAACTTCGCTGTAGGTGTGGCTACGGGACTCATTCTGGAGTTTGAGTTCGGCACAAACTGGAGTAACTACTCGTGGCTTGTGGGCGACATTTTCGGAGCGCCGTTAGCCATAGAAGGCATCTTGGCCTTCTTCATGGAGAGTACATTCATTGCTGTGATGTATTTTGGCTGGGACAAAGTGAGCAAGCGATTCCACTTAGCTTCTACCTGGCTGACCACACTGGGTGCAACAATCTCCGCCTGGTGGATTCTGGTTGCCAATGCTTGGATGCAGTATCCCGTGGGTATGACGTTCAATCCTGACACGGTAAGGAATGAAATGTCCTCTTTGGGTTCTTTCTTCACGGTAGCCTTCTCGCCAATGGCCGTCACAAAGTTCTGCCACACGGTGATGAGTGGATGGCTCACGGGAGCCGTCGTGGTGGTAGGCATCAGCGCCTGGTATCTGGTGCGTCATCGTGAGGAGCGCTTTGCTCGCAGCAGTATGTTAGTGGGTAGCATCTTCGGTCTGGTTGCCTGCGCCCTGGTGATGCTGACGGGCGACACATCGGGCGTCATCGTCGGAAAGACCCAACCCATGAAACTGGCCGCCTTTGAGGGACTCGAGGACGGTAGCGAGCATGCGCCTTTGACCCTTGTGGGCGACTTGAAAGTTCCCAACATGCTGACCATCCTTGCTACTCACCAATGGACGGGCTTCGTGCCAGGCATCAACGATATTCTGAACGGAGGATACAAACTCCCCGACAGCACCTTGGCTCTTTCAGCCGAGGAGAAAATGAGTCATGGAGCCATCGCATTGGACGCACTCACCCAGTACCGTACAGCAAAAGCAGAAGGAAGCACGGAGAAAGTTGAGGACCTGCGTGCGAAGCTGCAAGAGAATCTTCCCTATTTCGGCTACGGCCACATAAAGGACAAGAAGGACTTGGTGCCGCCCGTTGGCCTACTCTTCTGGTCATTCCGCATCATGGTGGGGCTGGGTTCACTCTTTTGCTTAGTCTTTGTCCTCATCATAGTATTGCAATACCGCAAGAAGCTAACACGTTGGCCTTTGTTACTTAACGTGTCGACATGGTGCATTCCACTCGTTTACATTTGCTCTCAAGCAGGTTGGATCTGCGCTGAAGTAGGACGTCAGCCTTGGGCTATTCAGGACCTGCTGCCCGTTAATGCTGCAGTTTCTGCCCTTCAATCCTCGTCCGTCAGAGTCACCTTCTTCATATTCCTGCTTATCTTTACCTTACTCCTTGTGGCCGAATTGGGTATTCTCTTCCGTGTTGTCAAGAAAGGTCCACAAATCGAAGAGGCAACACCCCAGAACACATAATTATGTAACTCCAAAAGCTCAAAAAAATGATAACCTACGATTTCTTACAGCAATATTGGTGGTTCCTCATCTCCCTGCTGGGCGGACTCCTCGTTTTTCTGCTCTTTGTGCAAGGCGGCAACTCCATCTACCAGAGCCTCAGTTACGATGAAACATCGCGCCGCATGATGATTAACTCCACAGGACGCAAGTGGGAATTCACCTTTACCACACTCGTCACTTTTGGCGGAGCCTTCTTCGCTTCGTTCCCTCTGTTCTACAGCACCAGCTTTGGTGGAGCCTATTGGTTGTGGATGCTCATTCTTGTAAGCTTCGTCTTGCAGGCCGTCAGTTACGAATTCCAGTCGAAAATGGGTAACGTTTTGGGGAAACGCGGCTATCGTCTCTTACTGCAACTGAATGGCTTCATGGGTCCCTTCCTTCTGGGAGCAACAGTTGCCACGTTTTTCACGGGTTCAGAATTCACGGTGAACCAGTTTCGCCTAAGCGAGATTGGGAATCCCATCGTCTCCATCTGGAATAGTCCTTGGCACGGTCTGGAAGCTCTGGCAAATCCTTGGAATGTGGTACTTGGTTTAGCAGTTTTCTTCCTGGCTCGCGTTCTGGCACTACAATACTTTATCAATAACCTGCGCGACGAGGTGCTGGAATCACGCGCCACAGTGCGACTGGTGGGTGAAACCGCGCTCTTCCTCGTCTTTTTCCTTGCCTTCCTGGGACGCCTGCTCACGATGGAAGGCTTGGCCGTAGACCCCGCAGGCATCATGAAGCCTGAACCTTACAAATACTTTTTCAATCTCATCCAGCAACCTGTGGTTCTCGTCCTTTTCCTGGTGGGCGTCGCATTGGTACTCTACGGCACCCTGCGCACTATCCTCTCAAAGACGTTCCGTCGCGGCATCTGGTTCAGCGGTACAGGTACTGTACTCACCGTTACGGCCCTGTTCTTGCTGGCAGGATGGAACGGAACTTGCTACTACCCATCCAGTATCGACCCCAATAGTTCGCTTCACCTCAGCAACAGTTGTGCCAGTATGCCCACATTGCAGGTCATGAGTATCGTTTCCCTGCTTATTCCCTTCGTGTTAGCCTACATCTTCTACTGTTGGCGAGCCATCGATCGGAAACCCATTACCCGCGAGGAACTGGATAGGGAAAAACACCTATACTGACCTCATGACCTCCATTTGATCAGGAAGGAAATGGCCAGTCAGCAAAAGCTGGTAGACCCGTTGATAAGTCCTGCTTCTTCATTTCGACGAGGCAGGACTATTTTCTCTCCTACATGTCAACTTCTCAAAAACATCCCTCGCACAGAACTAAAGCTCTGGGCAGATATGTTCGCAAAGTATGATTTGTGCCTCATTTTACAAACATTTTCTTGTCACCTTGTATATAAAGTCCGTACTTCGGTTTCTTCTGTAGCATGCGGCCTTGTAGGTCAAAGAGGCCTATTTCATGCTGTCCGAGAATAGCCTTGATGGATGTCAATTTGTCTTTCACCCTTTCGTCTGCTAACAGGGTATTATTCTTCAGCAGGCTCCATGTTCCAGTACTGCTTCCTAATGAAATGCCGTTCCGGATATTGCTCGCAGCGATGCCGTTAACTTCATCTGTTATAAAGAATCCTGCTTCGTTAGCTATCACGAATTTTTTCACCCCGATATTGTAAAGGTACAAAGTGCCGTTGCGTTGCAGTAGCATCCAACTACTGTACAGGTTAGTCTCCAAAGGGTCATTGTCCATTTTCTGTTCACGTACTTTCTCGTTCACAATATCGTACACCAGAAAAGTTCCACTCGTCCAGTTCTTGAGCATATATACAGTTTCGTCATCTATTTCTTCCAGAGAGCTGACCTCTTCCTTGATATTCAAGAATTTCCCCCATCCCTTATCGTATGCATATTGCTGTTTACTGTCTACAGGGACATATAGGATGGCATGATTGGTCGTGGTCTCTGAAAACAGAAAACTGGTGTTTGAACTTGATGTTGGTGGAAGAGGGGCTAGGCAACGTACCGTATTGAAGGACTGATAAAACCGCCCTGAAAAACTCGTCATTCCTTGGGGCAGGCAGATATATGATGTGAAAGCATTGCAACCGGAGAATGCAGAACAATCTAATTCTTTCAGTCCTTTGGGCAGGTTGACAACAGAGAGATTCTCACAGTCATCGAATGCCCAATTGCCAATGGTCATCACGTTATCTGGAATGTCAATTTCTGTCAGAGCGCTGCATCCTGAGAAAGCACCAGGACCAATGTATTCACAAGATTCTGGCAGACTTATCTTAGAGAGTCTCTTACAGCCAGCAAACGCATAATCCGAGATGTATGTTACGTTAGGTATGGTTATTTCCGTCAGGTTCATTCCACGGAATGCCCTATCGCCAATATATTTGAGCGATTCCGGCAGACTGACAGATTCAACATTCGTACACTCAGCGAAAACATAAGGAAGAACATATCGTGTTCCCTCGCGCACGGTCATGTGCGCCTTTACTTCTTCTACTTGTATCGCGCAACAATCTGCGTATCTAATGCCGTCCTCTACAGGTAGACTTTCACAGCCGGCGAATGCTCCCCATATCTTTTGTACGGAATCTGGGATTTTTATATTTTTCAGCAATTTGCAGTTCGTAAAAACGTTTGCTAGTATGGCCTGTAATGTTGAGGGAAGCATGACCGATTCCAAGCTTGTACAGCCATAGAATGTGGCGTATTGAAGAGTCGTTAGTCTCGCGGGGAGGCTGACGCTGGTCAAAGAGGAACAATCCTTGAATGCTTCATCTCCGATTTTTGCGATTCTGTCAGGAAAATTTATTTCAGACAAAGCGGTACAACCTTCGAATCCTTGGTCGTTAATATAGTGTAGACTTTCTGGAAGAACAACTGATGACATGCTCACACAGCCTTTAAAAGCGCCTTTACCAATACCAATGACTCCTTCGGGTACTTTGATGGTGGATAGACTTGTGCAGCCCAGAAATGCTTCCTGTTCGATGATTTCCAAACCTGTTGCTGGAAAGCTTACGGTTTCCAGAGTCGTACAGCCCCAGAATGTACGATACAGAAGATTTGTCAGATTTTTCGGTATAGTGATTTCTCGAAGACTTGAACACCCTGCAAAAGCACTTTCTCCAATATACTTTAAAATTTCTGGAAAACGAATAGATTTCAGCATACGGCATGAGGAAAAGGCATTACGACCAATACCTGTGATTCTATCTGGAAGTTCTATGTTTTCCAGAAGGGTACCACAGAAAGCATATGTTCCGATACTTTGAATGCTTTGGGGTAAAATAATGGATCTGATATTTACGGTACTAGGATTTTCATAAGTATAAAATGCATAGTCATCAACATATCTCACTTCATAGCTTTTCCCTTCGTAGACAACCTGTTCGGGTACTACGATGTTTTCCGCAGTAGCACCTTTTACACTTACATAGTCGATTGAGTTATCTTTTATCCTAGAATAGATTACATCGCCAATGGCGAATTTTTCGGTCTCCCATGCAAATGATACGATGGGTATGATGATCCATAACATGAATGATACAAACTTTTTCATATCCGTTGTCAGTTTATTTACTACTTCTTTATTCTTGCCATTATAAATTCCGGAAAGGGTAAGTTTTTAATTTTCTCGTACATATCGAATGGCACACGAAGGGACAATTCTTTGCTTTCGCATCCAGATATAATAAAATCATCCTCTTTGCAATCAAATGCGATTTTGCCCACCACATTATCTGTATTATTGTCGTTAAGAACATAATGATGGGGCAGCAAGAGTATGTTCTTCCCTTTTATGTTGCTTGTATCGAACGCTGTGCCAGAATTACCCGAGGTGCGTCCCTGAAACTTGTATCGCCCATCAAATATGTTGTATAGAATAAAATTCCCTCTGTTATTATCCTCTTGAACATCACTATGTTTGTGCTCGGTAAGATTATAGCAGTCCGCAATGATGCATTCCCGAAGATCCAAACAGAAATGATTGTTGCTGTTCAATATGAGGTTCCCGTAAATTTTTATGTTAAAAGTACCATCGTCGCAAAAAATTCCACGATTCCCATACATTCCAAAATATCCGCTTATTACGTTAAATCTGATTATAGACTGAGTGTGGATGGTCCATGTATATATACCACCTCCGTCCATCAATGGCGAATTCGCTATGTTTCCTCGGAATTCTGGTGTGTTATATAATTCATTGTATTCTACGATGCCTTGGACTGCTATTCTAGCGTCATAGTCGTCAAAAAAAAGATTATAGTGTTGTCCAACTCCAATTCCCATATAGCAAAAATTCATGATAAAATTACGTGCAATATGGTATCCTGCTCCTGAGCATATAATAGCACCATCGTTGTTGTGACCAATAGCACTGTTCTCGAAGCGGTTGTCACAAACGTACAGATTACTCCCTCTTCTGTATTCCACAACTCTGTGATGCGTGTTAATACAGAAATTGTCGCGGAAAATCACATTGCTGGTCTCATTCGCATGGAAAGCGTCGCTTTTGATGTTTAGGAATCTACAGTCAGAAACAACTGCATATTCGTCTAAATTCAATTGGTTGAAACTTATTATGGCATTGTTTCGTTGGTCTATTTTACAATTTCCGTTCCCTAATATGAAAGCACTTCCATTAAAGTTGAAACCGGATATCGATACGGATTTGAAGCTACATCCAGATATCGAAATGAAATTTCCAGCATCACACAAGTAAAATTTAGAGGAAGGAATTTTCGTATACAAATAGCCATTCTGAATAAACACTTTTTTTCTGTAGGGCTCGTTAATCAGACGATAACATGGCATTTTGCCAAATAAATGATTACCATTGAAAGAATAAGCACTTCTATCTCCTTCTGTAATAGTTGTAAGATCTTCCGAGGATATACATTTGAAGTAGATGTAGTCATCGGTTATTTCAAGTACTTTACAGAAATAAGATTGGTACCATGCATATATCTGTATGAAGGTGTCCTTAAATATCGCATTCTGAGTGATATTGCCAACAGTTGAGCCAACAGATTCTTTTCTTGCTATCCTGCATAATGGTGATTCGGTGAGTGATGGAAGACCTAAAGTGTGCCATGAATTGTCGAAATAAACCTCAACTAAGTTGGGAGCCTGAGTAAATTCTCCATATAAATCCTCAGAAAAACCATCCTCGCTAACCACTACCCAATTGTATACGCTACATAAATGATCCTGTACAGCACTTACATAAGAAGAATCAATAAGGTATTTTATATAACCTCTTTCTGTTTCCGTCCCTCCTTGAAATGATTTTGTACTGCCAATCAAAGTACTCCCATTCCCAATGAAATGCAAAGAGATGTTAGAGAAATTAGTAACGGGTTCTCCTGATGTTGCAGGTACAGGGAAATTCACACATTTTTGATTATACATATATGTGCCCGGCTTAAACAAAATCGTGATGACTTTTTTCCCTTCCGATACCTTCTCTACAATCTTGTTTGCAATTCCATTTAAGTCATCCTGAGAATTTACATAAATGGTATGCACTGAAGTATTCCCTGAAGGAATGTAGGTAGGCATCTGACGTTGCACACACTGAAATTCGTTGAATTGTGTCGTAAAGGATGTAGCAGAAAGATTCTCCTTCCGTCTTAAATTAGCAATGATAGGACTGCATTCAATGTTTTGAATGGCATTGACGTTGATAGTTATCTCAGATATATTAATCTGGTCATAACCATTAGAGAAATTGACATTTTCTGGGTTGTTGAACAAAGACCAGTCTACAAGCAAGTAGCCTCTGAAATCAAAACCATTCATGTGGCTTTCAACAACAAGAAACGAAGGAGGGAAAGCATAAGCTGGTGTCTGGACAACTACTTGCCAATAGACGTAGCTGCTATCTTGCATTTGGATGAATCCACTCGAAGTTCCTGACTCTCCGTGTCGTCTTAAGCGAATAGTAAAATTTAAAGGATTGGCTCCTGTGCATCCATTGGAAGTGAAACCTACGAGGTACATTTCCCTAAAGAAACTTCGAAAGAGCATCTCGCTCTTAGCTGTTCCAAATGTCCGGCTATACTTGCAAGTAAGTGTTGGACCCAAATAGATTGTTTCATTTTCTGTGTTCATTTTTCATTGTTGTATTTATTCCCGCCCAGGGTGTTAGAAAGCGTTAAACTTTAATGACATGGCAAAAGTAATTATAAAATCTAAGAAACAGAATCTTTTAGGGAGTTTTTTTATGGAGCAATATGATACTCTGCTGTCTGGAGCCATCGACTCGCCGTTTTAAGATTCTTAATGAACTTTGTGCAGGTTTTATTTGGCTTATCTCTTGCTTATTCGTAATTTTGCAGAAAAAAATAAAGAAACAAGATAAAAACGAAATGAAGGAACTACAGTTAAAGTACGGGTGCAACCCTAATCAGAAGCCCTCGCGCATCTATATGGAAGAGGGTGAACTGCCCATTACCGTCCTCTGCGGACGACCAGGTTATATCAATTTCCTCGATGCCCTGAACAGTTGGCAACTCGTTCGAGAGCTGAAGGCTGCCACAGGACTGCCAGCAGCCGCCTCGTTCAAGCACGTCTCGCCTGCGGGAGCCGCCGTGGGCCTACCCCTCAACGAGACGCTCAGCCGTATCTACTTTGTGGATGACATTCGCGTACCTCTCTCCCCTATTGCCTGTGCTTACGCTCGTGCCAGGGGAGCCGACCGCATGAGTTCATACGGCGACTTCATCGCCCTGAGCGATACTTGCGACGAAGCTACCGCGTTGCTCATCAAGCGCGAAGTCAGCGACGGCATCATCGCCCCTGGTTACACGCCTGAAGCCTTAGAGATACTGCGTGAGAAGCGAAAAGGGACTTACAACGTCATCCAGATGGATCCTTCCTATCGCCCTGCGCCCATCGAGCGCAAGCAATGCTTTGGCATCACCTTCGAGCAGGGACGCAACGAGGTCTGCCTCTCTGATCCAGCCCTGTTCGAGAACATTCCCACGCAGAACAAGGAGTTTCCTGAGGAAGCACGCCGCGACCTGATGATAGCTCTCATCACCCTGAAATACACGCAGAGCAACAGCGTCTGCTACGTGAAGGACGGCCAAGCCATCGGCATCGGAGCTGGTCAGCAGAGCCGCATTCACTGCACGCGCCTGGCTGGTTCAAAGGCCGACATCTGGTGGCTGCGCCAGCATCCGCAAGTGATGAATCTGCCCTTTGTGCCTGGCATACGGCGTGCTGACCGCGACAACACCATAGACATCTACATCAGCGATGACTACATGGACGTCCTGCAAGACGGCGAATGGCAGAAGTTCTTTACTAAAAAACCTGAACCTCTGACACGCGAGCAGAAACGCGAGTGGATAGCCCAGAACACGGGTGTAAGCCTTGGCTCAGACGCATTCTTCCCCTTTGGCGACAACGTGGAGCGGGCTCACAAGAGCGGTGTGCAATACATCGCCCAGGCTGGTGGATCTGTCCGCGATGACAACGTGATAGAGACGTGCGACAAATATGGTATCGCCATGACTTTCACCAATATACGTCTTTTCCACCACTAATTCCGCACTTATGTCAAACCACGGAGGAGACGACATTGATTTGGTCATCCAGAACGGCATAACGTTTCGTGGAGGTCCCAAGAAAGAAAAGAAGCAAGAGACTGGGGGCACGAAGACCAAAGCCAAGAAGAAGAAATACGTCACTGGCTCCCACGGCTCTGGATCGGCAAAAAAGAAAGCTGACATTCGCCGGAAAAGAGCAAACAGGAACAAGAACAGGTAAAGAGTATTGTTCCACTTCTTTTCCACAACCAGCTTGTCCTCATTGCTGAGCATTCCCAACGAGTTGTTCCATTTGGAAAGATGAAACGCAAATTGAACAAAAAGGCACTCGCCCTATTGATGTCATTCTGCTGCTGTCTGCAGCTGATTGCACAGGAAATGTCCTACTACCGCCAGGTGGAAGGACTGAAGGGAGTTGCCTTGAAGAATGCCTTGCATGACCTGATCCAACCTGATCAGGTTCTGAACTACGGAGGAAAGGGAGAGGGATACACGTGGGAAGGGTTCTACCTTTCGGATCAGACAGAGGAAGGCTACGTTCGCGACCGCTACAGCAACGAATTACGCAAGTTCAACAACAACCTGACAGCGGTAAGCAACATGAACATCGAGCACGTCTGGGCCAACAGCTGGTGGGGACATGTTGTAAACAATGCATATTGCGATCTCTTCAACCTTTTCCCAAGTGATGCGAATGCAAATCTGCGCAAGAGCAACAATCCCATCGGAGTGGTAGACGGAAAAGTTTCCTGGGAGAATGGAGCCATCAAGGTGGGCAAGAGCAGCAGCTACAACCCCAACAATCAGATTACAGCATGGGAACCAGCCGACGAGTGGAAAGGAGACTTTGCACGTGTTTACTTCTACATGGCAACGTGTTATCAGCACATGCGCGACCTGTGGTGTACTACCGAAGGACTGCTTACCGTGAATCCTGAATCAGATCTGGTGCTCCAGCCTCAGGTCAGCCAGCTGATGCTCGATTGGGCTAGCGAAGATCCTGTGGACGAGATCGAAGAGGAGCGCAACAGGACGGTTCACGGCATACAAGGAAACCGCAATCCTTTCATCGACTATCCCACCCTGAGCAGTTATATTTGGGGCGACAGTACGTCACACGCATTCTACATCGACAAGGAATCGTCATCGGCTGAATTGTTTGTCCCCAAGGCTGAAACAGAATTGAATTTTGGTCTCCAATCCATAAAGAAAGGATACGAGACGAATCTTGTTGTCAGAGGCCGCAACTTTACGGAAGATGTTCTCGTCAATGCAGACAATCCAGCGTTTGAACTGGGAGGTACCCTTGTGACTCCCGCTCAGATAACCGATGGCTTCGCCTTGCCACTGAGGATCTCACCTCAGAATCCAGGTTCCTATAGCGCAGTCCTCACTATCAGCGGAAGCGGGTACGAGCAAAGCAATCTGCTTAGGATAGATTTCGTAGACGGCATCCCTGCCTACGAGGCTACCGATATCGTCTGTACCGTCTACAATCGTCGCTTCACAGCCAACTGGATGAACTATGAGCCAGGAGCAGAATACACGCTGGAGGTCTACACCAAAGACGAGAAGGGGACTCATACGGACTTTGCCACCTACACGACCACAGACACGACTTATCAGGTGAAAAGCGTAAAGGCGAACACTACCTATTATTATACGGTAAGCATCATCCGCGATGGGGAACTGGTTGCAGGCAGCAACGAAGTGCGTGTGGAAATGCCAGAGACGACGCCCGTCTTCAGCGTCACACCCATGGAAATCAGTTTCACTACCGTTCCAGGCAAGGACAGCGAGCCTAAGCTGGTCAGCGTTACTGCGATGGCCGTGCAGGAATATGTGACTTACGTGAGTGTGGAGGCGCCTTTCCAAATCAGCGTAGACGGTGAGGAATGGACTGCCGAGCTCATTCTTGCCGGTAGCGCACCCACGTTCTTCGTCCGACTGTCCGCTCAAGAGGAAGAAGGTGAATACGAGGGTGAAATGGTGCTGACCACAGCTGGTATGGAGGAAAAGGTCGTGACCCTGACCGCCAGTGTAGACGGCCAGAAGTCATTCTTCGAAGATTTCGAGAACGGTACCAAGGGAGCATACGCAACGGCTTCTGTTGACTGCAATGCCAGCAGATGGACTTTCAACAATGCCCTCCTTGCTGCTGACGACAATCGGAATGGCGGCAAGAGTGTAAGAATGAAAGGTGAAGGATGTCTGGAAATGGAATCTGACAAGACCACAGGATGTGACTCGCTATGGTTCTGGACAGGCCTTTACAACAAGGACAAGGGCGTGAGACTTCGTGTGAGCTATAGCCTGGATGGAGGCGAATCGTGGACTCCTGTCACTCAGGATATCATCGTCGGCTCTTGGAAGCGATATGGTTTTGAAGTGAAAATGGAGGGTGACATCCGACTCAAATTTGAAAACCTGGCTACTGGAAACAAGCGTATCAACATCGACGACGTCCAAATGAGCGACTATTCGCGTCCGACCCGCATTCACGACATTGCAGGGGAAGCGGACACGGACAGGGTGGTTCGCGTCTACACACCAGGTGGCGTATTGGTTCGCAAGGCGCCACGCAGCGAGGCTCTGAAAGGATTGCGGCACGGCACATACATACTGAAGTGATGAGATACTTTATTACTTTATCCTATGACGGTTCGGCTTATCATGGTTGGCAGATTCAACCCAACGGAGTGAGCATACAGGAGACTCTCCAGAAGGCTCTTTCCACGCTGCTTCGCACGTCCATCGAGGTGGTTGGGGCAGGAAGAACAGACACAGGGGTACATGCTGCCATGATGGTCGCCCATTTCGATTTCCCCGCTTCAGAAGAGGATAACGGGCAGCCGCTGGATTGCGCTCAGTTGACGTACAAGCTGAACAAGATTCTCCCCCCTGACATAGCCGTGCAGGAAGTGAAACCCGTTGCCGACGACATGCACGCACGTTTCAGCGCCACCCGTAGGACGTACCATTACTTCGTGCATCTCAGGAAGAATCCGTTCCGTCGCTCATACAGCTGGCAACTTTATGGGGAGATCGATTTCCATCGGATGAACGAGGCGGCAAAGGTGCTGCTGGAATATCGCGACTTCACCAGCTTCAGCAAGGTAAACACAGATACAAAAACCAACGAGTGTACCATCGTGGAGGCTCATTGGGACGAACTGGAGCCTGGCGTATGGAGATTCACCATTACCGCCAACCGTTTCCTGCGCAATATGGTGCGGGCTATCGTGGGAACCCTGATAGAAGTGGGGCGAGGTAAACTTTCCATCGAGGATTTCCGAGACGTGATAGAACAGAAGAACCGTTGCTCGGCAGGCGAGAGCGTGCCTGGGAACGCACTCTTTCTGGTAGATATAAAATACAATAAGACATCATCATGCTGAAAAGAATCATTTTTGTTGCACTCGCATGGTTCGCATGCACCTTCGGGCAGGCTCAACTGTCCATCCGCGATATCTTTGCTGCCGCGCCTGACAGCATCTTTCCTCTGATAACGGAAAACAACCGCTTGGATTGTATTGACTTCAAGGAAAACAACATGCAGGCGAGAGTGAAGAACCTCTTGGATCAGTATACCGAGATGACAGATCTGACAAAGAACTATCTGCGCATCCAGATGACAGGACGCAGCATTGTCCAGATGAGACTCCTGTCTTCAACGGACAGCATCTTCTGTCTGATCAGCACATACCTGGGACCCACTCCTGACAGCCGCATCACCTTCTA
The DNA here is from genome assembly GCA_017617335.1 of Bacteroidaceae bacterium. Lineage (GTDB taxonomy): Bacteria > Bacteroidota > Bacteroidia > Bacteroidales > Bacteroidaceae > Physcousia. Next base: position 2,087 of record JAFZWK010000027.1, on the reverse strand, counting down.
CCGCTCCGACTGGACCCCGATACAGATAGATGCGCCGCAACCCCAGGTGGAAGATTTCTGGAACCCCGTCCCAGACAGCCTGAAACAAGCAGCCAGATTCACCCAAATGAGCCTGCGAGACCTCACGCTCATCAGCATCGATGCCAACCAGGATGAGGAAGCTCGGCTAACCTACACCCTGCAGACAAACGAGTTGGCTGGAGAGGAAAAGAAAATTGCAGAAGAGTACACTCATCCGCTCATCTATCGATGGAATGGCAAAGACTTCTCGCCAGAAAACTGAAAAAGTCTTGAAAAGTGTTGGCGAATAGAAGAAAACTCCCTACATTTGCACATTATCAAAGAAAGATAGACTCATGAAACGCCTTTACATGATAGTCGCCCTGACACTGGGATTCCTGCTGACCGCAACGGCCCAGACAGAAGAAAAGCCCATTGCGCCCTACACGTTCGTCAGTGTGCAGGGAGGCATGCAAAACACGTATGACACAGAATTCGCCTTCGGACGTACCTGGGCTCCAACGGGAACCATCAGCGTGGGTCACTTCTTCAACCCCAACCTGGGAGCACGCATCGGCGTAAACGGAATCTGGGCAAAGTCCAACGCTCCCTTCAGGAACGCTCCCACACAGCAGTTCGACTACAACTACGTGACAGGAAACGCAGACCTGCTCGTCAATATGGTAAGCATTTTCACACGTTCATACTACACTCCCGTCAACCTCTACATAATAGGCGGCTTCGGCATGAACTATGCCTGGAACAACGACGAGGCATTAGACCTGTTCAATCAAGGGTCACTCATCGAGTTTGCCGACAAGGATGGCAAAAAGGCATACAATCTGAGGATGGGACTTCAACTCGAGTTCAACCTCTGCAAGAACCTTGCCCTCAATCTCGAGGCTGACTACAATTATCTGGCAAACGGGAAGACCCGCAAATTTGTAAACGACCACAACCAATTCACGGCTCAGGCAGGTCTCACCTTCAAGTTCGGTTACAAGAAGCCGAAAAAGGAAGAAGTGTGGGCTACGCGCGTGGATACCGTTTGGTTCGACGACATCTCCTACACTCCCCGCGTTGAGGACGGAACCATCACGTGGAACGTGTTCTACAAGATCCGCGAGAGCGACTTCAACGATCCTGACGAGCAGCTGAAAGCCATCGGAGCCTTCCTGAAAGACCATCGCGAGTGTAAGGTCTCCCTGAAATCCTACGCCGACGTCCAGACGGGCAATCCCAAGATCAACATGGGCTACTCCCAGCAGCGCTCAGAGAAGGCCGTGAAAGCCCTCGTAGACGCAGGCGTTGATTCTTCCATCATCACGGCAGAATACTTTGGCGACACCATCCAACCCTTTGCCGAGAACGACAAGAACCGAGTAACGATCATTACTGCAACAGGGCTCAAGGACGTGAAGGACAAGGTAAGCATCAAGAAATTCCGCACCAAGGAAGTTCAGTATCGGGCCGACCAATAAGTAAAAAGAAAAGCCCGCGAGGGTGTTGTTTTTTTCATAAACGATGGTTTTAAAATTTGTTCAATGGAGGGGGCACTGATGTCCCCTCCACTTTCCTCCTTTCCTAGTCTTCCTAGTTCCCTCTAGTCTTTCCTAGGCCTTCCTAGTCCCTCCTAGTCTTCCTAGTCCCTCCCAGGCCGACTCGGCCTGGGAGTCAACTTGTCCTGCTAGTCCTGCTAGTTCTACTAGGGCTACTAGTCATACTAGGGCTACTAGTCATACTAGGGCTACTAGGTCTTAGTCCCCATCCTCCTCAGGCTGCAACGTTTCCTGGCGCTTTGCGTCGGCTACCGCATCTTCTTGAGCCTTGCGGCTGGGTACGAGCTGGAAGGTGGCGTCGTCACGGAGGTTCTTGAAGAGCTTGCCGCGCTCCCAGTTCACGTTCACCTTCTTGATGTTCTCGGCGGTGAACAGGGCGGCGGTGTTGGCTCCCTTGGTGCTCAGACCGATGCCGAAGCTGCCGAGCTCGCCCAACTGGATCTTCTTGCCCTCGAGCAGAAGCTCGCGCATGCAGTCCACCATCTTCACCAGCACACCCTGGATCACGTCACGGCCGTAGAGCGTACC
>JAFZWK010000026.1 GCA_017617335.1 Bacteroidaceae bacterium | reverse complement strand
TATTTCTCTACTTATTCTTACGGTTTGTAAGCAGCTGGTCGTGGGCGTGAAGTGGGAAGGTCCTTAATGTCACGATGTCACTGTCACGATGTCACGATTTTCAGGAAAGACACATGGAGCCGGCAAGGGTGAAAGCCAATGGGCGCAAATTTGCGCTCAACAACTACAAGGACTTGAAAGGCGAGCTTCGACCCTGTGTGCCAGCCCCAGACAAAGCCTGCAACTCCATCATCACCCCTTTGGGGTTCAATCAGAATGAATGAAAAGCCATCGCCCTTTGGGCTCAAAAACCTACGTAGCCCCCATGTCTATACATAACACCAAGACAAGGGCACCTTCCCAATTCGGGAGAGTGCCTATGAGGCCAGGGCAGTGGATTGCCGTTTTCTGCTGTTTTTATCACTTTTTGTCAAAATCTCTGAATTTTTCTTTGAAACGATTTGGTGATTTGAAAAAAAAGTTGTAAATTGTAGGCAGAAATGAGAAACAAAATACTAACTAAAAAAAATCTGAACATGAAACAGAAATTACTTTTTTTGATGTCTGTCATTTTGATGGCAATGTCAATGAGTGCTGAGACTTACGGTCCGCTGCTGACTGCAGAGTGGAGTAATGAGGCACCGTTTAAAAATCAATGCAAGTTCGTCTACAACGGAACCACTTACACGTGCGAGGCAGGTCCTGCCGCCATTGCTGCCTCGATGGTGCTCCATTACTGGCGGTATCCGAAAAGCGTTGATGCTCTGGATGGGTATAGCGGCAAACTGACTATCAGTTCCAGTTCTGTCAGTTCTGTGGATTACGACTATCCCGAGCTGCCGGCAACGACATTTGATTGGGGCAACATGAAGGATAATTATACCTCATACAATACAACGCAAGCTAATGCTGTTGCCACACTTGTACGCTATGCCGGGCACGCCCTGAGCACGAATTACGGTATTGACATTTACGGCAGCGAAACCTATCCCTCTAACATTGTCAATATGTTCGTTCAGTTCGGTTATGACGCCACCACTTGTCGCCTCGTTGCAAAATCAGATTACAGCGAGTCAGAGTGGGCCACCTTGATTCAAGGCGAGATAAAGGCTGGTCGTCCTGTCGTGTATAGAGCTTCTAACAGCAGAGGTGACGGTCATGCCTTCGTCGTTGACGGCTACGACCCCAGCAACGACACATACCATGTGAACTTCGGTTGGGGTGGTGATGGTAATGACTGGCTTGAGATGAATTCATTCGGATACGGATCTGATACTTACTTATTATTCAACCAGGATCAAAAGGCAGTTGTCGGCATACAGCAGCCACAAAGATATGCTCCCGTGATGCAGCCTGCCAATGTGAGTTACATCGGCTTGAACTCATTCCGTGCCGACTGGACCGATGAGACTTCAGACGATATGGTGGACAGCTACACCCTCGAGGTTTCACCCGCGCCGTTGCATAGCTTGAGTGGATCCTGGTACCCTGGTAGCTATGAGGATATTTCCCTGCCTGCACCTTGGAGTGGTGCAAGAGTGCGTGGTGGCAAGAATGTCATCTATTTCAGGAATAATTACAATGGGGATGGTCAGTCCGGCTATATTACCTATACCATCCCCGATGGCTATACCAATGCTACCTTCACCTTGAAGATCACCACGGGCAGTGGTACCGATGGCAAGGGTAACTTAACTGTAGAAACTACCCAGACTGCTGCTGTCACTCACACTTTTGCTGCTGGAGAGACTTATTCCTGGGTAGTAACTGCAAGCTCGGGTGAGAAGATAACTATCACAACGACCGATGATAACTATTCGCCTGATATCGCCTTGATTGAGGTATATGCAGGTGATGGCACCGAGGGTCAAGTGATTACCGGCATCACCGACAAGTTCTGCACGGTCGAGAACCTTGAAACCGGCGGCACCTACCAGTACAGAGTGAAGGCACTCTATACCAATGGAGCGGAGAGCGAGTGGAGCAATGTCGAGGAAGTGACCATCACACAGAAGCCTGTACCCTACGCCCTGCTGACTGCAACGTGGGATAATGATGCACCGTTTTACAATGATTGCAAGTTCAAATACAACGGAGAGGATTACCAGTGCAAGGCAGGTCCTACCGCCATTGCTGCCTCTATGGTGCTCTATTACTGGCAGTATCCGGAAACCATTGGTGCTTTGGATGAGTATAGCGGCCAACTGTCATACTCAATTTTTTCTACTGCTAATGGATACTCCTATCCCGCCCTGCCGGCAACGACATTTAAGTGGGACAAGATAAAGGATGAATATGCCAAAGAAGAAACAGGCGAAGCTGCTGATGCCGTTGCCGAATTGGTGCACTATGCGGGGCACGCCCAGCAGATTTATTATGGAGTTTGGGGTAGCGGCTTGGATATGGAAAAAGCCGATAATATTGTCACCATGTTTGTCCAGTTCGGTTATGACTCCAAAACTTGTCGCCTCGCTGCAAAATCAGATTACAGCGAGTCAGAGTGGGCCACCTTGATTCAAGACGAGATAAAGGCTGGTCGCCCCGTCGTGTATATGGCTTCTAGCACCATCGGTGGGCATGCCTTCGTTGTTGACGGTTACGACCCCAGCAACGACACATACCACGTGAACTTCGGTTGGGGTGGTGATGATAATGGCTGGCTTGAGATGAATTCATTCAAAGTCGAAGACGAAGAAGAAACTAATACTTATACTTACACATTCAACCAGAATCAAATGGCAGTTGTCGGCATACAGCCACTAACAGACGCTGAACCCTACGCCGTGCTGACGGACAGCGAAACGGACGAGGGCAAGAAGACTCTGACCTTCTACTACGATGCGAACAAGGCTGCTTGGCTGGATGAAGTAGGTGATGCGAATGTCTTCGATATTCCTTGGGACGTAGATCCGGAAAGTGACGAAGATGACTATCCTGGCTGGACAAATTCATATCCAGGCAACGATGAAATCACCACCGTTGAGTTCGACGCATCGTTTGGCGACTATCATGGCTTGGAAAGTACCAAAAACATGTTCTATAGATTGAATTATCTTACGGCTATCAATGGTCTCGAATACCTGAACACGGAGAATGTGACCAATATGAGGAACATGTTCGGCTGCCCAAGACTCGCCTCGCTCGACTTGGGAGACAACTTCGACACCTCTAAGGTGACAGACATGAATGATATGTTTTATATCTTCGGCTACTATTGTACTGCCCCCTCGCTCAAGTTGGGCAGCAACTTCAACACATCGAACGTGACAGACATGTCTTGGATGTTTCGTGGTTGCGGAGTAAAAAGTCTGGATGTTTCAGGATTTGACACAAAGAATGTAAAAACAATGGAGTACATGTTCATTGGATGCCGTTATCTGAAGAGTATTGACGTATCGAAATTCAATACATCCAACGTGACTAACATGCATGGCATGTTTGGTGATTGCAATAACTTGGAAGAGTTAGATGTTTCAGGATTCGACACAAAGAACGTAAAAACAATGGGATCAATGTTCAGTGGATGCAATAAACTGGAGAGTATTGACGTATCGAACTTCAATACAGAAGAAGTGACCAACATGAGCGGCATGTTCTGGAATTGCCAAGCCCTCGAGACCATCTACTGCGCAGAAGCTACAGATTGGAGTGGAGTAAATGGTAGGACCTACACCGATATGTTCGCTGGTTGCTCCAAGCTGTCAGGAAAATGCGGTAGCAAGAGTTTTGAATGTGATGGTACAAATGATATCGATGGCACCTACGCCAAGGTCTTCGATGGAACGAATGGCGGTTACTTTACTTCCATCACAGAAAGACAGGCCTACGCCGTGCTGACGGACAACGAAACGGACGAATACCAGACCCTGACGTTCTACTACGATGCGAGCAAGGCTGCTTGGCAGAATGCAGTAGGCGTGGCGAATGTCTTCGATGTTCCTTGGGACGTAGATCCGGAAAGTAACGTAGATGACGATCCTGACTGGTGGTGGTGCTACGAAATCACCACTGTCACCTTCGACAAGTCGTTCAAGGACTACGATGGATTGAAGAGCACCAAGAACATGTTCTATTACTTGGGAGCCCTCACCACCATCAACAACCTCGAGTACCTGAATACAGAGAACGTGACCGACATGTACCAAATGTTCTCTTGGTGCACAGCCCTCAAATCGCTCAACCTGAGCAACTTCAACACCTCCAATGTGACCAACATGAGCGAAATGTTCTATTACTGCGAAGCCCTCGAGACGCTCGAGCTGGGTGACAACTTCGACACATCCAAAGTGATCAATATGAGCGGAATGTTCCGTTTCTGCCAAGCCCTTAAGACGCTCGACCTGAGTAACTTCAACACGTCCCAAGTAAACGACATGAGCGAAATGTTCTATTACTGTCCTTCCCTCGAGACGCTCGAGCTGGGTGGCAACTTCGACACAAAGAACGTGACCAACATGAGCTGGATGTTCGCTGCCTGCGACAAACTCAAGACGCTCGATGTGAGCAACTTCGACACAAAGAACGTGACCGACATGAGCGTCATGTTCGCTGGCTGCAAAGCCCTCACCTCACTCGACGTGAGCAACTTCGACACAAAGAAAGTGACCGACATGAGCGACATGTTCAATTACTGTCCTTCCCTCGAAACCATCTACTGCGCAGAAGGTACTGATTGGAGTACCAGTAGTGCTGACAAATCTAACATGTTCGATGATTGCGACAAGCTGTCAGGAAAATGCGGAAGCGAGGAATTCAAGTATATTGACAACTATGGCGATGGCGACTACGCCAAGATGTATAATGGTACAGATGGAGGTTACTTCACCTACGCTCCCAACAGGAGCTACACCCTGACGGTTACCGGTGCAAAGATGGCAACCCTCTATCTGGACTTCCCTGCCTTGATTCCTGAGAACGTAGATGTGTATTACTGCGAAAAGGCAGATTTTGCAAACGACGAAACGCCTTATTCAATAGCTCATAAGGTTCAACGTGCGATTCCAGCCAATACAGGTGTATTTGTGATAGCCGACGAAGGCGAATACGTGTTCCCATATTTTGTTCCCGATGAAGGTGAGGTTCTTCAAATCTACCCAGACAACATCCTGACTGGCTCTACCCAAGAGACTACCGTAGAGCCTCACTCCGTCCTCACGCTGGGATACGGCAACAAGACAGAAAAGCTCGGCTTCTGGTGTTACACGGGCACAACCATTCCCGCCCACCGCGCTTATATTCCTGGCTCTGCTCTGGAATCAACCACAGGCGACGTGAAGGGCATCACCATCGTATTCGACGAGGAGACAGGCATAAGCCTCACCCCCAACCCCTCTCCTCAAGGCGAGGGGAGCTGGTACTCGATAGACGGACGCAAGCTCGAAGGGAAGCCGACCCAGAAGGGACTCTATATCAATAATGGGAAGAAAGTATTGATTCAACGATAACGATAACGTTGACGTTAACTGATTGATAAAACTTAAATAAGATACGATTATGAAAAAGATATATAAAGCCCCCAAGATGAAGGAAATCCGCCTCGGTAGCGAAGCAGTACTGGTAAGAGATTCCACCAGCCAGGTCTTCAGCCGCAAGCACGATGCGATGTTCGACGATATGGAGGAGGAGTGATAGTTGGATAAAGTTTATAGCTGATAGGTTATAGATATGGTGAGAGAGAGGCTGGCGGATTCCGCTGGCCTCTTTCTGGTTGAATTGCTGGCACCAATAGAGGAGGTTAAGGAAGTTTGAAAGATAAAAAGTTTTCGTCATCGTTTTCGTTATCGTTAAAAAAAGTCGTATCTTTGTACAATAAAAAGCGTTATATCATGAAATACGGAAATGTTTTGTTAGTGATTGTGCTCTTTCTTTTTGGAATTTCCAATTATGCGGCAGAGAGAGAGTTCTTGAATCTCGATTCCCATTTGGGTCACGGAGGTCAACAGACGTGGAAAATGCTTCGCTCCAACGAAACACAGGATACGGGCACTCAGATTTCTACTTTAGGATACCAAGGTGACAGTCTTTGGGCTGAAGCTATTGTGCCTGGCACGGTGCTGACCAATCTTGTGCTGCAGAAGGTTTATCCGGAGCCTTATTACGGGCAGAACAATTATCTGAAGAATAATATCATTCCTGATTTGTCTCAAATAGGGCGCGAATTCTACACCTATTGGTTCCGTACTGAGTTCACCGTGCCTGCCGAGTTTCAGGGACGCAGGATATGGATTGAGCCGGAGGGAGTGAATTATCGTGCCGAGATTTGGCTCAATGGCTTTATGCTGGGTATGATGTCCGGCATGTTCAACAGCCAGCCCTACGAGGTTACAGATAAGGTTAGGCCAGGTGAGAAGGCTGCTCTGGCTATCAGGGTCTATCCAGTGGACATCCCAGGAACCTCAAGACCCAAAGACTGGGGAGTGCCTGGCGAGTGGCACAATGGAGGTGATGGTTGGATAGGTCAGAATGTGACCCAGCTAATGACTGTAGGTTGGGATTTCACCTACAAGGATGGAATACGTGACCGCAACACAGGCATCTGGCGCAGCGTCCATCTCTATGCAACAGGTGATGTGCAACTTCGTCACCCTATGGTAGTCTCTGAGTTGAGCCACCCCAATTATGACCAATCAACCGAAACAATCACGGTGGATGTCTACAATCCTAACTTCGTAGGGGCAGAGTGTATCGTTAGGGCTAAGATAGAAGAGGAAGACATACAGCTGGAGAAGAAGGTGAAACTGATGCGTGGAGAGCATCAGACGGTCACCTTTGATGCAAAGGAATTCCCTCAGCTGGTGATGCAGAACCCGCGTCTCTGGTGGCCTAAGAACAAGGGCCCACAGAATCTCTATACGCTTCGTCTCACAGCTGTGAATGATAAAGGAGAACTCATCGACAGCATCCAGACCCGTTTCGGTATCCGCGAGGTGGTTGCTACACGAGAGACTCCAGACAAGTCCAAGATGTTCATAGTGAATGGTCACAAGATGTTTATCCGCGGAAGCAACTGGATACCAGAGGCCATGCTCAGGACCGATGATGCCCGCATGAGGACGGAGTTGGCCTACACGGATCAGAGTGGCATCAATCTGTTGCGTCTGTGGGGAGGTGGAATCGCTGAGAGCGACCTGTTCTATGACCTTTGTGACCAGTATGGCATCATGGTTTGGCAGGAATTCTTCATGACGGGAGACACGCGTCATCCCTTTGACGAGTCCCTCTATCTTGCCAACGTGGAAAGTACCATCAAGCGCATCCGCAATCATCCAAGCATCATCTTCTATGTCTCCAGCAATGAGAGCACGGCTGTCACAGGTGCAGAGGAACTGATTCACAAGTTGGACCCAACGCGTCCCTATCAGATGCAGTCGGAATGTGATGGAGTCCATGATGGAAGTCCCTACAAGCAGGTCAATCCCATGCGTCATTATGAGAACACTGCTTCAGAACGCGGCAGCCGTGTGGATGGCTTCAATCCTGAATATGGAGCTCCCACGCTTCCCATCGTGCAGAGTCTGCGCCAAATGATGCCCCAGGAAGATTTATGGCCCATGAACAAGGAGACGTGGGACTATTTGGATGGAAGCGGATTCCACAACATGACGACACTCTATACCGATCAGGTGAACGAGTATGGTGAATGCTCCAGCATAGAGGACTATGCCAGAAAAGGACAGATGGTGGGAGCCATCAATAGCAAGAGTATATGGGAAGTGTGGAATGAGAATAAGCTTGAATACGGAGATCGCTGGTGCTCTGGCCTTCTTTTCTGGTACCATAATTGTCCGAACGTACAGGTTTGTGCCCGCATGTGGGACTGGTATCTCGAGCCTACTGCATCCCTTTATCACACGATGCATTCCCTTGAGCCCATACATGCCCAATTCGATTACTTGACCAATACAATCAGCGTCGTCAACGATTACCTGCAGGAGCAGAAGAATCTGCGCGTCAATGCCCAGCTCTACGATCTCAACAGCCGTCGTCTCCTTTCGTACGCAACCTTGGTGGATGTGCCTGCCGATGGTGTGGCTTCAAACGTTCTTACCCTGCAATTCCCTAATGACATCACGCCTGTTCACTTCATTGCCATTCAGGTATATGATGCTCAGGGGAATCTTGTCTCTCGTAATTTCTATTGGCGTTCCACTTCGAAATATGAGGGCCGCACCACGGTTACAGGTCCCTGCACGGCTGGATTCCAATCTCTCAAGGATATGCCTCAGGCCAAACCCCTTGTCCAGGTTACCCCGCTCCCTGATGAGGATGGCATGCATTGCTGGAAGGTTCTGCTCAAGAACAGCGGTCATCGCATCGCCTTCTTCTGTCAACTTCTTTTGACCAACGAGGCAGGAGATGCCATACATCGTACTCACTATTCCGACAACTTCCTTACTCTTGTACCAGGAGAGCAGCAAACCATCATTGTTCGAACTCCCTGTACGGAAGAGTCGTCTTATCAGCTGCAGTTTGCTGAGAATTTAGGGCCAGTCCGTTTATTCCGCATGAAATAAACAAAGACAACTCCCACTCGAAAAGGTGAGAGTTGCTTGTTAAAAAGTTGACACGTTGAGATTCCCAACTCAACGTGTCGACTTTGCAAACTCAACGTGTTGACTTCCCCAAGTCAACGTGTTGTCTTTTCCTTATTTATCCTTTTGGTTCTTCTGATAGTATTCAAGACCTCGCCGAACGTTCTCTTTGATGGCATTCACAGAAACGGTAGCGCCCGTTACCACATCAGGTTGGCGCTTCAGGCAGTCCTTCACCTTCATGCCTTTATATCTGGGTAGAAACATCTGCTTTACCTTGCGGATGTATCCAGGTGTTTCGTCGTTGGTCAGGAGAGTAACCGATTGGATTTTATCATTCTTGTCTATCTTGATCTTTACTGGAACGGGACCAGCATAACCCCATACTTCCTCGCCCAGCGTGGTGGTGTTTATGGTGGTCACTTTATCCTCGTCTTGCTTCATGACTTGACCGTTAGCCTGTAGGAAGAAGAAGCCTGTTAGCAGTATTAATGCTGTTTTTTTCATCTTGTCTCGACACGTTTCGTTTTGTCATTTGACTGCTAAAATCCGGTTTGGTTTAAAATGAACCTCCGCCAAGTGCCTGATAGAGCGCAATGGTGTTAGCAATCACATCATACTTGTTTGATACTTGGCTAAGCTGGGCAGAGAGCAGGCTGCTTTGTGCCGTCAGTACCTGCAGGTAATTGGTGGAAGAGAGCTTCATCAGTTTCTCTGTGGCATCTACTGCATCCTGAAGGCTTGCAACCTGATTGGCGATGAGTTCCTGCTTGGCTTCCGACGTGTGGATATTTGCCATAGCACTATTTACCTCAGCCCCTGCATCGAGCAGAGTTTGCTGGAATCCTATGGTTGCAATCTCCAGTTCGGCTTGACTGTTCTTGTAGGCAGCACGCAGACGGCCATTCTGGAAAATGGGTTGTGTGAGACTTCCAACGAGAGAAGCTATGAAGCCACCAGGGTTGAAGATTGCACCTCCCAAGCTGTTGGTGTATTGCCCTGTTGAAGAGATATTCAGGTTTGGATAGAAGTTTGCCTTGGCGATATTCTTTGAATAGAAGGCGCTGGCGAGTGCCAATTCAGCTTGCTTCACGTCAGGACGACGGCTTAACAGGCCAATGGGAAGACCTGTAGTGCAGATGCTGGGGATGCGGAAGGAACTAAGTGCATTGCGGCTGATGTGACCAGGATTCTGACCAATGAGGGCACAGAGGGTGTTCTCGATTTGCCGGATGCTGTTCTCCAGTTCTACCACACTTGTGCAAATGCTCCAATAGTTGGCTTCCGTGCTGGCTACTGCAGCCTTGTTGCTTTGACCAGCCTCCATCAGGAGTTTAGTCATACGAAGATTCTCCTTCCAGGTTCCGCTTGTAGCAGTAGCAAGAGCGAGTTCTTCATCAAGCATAGCCAGGGTGTAGTACAAAGTGGCAATGTTGGAGACCAAAGCAGTCTGCACAGCCTGACGGACAGCTTTCATGTTCTCAACGGCTACTTCGTTGCCCTTCTTGCTGTTGCGCAACTGAGCAAAGCAATCGATCTGCCAGTTCAGAGAAACAGGAAGTGAATAGGTCTTGTTAGCCCCGTTTCCGCCAAATCTGTCAGGACTCTGAGGGTCCCACGTCCCGCTGATGGTTCCGCTGGGAGCAAAGGCAAGGGAGGGGAAAAAAGCCAATTTGGCTGCTTTCAGGTTGTTCTGCATTTCTTCGATACGAAGGGCAGTTTGACGCATGTTGCTGTTCTGCTCCAGACCAGTCTCGATAAGAGCTTGCAAGGTGGGATCGGTGAAGAACTGACGCCACTGGATGTCACCTATACCTATGGAATCACCACTTAAAGCATCGCCATAGATACCATCTGTGGTAATCTCCGCTGGACGCTCGTAATTCTTGTAAAGCGAGCAACTGGTCAGAGTGGCAGTTGCCAGAGTGATGGCTAATATCTTATATGTTTTCATAACTCTATAATTTCGTTGAAATCCTACATTATTATTTCTTCTCACTAGCTTCTTTCTCGATAATCTCTTTTTGAGTACGCATGCGCTCCTGAAGGAATTGCTGATCTGCCTCCTCTTTCATGGCAGGTCGAATCTTCTCCTGCAGATACTCGAAAAAGATGAAGAAGACGGGTACTGTGAACAAAATTGCAAAGGTGCCGACGATCATACCACCCACAACACCTGCTCCGATAGTTCGGTTACCATTGGCTCCAGCACCTGTAGAGAAGAGTAGTGGCATCATACCCAGCACACAGGTAAGGACTGTCATGAGGATGGGACGAAGACGCGCCTCAGCAGCAGCATAGGCGGCCTCTATGATACCCATACCTTTGCGACGACGTTCCAAGGCGAACTCTGTAATCAGAATGGCTGTCTTGGCCAAAAGGCCGATGAGCATGATTACACCCGTCTGCAAGTAAATGTTGTTCTCTATCTGTCCGATGGGAGGGAAGACGCTATAAATCTTGTCCCACAACCAAGCGAAGGCAAAAGAACCCATCAAGCCGGCAGGTACTGAGAGGATAACTGCAAACGGCACAAGGAAGCTCTCGTAGAGGCAGCTAAGAATGAGGAAGATGAGGATGACGCAAATGGTATAGATAAGTACTGTCTGGTTAGATCCCATTTGCTGGTATTCCTCGCGGCTGATGCTGCCATATTCGTAGGTGATGTGGTCAGGGAGAGTCTGTTGCTTCACCTCCTCAATGGCTCGCATGACGTCAGTAGAAGTGTAGCCCTGAGAAGGAGAGGCCATGATGGTAATCTCGGAGAAGAGGTTGAAGCGTGTATCGTTCTCAGGTCCCAGTACTGGAGTCAATTTAATGAACTGCGAGATGGGGGCCATAGAAGAGCCATTTCGAACGAACATGTTTGACAGATCCTGCTCACTCGTGCGGAACTTGGGATCAGTCTGCAGCATCACACGATACACCTTACCGAACTGGTTGAAATTGGATACGTAGCTGCCGCCACAATAGCTACCTAATGTGCTGAGCACCGTGGAGGGAGAAACGCCAGCCAGTTTACACTGGGCAGCATCCACTTCTACACGGAGCTGCGGATAAGTGCGGGCATAACTGGTCATTGCCATCTGCACTTCGTCCCTCTGGTTCAAAGCTGCCAGAAACTGCTGAGTCAGTTCAAGGAACTCGCCCTTGTCGCCGTCACTATGGTCCTGCAAATGAAGGTCAACGTTTGATCCCATTCCGTAGCCAGGAATCATACCAGGCTCGAAGACAAAGATCTGAGCCTCAGGAATTTCACGAGAGAGCTGTCCCATAAGCATATATTTCTTAATGGAAGAAGTATGGATGAAGCCTGAACCTGGAATCCAATTACCAGAACGAAGTCTCCAATGCTTCAATCTGAGAATGACCATTGCATTTGCAGCACCTTGACCACTCATCATGCCGTAACCGCTTACACGTGAGAAGTCGGCAATGTCTTCATCCTTCTCGACAATAGCTTGGACCTTATCAAGCACCTTCTCTGTGAATCCCAAATTACTGCCGGGAGGGCAAGTGACATTTACCATCAATACACCTTGGTCTTCCTGAGGAACAAGTCCCTTGGGCAGGGCACGCATGACCAGAATGAGCAGGATGAAAGCAACCACAACACTTCCCCAAGCTATCCAGCGATGATTTACCACTCCACGAAGGAAACGCGTGTATTTTCTCATTACTGCACCAAAGGATGCATTGTAGGCAGCTTTTACACGACCATTGAAACTCTTTGCACTCTTGCTTCCATCACTTGGACGCATAAGCATGGCACACAAAGCGGGACATACTACCAAAGCACTAACGCATGAGATACCAACAGCTGTTGCCAGGGTGACACCAAACTGAGTGTAGAACATTCCGCTTGTACCTCCCATCATGGTAACAGGAATGAACACAGCCATGAATACAAAAGTACAAGAGATAACAGCCATTGTTACATCGCTCATAGCATCCTTTGTGGCTTGGTATGCGCTTTTATAGCCAGCATCAAACTTTGCCTGTACAGCCTCAACCACAACAATGGCGTCATCCACAACCGTACCGATGGCTAGCACTAATGCAAACAAAGTAAGCAAGTTCAACGTGAAGCCTGCTACTTGTAACGCAGCAAAGGTGCCCACCAACGAGATGATGATGGATATAGAAGGGATGAGTGTAGCCTTGAAATCCTGTAGGAAGAAATATACTACCAGAATTACAAGGATAATGGCAATAATAAGAGTCTCCTCTACGTTTGAAATAGACTCAAGCAGGAAGTCGTTTGAAGACATCATCTGAGTAAAGTGCAATCCTTTTGGCAAGTCTTTGCTCAGTTCCTGCAATTTGGCAGTAAAGCGGTCGTTTGTCTCTTTTGCATTTGCGCCAGCCAGCTGGAAAGCCATGAATTGCACAGAAGGTTGACCATTAACCCTGCCACTATAGCTGTAGTCAACTTGTCCGAGTTCTATGTCAGCAACGTCTTTTAGATGAAGAATGCTACCGTCTGACTTGGCTGTGATGACAATGTTCTCAAATTCCTCTACGCTTTTCAGACGGCCAGTATATGTCATTGTGTACTGATAGAGATTATCTATCCCTTCACCATGACCGCCTTCTGTGGGTTTTTCGCCCAGTTTACCCATGGCCGCCTCAATGTTTTGTTCAGCCAGACAACCTGTTATGTCAGAAGGAATAAGACCATAGCGAGCCATTACTTCGGGCTTCATCCAAATACGAAGTGAATAGGATGCACCCAGGGCAAACACTTCGCCCACACCCTGAATACGTTTCAACTGTGGAGTAACATTGATGGCCATATAGTTGGCCATAAAGTTCTGGTCGTACTCGGGAACCTCGCTCACCAGAGCATTGATCTGCAGGAAAGAGGTCTGACGCTTGAAAGTGGTCACGCCAATCATCGTTACTTCCTGTGGCAATAAACCTTGAGCCATTGAAACACGGTTCTGCACGTTTACTGCTGCCATGTCAGGATTCGTACCTTGTTTGAAGAACACGGTAATGGTGGCTGATCCAGAGTTGGTAGAAGTGGAGGTCATATAAATCATATTCTCCACTCCATTGATACTTTCTTCAAGAGGCTGGATTACTGCCTTTGTTACAGCTTCGGCACTGGCTCCAGGATAGGTGGCACTTACCACAACTGTTGGAGGAGCAATGTCGGGGAACTGTTCAATTGGAAGATTGAAATATGAGATGGCACCAATTAGTAAGATGACAATGGCTATTGACATTGCCATTACCGGGCGTTTGATAAATATGTTTCCTTTCATAGATATGCTCAGCTATTAGTTCTTCACTTTTTGGTCATCCTTAACCATGTTTGCACCTTCAGCCACGACTTCAGTACCTTCTTCAAGGCCACTGGTAACGATATACGTTTTACCATCATTCTGTGGATGAATGCTTATAATCTTGCTGTGTGCAATGCCTTGCTGGTCAACTGTCATGACGCGAAATTTATTTTGAATCTGAACGGCTGCGGTAGTGGGTATAGTCAACGCATCCTTGTAGATAATGGGAATAATGACTTTACCAGTGCTGCCTGAATGCAGAATATGGCTGGGATTATCAAATACAGCGCGCAACTGTACACTGCCTGTTGCCCGATCCACAACACCACTTGCAGATTCTACACGGCCAGGCAGGTTGTATGTCGTTCCATCTACCAGTTGCAGTTTAACTTCGGGCATTGATTCAACAGCCTTTTCGACTGAACCGTTTTCACGAGTAAGCTGAAGGAATTGGGCTTCATTTATACTGAAATATACCCACATTTGGTTGTTGTCACTTACGGTAGTCAAGGACTGAGGAATGCTGGGCCCCACCAATGCGCCCTGACGATAGGGCAGGGTTCCAACAACACCGTCAGCAGGACTCTTTACTACAGTATAAGAAAGACTATTTCTGGCATTGATTACCTGAGCCTGAGCCTGAGCAACGGAAGCTTTGGCAGAGAGCAAACTATTGTGAGCTGTCTGTAAATCATAATCGCTGACTACCTGCTGGTCGAAGAGTTGCTTTCTACTGTCATAGTTTAATTGAGCTGTAGCTTCCTGTGCTTGTGCAGCCTTAAGAGCTGCCTCTGCAGTATTCAATGCTGCTTGGTAAGGAACTTGATCAATGATAAACATTGTCTGGCCTTTTCTGACGTTTTGACCTTCAGTAACCAATATTTTCTGCAAAGTTCCGCTTACCTGTGGATAGACTTCAACGTCCTGACGTCCACGAATGGTGGCATTGTAACTTGCCTCAAGGGTGATGTCAGACTTTGCAACCTTGGTGGTCTTGAAGACTGTGATGGGCGTTTCCTGTTGTTTTTGTTGGCCACTGCAGGCGCTCAACAATAACATTCCTGATACGATAGTCAGGAGCTTTGATTTTAAGTTTCTTCTCATAACTTTTTATATATTTTTCCTTTGTTATCCAATTATAAAAATATAGTATTGCTAAATCGGCTACAAAAGTACAACTTTTTATTGGTATGAAGAAATCATTTTCAAAGCAAAAGGGAGTAGTATTGTTCATTTTGGGAACTGAGTTTGATTTTGAACAATTTTTAACTAACTTTGCATTCCAAAATGAACAGCAAAATGTACAAAACTGCTAAAGAATTCTCTGACAGTCTTTATTTCTGTACTCATCATGTTTCCTCGAAAATGATGGGAAAAAGTTTTTTTTTAGGTAAGATAATACTTATATTTTGTGATCGAGGAAACATGGACTTATTGGTGGGGAACGTGCCTCATCATCTTTCTCCCGATCACATGATCTTCCTTCATCCACATGCTGAGATAACTCTTCTCTATCATTCAGAAGACATCCAGATAACAGCTATTGGATTTATGATGGGTTTACAGGAATCTGTCCTGCATCATATTGATCCCAATTTTTTTGCTTATATTCTAAAAAATCCCTGTTGGAAGTTGAATAAGGTGCAGCAACGGGCAGCCAGAGGATTTTGCGACTCGTTTGACTATATCTGCAATTACATGGAATCTCCGCTTAAAGCTGAAATGATTTCTAACTTGTTCACAGTTTTCTTGCAGGTTTTTTATGAAAATACGCAAAGGTTCTATACAGGAAACCGTACAGATTCCTCTGTTGGCACCAAGAGAATTGTGCTTCAGTTTGTGCAGAAGTTGAATATGCACTTCAAGGAAGAGCATCGTGTGGCTTATTATGCAAGTATGCTTTGTATCTCACCCAAATATTTGACCCAAACTGTTAAGAAGCGCACGGGTAATACACCCAAGGAATTGATTGATAAGCGGTTGGCTGTGGAGTCACTGTATTTGCTAAGGTCTAATGACAAGACAATTCAGGAAATAGGTATCATGTTGGGATTCCCAGATCAGAGTTATTTCGGTAGATTTTTTAAACGTATGTTTGGTATTTCACCCTTGAATTATCGGATGAATCCAGACATGGATTTAATGCGGAAACTGAAATTAAGTGGGCAGTACGAAGAGCGCGAATTACTTGAATAGATTCTCAAGATAATCAGCCAGATCCTTTCCTCTCAGTTTCTCGGCAATGATTTTTCCTTCGCTATCAGCAATGAATAT
>JAFZWK010000025.1 GCA_017617335.1 Bacteroidaceae bacterium | reverse complement strand
TTTTGATTTGTTCATATGCAGCCATCTGTCTTGACTGCAAAGATACGAATTCAAATCGTCGCACCCTCAAAATTGCCTGTAAAATACTGAATTTCAATTATTTCAAAGACCGATTAATCCACTTTAACGGGACAGTAGTGATAAATATATATAAAAATTTCCTCTTTCATGTTACGTATTGACCTATCTTGCCTTGTATTTTTGTCCCAACCCGTTTAGGAAAGACATTTCAATTTTGCTCATGTTACTCATGTTACTCATGATACTCATGATACTGTGTTACTCTGTTCCATGAAAATGAAAAACGCGAAATGTAACATGTAACATGTAACATTCAATCCGAATTGCAGACATACGGCTCTCTCATTGACAGAAAAGTGATATGAAAAAATTTTTACACATACAAATAACCCAGAAAGAGGAAGTCAACACGTTGAAACCACAAACACAACACGTTGAAAGTCAGGAGTCAACACGTTGTCTTTTTCTTTTCTTTTCCTTAGCTGAAAATGTTTAAAGCGCAGGCAAAAGAGCCAGAAAGCTATTCTGGATGGAACTTGCAAGCCTCAATATTGCGTTTCAACCCGTCGAATTTTGCTCTTTTCACAGCAGATCCTTTGAAAAGATGCTGGTATTGTTCGAGAGTGAGATTCTTCCACTCGGAGGGACTCATCTCCAAAATTTCCTTACTGGGAAGAAATGCCTCTTCTGACGTGGGAATGGCGTGTTGCAGATGGGGACAGGCTTGCTGGCAGCGGTCACAACCATAGAAACAATCCTCCAGGGTTAGTTCCTGGGGCAAGGGTCCACGATTCTCGATGGTGAGATAACTGATACATCGGCGTGCATCTATGCCCGTTTCGCTGATGGCTCCCATAGGACATGCCTCGATACATCGATGACAATCGCCACAGGAGCGGGCCAGGGGAGTGTCATAACTGTCAGCTTCGGCCATCACGAAAAGTTCTCCCAAGAAATATGTGCTGCCGTGATGAGGCAGAATCAACAAGGTGTTTCGTCCCATCCATCCCAATCCTGCTCGCCATGCCCAATAGCGTTCCAGAACAGGTGCAGTGTCCACAAAGCATCGCCCCTCGACATTCAATGCTTCCAGCAGTTGATGCAGCCGTTCTCGAACCACCTCATGATAGTCCTGTCCCTGAGCATACATGCTGAGTCCGGAAGCCTGCTTGGAAGGATAATAATTGAGGGCAACGCTGATGATGGTCTTGACGCCAGGTACCAACAGACGCGGATCGAGCCGCATCTGGATATGATTCTCCATATAGCTCATGTTGGCTTGGCAGCCTTTCTGAATCCACTGAAGAAACCTGCTGGCATAAGGTTCCTGGACAGCTTCCGCTGGAGCCAATCCACACGCAGAAAAGCCAAGGCGGAGGGCCTCGGCTTTCACTGATTGTCTATTCAAAAGTGCGGAACTCATAACCTTGTTCACATAACCATTGCATGGCCTTTGGAAGGGCACTCTTCAACTTGTCGATACTCTTGAGCGAGTCATGGAAAGTGATGATGCTGCCAGGCCGAGTGTAACGTTTCACATTGTTGAGCACATCTTCGGCTTGCAGACGCCTACTGTAGTCACGGGTGACCACGTCCCACATGACGATACGCCAACCCAAATATCGCATGGTGCGGTATTTCACAAGTCCCATCCATCCGTGAGGGGGACGGAAAAGATGGTCTGTATGCAGGATTTCCTCGGCTTTTTTTACATTGGCCAAATATTTCCATACACTCATACTCATACCTCTCACATGATTATGGGTATGGTTGCCGATACGATGACCACGACTACGGACTTCCTTGAGCAGATGAGGATATTTCTCGGCGTTGTCACCCACCATGAAGAAAGTAGCCTTGGCATTGTAGCGATCCAACACATCCAGTATGAACGGTGTGGCCTCAGGAAGAGGGCCATCATCAAAGGTCAAATAGACGACTTTCTCCTGATGATCCATTCTCCACAAGGCATGAGGATACAGCCAACGGAGAAATTTGGTGGGCTGCTCGATGATCATTCTTCGGCTGCAGCGGTGTCGAGTGCATCCAACTCAGGCAACCAATCCTCCTCTGTCTGGCTTTCGTTTTCAGGAAGAGCCATTCCAGCGGAACCATAGAGGCGCTTTTGTACTTCGCGGTTGTACAAATCAAGCTTCATCGCATATTCCAAGGCATAATTGCTCTTGGTCTCTTGCAACAAATCTATGCAGTTGTGGAGTTGGTACATGTAGTACATGATGTCCTCATCCTCCTGAATCAACATCCTGCTGGGTAGGCTGAGATACCACGACATATAGTCACAAGCATTCTGGGCAATGGGTTGAAGGATTTTTTCAACCTGATCAACTTTGTTCAACTTAACCCAAATACGCGCCAGATCCATAGAACCGCTTGAATAGTTGTGAGGAACAGTGGTAGAAGGAATCACCTTCTCAACGTACTCTACTACCTTGGCAGCTTTTTCCATCTGGCCTTCCTCGACGAGACGAGTGGCTAATTGGGAGAACATACGACGATGGGTCCAACACATGCGAAGCACCGTTTCATCAAGATAGATGTCAGGATTGTCGAGGCCACCAAACTTGAACTTGTGCATCAGGTTGTCGTACATCTTCTCCGTATCGATGTTCTTGCCGTTAGCCTTGGTGTTGAAGGGCGTAATGCGGTTAACCAAACCTTCGAGAACGAAGTTGTCACCCAACCCGCCATAATTGTCCTTGCCCACTGTGATAGCTACGTACATGGGACGTTCCCAATTGCATTGAGCCAACATTTCCAACATCATCATCTCGCTCTTATAGACAGCACGTTTACCCTTCAGGCTAATGTGCATTACATCAGGAATGCTATCGCCAGCAATCATCATACCACTACGACGAACGGCTTCCTTGTCCACTGTCAGCACAATACTATCGGTGGGGAAAATCTGCAAATCAGGATTATCATTGAGTATCCATTTGTCGATGATATTGTGCAGTTCGTAGGGATTGTCACCCAGGAGCTGATGCATGGTAAGAGGATCATCCTTATAGTAGTTTATGGCTTGCTCCAAAGTACCAGGACGCACGGAGATTCCTTCACGAGTACCTGCTACATACTGCAAGCGACTCCAGTGGATGGGTACAGACGGACTGTCATAGGCAGGACGTTTCATCTGGTCGATATACCAATCGGTCTGCAGGTAAGAAAGGTTGCAGACACGAGCATCAGTACGGAAGCCTTCTGTCTCTTGAGCATACCACAAGGGGAAAGTGTCGTTATCGCCATTGGTAAAGATGATAGGATGACGAGTCTCATCAAGTGACATCAGGTAGTTCTGACCAAAATCACGACACGTGTAGCGTCCGCTGCGGTCATGATCATCCCAATTCTGTGCTGCCATTTGCAAGGGAATCAGAATAGCTATGCAACTGATAACAGCACTCAAGTTCTCGTTTTTCAGTACTCGACGAATCAATTCTGCGATACCTGCCACACCCATACCGCACCAGATGGCAAAAGCATAGAAAGAACCTGCGTAGGCGTAATCACGCTCGCGTGGTTGCATAGGTGTCTGGTTAAGGTAAACTACAATGGCCAGACCTGTCATAAAGAACAGGAAGAAAACAACCCAAAATTGTTTCTCACCAGCATTGTTGTTCTTCTCGTTGTTGCGGAAGAGTTGCCAGAAGAAGCCAAGCAGGCCAAGAAGCAAAGGTAGGCAATAATAAACATTATGTCCCTTGTTTTCACGCAATTCGAGAGGAAGTCTGTCCTGGTTACCCAAACGGAAGTTGTCGAAGAAAGGTATACCAGATATCCAATTCCCATGTTCCCACTCACCATTGCCTTGAATATCATTCTGACGTCCAGCATAATTCCACATGAAATAGCGCCAGTACATGAAGTTGACTTGGTAACTGAGGAAGAAACGGATATTCTCGAACATGGTGGGCGTCTTGACGGTAATCATCTCACCACAGTGGTCTGTGGTAATGTTGTGACCCTTCACGCCACCCATCCAACTCTCATAAGCATTGGAATGAGCCTCGCTGTACATGCGAGGGAATAGCATGTTCTGTCCGTAGATGTAGTCCTGATCATAGCGTTGTATTTCGTAGCGGTCAGGTTCATCGGCTTTAGCCTTCTCTTTACGTTGATAAACAGGAGCGCCTTTCTTGCTGACGGGCACACAATACTGGCCCTCCACTTTCAGTTTTACCTTGCTGGTGTATGCCTGCCCATAAAACAAAGGACGGTCTCCATACTGTTCTCGGCTCAAATAGGTTCCCAAGGTAAATATGTCCTCTGGGCTGTTTTGATCCATAGGAGTATTGGCAGTACTGCGAATCACAATGACGGCATAGGAACTGTAGCCAATCATGATCATCAGCATGCAGAGCAAACTGGTGTTCATCAGACGTGCAGAAATGAGTTTGCCTTTAACTGTATCCCAACGTAACAACATATAGAGCAGAGCCAAGATAATGACACCAATGACAATGCTACTGATACCATGACCATAGAAGGGGATACCCAACATACCAATGCTCAGCAGATAAGAAATATTCATGCGAATCCGACTCTTCTCAATCATCGTCTCGCGAATTGACCATAGAACGATACCAATCAATAGCAGCAAGTAAACGATGAGACCCGTATTGAAAGGACAGTTCAGAGTGTTGACGAAGAAGAGCTCAAACCATCCGCCCACCTTCACGATACCAGGAACGATACCATACAAGACTGCAGCTACCAACACAAAACTACCTAACAGAGCAATCAGAGAGCCTTTTACGTTGGCATTCGGATATTTACGATAATAATAGATAAGTACAAGGGCTGGCAGACAAAGAAGATTGAGCAAATGCACTCCGATGCTAAGGCCTGTCAGATAAGCTATCAGAATCAGCCAACGGTCAGAATGAGGATCATCGGCATGATCTTCCCATTTCAGCATCAACCAAAAGACAATAGCAGTAAAAAGACTACTGTAGGCATAAACCTCTCCCTCAACAGCACTGTACCAGAAAGTGTCACTGAAAGTGTAGATCAGCGCACCGACCAGAGCACAAGCCTCAACCGTAACAAGTTGTCCAAATGTCTTCACTTGGTTATTCTCACCAACCAATCGACGCGTCAAATGGCTGATAGTCCAAAAAAGGAACATGATGCAGGCAGCGCTAAAGAGAGCACTCATCGTGTTGACCATCATTGCCACTTTGGTGGGGTCATTGACGAATTGGGTAAACAGATTGGCAGTCAGCATGAAAAAGGGTGCCCCAGGAGGATGACCCACCTCCAACTTGTAGGCGGTGGTAATAAACTCTGGACAATCCCAGAAACTTGCCGATGGCTCAATCGTGCTACAATACACGAAAGCTGCTATAGCAAATGTTATCCAACCCATCAGGTTGTCTATTAATCTAAATTGTTTCATTGCTTTATTTTGTTTCTTCTTGTTGATTTTTTTAAATGATTTTGCAAAGTTACTCAATATTTGTTTAATTCCTTGTCTATGATGTCTTATTTTTCGTTAATGTACCCTTTAGAGACACAAAACAGGATTGTAAAGCATTGCTTTTCCAAGGAAAGAAGCTAATGATCATCAGAAAACGAATGTTGGCATCCACAGATTCCACACAGTCAACCCGATGAATAAAAGGAGTGTGAAACAAAAGAATAGATTGCTGAACCGGGTGTTTGTCAGAGCGAAAAAATGAGCGATGAGTGGACTGGCACAAACGGCCAACAAAGCTACCAAAGTCTGAAAGAACTGGGGTTGCAGCAACAAGAAAACTTGGATTAGTATTGTTTGAAAAACATAGATATACAGTAGCATACGCTGCTTTATATTATCATTATAATAGGTAACTAAGAAGTGTAATCCTCCTACTATACTTGTTATTGTTATAACCGCCCATGAAGCTATCCAAGATTGAGGAAGATAAAGATAATTTTCTATGGCGATAGGATGCCACTCAGTAATCCTTAAAATATGAGTAATTATCGGACTGAAATTGTCTGTCAGTGCACAGAAAGCTGCCCAGAACCAATAAGGAAGTAAGAGACCAATGATGCCAGCAAAGAAACTGCGCCAACTGATGGCTCGCAGCAAGACAATCAAATACCAGTAATGAAAAAATGATAAAACAAGCATCTGCGGAAAGACCAAACTTCCCAACCCCAGAAAAAGGAAACTGTGGAAGACCCATCCTACAGTTTGTCTTTGTTGGTAAGTTTTGAAAAGAAGGAAAAGACTCACCACTAAACAAAAAGCAGCAATAGAAGCATTACTGATGGGATGAAGGAATCCAAGCGAAGTAATAATAACCAACCATACACATGACACCATGCGAGTACGGATTCGAATAAGGAAATTGCTGTTATTGGTCTCTAAAATGATGTAGGTACACAAGGCAGAAAGAATCCATCCCAAAGCATAGTCGATATTAAATCTACCCAATGGCCACCACCATAAAACAGTAGCCGTCACTGCACAGAAAGGCAGTGTAAAGATACTCTCGGAAATATGATTTTGGAATCGGTTGTGCCTCACAACATTCAGCAATTATAAGTCTGCACCGATATCGCTACGGAAATACTTCTTCTCGAACTTAATCTTTTGAGCTTCCTGGAAACTTTTCTTCAGTGCCTTCTCCTTGGTGGCTCCATAACTACTTACGGCAATTACTCGACCACCATTTGTTACAACCTGATGGTCTTTGATAGTGGTTCCTGCATGAAAGACAATACTACCCTCCACTTGATCTAGACCTTCGATGGGATAACCCTTTTCGTAGTGTCCTGGATAACCACCGCTAACCAGCATTACGCACACAGCACTTCGATCATCAATCTCTATCCTTCGCTGGCCTAATGTCTGAGTAGCAACCCCCTCAAAAAGATCTACTAAATCACTCTTTATGCGCAACATGACAGATTCTGTTTCAGGATCGCCCATACGCACGTTGTATTCAATCACTTTGGGATCTCCATTAACGTTGATCAAGCCAAAGAAGATGAATCCCTTATAGTCAATGTTCTCTTCAGCCAAACCCTTTATCGTAGGACGGATGATGCGATCCTCCACCTTATTCATCCAATCCTTCGTGGCAAAAGGAACGGGGCTTACACTACCCATTCCTCCAGTGTTGAGGCCTGTATCGCCTTCTCCTATGCGTTTATAGTCTTTTGCTTCAGGCAAGACCACGTAGTCTTTGCCATCTGTCAAGACGAAGACAGAGCACTCGATGCCACTCATGAATTCCTCAATGACAACACGACTGCTGGCATTGCCAAACATTCCACCTAGCATCTCGCGAAGTTCTTTCTTTGCCTCCTCCAAAGTAGGTAGGATCAGGACACCCTTGCCAGCACAAAGTCCATCTGCCTTAAGCACATATGGTGGCTGAAGATTTTCAAGAAATTGAAAGCCTTCTTCAAGCATATTTCCGTTGAAAGTACGATAGGCCGCAGTTGGGATACCATGACGTTGCATGAATCCCTTGGCGAAATCCTTGCTACCTTCTAGTACAGCTCCCTTCTTGCTGGGACCAATGACGGGAATGTGACATACTTCGGCATCGTTCTGAAAATAATCGTAGATACCCTTTACCAATGGATCTTCAGGACCTACTACAACCATGTCTATCTTATTGCACAGACAGAAAGCCTTAATGCCTAAGAAATCATCCACCTTGAGGGATACATTTTCACCCACCGTGGAGGTTCCTGCATTTCCTGGGGCAATATACAATCTTTCGATTTTTGGACTTTGGGCAATCTTCCATGCCAATGCGTGTTCGCGTCCCCCGCTCCCTAACAACAGTAAATTCATTGCTCTTTGTTATCTTTTATGTGTGATTTATTTCAAATAATCCTCGAAATACTGGGTAATTCGTTCATGTAGATGTACACTCTTATGTCCCCTCATATTATGCCCCTCACCAGGATAAACGAAGAAGTCAGGCTGTGTGCCAGCTTCAGTGCAGGCGTTCATAAATTGTAAGGCATGTTGGGGAACCACCGTAGGATCGTTCATTCCAATGATAATTTGCAGCTTTCCCTTTAGTTCCTTTGCCTTATTCAGTAGGCTTGTCTGCTCGTATCCTTCAGGATTGCTTTCGGGCGTATCCATATAGCGTTCACCGTACATTACCTCGTAATATTTCCAGTCAATAACTGGGCCACCAGCGACACCAACCTTAAAAACATCTGGATAATTGGTCATCAGGGAAGTAGTCATGAAACCACCATAGCTCCATCCGTGAACTCCCAATCGGTCAATATCTATATAGGGAAGGGTTTTCAGATAGTTCACACCACACATCTGGTCTTTCATCTCTTCCTGTCCTAAATGTCGGAAGGTTACTTGCTCAAAATCGCGGCCACGGTCTTCACTGCCACGATTATCCAGAATGAACAGGATGTAACCTTTTTGAGCCATGTAGGTTTCCCAGGAACGAGAGCCCCAATGCCAGGATGCCTCCACATTGTGAGCATGAGGTCCTCCATAGACATAAATTACAGTAGGATATTTCTTTGTAGGATTAAATTCAGCAGGTTTTACCATACGCCAATAAAGATCAGTTGTTCCATCAGCGGCCTTAATGGTGCCGTTTTCAAAAATGGGTTGATACCAACCTTCCCAAGGGTCTGGAGCTGTCTGGAGCAAAATACTTTTTCCTGTCTTGGTGTTTGTCACAGCACACTTGCGAGGCACATCAGGTTCCTGCCAAGTATCCAAAACGTAAAGACCATCCTGTGAAAGGCGAGCTTGATGGACACCCTTTCCATTATCGAGTAATGTACGCTTCAAGGTCTTTAAATTGATGCTGTATATGTTTTTTTGCAGATCGCCAGCCTCCTTGCTAGTGATAATGACACTCTTGGCGGAAGGGCAGAATCCTATCAATTCTTTTACAACCCAATTCCCTCGAGTCAGTTGACCTAGTTCTCTGCCGTTCACGTCCATGAGATAGAGATGAGTGTAGCCATCTTTCCAACTCCAGTAAATGAATTTTTCATTGTCCCAAGGCAGAAATGTGATGGGGTGCAGAGGCTCTACATATTTTGGGGAATCCTCAGTATAAAGAGTCTTCAACTTGTCACCTGTAATGGCATCGTAGGCATCTAGCGTGCAATGGTTTTGGTCGCGGTTTAGTTCAAAAAGATAGAGAATTTTTCCGTTGGGACTCCATGCGAGATTAGTAAAGTAACGGTCAGTCACATCACCCAGGTTGAGCCATATGGTCTTTTCGCTCTGCAGGTCAAATATACCGATGGTCACCTTGTGAGAAGTCATACCAGCCATAGGATATTTATCAGGTTCTAGAGAGGCTTCACGACTAAACGTGTTGACTTGAGGATAATCGGCCACCATGCTCTGGTCCATACGATAGAAAGCCAACTTTTGGCCATCTTCGCTCCAAAACGTTCCCTTGTAGATGCCAAACTCGTCGCGGTGAACACTTTGTCCGTATACAATCTCACGAGAGCCGTCTTTAGAAAGTTGCACCTCATGCCCATCGGTATATCGAACCCACAGATTCTTGTCTCGTAAGAATGCATCAGCGCGAGAAACTTTGTTCCACTCCAAAGATCCTTCAGCACTTTGGCGCCAGATGACTTTCCATTCACTGAAGTCCACCAGTGAGCGTTCTTCCTTGACAGTGTTGAGCAGGAGAGGCAAGTCGCTATAGGGAAATTCACCAAAACGAACATTTTCATTTGCGGATAAACCGTATGCTGAAAGAATTTTATCTTGCGTGATGCATTCGTCCTTGAGAGCTTTCCCTGTAGCAGGGTTGAGGAACAAGTTGCTCTCGTGGTTTCCATCTACCAGTTTATTTCCCCACCAATAATATTTCCATCGCTGAGGCACAAAGTTGTATGCATTCTTTCCCCCAAAGTTCAGTTCTTCCAGCGTGAACAACTTTTGGGCTTCACAGTTTAAGCTCATGGTGATTAGAATTATCAGGGTGGAGCATATACGATTAATCTTCATCTTCAGAAAAACTACTGCGTCCATATTTGTTGCGATCATAGGGATAGTTGTTCCCACGGCTGCGGTCAGATCTTCCTCCTCGGCGATCATCACCTCTGCGGGAACCTCTTCTAGAGTTATCGTAGTCATTGTTACGGAAACTGCTTCGACGTTCGTCTTTATCTCCATCACGAAAACCTCCTCGACGTTCATTCCTTTCACCTTCGCGGAAATTTCCACGTCCTTTTAAACCGCGGTGATCCTCAAGATTTTCACCTCGGAATCTACTTCTGTAACTGTCACCTCGGTGTTCTCGATGTTCTTTAAAACGTCCTCTTTCCTCAGAGTTATCCTCCAAACGATCCTTGAATTCACGATGTTGCTTAAATCGTTTCTTCTCAGCCATCATGCGACGTTCTTGAGCAGTTTTAATATCGCCGCCATGAGCACGCATTTCAACAAATTTCCCACTGAAAATCTGATATTTGCGTAATTCACATTCCAAAGAGCCATTGAAGAGAGGAGTACGGAGTGAAGGTTTAAGACCAATCTGGTCAAAGCATTCTTCACGGAAACTCAGCACCCAAGCATCGTTGTCTACAAACTGATGCTTTAAGCGTTCACCAATCATTTTGTAAAGTCCAAGTAAATCAGGAGCAGAGATGCGTTCTCCATAAGGAGGATTGGTAATGATAATACTTTTCTCCAGAGGCTGGGTAAAGTCCTTAAAGTCCTTTTGCGAGATGCTGATTTCTTTGCTCAGTCCAGCGGCTTTAACATTCGTTTCGGCTATTTTCACAACATTATGATTGATATCGTAGCCATAGATGTGATGCTCAAAAGGTTTCTCGCGACTGTCATCCTCGTAGATACGCTGGAAAAGTTCTTGGTCAAAATCAGGCCATTTTTCAAAATTGTATTCTTTGCGAAAAACACCAGGTGATATTCCACGTGCAATCAGAGCGGCCTCGATAGGAATTGTTCCACTTCCACACATAGGATCTATCAGGTCGCAATCGCCCTTCCAACCTGTCAACATGATGATGCCAGCAGCAAGCACCTCATTAAGAGGAGCTTCTACAGTCTCTTGGCGATACCCACGACGGTGCAAACTTTCACCACTACTGTCAAGTGAGAGGGTACAATCATACTCTGCCACATGAATGTTAAGTTGGAGATCGGGATTGGTGATACGGATGTTAGGGCGTTCGCCAGTTTTCTCGCGGAACTGGTCTACAATAGCATCCTTCACTTTATAGGCGACGAATTTGCTATGGCGAAATTCAGTACTGAAAACCACGCTATCTACGGCAAAGGTGGTTTCATTAGACAAAAATTCTGTCCAGTCAATTTGCTTAACTGCATCATAGACTTCATCGGCAGAAGTGGCACGGAAATGCTTGATGGGTTTCAGGACACGAATAGCAGTACGAAGTTGGAAATTAGCACGATATAGCAATTCCTTGTCACCTGTAAAAGACACCATACGGTGTCCAATTTGTATGTTGTTGGCTCCCAAATCAATCAGTTCTGTTGCCAACACAGTTTCCAGACCTTGAAAGGTCTTGGCAATCATTTCAAATTCCATTTTTAAAGTCCTCCGAAATCTTCGGGGCGAATAATAGTGTCTTTTATGTTACCTTTTCTTTGTTTTGCTTGTACAAGTTGCTCGCCAGGTTTAGTACCCTGAGTAACCCAAATGTTACCACCGATGACAGTTCCTTTGGAAATTGTGATGCGTCCTAAAATGGTAGCATTACTGTATACAATGACATTGTCTTCTAAAATGGGATGTCGTGGAATGCCTTTGATAGGATGACC
Source organism: Bacteroidaceae bacterium (assembly GCA_017617335.1). Classification (GTDB taxonomy): domain Bacteria; phylum Bacteroidota; class Bacteroidia; order Bacteroidales; family Bacteroidaceae; genus Physcousia. The sequence continues at coordinate 28,059 of JAFZWK010000025.1, read as the reverse complement.
CTTCTCGTCGAGAGGGAAACTTTTAGCACCGAGGGTAACTCCCTGATAAAGTTTCACATTGTTGCCGATGATACAAGTAGCACCGATTACCACACCTGTTCCGTGGTCGATGGTGAAATGATGACCAATGGAAGCTGCTGGATGAATGTCGATTCCTGTCTCGCTGTGAGCTTTTTCAGTAATTATGCGGGGGATGAGAGGCACACCTAAAAGGAGCAATTCATGAGCAATGCGATAATTGCTGATAGCTTTGATGACAGGATAACAACTGATAATTTCACCATATGATTCTGCGGCAGGGTCGCCATTGAAAGTAGCTTCCACATCAGTTGCTAGGATTTTTCTTAATTCAGGAAGTTTTTTTATAAAAGCGGCAGCAAGAGTCTGTGCACGCTGGGCAGTATTTCCCTGATTTTCCACTTCTACTTTGCTGAAACAGAGTCCTGCCAAAATCTGTTCACTCAACAGGTTGTAGAGACGCTCAATGTTCACTCCTATATGATAGGGAAGGGCTTGACTGCTTACTGTAGATTGACCATAAAAACCAGGAAAAATAATGGCGCGACACAACTCCACAATTTCAGACAGAATAGGACCTGATGGAAGAGGATCACCATCATGGTGCTCATGAAAAAGGCCATGCAGAGAACAACTTTCTGACAGCTCGGTGATGGTCTGCTTGAGCAGATGGTTCAGTTTTGTAGGACTCATTCGCTTATAAGAATGTCAAGAATATAGGTACAAAAGTAAAAAATCCTTCGCGCCTGTGCAAACGAATGCACAGAAATTTTCAAAAATTCAGTGTAATTATCTTCAACCAGTCCTTCAAATGCCATGGACCACGGCCATAGCCTGCTTGAGAATCACTCACTAACAATATGGTTTGGCGTCCGTCAGCAAGGGTAGGACCAAGACACATTCCTTCATAATTGGCAAATCGCGTATTACTTGCGGTAAAGCGGGTTTTCCATTCTTCGAGCAAGGTTTTCTTGCTTGTCTCAATATTGAAAAGGAAGAGTTTACACCAGCAGCAACTTCCATTGTATTTTTTTGCAATACGTGCTTCACGCTCCAAAACTAACAACATACCATCTTTAAGGGGTGTGATAGAAACCACGCCATGATAGTGGTCACGTCCATAATTCTTGGATTTTTCAGAATCTAATGGATAAAGTATTTCTTGCTTGGGTTGTAGGTCAATTCCAAAACTCTGGAAGCGAAGTAGTAACGTGGTATCACTAAGCAAGTTGCTTTCTGTAGTTGTCCAGAAAATTTGCTTTTCTTGATCGTATCCCAATGCTTCGAATCCACGATTGCTTTGTATCTTGTCTTTCCTCATGTTATTGGGTATACAAAGTTCATTCCCTGTTAAACTTCCATCCAATCGATGTTCTATGATTCTCTGATCTGCCTCTCCACTGATGAAAAGACTTTCACGTTCTGGACAAAAGGTTATTCCTTCTGCATCACGATCAATGTCATAAGGTACACCTCTCCATCCTTGTTGTTGGACAGAGACGAGTTTGCCAGTGTTTGGGTCAATCCGAATGTTCCATACATAAAAACCTGCTTCTGGCTCTTCATCAGAAACAATAGCATAAAGACCTTCTCCAATAGATGTAATGCCACTATAATTGGCGGGTGATATCCCCCATTTTTTTAGCTTGTATAGATAAGGTTTTGCCATAGAGCTGAGGCAAACGAGAAAGAGAAATGCAAGGAGGCAAAAACGTTTCATTTCTGCGTATTATTAACCATTTTGTATAGCTTGTCGTTATATCGAATCTTGGTGTCTAAAGGAATACTGATATGTTGACCTTGTATGGCGGTTTCAACAGGTTTCAAGTCAAAACGTATCTCCTTCACCTCGGCTTCAAAAGCACCTGTCGTGGAACCTGTAATCAGAATCTTGTCGCCTACGCTCAAGGTTGCAGCCTCTATTTTGAACTCTGCGACTTGTAATCTGTTGAAATATTTCACACCACGTCCCACGTAGACTTTCTTTTGTGTGGCTATTGAGCCTGGCTGTTTGTTCCATTCTCCTAGCATTTGTCCCTGATAGTATCCATCCCAAAATCCTCGATTAAAGACTCTGCTTAATCGTTCGTCCCACTGGTTTTTCTTTTCCTCAGTGAAAGTGCCGTCAATCACACTCTGTATGGCTTCTTGATAGCATCGCACCACTGTATCAACGTATTCAGCTCCACGGGCTCGTCCTTCTATTTTGAAAACACGTACGCCAGAAGTCATCATGCGATCTATGAAACGGATGGTCTTCAGGTCCTTGGGACTCATAATGTATTTGTTGTCGATGTTGAGTTCAGTGCCTGTCTCTTGATCAGATACAATGTAACTACGGCGACACAATTGCATGCATTCGCCTCGATTAGCACTTCGTCCCAAGTTATTAAGACTTAGATAACATTTTCCGCTCACGGCCATACAGAGAGCTCCATGACAGAACATTTCGATCCGTATCAGTTCTCCATTCGGCCCACAAATGTTTTCCTCTTGTATCTGACGACTTATTTCAGCCACTTGATCCATGTTTAGTTCGCGTGCCAGCACAACTACATCAGCAAATTGAGCATAGAAACGTAATGCTTCAATATTGGAAATATTGAGTTGAGTGCTTAAATGCACCTCTTGGTTGATGTGCTTGCAGTAACTCATCACCGCAATGTCGCTTGCAATGACTGCACTGATCTGTGCCTGCTTGGCAGCATCCAGGATTTGACGCATCAAAGGCAAGTCTCCATCGTAAATAATGGTATTCACTGTCAGGTAACTTTTCACACCACAACGTCTGCATTCCTCTGCAATCCTTTTCAGATCATCAATAGTGAAGGTACTGGCTGAATGGGCTCGCATATTTAGATTCTCAATGCCAAAATAAATGCTGTCTGCTTTGGCACGTAGGGCAGCTGCCAGAGATTCTGGTGAACCTACAGGTGCCATGATTTCAAAGTCTTTTCTTTCCATCATTTATGTCATATGAGTTTGCGTACCTCATCCAGGATTTGAAAAAGTTCTTCTGTAGTTTCGGCTCGAAGCATGCGTATGCGTGTCTCTCGAAAATTGGGAATGCCCTTGAAGAGTGGACTGGCAGCCAGATGACGTCGTACGTGTAGGATACCTCTGTATTCAGGATTTCTTCCTTTGTCTTTACCTGCCTGCAAGTCTTCGGCATGTCTTATCGAAGCTATAATTTGTTGCTTCAAAACATTCATTTTCCAATCAACACTGTATTCCCTTGTCAATTTTCCATAATCTATATAATCACGTATCTCACGAAAGATCCAAGGACGTCCGAAAGTAGCACGGCCCACCATAATGGCATCCACTCCGTAGCGATCAAAACTTTTCTTAGCTTGCTCTGGAGTAGTGATATCTCCATTGCCGATAATAGGGATGTGCATACGAGGATTCTTTTTTACCTCACCAATGAGAGTCCAGTCAGCTTCGCCAGTATACATCTGTGCACGTGTTCGTCCGTGGATAGTCAAAGCTTGGATGCCACAGTCCTGTAATTGCTCTGCCAAATTCACGATGATTTTTTGCTCCTCGTTCCATCCCAGTCGGGTTTTAACCGTGACAGGTGTATTTGGTACGGCGTCCACCACAGCTCGTGTAATGGCAAGCATCTGAGGTACATTTTGCAAAAGGCCTGCACCTGCACCTTTTCCTGCCACTTTTTTCACAGGACAACCAAAATTAATGTCGAGAACATCAGGATGGGCGTGATTTACAACAATCTTGGCAGCTTCCTGCATAGTGTCTATGTCTTTGCCATAGATCTGAATTGCCACAGGCCGTTCATCAGGACATACACGCAGTTTATCAAGACTTTTGCTCACCAATCTAATCAAGGCATCGCTGGAAACGAATTCCGAATAAACCATGGCAGCTCCCATCTGCCTGCATAACAAGCGGAAACCAATGTCGGTTACGTCCTCCATTGGAGCCAGCAGAACAGGCTTTTCACCTAAGTCGAGGGAGCCTATTTTCATGTGGTTTTCTAATATCCTTTAGCCTTATACGCCAAAGCGTACATCTTCATCTGTTTCAACATGGCAAGCAAACCATTACTTCGAGTTGGGGAGAGATGTTCACGCAACCCTATTTTCTCGATAAAATAGAGGTCCGCATCTAATATCTCTTGAGGAGTATGGTCGCTTAGCACACGTACCAACAGTGCTACAATACCCTTCACAATGAGAGCATCACTCTCGGCTTGAAAGTGTAACAGTCCGTTATCTGTCATGTCGGCTTGTAACCATACACGACTTTGACAACCATCTATCAGATTCTGATCAGTTTTGTATCTCTCAGGCAAAAGTTCTTGCTCGCTACCAGTGTCGATGAGCAGTTGGTATTTGTCCATCCAGTCATCGAATATAGAGAATTCTTCAATAATTTCGTCTTGAATCTCGTTGATTGTCATTTCCTCTGTTTTTATTACTCTGCGTTATCATTGTATAATAGTTGAGCAATGGTTTGCCCTACTGCTTCTAACACATTTGGATCGATATTTTCTGGAGTGTCATCCAATGTGTGCCAAGTAGGGCCAAAACTACTTGGACCTTCTTCGTAGTAGGGAACTATGTCCAAACAAGGTATGCGGCAAATCTTATTTACGTTCACGTGGTCATCAATCAGAGAGCCTCCATCCTTCATTGGAAAGTAATGTCCGTAGCCAATCTGGTGGGCTAAATGCCATAACAATTCTACTACAGGAGCCGCGTATTGCATGGAGATTTGTTCGCGGGCAAAAGTGTTACCTCGTCCGCCAACCATGTCGAGTAAAATGCCATAACGAGCTGAATAGTTGTGCTCGTTGGCCCATTGTGCCCAGTTGCGTGAGCCTAAGCACCATGTATCCTCACGATCTGTATCATCTTCGGCCCAGCGAGGTGTACCCATATCCTCTGCATCGAAACAGACAAAATCGATTCCTGTGTCAATGGGTTGCTGCTGCAGGATGCGGCAAAGCTCCAACATTACACCTACTCCACTAGCTCCATCATTGGCTGCCAGAACAGGCTTTTTGTGGTTTTTAGGATTTGGATCATTGTCAGCCCAAGGACGACTGTCCCAATGAGAACAGATCAAAATGCGGTTTGGATTGTCAGGATTCAAGCTAGCCACAATGTTACGACAGTTGAGACGAGTGCCATCGAAAATGACAACCTTAGAATCATGTAAGGTAATTTTGGCTCCAAATTGGATGAACTTGTCAATGAGGTACTGTGCGCATTTCGAAGATGCCTCGCTCCCTGGGATACGAGGACCGAAAGCACACTGGTCCTTAATATATTGCATGGCACTATCCGCTACGAATGTAGGACAAGGAGCCAAGGCAATGGTGTCGGCTTTGTTGTAGCTGGTGGCAGTGTGACCTCCACACGAAGAAACAAGTAAAATGCTGGCTGTGGCCAATAAACAGGTTAATTTATTTGCTTTCATATGTTTGTATTTCTTTCATTACTCGAAGGAAGTTGCCACCCCAAATGAGACGCAGATCATCCTCGCTGTATCGCTCCCTGAGAAGTCGACGAGTAAAGTTAATGACCTCAGATGCTGAGGCAAAACCACACACACCTCCATCACCGTCAAAATCTGTTCCGATGCCCACGTGCTCCACTCCCATCACGTTGACCATATGATTAAGGTGTTCCACCATATCCAGAATGGTCGCTTCACCTTCCGAGTGAAGGAAGCCATGATAACACGTTAACTGGGCAACTCCATCACGTTGAGACAGAGCTTTCAACTGGTCGTCTTTCAGATTGCGTGGATGATCGCATAATGCTCGTGCACAGCTGTGGCTGCATACGATGGGTTTTTTGCTGATTTCCAAAGCATCATAGAAACTTTTTTCGCTGGCATGGCTCAGATCTACCATCATGCCCAATCGGTTCATCTCGCTGATTACTTGGGCTCCAAAATGACTTACACCTCCATGTTCATTGTTGCCGCGAGCTGAATCGCAAATGTCATTGTCTCCATTGTGGCAGAGAGTCATATAAACCACTCCACGCTTACGGAAATGCTCCACTTGAGTCAAGTCTTTTCCTATGGCATAACCGTTTTCTACACCCAGCATGATAGCACGCTTTCCTTGATCCTTTAGGTGGTATAGGTCCTCAGGTGTATAGGCAATATCCACCTGAGTGCAATTGCTTGCTACCATTTCCTCTATCTGAGTCAGAATACGGTTTGCCTTTGCTGTGGCGGCTAAACTCGATTCAGGGTCGCGGTTGCCTTGGGGCAGATAAGCCACCATGATGGTACTATCCAAACGTCCTTCTGCCATTTTATGCAAATCTACCAGAATTTTGGGATCTCGCTGGTCGAAGTGAATGCCTTGATTGAAGAACATGGGTGTATCGCAGTGGCTGTCGAGAGTCAAGATACGATTGTGGATACGTTTAGCTTCTTTGAACGAGGAGGCTTCATTTATGAGCCAGTCGAAAAGTGGCATCATGGAGCGATCACCTCTGAGAATAAAACATTCAGGGTGCCATTGAACGCCTATGATGCTTTTGAATTCATTGCTTTCAACTGCTTCTATCACACCATCCACAGCACGTGCAGAGATGCGCAGATGAGGACCAGGTGACTTTACAGCTTGATGATGGAAGGAGTTCACAGCAACCGTTTCATCTCCCATCACTTCATTCAATAGGGAATCTTTCTCGATATTCACACTGTGAGAGGCATATTCACGGGGTAAGTCTTGGTTGTGCTTAATGAGTGATGCTTCCTTGTATTGAGAATTCAAGTCTTGGTAGAGTTCACCTTCCAGTCCAGCTACCAGTGTCTGTATACCTCGGCATATACCCAACATTGGTATCTGGTGGTTAAAGGCTTCTTTGACAAGTCGCAGTTCCATTTCGTCCCGTTGGGGGCAGATGCTATGCAATTCAGGTATGGGCTCTTGGCCAAGCAAAAGCGGATTGATGTCTCCTCCGCCAGATAGCACCAGTCCATCCAGTTGCAGCACGGTGTTCAGCAATGATTCTTCGTTATCATACGGAGGAATCACAAATGGTGTTCCACCAGCCTCCAGTACAGATTGATAGTAACCAGATGCCAGTTCACACCCTTTTTCACCATAATTGCCTGTGATACCTATGATAGGACGTTTCTTCATCACTTAATCTTCATGCTGAAAGCAGATGGGAACTTCTTTTTTGATACTTTGCTTTAGGGAAATCAAAGTTTCTGTAGCTATCACTCCAGGTATTTCCTGCAGACAATTATTGAGTAACTCCATCAGGTGCGCGTTGTCACGAGCATAGAGCTTTATCAGCATCGTATAAGGACCAGTCGTGAAGTGGCACTCTACTATCTCAGGAATTTTCAGGAAATCTTTTACAACCTCTTTATACATTGATCCTCGTTCCAAGGTAATTCCTACATAGGTGCAGGTATTGTAACCTAAACTGGCTGGATTTACGTGATAACCAGATCCTTCAATAACGCCCATGTCAATCAGTCGCTGTACGCGCTGATGGATGGCGGCACGACTTACTCCACATTCTGCTGCCACATCCTTGAAAGGCAGACGGGCATTGCAAGAAATGATTTCCAGAATCTTTTTGTCAAGATGATCAATCTTATCCATGAGTGTTTATGATATTATGTTTTGCCTTTTTTGTTATAAAGTGTAAGCAAATATACTCAAATTTATCGATATGTAATAAGTTTTATCAAAAAAAAGACACCAAACAGATGATTTGGTGTCTTTTTGACTTGTTCAGAGTCGATTTATTTCTCTATCTCAAGCAATTCAACAGTGAATATTAAGGTGGAGAAGGGGGGAATCTTCCCTTGCTCACGATCACCATAAGCCAATTGCTGAGGGATGTAAATCTCCCATTTACTGCCTACGGGCATCATTGTTAGAGCTTCTGTCCAACCCTTGATGACCTGATTGCAACCAAAACTTGCAGGTTTCTTACGACTATAGCTGCTATCGAAAACTGTGCCGTCGATAAGTTTACCTTCGTAGTTAACCTTTACCCTGCTGGTGGCTACAGGAACTTCACCAGTACCTTGGGTCAGGATTTTATATTGAAGGCCACTCTCGGTGGTTTTAACACTATCCTTTTTGGCATTCAACTTCAAAAATTCCTCACCTGCCAAGCGGTTAGCACCATATTTGCGCTCCATGTTCACCCTGTGATAGTATTCCATTTGCTTCTGGACGAGTGCTTGAGTGCTATCCATGCTGATGGTCTCGTTCTGGCCAGAGATGCCATCGCGGAAACCATTCAGGAAAAGAACCTTGTTCAGGATGTCGATGGAATCGTTCACTTGTTTGCTGGCCTGAGGATAGACTTGATTCTCCACTTGATTGCGAATCTCTGTACCAGCTATGCGAGCCTTCTCTCGCATGTCTGCCTCAGTCAATTTGGTTGACTCGAATCCTTTCAGGAAGTCTGCAATATAGGTAGTGTCGATTCCCATTTGCTGTGCCAAATATTTCTTCAGGCCATTTGAGTTGGCTTTACCAAAGACATAACTGAAGGAATCCACACAGATGGTATCCACTACTTCTACAGGGGCAGTGTTCTTTTTATTCTTCTTTTTAGAAGTCTTCTTGGTGGCAGCTCCTGTACTAAGGCAGAGAGCAGCCATCAAAAAGACACACAAAAACTTAATGATCTTCATTTCTACTTCTCAATACCAAGCAACTCAATCTTGAACTTCAGGCAAGAGAAGGGTTTGATTTGTCCAGCCTCACGCTCTGCATAAGCCTGATCCTGGGGAATGTAGACCATCCAAGTAGAACCTACAGGCATGTGAGTCAGAGCATTGGTCCATCCTGGAATAACTTGATTGCAGCGGAATGTGGTAGGTTCGCCACGCTTGTAGGTGCTGTCAAATACGGAGTCATTCAGGAGGGTTCCCTCATAGTTAACCTTTACTTTGCTGGTGTCAGAAGGAATCTCGCCCTTACCCTCAGTGATGACTTCATAGTATACACCATTCTCCAGAGCCTTGATGCCAGGTTTCTTGGCGATGTCTGCCATGAACTTTTCGCCTTCCTTTTTGTTCTCGCCATAAACCTCTTCCAAATGTTTAGCCTTTACGGTCTTCATCATGGTCTGAGCCAGATTGCTGGCAGAGTCTACTGTCATCAAGCCATTCTTGCCTGTGGTACCAGAGATGAAACCTGCCATGAAGTTCTTCAGGCTGATGGTCTGAGTGCTGTCATCGCCAAAGAGTTCATAGTTGATACCCTTGAGCATCTGCTGGCTTACCTGCTGACCAATCTGGATACCTGCATAATAAGCAGCCTTCTTGGCATCATCACCAGCATTGGCAGCCTCGTTCAAACCTTTAACGAATTCACCCAGATAGGCAGTGTCCACGTTCAGGCGCTGTGTCATATATTCCTTCAGGCCTTGAGTTTGAGCCATACCGATAGCGTAACTCAGTGTGTCAATCTCATTCTTGATGTCTGCTTTGGGAGTAGAAGGTCCACAAGACATCACGAAAGCTACAATTGCAGCAGCAAAAAATAATCCTAACTTTTTCATTTTCTAATTGTTTTATAATACTTTATGTTAGTTTTTTTGTTCTCTCTATTTTTATATAACGTGTTGAGGAAGAAAGATTAAGTTTGCGTTAAGTTTTTTTTAAGAAAAAGAATTGTTGTCAGCTTTTGTTGTGGGAAGGATTTTCAAAAACCTTAATTAACTCCACATCAAAAATAAGTGTGCTGTAGCCTGGAATGTTGCCTCCTGCACCACGCTCACCGTAGCCCAGCATGTAAGGAATGGTGAAGCGATATTTGGCACCTTCCTTCATCAGCTGCAAGCCTTCAGTCCATCCTGTGATGACTTGGTTGAGGCCAAAATCTGCTGGCTCATTACGTTGGTAACTGCTATCAAACACACTTCCGTCAATCAGTCGTCCCTCGTAATGGCAGCGCACAGTGTCCGTTGCTTTGGGACTCTTGCCAGCACCTTCTCGCAGAACTTCGTATTGAAGTCCACTCTTGGTTACACATACTCCTTCTTTCTTAGAGTTTGCATCTAGGTACGCCTTGCCTTCTGCTTTTGTTTTATCGGCTTCTGCCTGTCCCTTCTTTTGGAAATAGGAATTCAGCATAATTTGCGCCTCGCGACTAGTCATTTCTGTGGGATTGCCATTCATCACATCTGTGATACTTTTTGTGAAGTCTTCTATACTGAAGTCTTCAATGTTCATATTCTTGAGTTGATGGCCAATTCCTAAGCCGATAGCGTAACTGATTTTGTTCATTTTACCCTAATGATATCTATTTTGCGCCGCAAAATTAATACATTTTATTTATCTAAGAGTCAATCGTTTGATTTTTTTTGTTATTTTTGCCCATAATTATATAAAATTGCCAGTTATTTATGAAGATAGTTGTTTTGACTGGTGCGGGAATGAGTGCAGAGAGTGGAGTCAGCACTTTTCGCGACAATGGTGGTTTATGGGATCAGTATAACGTAGAGGATGTGGCAACCCCTGAAGGTTGGAATCGCAATCCCCGTCTTGTGACGGACTTTTATAACGGCCTTCGTCATCAGATTTTAGAGAAAGAGCCTTGTCTAGGGCATCGTCTTGTGGCTCAACTGCAGGATCGATACGATGTTACTGTAGTTACTCAGAATGTGGATGATCTTCACGAACGGGCAGGTAGTAAAAGTGTGATTCATCTGCATGGTGAGCTTATGAAGGTCACTAGCAGTTGGAGTCCTAATAACCCTCGCTACATACAGACGCTCATTCCTCCTGATATTGATGTTCATATAGGAGATTTGGCAGATGACGGAAGCCAGATACGCCCTTTCATTGTATGGTTTGGCGAGTCAGTTCCTCGTTTCGATGATGCTGTTCATGTGTGTTCCAGGGCCGACATCCTTATTATCATTGGTACGAGCCTCAATGTGTATCCTGCTGCAGGACTTACCCATTGCGTTCCTTCTGGAACTCCTATTTATCTCATCGATCCGAAGCCAGTTCACTGGAATAGTGATAACACTTTCACTCATATCCAAAAAGGAGCTTCCGAAGGAATGCAGGAACTGTTAGGATTGCTGCCCTCTCCTTAAAAATGTAAGAATATTGTTAGAAAAGTCATTGTGTGTAAAATAACCACAAATCTCAAAGCACGAATAAGATGGCAAATGGAGTAAAGATTCGCTGTAAGAATAATGGTAAGATAATCAAAGTCCCTTTGGGAAGCACCCTCCTCGATGTCTATGAAAAGGCTCAGTTGGATATGCCTTATGGCCCTATGGCCGCTCATGTAAACAACAAGGAACAAGGGCTTAAGTATCGATTCTATAATGACAAGGACGTTGAGTTCCTCGATCTTCATACAGATGGGGGAATGCGTACTTATATAAGCACCCTTTTTCTTATCTTGTTCAAAACCATTGAAGATCTCTTTCCCAATAGCCAACTCCTCATAACCGCCAATGTGAGTAATGGGTACTATTGCGAGTTGCGTATCGGACGGACACTCACTGAGCAGGATGCTGCCAAAATCCGCGCTTATATGCAGCATCTCGTCGAGGCAAACCTTTCCATCCATCGTATCCAGTGCCCCATCGAGGATGCCATTGAGCTTTTCCGCAGTCATGGAATGGAGAGCAAGGCTCAGCTCCTTGAGAGTCAATCCAACCTTTATACCTATTATTATCAGTTAGAGAACACCATCGATTATTTTTATGGTCCCCTCATGAGCCATACTGGCGATATTCATCTCTTTGATGTTGCACTCTTCTGCGAGGGGGTTTTGTTGCGCATCCCCAGTCAGAAGGAGCCTTGGCGACTGGAGGAAATGGTGCCTCAAACTAAGAAAATGGGTGTAATTCGCGAGCAAAAGCGTTGGCAGGAGATTATGGGTATCAGCACGGCTGGCGAGCTTAACCAAGCTGTTTTGGCAGGCCATGCTACCGAATTGATTAATGTCAGCGAGGCACTCCAGGAGAAGAAACTCTCAAACATTGCCGATGAAATCACTTCTCGCCACTCCAAGCTGGTTCTCATAGCAGGTCCCAGCAGCAGCGGCAAGACTACCACAGCCAAACGTTTGGCCATCCTTCTTATGGCATGTGGTATGCGACCTCACACTCTCAGCACGGACAACTATTTCGTCAATCGTGTGGATACTCCCAAAGACGAGAATGGAGAGTACGATTTCGAGTGTATCGAGGCAGTTGATACAGCATTCTTCAATCAACAGATGGAAGCTCTTCTCAGGGGTGAGGAAATAGAAATTCCACGCTATGACTTCCCTTCTGGCAAGCGAGTCTTCGAGGGCAAGAAACTCCAGATTGGTTCTGATGATGTCATCATCATTGAAGGAAACCACGCACTCAATCCCATCCTTTCGCAGCAAGTGCCAGAAGAGAAGAAATTCCGTATCTACGTCTCAGCCCTCACCACCATTCAACTCGATGACCACAATCATATTCCCACTGTGGATATCCGATTACTGCGCCGTATCTTGCGCGACTATAGGTATCGTGGTTACAGCGCAGTCCAGACGATCAAGCGATGTCCAAGCGTCTCTGCAGGTGAGGCAAAATGGATTTTCCCCTTCCAGGAATTGGCTGACGCCACTTTCAATGCAGCTTTACTCTATGAGTTGGGAGTCATTCGCGAGCAGGTAATGCCCATCCTGGAACAAGTGGAGGAGCGGGCTCCAGAGTACGCCGAGGCTACACGCTTGCGCAAGTTCCTCAAGTATTTCCGTAGTATTCCTGCCGACCAGGTTCCCCCCACCAGTCTTCTCCGCGAGTTCGCTGGAGGCAGTTCATTTAAATATTAGATGCCCCATGTCGCCTCACGTCCTTATCAATGAGATAGACGAGTTTATCGGAAACCCTGAAGCGCGTCTTGCTTCCCATGGGGTGAAACCCACCTCATCGCGCCTGCTTGTATTCCGTGAGTTGGCTCGTGCCCGTCGCCCTTATTCTATCAAGGATCTCGAGGATCGACTTCTCACGGTGGACAAGAGTACCATTTTCCGCGTTCTTACCCTCTTGCTCCATCACCATCTCGTTCATGCCATCGAAGATGGCAGTGGAGCCCTCAAGTACGAGCTTTGCTGTGGACACGATGAATGTACTCTCGAGGATCAGCACACCCATTTCTATTGCGAGCATTGCCAACGCACCTTCTGTCTTCATGACACAAAAGTTCCCCAAATCACCCTCCCCGCAGGTTTCATCGTCCAAACAATCAATTACATGATCAAAGGTCTCTGCCCAGAGTGTCACTCATCTATCTCATATTAACCGCAGATCCATTAGGCAGACATAAGAGGGACAAGTTTGGTGGTGGGCATCACTCCCAGTTCAGCCAGTAGGGATATTCTGATTTAGTCAGCGGCTGAAGGTGCGCATGCTGACCCTTGCAATACATGCTATATCATGCCCAAACAAAAAAAATCATACCATACCACACCAGCAGGCCATCAGTTGTTCGTACCTTTGCAACGTGTTAGAAAGAGGAAGACAACACGTTGAAATCTCAAAGACAACACGTTGCCCTGAGCGCAAGGTGAAGAAATGATTGAAATATTGATCAACTGACTGATTGAAAGGTAAATAGAAAAGGTAGTGAATCGTATGGTTGCAACTATGCCCTCGAAGGCTGGAACCAAGACAGAGGACATTACTGAAACCAAGACATAGGTATGGCTCAGGTTTCCGAAATCCTGACAATCAATGAGTTCGCAAGTTCCTTCACTTCAGATGTCTGTCAGCAAACTCGATGTATGACTGCCAATCGAAGTCTGTGACATCGTGTACTCCAGTGCGCATGTGATAGCCGCAATTGCCCTTCCAAAGATGTTCGTTGGGGGCTGGGAAGGAGTAGCCTTGCAGGGTGTCGTAACCATAGAGCGCATAAACTTTGCTTGCTTCCTGCAAAGAAAGAAACTCTCCGCGAGGGTCTGCCCACCTGTCCTCTTGGGCGCTGGCTACGTAGACGGGACGTGGAGCTATGAGGGCAAGCAACTCGTGCTGATCCATGGGAAGCGAAGGGACGTTCTGGTTGTATGATTGGTATTTGTTGCAGAACCACCAGGGGAAGGATTTGTTGATGCGCGGCACAGTCTCTCCATAGTTGCGACGAGACAAGGCTGCGCCAGAGCAACCTGAATTGTTGGAGATGACCATAGCGAAACGTTGGTCTTGAGCTCCGCACCAGAGAGACGTCTTTCCCAAACGTGAATGACCCATGACAATGGTGCGCTTCTTGTCGATGTTCTTTAAGGTGAGCAGGTAATCCAGCACGCGAGAACATCCCCATGCCCAAGCGGTGATGGCTTTGCCTGTATTGTCCTGCAGGTCATCATCAGAAGTGATGCCAAAGAGCGGATAGATGGTTTCTGCGAGTTTGCCATTCGCATCGAAATAGATGTCGTAGTAGTGGAAAGTAGCTACAGCATAGCCAGAGTTGATGATACGATCATAGGACCAGCGACTGGTTTGATGAGCCCGTTCGTAAGTGCTGAATTGTGATTCGATGACGGCTGGGTCTATTGTAGTGGTGGCATTCCCTTGGAAGTTGGGTGCCACGAAAACTGGGCATTTCTTCACTCCCTTTGGCATATAAAGCAGAACAAGCATCTTGCGGGTCTGATTGTTGCCGCTAAAAGTAATCTCCACCTGACGACGGATAGCTTTTCCCTCGAGAGCATTGTCACTTTCTTCTATGATGCGATAGTTTGTTTTGATTTTTGCATTGGGTAGAATGCCATATTCGTTGTCCTGAAAAAGTTTCAGAATTTCTGGGCGGCGTATCTTCTCCCATGTTTTCTTCTTAATAACTTGTTGGCCATTGAGAGAGGTCAGTGCATCAGGTAAAGTATAAGTACCTACATTAGACTCATCGTAGTTTGCCTCTTGGGCTTGGGCAGGCAAATTCATCAGGAAAAGTCCTGCCATAACGAGGGTTGCATAATTCTTTTTCATGTCAGTATATGTTTAGGTGTTATAGTGTCAAGGATTAAGAGGATGATGCTGGCGATAGAGATGGACAGGGGAATTAAGACCTGAAGGGACAGGTTCCCATTTCTCGTAGGTCGTCTTCTTGTACTGAAGATCCACTACATTGATGTCGTTGAACTTACGCCACTTAATGCCTTTTCTGTCGTAGGCGGCAATGCGATTGGCTGGCAGGTTGGTGACCTCGATGCGCAAATGATTGTTTCCAGCATGGA
This sequence comes from Bacteroidaceae bacterium, assembly GCA_017617335.1. Taxonomy (GTDB): domain Bacteria; phylum Bacteroidota; class Bacteroidia; order Bacteroidales; family Bacteroidaceae; genus Physcousia. Next base: position 12,836 of record JAFZWK010000025.1, on the reverse strand, counting down.
GAAGTCCCTGGAATCGCAGAGAAAACGGCACGCACCAAGCACATCCCACGTAGTGTCCGTTAACGTAAAGACGGGCAGATTCGCGCACGTCTCCCAAGTCCATCTGGTATTCATCTGTGGGCGAGACGTTGTCTGGAAGGGCGAGAGTACATTCATAGACACCCGTGCCCATCAGTTCGCTCAAGCTGTCTGTCAGGTTCTGATCTAAGTCCAGATGTTTTCCCAAGCTTTCCCACGTTTGAGGACCCTCGAGATGGAATGTGTCCGCAACAACAGGTTGGCTCTGGATGAAATGGAGTTTCCAATCAGAGAATTTGGCATCAAGCGAATCAAAACTCAGGGCAGAGGATGACGGAATAACGTTCTCAGCAGCAGATGTTTGAGTCAGCAGGAAGCGTGATTCTCCACTTCGCATACGGATGCGGAGATGGCCTTCGCTGAACTCTGCTGGAGAAGAGGCATCAGTCAAGGGGTCATACCAAGTACCTCCTTTTGCTTCTGAAGCAAGGTTTACCTCGTCTGAGATATCGTGTGGGGTGAGATTAGAGATAAAGTACGTGTAGGTTCCATCCAGATTGCTTCGCCGAATCATCTTCAACCCCAATTTACTACGTATCTCTTCTGGACGTGCAACAGCATTCATTCGCTCAGCATCTATGCCTTGAATGATGGGTGCACCTTGACTGCGAAGAGCTTCTACATGGGCCTTAACTTCTGGAGTCAAGATGCAGTTATCTGGCAAAATGAGAGCGGCATAGCGTGTACCTGCATCTGTCTGGAGTTGACCTTTGCAATACGTGGTACCCAAAAGATAACTTTCTGAGATATAATCACAATCGAAGCCGAGAGAATCGATTCGAAGAATACTTTGAACGAATTCAGGTGACTTCTGGTACATGTTTCCTATCTCGAACTGCATAAGTCGATGCTGAGAATTTGTTCTCCACATATTACGAATTGGCAGCAGAACAAGGAAATCATTGTCAGGTTTGCCTTTCTGAAGCCTTTCTTGACATCGTTCAATGTATTTCATCAGATAGGGAGCATCGCGCCAAATAGTGTTGGTGGGCGACATGTCGATGGAAGCATAGAAACGCCATCCTGGCCAAGGATCGTCTTGAGGAGAATAACAGGCACCATGAAAGAACATGCGATTGACTCCTGCACAGAACATGAGATCCATATCAGGCTTCATTTGAGAGAGCGAGGTGCGGAAATGCTCAGTAAGCCAAGTGAACGTCTCGCTACTTGTCAGTTGCTTGCCTGTGATGTGAGCAGATGAAGAGGCATACTTCAGCATGGTCAGGTCAGATTGGTTTTTGCGTGTCATGCCAGAATCCTGTCTGAGTCCTTTTATACCCAATTCAGAATAGCCGAAACCTTCAATCTCAGGGATATCGACAGCAGCATAGACATCAATCAAGTTGGCAGGTGAACCATGAGCCTGATTGCGTACCTTGACACCATGACGATGACACCAACGTACCCATTGTTGAGTGAAGTTTTGTAAGAGCAGGTCAGAAAGTGTTTCACGATAATCACTTACGACGGCAGGATCACCATCAACAAACTCCTTCAATTTATCCTGAAGTCTATAACCTCGACGTTTCTCGAATTCCAGCAGCAAAGTGGATGTCCAATCGGCCTGGTACACCTCGTAGGAATCATTAAAAAAAGTGGCGGGCCAAAGATTCTCAGGTCCATCAGTACGTTCTGCCTCCGCAAAAGCATCCTCGAAGCGCTGCAAGTAGTGAGCTACAGCCGTAGAATCGAAGTGATCCATCACGTATCCTTCACCGCCAGGAGCGGCGCGTTTCACTTGTTGGCGTGTACGGCTTTCGAAGAGCGCAATGACACGAGTCTTGCCTCTTTCCGTTGTCTTGAATCGTTGTTGCAGAATCCGTTTAGCATATTTCCGCTCACGTTCAGGAGCCTCCAACTTTACCTTTTTAGCAATATGGGAATCCATGATAGAATCTACTATGACCAGTTTGCATGCAGCCTCCTCAATGGGTGTGGTGGGACCGCCAAAAGGCCATCCTGTACCTAAGTTCATGTCTATCTGGATACCTAAACGCTTTCCCTCGCGAATGGTGTAGCGCAGCATACGCATCCATTGGGGTGAGAGGAAATCTATGTTGTTCTCGTCATTGCCCTGCACACCATAGAGAGGTGTGATTTCCAAGGCACCTACACCATGACTGGCCATCTGCTGCATCTGCCAGGTTATTCCTTCATACGTGACAGCAGACCCTAACCACCACCATCTCACACCTGGTTGAGCAATATGCTGGATGAGTCGATAGTATTCTGTGGCAGCCAAGAGAAAACACCCTGCACCATAATCCTCGAAATCAGGTATCTTGTCTGCAGTGACTGGTTGACCATCTTTGGGCTCCTTTCCTGTGCCTTGTACATAACCAAGGGAACCGTTTGCATGAACAACCCCACTGATTGCTTTCCATGCATGATCAGCAGCTGAACGATACTTTTCAGTAGGCAGAATTCCTTGAAGTATTCCCCATGCAAAACCATACAGAAAAAGGCTAGTGCCAGAAGTTTCAGGACCTCCATACGTAGTAGGAGAAAGAAGGCTGACATTCCAGAATCCATCCTCGCGCTGACATGTAAGTAAAGCTTCTGACATGCGAAGGAAATCCTGATAAAAAATAAAGTAAGGACTATCGGGTGAAGTGAAATCGATGCCCATGTCATGTAGGTCATTCAGCACGCGAACAAGTGCTGCATAAACCCATCCATTTCCTCGACTCCAATAGCAATTCTGACCATCGCTCTCCTTGTAAGGTGGGTCGAAATTGGCATCTCGCCACCAAAATCCTTCAGAAGGGTTCCACAAACCGTGGTCACCACATGTGTTGCGAGTCCAAAGATAGCTGTTGAGAGCGTATTTCATGTATCGTTCATCCCTGGTAGCCATGAACATGTGGGAATAGACAGGCATTCCCATCTGGATAGCGTCAATCCAATCCCAATGGTCTACGCGTCCTTCAGACATCTGGTGTTGGAGGTTTTCTTGCACATGTTGAATCATTTTCTCGTTGCCCGTAGTCAGATAACGTTCCAGATACGTTTGAGCACAACATTGATCATCGGCATTGAGAGTGGTAATTCCGTTGCGAGGAGTCCACTGATGGAAATCTGCCCATTGGTCAACATAATCAAGATAACGCTGTTGGGGGTCTATGCTTTGGAGTGACATGAGCCCTTCATAGTATACACCACGCGTCCAAAGAGAGCTAGGACGCTCACGTTTGACGAAAGTAGCCTTAGTAGGATCAGGACATCGTGTCATGAAGTAATTGTTGACACGTTGAGTCGTTTCAAGAATCTCGTCAGGTGTCTGAGCCGCAGCATGGAGAGACGTCAGAATGAAAAGCAGGCAAAAGATGATTTTCTTCATCGACACGTTATTAAGGATTATCTGTGATTCCCACTTATAACCATCCGTTCTCACGATACCATTTGACGGCAGCTTTCACGCCACGTTCCAATGACCATTGTGGCTCGTAACCGAAGTCCTGTCGAGCTGGTTCAATATCACATTGCCAATTACGTTGGCGCAGAATGTGGTATTTATCTTCGTTGAGAGCATTCATTTTACCTGTAAATTTGCTGATTTGACCACTTATCCAGCAAATGATACGCAAAAACCACAAAGGAGCCTTGATGTGGAGCACCCAAGGATTTCCTAATTCTCTCTGGAGTAGATTACTGAAGTGTTGACTGTTGTAAATGTGACCGTCAGAAAGAAAATAGGCATGATTGAGGGCAGCAGGAGAATCCATACAGCGGAAGACAGCTTGTACCACATCCATCATGTAGACGAAAGTGATTTCCTGAGCTTTGTAGCCAACAGAAAAATCAGTATGCTGTTTAATGCTCTGGGCCATTAGAAAATAGTCCTTTTCGCGAGGTCCGTAAACTCCTGTGGGGCGTAGGATGGTGTAAGGAATATCCTTCTGTTTTTGCAGGTACTCCTCGGCTTGAAGTTTACTTTGTCCATAAGCTGTGTTGGGTTGAGGAATATCGGTAAGCAGGATAGGACTGTAAACCCATGGATTGTCGGATGTAGCTTGACGGACAGGCTTCTCGCGAATGGCACCGAAAACGCTAAGACTGCTAATAAAGATGAAGCGTTGGGGAATCATGTCTGTAGTCCGTAGTGCTTCGATGAGGTTTTGTGTACCTTGTGTATTGGTGCGAAAAAAATCCTCTCGGTGGAGGCATTTGGTAGCTCCTGCGGCATGCACTACATAGTCCCAACCATGCCCCCCCATCATTTCACGATATTGAAGCAGTTGAGTACGTAGCTTCTCTGGATTACCCAAATCCAATAGAGCAAACTGGATACGATCATCAGTCAGATATTCACGGCTGCTGGTACCACGAATGCCAGCCCACATCTGATGCCCTAGACTCAATCCTTCACTCACAATAAAGCTGCCGATAAAACCACTTGCTCCAGTTACTAGAATTGTCATCTTTGCGTAGCATTTATTTGTTAATGTGTACAAAGATAGTTTTTTTTTACCACAATTCCTAGGCACATGTCATTTTTTTCGTTATTTTTGACCAAAGAAACCATCAAAAACCAGAAAATATGGGAAAGAGAAAGAAAGGCGGCCAGGGCCTGAGAAAGAAAGATTTGGAAAGCATGTTGATCGAACTTTTCCAGCAGAATCCACAGGAAGTATATGATTTGAAGACCATCTATCGTCTGTTGCACCTAAGCACGCATCCATCCAAGATGTTATGTGTGGATGCACTGGAGTCCTTGATGATGGATGATTATATCAAGGAGAAATCACGTTTTCAGTTCCAACTGAATGTTCCAACCTCGGTGATGGAGGGTATCTTCCACCGCAAGGTCAATGGAAAGAACACTTTCCTGCCTGATAGTGGTGGAGAACCCATTTTGGTGGCTGAACGCAACAGTTTGCATGCTATGGATGGAGATCGGGTTCGGATCACCATGATGGCACGTCGTAAAAATCACGTCCGCGAGGCGGCTGTGACGGAAATCTTGAAACGTGCCGATAAACAGTTTGTGGGTACATTGCAAGTCCGTAAAGACTATGCATATCTACTGACAGAAGATCGCACTTTGGCTAATGACATCTTTATTCCCAAGGCTAATTTGAAGAAGGGAAAATCGGGCGATAAGGCTGTGGTAAAGATTGTGGAATGGCCAGAAAATGCTAAGAATCCTATTGGTAAAGTGGTGGATATTCTGGGGCAAACAGGCGAGAATGATGCTGAAATGCATGCCATCTTGGCCGAATATGGTTTGCCTTACGTTTACCCTGTTCAGGTGGAAAAGGCCGCTGAGAAACTACAACCAGGCATCAATGCCGAGGAGATTGCTCGTCGAGAAGATTTTCGAGATGTATGCACGTTCACCATAGACCCACGTGATGCCAAGGATTTTGATGATGCCTTGAGTATCCGCAAACTGAGTCCTCATTTGTGGGAAGTAGGAGTTCATATTGCTGATGTGTCTCATTATGTGGAAGAAGGCGGTATCATCGATCGTGAGGCGTTGAAGAGAGCAACCAGTGTGTATCTGGTAGACCGCACTGTGCCCATGTTGCCTGAGCGTCTTTGCAACTACATCTGCTCTCTGCGTCCTGATGAAGATAAACTAACGTATAGTGTGATCTTTGTCTTGAACGAGAAGGCAGAGGTGAAGGATTGGCATTTGGCTCATACCGTGACCCGTAGTAACCGCCGTTTCATATACGAGGAGGTTCAACAGGTGTTGGAGGCTCATGGAGAAGCTTCGCCTGAGGATTACAACAATCCTGGTGACCATTGTGAGCCAGAGAATCCAACTTATCGTCCTGCCGAGGATTTTTCCGAGGAATTGATTACCTTGAACCGCATGGCCAAGGAGTTGCGTGCCCGCAGGTTTGCAAATGGAGCTGTAGATTTTGATCGATGCGAGGTTCGATTTGAGATTGACGAGAAAGGCAAACCGGTAAGCGTGTTCTTTAAGATAGCCAAGGATGCGAACAAACTGGTGGAAGAATTCATGTTATTGGCAAATCGAACAGTAGCAGAATATGTGGGTAAGGTACCCAAAAACAAGAAAGCCAAGGTATTGCCTTATCGTATCCATGATTCACCTGATCCCAGCAAGCTTGCCAACTTGGCCAACTTTGTAGTGAAATTTGGATATAAGTTGAAATCTACTGGTGGACGTGCTGAAACATCGAGGAATATAAATAAGTTACTGGAATCTGTTAAAGGAAAAAGAGAGCAGGATGTGGTAGAGCAGGTCGCCTTGCGTGCCATGATGAAGGCTCGCTACAGTATCCATAATGTGGGACACTATGGTTTGGCTTTCGATTATTACACTCATTTCACCAGTCCCATCCGTCGTTATCCCGACTTGATGGTTCATCGTTTGCTGACTAAGTATGCCGAGGGTGGTCGCAGCGCCAATCCTGAGAAATACGAGGAGCTTTGTGAACATTGTAGCGATATGGAGCAAACTGCTGCATCAGCCGAGCGTGCAAGCATCAAGTATAAACAGGTAGAATACATGAGCGAGCGACTGGGCCAAACCTTCAAAGGAACCATTAGCGGCGTGACAGAGTTTGGAATCTATGTGGAGGTGGACGAGAACAAATGTGAAGGAATGGTACCTTTGCGCGATTTGGACGATGATTACTACGAGTTCGATGAACGGAAATATTGTCTGCGTGGCCGCCGTTACCATCATTGCTATAACCTGGGTGACAGCGTGAAAATCAAGGTAGCTCGCGCTGATCTGTACAGCAAGCAGTTGGATTATAAATTAGTGCGTGATTAGTCGCCTTTGAACAAAAAAGGAGCAGGACCCCACCTCAAACAGTGAAGTCCTGCTTTTTTTATTTTTCAGAGTTTTAGACGATTAGAGTTGCGTCAGTTGGAAATTCCTCCAAAGGACTTTGATGTCATTTCCATCGTGGATTTGCAGCATCAGGCGACCTGGAGTTTTGCCAATGAGTTCGTCTTCCAGATCAGCCATGGGTTCACCATTGAGCCAGGTCTGGATATGATTGCCTTCTACGCGCAGGCGAAGAGTATTCCATTCGCCTTCTTTTAAGATTTCCTCCTTTTCGTCAGGAATCTGCTGGAGCCAGCCACGTCCGTAGGATTCGTAGATACCACCTGTATCATTGCCCTTGGGAGCCACCTCACATTGCCATCCATGAACGGTGTTGAAACCCTCGATGAAAGAGTGGAAAAAGAGACCGCTGTTGCCGTTGGACTCCTGTTTGAACTCTAAAGTGAGGTCGAAGTCCTTGTAATACTTGCGGGTGCAAAGATAACCATATTGTTTGTTGTCTCCATTCTCGGTCACCAGATTGCCTTCCTCGTCTACGCTCCACTTGCCATCGCCGAAAGGTTCCCAGCCAGTGAGGTCCTTACCATTAAAGAGGCTCTCTGTCTGGCCGCCTTTATGGGGTAGTGGCCGAATCTTGATGTTCTTGAAAGATGCGGGATCGCCATGATCTTGCAGGCAGATGACGCCTTCGCTGGAAAGACCGTATTCGGGAGCATGAGCCCATTTGCCGCTACCCTTCTTCTCAAACCAGTCATCTGTCCAAGCTTCAAACTCCAGAATCTTCTCACCGTTGAGCCAGTGTTCCACATGACCATTGTCAAAGATAATTCGTGAGTTGTTCCACTCGCCCACAGGATTGACGTGCATCTTGGAATAGTCGGGCAGGTGCATGGCATAATCTACTCCCAACTTCTGCCACTCTTCAAGTTTCTCAGGAGCATTCACTTCTTCCCATCCTTCGTTGTCGATAAGCTGATATTCAGGGCCAGTTACATAGGGAACACTGAAGACGGGACTTTCCACCACGTGATACAGCATACCACTGTTGCCGCCGTGTGTCAATTTCCAATCCCAAGAGAGTTCGAAGTCAGCAAACTTGCGCTTTGTAACGATATAGCCAGATTCATCGGCACCCTCGCCACTTGCTTGGATGCAACCGTTCACGGCCGTCCATCCATTGGATAGGATGGTATCGTTGTAATTGCGCCACTCGGATAGATCCTGTCCGTTGAACAGCAGTTCCCATCCTTCTTGTTCTTCAGCCTTTGTCAACGTGTTGTCTTTGGGCTGACAAGAGCAAAGCATTCCGCTTATTGTTGCTGCAGTCAGCAGCATCAGATTTGTCTTTTTCATCGCTTTACATTGATTTTTGTTTATGATAAATGCCCTTTATTTTACTTTTTTCATGTTTCTTTCGCTTTGCAAAGAAAAGCAAAACTTTTCATTTAAACAAAATTTTCCTCCCTTTTTACCTTGATAGCCATCTTTTCTCGTTGTTTACCTCATATCTCGATTACTTATTTCTTCTTTATGTTTAGGTTCAGGCGTATCAGTGCCACGCTGTGTGGAGGAAGTATGGTGCTTAAAATTTTCTTGTCGTTCTTCACTTGGAGAGGAGATTCGTTGAAATAGCTGTAGGGTCGAACGTCATTCGAGGAATAAAGCACAGCATCTATGACACTACTCCTTATATTTATAGGAAAACGGAAGACGCGTTCCTCGTCATATTTTTCGTTGATAAGAGTGATGGTGAGCACGTTGTCCTGAAGGGTTGCGGCAGTGGATAGATCGTCATTCTCACTTACCTTGCAGATTTTTCCATTCTGATGATTCCTCATCAGCGAGAATATCTGGCCGTTAGCTGTCAGTCGACTTTCCAGACGGTCTATGATGATTGCTCCCTCGCCAATTGGTTGGAAGTAGCAGACAACGGGCATGTCCATCTCATTTGTATGATTGAGGAAGAAGTGCATCATCCTGGCAGTAAAGATGCCTTCGCTGACACAGGAGGGGCGGTACCATGCATACCATTGATTCCACTCGTCGAAACTGATGTGCAGCTTCTTCCCTGTGGCATCCAAGCAACGGCGCATGTTGCGGACATGGTTTCCAGCACTGAGGGCTGATTCCACGATGGCGTGGTAGGTGGCTTCCGTCTCCTCAGGAGTCGTGTAGTGCAGCCTGCCTCCATGATAAGAGGTGGGACCGAAATAGCCGTGCAGGGAGATGTTTTTCACCTTGTCGGCCATCATGGCTGCCGATTTCTTTGCCCAGTCATCGTTGGGATAAGGTCCTGAGGCAAAGAGTTCCAAGTCTGGCGTAACCCTAAGCATGGCATCGGTATGGCGCTGGGCGAACTCGTTATAGCGTTCAGGAGTATTAGGTCCTTCCATGTGTCCATATCCCATCTCGTTGCCCAATGACCAGAAACGCACGTTGTAAGGCTCTGGGTGACCGCGCTCGGCTCTCATCTTTCCGTATTCTGTTTCGGCAGTCCCGTTGCAGTACTCCACCCATTGGGCACTCTCTTTCGGAGTGTTCCATGCCAGATTGATAGTAAGCAATGGTTCAGCACCCACTTCGCGACATAGGGCGATGAAATCGTCAGTATTGATTTCGTGATAGTCGTAACCATCGCTGTGAGGTTGGGTTTCAATTTCAGTATAGGCTTGCAGGGGAGCGCGTTGATCCGCTGGAAGCAAGCCGTCCTTCCAACGGTATTCTCCTGCGAAGTTGCCTCCTGGCCAGCGGATAAGACGTGGCCCTATCTGCTTCAGGTTCTCCACCACATCACGCCTCATCCCATGGAAATTGTCTTGTGGCATCACGGACAGGGCGCCAATCGCGAGTTCTGCCTGTTCTGTGAACGTATAGCGGATATCGGCCACCGCATCGTCAGCCGAAGGGGTTAGGGTGAATTCGTCGATTTCCCAATCTTGTGTGGGAGCAAGCGACAGGGTGTGGCTGGCATAGGTGCGATTCCCTGAGTGATTGGTGAATTCCACCTTCAGATGGATGGGTTTGTTTACACGAGTCACCATGCGCAGTTCATACGTTTTGCCTGCTTTCAGACCCAATTCGTGCTGTCCCATTCCAGCAGTCTTTCCTTCGGTCAGGTTCTGAATGACTTGAACGCCGATTTCATTCCTGCGGTACATATTGGCCAGGCAGATGTGTTTGGTGTAGGCATCTCTGTCGCTCTTCAGATAAAAGGTTCTTTCTCCAATGGGGAACCAATGTGCAGCAAGACCCAAGTTGGCTTGGGGTTTGCCTGCAAATTTGCGGTTCTTTAGCATTTGTGCACTCAAGCCGCCGTTTATGGCAGAACGTGTATGTTCCAGATTGTAACCGAAGATATAGGGCGAGTATTCCTCCGCCACACGGAAGTCTATCTTTTGTGCTTGTACAGACAATAGATGAATAAGGCCTAAAAAGAGAACCAGTTTTTTCATGTTCCTTGGGTATAAATGACTTTTCTTAGAGACTTTTTGTTCTTGATGGTTTTGCTTGCAAAGTGTTTTGCAAAGTTACGAAAAAACATTGAGAAATTAATGGGAAAACCATGCCAAGAATTTCTTTAAGAAATTTTAAGGAAGAATTTGGGGAGGAAGATAACAAAAATGAAAGGAAAGATTGTAACTTTGCAAAGAAAATGCATCATCTGCGGTTTCCTGGAGGTGGTGAAGAAAAGGAAAGTAAAAAAAACACAAAGAATATGAGTCTGAATTTAAATTTGAGTTCCCAGATTGTACTGAACAAGGTACCAGAAGAGTTTTATGCACCGAAGACTGCTGTTGACCGCAGCGAGATTACACGTTTCGAGAAGGTTCGCACCGATATCTATCCCAAGGTGGAAGAAGGAGCGGCTGCTATTGCTGACGCTATAGAGTCAGAAATAAGAGACAAGCATAAGTTGGGTAAATACTGTGTGTTGGGTTTGGGTACAGGTCAAAGTTTGGTGCCCGTTTATGATGAGTTGATTCATCGCCACAAGACCAAGAAGTTGAGCTTCAGGAACGTGGTTGTTTTCAATGCCTACGAGTACTTTCCTCTGAAGCCAGGCAGCAAGATCAGCAGCTTGCATCAGTTGAGAGAGTATTTCCTCGACAAGATAGATATTCCAGAACAGAACATCTACTCGATGGATGGCTCCATTCCCCAGGAAGATGTGCAGGCCCAATGCCGTCTCTACGATGAGCGTATCGCCACCTTTGGCGGATTGGATATCATCCTGTTGGGTATCGGTCGCGTAGGCAATATCGCCACCAACGAGCCTGGTTCCACCATCAATACCCGTACTCGTCTGATGCTGATCGATGCCATCTCACGCGAGGAGATGACAATGAGTTTCGGCGGACAGGAAGCTGTGCCACCCTGTTCCATCACGTTGGGAATCTCCAACATCCTTTCTGCCCGCAAGATCTTCCTGACCGCTTGGGGCGAAGAGAAGGCCAGCATCATCAAGGATACTGTCGAGGGAGCCATTACGGACGCTAAGCCAGCCAGTTTCCTCCAGGCACACAACGACGCGAACGTGGTGCTTGACTTGGCATCAGCCAGCAAGCTCACCCGCATCATTCATCCTTGGCTGGTCACCAGCTGCAAGTGGGATGATAAGTTGACCCGTGCCGCTTTGGTTTGGCTCTGTGGAATCACCAAGAAACCCCTGCTGAAGTTGACCAACAAGGACTACAACGAGAACGGACTCTCGGAACTCCTGGCTCACTATGGCTCCGCCTACGACTGCAACATCAAGATATTCAACGACCTTCAGCACACCATCACAGGTTGGCCAGGTGGCAAGCCCGATGCCGATGACACCTATCGGCCTGAGCGTGCAAAACCCTACCCCAAGCGTGTCCTCGTCTTCTCGCCACATCCTGATGATGATGTCATTTCTATGGGAGGAACCATCCAGCGTCTGGTGAAGCAGGGGCACGAGGTGCACGTCGCTTACGAGACTTCAGGCAACATTGCCGTGAACGATGAGGAGGTGACACGCTTCATGCACTTCGTGAACGGATTCAACCAGATATTCATGGACAGCAAGAACGAGAAGATCACCCAAATATACAACGAGATCAGGGAGTTCTTCAAGAAGAAAAAGGAAGGCGATATCGACATTCAGGAGGTGCGTACCCTGAAGGGATTGATTCGTCGTGGTGAGGCTCGCACGGCTTGCACCTACAACGATATACCTCTCGACCGTGTCTACTTCCTGGATCTGCCCTTCTACGAGAGTGGAACGATAGAGAAACTTCCCATGACGGAGAAAGACGTGGAGATTGTCCGCGACCTGTTGAAGAAGGTCCAGCCTCACGAAATATTTGTGGCAGGTGATTTGGCCGATCCTCATGGCACCCACCGCAAGTGTACGGATGCAGTCCTGGCTGCCATCGATCTGGAAAAGCAGGATGCAGCCAAGTGGCTTCAGGAATGCCGCATCTGGATGTATCGCGGCGCCTGGGCTGAATGGGAGATCGAGAACATCGAGATGTGCGTGCCCATGTCTCCCGAGGAACTGCGAGCCAAGCGTAATTCTATCCTCAAGCATAGCTCACAGATGGAGTCCGCTCCCTTCCTGGGCAACGATACCCGCCTCTTCTGGCAGCGTTCCGAGGACCGCAACCGTGCTACGGCAAAGCTCTACGACAGCCTGGGCTTGGCATGCTACGAGGCCATGGAGGCATTCGTGGAGTATAAGCCATTGTAGGGCAAGAGGGAAGTAAAGAGTCGCTTGCATGCGGAGTCGGCAAACTCAACGTGTTGACTTTACGGTTTCAACGTGTTGACCTCCTCACAGTCAAGGGTCAAGAGTCTTTATCGTTATCGTTAAGGTTAACGTTATGGTTAGTGTAACTCCTTCTTTTTGAGTCAATTACGCGTGTAAAGATTTTTCAGTATCACTTTTCTTGTCAACAAATAGAAGCAAATCGTGACAGTGTGACAGTGACATCGTGACATTAAGGTGGTTTGCGATGTG
>JAFZWK010000024.1 GCA_017617335.1 Bacteroidaceae bacterium | reverse complement strand
GTTTCGATTTCTTCGATAGCCTTTTTCTTCTCCATCCACCAGTCATAACGCTCGCGTTTGGCTAATCCCAACTCATAGGCTTTCTCTGTCAGTCGTGCATCAGCATCGTCTTGTCTTAGCAGGATGCGATATTCGGCTCTTGAGGTAAACATGCGATAAGGCTCATCCACACCCTTTGTCACCAGATCATCAATAAGGACACCGATATAAGCTTCATCACGATGCAGGACGAACGGATCGTAGGCTTCGCCCTGAGAGCTACCAGCGAATCCGGCCTTGAGGGCTGCATTAATACCGGCCATTGTACCTTGTCCACCGGCTTCTTCATAGCCTGTTGTACCATTCACCTGACCTGCCATAAAGAGATTGGGGATGATCTTTGACTCTAACGAATGGTTGAGTTGGGTAGGATCAAAGAAATCGTATTCGATGGCATAACCAGGACGATACACCTTCACATCGCGGAAAGCGGGCATCTTCTTGAGTGCCTCAATCTGAACATCCATTGGCAACGAGGAAGAGAAGCCATTGAGATACATTTCGTTAGTATCTTCACCTTCCGGCTCAAGGAATAAAGGATGTTTCTCTCGCTCAGGGAAGGTAACGAGTTTGGTTTCGATCGAAGGACAGTAACGAGGACCTATCGACTGAATCTGTCCGTTGTAGAGTGGGGAGTCTTCCAGTCCGCTTCTCAGCATCTCGTGAACCTCTGCATTAGTATTCACAGTCCAACAAGGGAGTTGCTTGAGTGCCCCTTTCTTATTCAAATAGCTGAACTGATAGGGACGCAACTCACCTGGTTGTTCCTCAAGCTCCTCAAAATGAACGGAACGCTTATCAATGCGAACGGGGGTACCAGTCTTCATGCGAGCTGATATTACCCCATGACGTGTTATACTCTCAGTGAAATTGGCAACGGCAGGTTCGGCGATACGTCCACCAGCTACCATCTTCCTTCCGATATGCATCAGTCCGTTGAGGAAAGTACCTGCTGTGATGACCACACATTTGGCATAGAGCTCAGTCCCCCAGATGGTTCTTACCCCAATGGCTTCACCATGTTCTACCAATAGTTCATCGGCTTGATCCTGCCAAATATCGAGGTTGGGTGTCTGGTCAAGCATCCTGCGCCATTCCCAGATAAATTTCCCTCTATCGCATTGGGCACGAGGGCTCCACATGGCAGGCCCCTTACCTACGTTCAACATGCGGAATTGTATCGAGGTGGCATCTGTCACAAGTCCCATCTGACCTCCCAGCGCATCAATTTCCCGCACAATCTGCCCCTTCGCAATACCTCCGATGGCAGGGTTGCACGACATTTGGGCAATCTTGTTCATGTCCATTGTTACCAGACAGGTTTTGGCACCCATATTGGCACTGGCAGATGCAGCTTCGCAACCGGCGTGACCACCTCCAATTACCAACACATCATAGTTTAATTTCATCGTCCCTTTTCTAATTTTCCGCAAAAGTAAGCATAAAATTTGAATTTTTAATGCATTTTTCGCCCAAAAAACTTTGAAAGTTCACAATTTTATATTAACTTTGCGGTCTAAAGCCAATGTTAATTACCTAAAATTGGGTACAAATGGGAATATAACTTTTTTATAAATAATTTAATTTCAACAACTTATGTGGTTAATCAATTCATCAATTGGTAGAAAAGTTGTAATGTCCGTTACGGGTATTGCGCTGATCTTGTTCCTGACATTCCATTGTTGCATGAACTTGGTGGCGCTTTTCTCTGAAGAGGGTTACAACATGATTTGCGAATTCCTGGGTGCCAACTGGTATGCTGTTGTAGCAACACTTGGCCTGGCTGCCCTGGCAGTGATTCACATTGTCTATGCATTCATTCTGACTGCTCAGAATCGCAAGGCTCGCGGTGACAACCGTTATGAGGTGGCTACAGAAGTCAATCCCGGTGTTGTGGAATGGTCTTCTAAGAACATGCTCGTACTTGGTATCATCATCTGTGTGGGCTTGCTGCTGCATCTGTACAATTTCTGGTACAACATGATGTTTGCAGAGATCGTAGGCACCTATCAGCAGATTGATCCTGCCGATGGCTTTGCTTGGATCAAAGAGACATTCGGCAATCCTGTGTTCTCAGTGCTCTACATCGTTTGGATCGTGGCTATCTGGTTCCACCTGACTCACGGTTTCTGGTCAGCTATGCAGACACTCGGTTGGAGCGGTAAGATCTGGCTCAACCGCTGGAAGTGCATTAGTGTGATCTACACCACACTGTTGATGCTCGGTTTCCTCGTAGTGATTCTGGCTTTCGCATTCAAGTGTGCGCCGAGCCTCTGCTAATTATCAACTTTTAAAAAATTTAGATTATGGCTAAAGTATTAGATTCTAAGATTCCCGCAGGTCCAGTGCCTGAGAAATGGAAGGAATATAAGGCTCATCAGCGTCTCGTCAACCCCAAGAACAAGCTGAAGCTCGACGTCATCGTCGTTGGTACTGGCTTGGCTGGTGCCTCTGCAGCTGCTTCACTCGGCGAGATGGGTTTCAACGTGATCAACTTGTGCATCCAGGATTCTCCTCGTCGTGCTCACTCTATC
>JAFZWK010000023.1 GCA_017617335.1 Bacteroidaceae bacterium | reverse complement strand
CCATAGCAATCTGAGCTACATATACATAACCGTAGGTGGTAGCAATCATACCCAGATCCTTCTTGCGGATGCGCTTACCCTGAGCAGCGAACTGAGCGATAGCACCAAGAGGAGTAGCCTTAGAAGCCTGACCACCGGTGTTAGAGTAAACCTCAGTATCGAGCACGAGGATGTTCACGTCCTCACCAGAAGCAATCACGTGGTCGAGACCGCCGTAACCGATATCGTAAGAAGCACCGTCACCACCGATAATCCACTGGCTGCGCTTCACGAGGTAGTGATCCAGCGTCTGGAGTTCCTTGCAAACGGGGCAGCCCTTGGCAGCGCTCTCGGCGATGCACTTGCGGAGCTTCGGAGCAATCTCCTTGGTCTTGTCAGCGTCTTCCTTGTTGGCAATCCACTCCTGAGCGAGAGCCTTGTACTCGTCGCTGGCGTTGCCGTCGATCATCTCCTGCAGCAGCTTAGCCACGCGCTCCTTCATCTTCTTGTTACCGAGAGCCATACCGAGACCGAACTCGCAGAAGTCCTCGAACAGAGAGTTGTTGAATACAGGACCCTGCCCCTTCTCGTTCTTGGTGTAAGGAGTGGAAGGAATAGAAGCAGAGTAGATTGAAGAACATCCAGTAGCGTTGGCAACCATCTGACGATCACCGAACAATTGAGAAATCAGCTTAACATAAGGTGTCTCACCGCAACCAGAGCAAGCGCCTGAGAACTCGAACAGAGGCTGTGCGAACTGAGAGTTCTTCACGTTGCTCTTGATGTCAACGAGATTCTGCTTGGTCTTAACTTCCTTAACGAGGTATTCCCAGTTCTTAGCCTCTTGCTTCATCTCTGGAGCATCGGGGTTAAACGGAGCCATCGTGAGCGCCTTGCCAAGTTTCGGATTGCCTGGACAGATATCAGCACAATTACCACATCCCAGACAGTCAAGAACTGAAGCCTCAATGCGGAAGTGCATGCCCTTCATAGCAGCAGGAGCTTTCATCTCGATAGTATCTTCAGCAGCAGCGAAGCCCTTGATTTCATTCTCATCAAGAACAAATGGACGGATAGCAGCATGAGGACAGATGTAGGCACACTGGTTACACTGGATACAGTTATCCTTGTTCCAAACAGGAACAAAAGCTTCAACACCTCGTTTCTCGTAAGCGGCAGTACCAGCCTCCCATGAGCCATCAACAGTATCATGCTTAACGAAAGCACTGACAGGTAGCAGATCGCCAGCCTGGGCATTGATGGGGCGAACAAGTTCCTTAACGAATGCAGGGGCATCGTCTGCCTTAGGTGCATCATCTGGCAAGTTAGCCCACTCAGGCTTAACTGTCAGCTGAACATATTCACCACCACGATCAACAGCAGCATAGTTCTTGTTTACCACGTCCTCACCCTTGGAACCATAGCTCTTGACGATAAACTTCTTCATCTGTTCAACAGCCAGTTCTACAGGAATCACCCCAGTGATGCGGAAGAAAGCACTCTGCAGAATGGTGTTGGTACGGTTTCCAAGACCTATTTCCTGAGCTATCTTTGTGGCGTTGATGGTGTAAACAGTGATGTCGTTCTGCGCGAAATAACGCTTTACCTTGTTTGGCATGAACTTCTCAAGTTCGTCGGCATCAAAAATAGTGTTCAAAAGGAACGTACCGTTCTTCTGCAAACCACGAGTAACGTCGTACATGTGGAGGTAAGCCTGAACGTGGCAAGCCACAAAGTTAGGTGTGGTTACCAAATAGGTAGAACGGATAGGTGTGTCACCGAAACGCAGGTGAGAGCAGGTGAAACCTCCTGACTTCTTGGAATCATAAGAGAAATAAGCCTGGCAGTACTTGTCGGTGTTGTCACCAATAATTTTTACGCTATTCTTGTTGGCACCAACGGTACCATCAGCACCCAAGCCAAAAAACTTGGCTTGGAACATGCCAGCACCACCAAGAGCAATCTCCTCAACCTCGGGCAGAGAAGTGAAAGTGACATCGTCCACAATACCAACAGTGAAGTGGTTCTTGGGCTCTGGCATAGCGAGATTGTTAAATACACTGATGATCTGAGCAGGAGTAGTATCGTGAGAGCCAAGGCCGTAACGTCCACCAACGATCAGAGGACGATCCTTAACATCATAGAAAGCATCCTTTACGTCGAGATACAGAGGTTCACCATTTGCTCCAGGTTCCTTCGTGCGGTCAAGAACAGCAATCTTCTTAACAGTCTTAGGAACAGCAGCAAGCAGGTGCTTCACTGAGAACGGACGATAGAGGTGTACAGAGATCATACCCACCTTCTGACCATTTGCATTCAGATAGTCGATAGCCTCGCGAGCCGCATCAGTAGCAGAACCCATCAGGATAATCATGCGATCGGCATCCTCAGCTCCATAGTACGAGAAGAGATGGTATTCACGACCTGTTATCTTTGAGATCTCATCTAGATACTTCTCAACTACATCAGGCACAGCATCGTAGTAAGGATTGCAAGCCTCACGATGCGTGAAGAAAGTCTCAGGGTTCTCTGCGGTACCACGAGTGTTAGGACGCTCAGGTGACATAGCACGATCGCGGAAACGCTTGATGTACTCTTCTTTAACCAATGGACGGATATCCTCCTGATCCATAATCTCAATCTTATGATACTCGTGAGAGGTGCGGAAACCATCGAAGAAGTTAACGAAAGGCACGCAGGTCTCGAGAGAAGCGAGGTGAGCGGCAGCGGTCATATCCATAACCTCCTGAACGGAACCTTCGCAAAGCATAGCGAAACCAGTCTGGCGACAAGCCATCACGTCCTGATGGTCACCAAAGATACATAGAGCATGAGAAGCCAGTGTACGTGCAGAAACGTCGAATACACATGGAATCAGCTCACCAGCAATCTTGTACATGTTAGGAATCATCAGGAGCAGGCCCTGAGAAGCGGTGAATGTAGTGGTGAGAGCACCAGCTTGCAAAGAACCGTGAACAGCACCAGCAGCACCAGCCTCGGACTGCATTTCCTGAACACTAACGGTCTGACCCCACAGGTTCTTACGACCACGTGCGGCCCACTCGTCAACATGCTCCGCCATAGGCGAAGACGGGGTGATGGGATAGATAGCCGCTACCTCCGAGAACATATAGCTCACGTGAGCTGCAGCCTCGTTACCATCACAGGTGATAAACTTTTTTTCTTTAGCCATAAAATAAATTGTTTATAGTTTGTTGTTATTACTTTTTTACTTTTTATTCAAATGGTTATCAATAATGTTCGTTTTTTAGGAAGCTCTTTTTTAAAAGTCTATAAGCAGAGTATTACAACTAATAGAGGAAACCATACATCCAAATAGGAATCTCCTGATTAGAACCCTTTCGTATATCTGAACGAGCATAGACAACCTCAGTGTTGCGACGCTTAGGTTCCTCGGTGACAATACGAAAACGTAGTTTGCCATCCACCAGGAAAGTGCTGCTACGATCACCCATACTTACCTCGTGACGTCCCCATAGAGCATTCTGGAAAAAGGTTTCCAACATATCCTGTTCCTGCATACCGTCGGGCGTCATGACATACATCAAATTGGTGTTATGCATATATAAACGTCCAGGTTTTTTGGGAAAAAACTCACCATGACGATATACCATATTGATAAGTCGAGCGTCACTTAAATATTTGATATAGTTCATCACTGTGGCACGACTGGTCTGCATGTCGGAAGCCAATTGAGATACATTGGGAGCACCTGTTCCACTCACTGCCAAAAGATATAGCAATTTCTTAATCTTGGTCAGATACTTCAGTTCAATCTGTTTTATGAGCAGAATATCGACCTCAATCATCATGTTCATTGTCTTAAGCAATGTCTCAGAGAAATCTCCATGGTCGAGATAGAATGGAAAATAACCATGACGAACAAAATCATGGAAATGCGGCAAAGGGTCCACCTGAGAAAGAATCTCATCAGAAATGCGTTCATGACGATTTAGAATCTCACTGATGCCATAAGGGCGCAAACTTAGACCACACTGGATGTTGAGATACTCACGAAAAGAAAAACCACGCAAATTATAGCTAACTACAATGCCATTGAGTTCAGGATTTTCTTCCTTAAGACGCATCACACTACTACCAGTAAAAATAACATGCAGATGAGGACAACGATCATAGATGAGACGCAACTCATGACTCCAATCAGGCTGTTTAAACACCTGATCGATAAGTAGCACAAGGCCTCCACCACGCATAAACTCCAAAGCAAATTGGAAAAGCGTCTTTCCTTGAAAGAAAAAGTTGTTCATGTTGATGTAGAGACATCGGCGATCGTATGGCCCAAAATTCTCTTTGGCATACTGAAGGAGAAAAGTAGTCTTGCCCACTCCACGACTTCCCTTAATACCAATCAGACGGTCACGCCAGTTTATCTCGTCCATCAAAGCACGACGAACTGGAGCCTGAATACGCTCTACCAAATACTGATGAGTGCGAAAGAAAGTCTCCAACATACCTGAAACAATATGATTTTCCGTGCAAATTTACTCATTTTATAGTAAATTGCAAAGTCCAACTAACAAAAAGTGAAACTTTTTATACTATTTTTTAGGGAAAACGTCAATATGTTTCATTTGTTTCATTATGGCTGTCTGACGACGAAGCACGTAAGGCGATGGATGCTGACTACTGAATTTAATCGGATTGGGTAAAGTAGCAGCAATCAGAGCGCAGTTGGGACGAGTCAATTGGAGTGCAGGACGAGAAAAATGGAGCTGAGCCACAGCTTCAGCGCCATAGATGCCATTTCCCATCTCAATGCTATTTAGATATACCTCCATGATACGTTTTTTCCCCCATATCAATTCAATCAGACAAGTGAAATAAGCTTCAAGTCCTTTGCGAAACCAACTATGACCAGACCAGAGGAAAACGTTCTTGGCCGTCTGCTGACTAATGGTGCTGGCACCGCGATTACGCTTACCACTTCGATTCTCGTCTATTGCTATACGTATCTCTTTGAAATCGAAACCATGATGGTTCAGGAAACGCTGATCTTCACTAGCCATCACAGCAACTGGCATATAGATAGACATGGAGTCCAAAGGAACCCAGTGATGACGCATACGTATAGTTTCCCCACGACTAACCTGTTGGGCACATCGAATTACCATCAAAGGTGTAATCAGGACAGGACACCATTTATAAAGGCATACAAAAAAGATTGTGCTCCCAAAGAAAAGGAGCACAACCCATTGTAGAAACTTTTGAATCTTCCGAAATACTTTCAACGTAGCAGAAGATTTAAAATGTCATTAATAGAATTACTGAAGAGTGCCTGCGTTGGCAGCCTCAATCATGGCAGCACTTGCATACAGATAAATCTCAACACGACGGCTTGCTGCACGATTTTCCTTACCATTAGCATCATAAATCAGGTAGTTAGGATCCTCTCCATAACCAGTTGTGCTGGCAATCTGACGAGCAGCCACACCACAAGATTCTGTCAAATAATTCTTTACTGCATTTGCACGATTCTGACTCAATGTCAGGTTGGTAGCATCAGAACCATCGCTGGATGCATAACCATAAATGGCAACGTCACAATCGGTATAAACGTTCAGCACATTGGTGGCAAATTTCTTAAGAGAAGCCTGAGCTGCAGACTGGAGAGCATACTTTCCAGTAGCGAACAAGATACCATTATCAAGGGTAACCTTTACAGCCTCCAAACCGTTAGCATCAGTAGTAGAAGTAACTTCTGCATCAGCCAAAGCTGCAGCGGCAGCGGCCTTAGCCTTATCCATCTTCTTACCAATGAGGGCACCTGCGGTTGTACCTGCAGCTACACCTACACCAGCACCAATAGCAGCACCTACCTTAGCACCACTCTTGCCATTAACCAATGCACCAATAGCAGCACCTAAACCAGTACCTGCAGCGCCACCTCCAGCAGCACCAATGAGGGCTCCCTTGCCTTTATTAGACATGTTACCACAACCACTTACCAACAGGGCAACTACGAGTGCACCTGCAATCTTTTTTAATCCTTTCATTTTCAAATCAATTTTGTATTTATATAATTATTGTTTCAAAAATCATTGCAAATATACACATTTTTCAAGACACCAAGCAAAATTCAAGGTTTTTTTCGTAAATTTGCGCCAAATTTATAATAATTAAACAAAGTATGGCAAAAGAATTGGAATTCCTGACAAAAAGAAGTGAGGATTATTCAAAATGGTATAATGAACTGGTTGTCAAAGCTGATCTGGCCGAACAATCAGATGTGCGTGGATGTATGGTGATTAAACCTTATGGCTATGCCATATGGGAAAAGATGCAAAGAATCCTCGATGATATGTTCAAAGAGACTGGCGTTCAGAACGCTTATTTCCCTTTGCTCATCCCCAAGAATTTCCTCTCTCGAGAGGCTGAACATGTGGAAGGCTTTGCCAAGGAATGTGCCGTAGTAACTCATTATCGTCTGAAAACCAACGAGACTCATGATGGCGTGGTAGTGGATCCCACTGCTAAGCTGGAAGAGGAATTAATAATTCGTCCCACTTCGGAAACCATTATCTGGAATACCTTCAAGAACTGGATCCAAAGTTATCGAGACTTACCTCTGCTGATTAATCAATGGTGTAATGTAATGCGTTGGGAAATGCGTACCCGTCTATTCCTACGTACAAGTGAATTTTTATGGCAAGAAGGACACACGGCACATGCTACACGTGAAGAAGCCGAGGCTCGTGCCCAGCAGATGTTAAAAGTATATGCAGACTTTGCCGAAAACTACATGGCGGTCCCTGTTATACAAGGTGTAAAAAGTGAGACAGAACGTTTTGCAGGAGCATTAGACACCTACACAATAGAAGCAATGATGCAGGATGGCAAGGCGTTGCAAAGTGGTACAAGCCACTTCTTAGGTCAGAACTTCGGTAAAGCCTTCGATGTGCAGTTCCTAAACAAAGAAAACAAACCCGAATTTGCATGGGCAACCAGTTGGGGGGTAAGTACTCGTCTGATGGGTGCTTTAATAATGACCCATTCTGATGATAACGGCTTAGTTCTGCCTCCTGCATTGGCTCCTACCCAAGTAGTTATTATTCCTATTGGCAAGCCTAATCAAATGCCTGAGTTGGACCAGAAGGCCAATGAGATTGCTAAGAATCTGAAGGCATTAGGTGTCAGCGTAAAATACGACAACAGCGACAACAAACGTCCTGGCTTCAAGTTTGCAGATTACGAACTAAAGGGAGTTCCTGTACGTCTTGTTTTGGGTGCTCGTGACCTTGAACAAGGCATCATAGAGGTAATGCGTCGCGATACTCTGGAAAAAGAGAACGTTAACATCGAGAGCATTGAGCAAT
This sequence comes from Bacteroidaceae bacterium, assembly GCA_017617335.1. Taxonomy (GTDB): domain Bacteria; phylum Bacteroidota; class Bacteroidia; order Bacteroidales; family Bacteroidaceae; genus Physcousia. The sequence continues at coordinate 21,811 of JAFZWK010000023.1, read as the reverse complement.
ACGTACAGAATCTGCTTGATGACATCCAGAAGAATATCTTCAAAAAAGCCAAGGATTATCGAGATGCTCACATTTATGAGTGTGAAAATTATGATGAATTCAAGGAGCGCATCAAGGACGGCGGCTTTTTCTTATGCCCATGGGATGGGACTTCTGAAACTGAGGCTCAAATCAAGGAGGAGACACAAGCCACCATTCGCTGTGTGCCTTTCGGCATTGAACAAAAACCTGGAATTGACATGGTTAGCGGAAAGGCAGCAAAGGCCAGAGTTCTGATAGCCAGAGCATACTAAAGAAACCTTATCGGAATGAGATCATCATGGACTTGGGTCCCCAGTCTATTTGCTGCAGAAGAGATTCCATCTGCCGTGGTGACTTTTGTGGCCTTGCTGATGTTCTTGCAGACAGGTTCATCGTCAACTGAGGCCATCTTCCTGACATCCCTTATTTCTTTACCTTGGGTACTCAAACCTTTTTTCCGGAATTGGGTAAGCAAAACAGGTCATTTCAAGCTAATATTGCACGTGATAGAATTCCTGCTTTTTGTCGGCTTGTCAGCCATTGCTATATCATTTCCGTTTGGACGAAGTTGGCTATTCGTTGCTCTTTTTACAGTTAGCTTACTTTGCGCTTGGCATCAACTAACAGCTCAAATGTACTATGAGCGAATATTCAATCCCCATTTGCAACGTCTCTTCAACGGACTGCGCATGTTCTCTGCCCAGACAGCTCTCGTGATGACTTATGGGGTGCTGATCATTGTTGTAGGAGCATTAGAAATCTATTTCCGCCAAATCCGTCCTGCATGGTCAATGGGATGCTATATTTTAGCAGGTGTATTCCTTTTTTTTGTTTTATTCCACATGATGATTTTGAAGAATCCTACCGTAGGGAATCAAGGTTGGCACAAGAAACGAATACAATCGTTGAAGGAAGATACACGAATATTAGGTTGCATCCAACAACAACCAGGCTGGTGGCGCCAAGTGGTTATGCTGTTTTTGCTGTTGCTTCCTCAGAGTCTGATGTTTCATACAAGAGTCCTTTTCCTAATTGATTCAAAAGAAGCTGGTGGATTAGGATGTACTATCCAGGATATTGGATTTGCACAAGGTACTGTGGGTGTAATTGGATTCAGCTTGGGTATCACACTTGGACATAGACTGATAAAGAAATATAGTTCAGAGCATCTCTTTTGGCAATTGACTATCATGCTGGGACTCTCGCCTTTAGTCTATGTCTGCATGACTTATTTTCCACCTAACAATTTGGGGATGCTTTGTGTGGCAACCTTCGTGGCTCAAATTCTCTTCGGAATGGGACTCAACGCATGTAGAATTCTCGTGCACCAAATATCAGAAGAACAGAACCGAAACAGCATTGACCTCCTCTCTATTCCCATCATATCAGCTTGTATGATTATCCCCATGGCCATCAGCGGATTTCTTGTCACATATTTAGGATACAAGACCTATTTCCTGATAGATATAATAATGGCTCCATTGGGATGGTTGGGAGCATATTTGGTTTCTTCTCATGAAGAGAAGCATTAGAATTTGTTATCGCTCCGTATATTTATTGTATCTGAAGGCAGGGAAACCCAGAGCCATAATGGCATATTGACGGTGCTTCTCAGGAAGATGCAGAAGACGAGAGACACGTTTTGTAGTCATGTATTTTAGAGCACTTTGAACAAGTCCCATATAAACTTGAGAAACTCCATGAACTTCAGCCATTAAAGATGCATTCTGATAAGCCAGATTGCAGTCTTGCCAACCAAAATCATATCCTTTAGGCGTACTGAAAACAAGCAATGTGGCTGCATTGCAGGTACAAGGTCGTTCGCCAGCTTGCCATCTTTTCTCAAATCGAAACAATTCGGGTGCCTCTTGATATAGACTTGGAATACACAACTTGGTAATAGGTCTGATTACAGGATTCATCAGGAAACGAGCCAAACCAAGGAAGAAATTCATAGTGGCATCCTCCACTTTTTGAATCTGCTCGATATTGAGTACAGTAATCTTTACTCTACGGGAATTCTCGGCTGTTGGAGCATAACGTGCTGCCTCCAAGATGTCCTGTAAGATATTTTCAGGAATGGGTTTATCTGTAATGGTACGATTTGAGCGGCGACTACGAATCAACTCCATCAACGAAGAAGGTGTAGGAAGGATACTATGATCTATACAATGAATCTTCTCGACAGGGAAACTTTCGTGTCGAAGAGCATTGGTAGGGCATACATCTACACAATGACCACATTCGATGCAATACTTGGGCCGTATCACCTGAATAAGAGAACCCTTTGTTCCTGCATATATAGCAGATGGACAAACCTGAACACACCGTCCACATTGAACACATTGCTGAGCATCTATGGTTATTGTAGGATTCATTATCGTATGGAAAGAAGAAAGGGAGGAACGGTCATCAAAATCGCATCCTCCCTTTACCTTATTATTAAATATAATATTATCTCTTCAAATTAGCTATATCTAAGAATCTGACCAGGACGCAAGACTGTTTTCTCTGAAATACGATTCAACTTGCACAACTTCTTTACCGTTGTGTGATGCTTCTTGGCAATAGAGGAAAGGCTCTCACCTGACTTTACTTTATGAACTGAAGAGCGTCGAGCTTGCTGACGTTCAGCAATCTTCTTTTCCTGGAAAGCATGACTCTCGCGAGCCTTGTCATTGATTGCCTGCAACTCCTCAGGAGTAGGCTCATTGACTTCATGAGCAGCAAGCAGTTCACCACGACCACTGGAACGGAATACATAAAAGTCTGCCAATACATCTTGAGCCTCAAAGTTAAACAACTTTTCAGGGTCGATGAACTTACCTAGCAGGCGAGTCTCAAAATGTAAATGGGAACCAGTACTTCGACCTGTGTTTCCACCCAAGCCGATAGGTTGTCCTGCCTTTACCATCTCGTCAGGATGAACAATCTGACGGCTCAAATGACCATAAAGAGTCTCTAAACCATTGGGATGACGAATGACGATATACTTACCATAACCGCCACCATTGTAATCAACAACGCGAACCTTGCCATCAAAAGCTGCATAAATGGTATCACCCACATAAACTTTAAGGTCAGTACCATAATGCTGGCGACGGAAAGAGCGGCGATAGCCATAACGGCTCGTTACCAGACGACTGGTTGTAGGCATGCAAAAACCTCGTAAATCAATTTTAAACTCCCCAGGAAGATCCACACCATATTGGGTGGTGTACTCATTATTCCATTCGGGATAAAGATTATCAGCAGGATCGCCAAAAAGCGCTTCTTCACGTATGAGTTCTCTGAGTGCCACGCTGTCTATTGCCTTTAATTTCTTATCCACAGGAGCCATATTAGCCAATTTGTCCTGTGACATTGCAGGTATACTCAAGAAAACCACGCCTAACGCGACAAATAATTTTGATAAATATTTCGTTGTTATAGTCATATCTGATTTAAATTATTTCTAACTGATTAGAACTCATCCACAGCGTAAAGGCGGTCCATGTTAAGGTCACCCAAATCATAAATCTCCTCAGGTCGGAAGAATCTCGCCAATTCCACTACAGCAGCCTCAGGAGAGTCTGAAGCGTGTACGATATTCTGCTGATTGCTCATACAATAATCACCACGAATGGTACCAGGATCTGCCTTACGTCCATTGGTATAACCTGTAATGTAGCGTACCACTGCAATGGCATCAACACCTTCGAGGCACATGGCAACGACAGGAGTCTTCATCATCGAAGCCTTGAGGGAAGGAAAGAACGGTTTTTTGAGCAAGTGAGAATAATGATCATTGAGGATTTCTTCCGTCAACTGCATCATTTTCATACCAGCGATACGAAGTCCTTTCTTCTCAAAACGACTTATAATTTCTCCAATAAGGGCTCTTTGTACCGTACTGGGTTTAAGCAAAACAAGGGTTCTTTCCATACTAATTCTTCCGCGCATGTATCTGTCTCAGAATTACATATTTGCACTAATTGGCGACAAAGTTACGAAAAAAAGGTCGAACAACCAACCTTTTTAACGTTTTTTCTAAAGAAAAAGGGATTAGGAGGCACCTTGCTTGATTTTTATGCCGAAAATGGTTAATTAAGTTTAAATTTTACACACTGAATTTGCATGGCCTTCATGTAAATCAGGAGATCATACTCCAATCAAATTCATGTTCGTGGAGCTCACGCAGCTGCTGCCAAAGAACAGCATTCTGAGGCTGATTCTGCTCAGGATCGTTATCAAGGACATAATTGGCAGTATCTCGAGCCAACTGAACGAGTTGACCATCACGGGCCAGATTGGCGATATGCAAATCAAAAGCGATTCCACTTTGTTGAGTGCCCTCCAAATCCCCAGGACCACGCAATTTCAAATCTGCTTCGGCAATCTCGAAACCATCATTGGTCTCAGTCATGATCTGTATGCGTTTACGTGTCTCTTTGCTAAGCTCATAATTGGTGACCAGAACACAGAAAGACTGGTCTGCACCACGTCCCACACGCCCTCTCAACTGATGCAACTGCGAGAGTCCAAAACGCTCGGCATTCTGAATCACCATAACTGACGCATTAGGCACATTCACACCTACTTCAATCACCGTAGTTGCTACCAAAATCTGCGTTTCGCCTAAGATAAACTTTTGCATCTCTGCCTCCTTGTCAGCAGATTTCATCTGACCATGCACCATGCCTACCTTGAACATGGGAAACACCTTTTGCATGTGAACAAATCCTTCCTCAACGTTCTTGTAGGACAGATGCTCGCTTTCCTTGATTAAGGGATATACCACATATACCTGCCGTCCTTCTTGAATCTGCTGATAAATACCTTGATGGATGAGGTCAGGATTATTGTCGTACATGTGGATAGTCTTCACAGGCTTTCTCCCTGGTGGAAGCTCATCGATGACCGACACATCGAGATCTCCATACAAGGTCATCGCAAGGGTTCGTGGGATGGGAGTTGCCGTCATCACTAGAACATGAGGCGGGACGATGTTCTTCTCCCATAATTTTGCTCGCTGAGCTACACCAAAACGATGCTGCTCGTCTATCACGACCAGTCCCAAGTTATAGAACGACACGTTGTCTTCGATGATGGCATGTGTTCCTACGAGGATGTTGACCTGTCCCGTTTTCAATCCCTCCAAGACAGACTTACGCTTCTTTCCTTTCACTATACCTGTCAGAAGTTCTACCCTCACATCCATGTTGCCAAGCATGGAGCGGAAGGTCTCGACATGTTGCTCCGCAAGAATTTCCGTGGGAGCCATGATGCACGTCTGGAATCCGTTGTCGATACCTATCAGCATAATCATCAGCGCCACCAGCGTCTTTCCACTTCCCACGTCACCTTGGAGTAGACGATTCATTTGCTTTCCTGATCCCATATCCTGGCGCATCTCGCGTATCACGCGTTTCTGTGCCCCCGTCAGCGGGAAAGGCAGATTCTGATGAAAGAAAGTGTTGAATATTTCTCCCACACGGGCAAATACATGACCTTGGCTTTGACGCTGTCGTTCACGGGTATAGCGAAGGATGGAGAGCTGAATATAGAAAAGTTCCTCGAACTTCAGCCGGAAGGTGGCTCTCGAAAGTTCATCTGCTGTCGCAGGATAGTGAATGCAACGAAGTGCCTGATCGAGCGGCATAAGATGCAGACGCTGCAGAATATATTCCGGCAAAGTCTCAGGAATGGAAAAATCGAGTTGCAGGAAAAGCGTACTGGTGAAATGTTCCAACGAACGGGAATTCAGTCCACGCTTCTTCATCTTCTCAGGAATGGTGTAATAAGGCTGCATGCTCATCTTGCTCAACACAAGCGAATCGGCAGAATCAACATCGGGATGAGAGATGCTGATGCGTCCATTGAATTCTGACGGACGGCCAAAGACGATATAGTCACGATGGAGATGAATGTTCTTGGTGATATACTTAATGCCGTTGAACCATACCAAATCCATCACCATGTGACCATCTGTAAAATGACCCGTCAGATGCCGCTTGCGCCCCACTCCACTCTCTTCGAAGCTCAAGAACTGACCTTTTACCTGAACGAAAGGCATATCCGCCGAAAGTTCCGAGATGGAATACAATCGGCTCCTGTCAATGTGCTTATATGGAAAATAGTAGAGTAAATCGTGCCACGTGTTGATGTTCAACTCCTCACGCAGGATCTTTGCTCTGGCAGGTCCTATGCCAGGCAGATAGGTAATGTCGGTATGCTTCAGGTCGCGTGTCACTTCGTGATTCTTACTCAGATGTCAGCATTTCAGCAAACTTCAAATCCGTAGGGGTAGTTATCTTGATATTCTCCCGATTGCCCTCCACCAGAGAAATCGGATGTCCCATCGCTTCCACAACAGATGCATCATCGGTAAAGAAAGGTTGATAAGTCTGACGGTAAGCCTGCTTGAGAAGAGATATTCTAAACGTCTGAGGGGTTTGGACAAGCCGGTAGGCATCACGGCTCACCGTTTGGCTGTCTCCGTTGGGCAAGAGTTGACGAATGGTCTCCACCACAGGAATTACAGGTACCACAGCTCCATGCTTCTCGGCAGCATGGTAGCATCGACGTATCGTCTCAGCGGAGGCAAAAGGTCGCACTCCATCATGAACGCCTACGATACCTTCCGCTCCTTCTAGAATACGTGAGAGGCCATTCTTTACGGAATGGTAACGGGTCTCGCCTCCAGAGGTGATTTCCACAGGTGTTCTGAAATCGTATTCCTCACACAACCGATGCCAATACTCCTGCTGCGACTCGGGCAGAACCAGAATGATGCGAATCTCCTCGAAAGCCTCAACGAAAGAATCAATAGTACGCATCAAAACGGGACGTCCGCCAATCGGCAAGAACTGCTTGGGAATGTCTCCCCCCATGCGCACGCCCTTACCACCTGCTACCAGAATGGCATAATACTCCATCAATCCAGCAGTTGTTTGTAAATCATACCCTGACGCAGAGGCTCAGCAGAACCAGGACCCTGGAAACACTCCACAATCTGATAGCCGAACTCGAAAGCGGCGGCAGGCCCCCTGCCAGTAATGAACTGGCCATCCACTTCCACTATCGCACCCGTATAGTTGGCACCTGTCAAGTGACCTTCCACGCCAGGGTAGCATGTCGCGTTACAACCAGCCAAGATACCCAGATGACCAAACACCTGAGGAGCTGCGCAGATAGCAGCCAGGGGCTTGCCTTCCTCATACAATTTCATGATACCCTTCCTGAGAAGTTCGCAGGCATCCAAATTGGTTGCACCAGGCAGTCCACCAGGCAGAACAATCATGTCAGCATCACCGAAATCAATATCTTCGATACGTGTGTCAGCCACGATTCCAACTCCATGAGCGCTCTCTACAACATACTCATCAGTAATAGAAACAGTCTCCACGGGAAGTCCCGCACGACGTATTATATCCACGGGGGCCAATGCTTCAATATCTTCAAAGCCGGTGGCCAAAAATACATAAATCATGATATAACAGTTATTTTAAATTTAATACATGTTGCAAAGTTAGAAAAAAACATTAACTTTGCCATCCAAATAGGAAGAAATTATGAACAGACGACTCAGATTTGCCCTCTTCGGGAATACTTTTCAGGCTAAAAAATCCACCTCTGTGCAGAAACTGCTGGTTCTTCTTGAGGAACGCAAGGCTGAAATCCTGATTGATCAGCAGCTCTATGACTTCCTGACCAAAGACATGCAGATAACGGTCAACCCCTCGGAGCTCATTTCAGGAAACGATTTTCAGGCTGATGTGGTAGTGAGCATGGGAGGTGACGGCACTTTCCTCGAGGCCGCCCGCCGTGTTGGCGACAAGGAAATTCCAATCCTGGGAATCAACATGGGTCGTCTGGGCTTCCTGGCCGACTTCTCACCAGAAGACATCGCTCCAGCAATCAATCAGATATACGCTGGAGAGGCTCGTACGGAACTGCGGAGCGTCTTGCAGATAGAATACTCGAAGGGTGCTCCGAAAGGGTATCCCTTTGCTCTCAACGAAGTGGCTGTTCTGAAGCGAGACAACAGCAGCATGATCAGCATCCGGGTGGACATCAACGGCGAGTATCTGACCACCTATCAGGCCGACGGGCTCATCATCAACACTCCCACGGGAAGTACAGGATACGCACTCAGCGTGGGCGGTCCCATCATGGCTCCCGAGAGCCACGTCATCGGGATGGTTCCAGTAGCCCCACACAGCCTCAGCGTGCGTCCCATTACCCTCTGCGACGACATGGAGGTGACTCTGACGGTAGAGAGCCGCAGTCACAATTTTCTGGTTGCCATCGATGGCCGCAGCGAAAGTTGTCAGGAAGGCATAAAGCTTACCGTTCGCCGAGCTGCCTATAACATATACGTGGTGAAACGTCCCAACGGTTCCCTCTTCCGCACTCTGAGAACCAAACTGATGTGGGGAACCGATGTACGCATCGACAGCTAAAATAAAGCCAGAGTTATGATCAGCGCTAAAAAGATTCCAGCATGGATATGGAAGACCTCGAAAGGTCTCCGCACACAAGCCGTCCTCAATGCCATCGTGGAAGTCCTCCTCGTAGGACTGGATTTTTTGTTCATTTGGGCCACAAAGCGGGCTGTGGATATCGCAACGGGACGACTCGTCGGCAGCCTCATCCTGACGTGTGGAATACTGGTTGCTATTCTGTTGTGCAAAGTGGTTATTTCCTTTGCCCGCCGATGGATTGCAGCCATTCTGGGAGTCCGTTCCCAGAATCAGATGCAGCTCCGGCTTTTCGACCGTCTTATGCGCAGTATCTGGAGTGGTCAGGAAACTCATCACAGCGGCGATGTGATTAATCGCCTGGAAAAAGACGTAGGCGACGTGACCTCCACCATTACGGAAACCATCCCCGCCGCCTTCGGAGTGATCGTACGTTTTCTGGGTGCCTTCATCTTCTTTTTCAACATGGACTCCACCTTGGCTTGCATCGTCATCTGCATCGCTCCTGTCTTCATCCTCCTCAGCCGCTTTTATGTGCGTCGCATGCGTGTCCTCACGCGAGGAATCCGCGACACGGAGAGTGAAGTCCAGAGCCTGCTTACCGAGTCCGTCCAGCATCGTGTGGTGCTGAAATCTCTCGAGCAAGGCCCCACAATGGTAGATCGTTTGGACAACATCCAGTCGGGACTGCGCTCTCAGGTGCGCCATCGGACCGTCTTCTCCAGCGTTTCCGCCACCCTACTCAACATCGGTTTCGGAGCTGGTTACCTGACTACCTTCATCTGGGGCGTTTATAGTCTGCAAGCTGGTTCTATCACCTATGGTACCATGATTGCCTTCATCCAGCTGATTGGCCAGATACAAGGCCCCTTCCGCGACATGACGCGTTTCGTCCCACTCTTCATCAGTTGCCTCACCGCCAGCGAACGTCTCATAGAACTGGAAGCCATCCCTCTGGAACAGGAAGGCGACCGCATCCTCTTCACCAACGGGGCTGGAATCCGATTCCGCGACGTCACTTACGCATACTCTCAAGACGAGCGCCGCGTACTGAACAGTCTCTCCTTCGACTTTCCCGTCGGGAGCACCACAGCCATTCTGGGCGAGACAGGAGCCGGCAAGACCACCATGATTCGTCTCATCCTGGGCCTGCTTCAACCTACTCAGGGTGAAGTGGAGATCTACGACGAAACAAAAAGCGTGCCGGCCAGCCCCCTGACCCGTTGCAACTTGGTCTATGTGCCTCAAGGTAACACTCTCTTCAGCGGCACTATCCGCGAGAATCTATTACTGGGGAATCCCGATGCCACCGAGCAGCAGATGAAGGAGGCTCTGCATACCGCCTGCGCACAGTTTGTGATGGAACTCCCCAAGGGGTTGGATTCCCGATGTGGAGAACTGGGAGCCGGATTGAGCGAGGGTCAGTCACAACGTATCGCCATCGCCCGCGCCCTGCTTCGTCACGGCAACATCCTCCTCCTTGACGAGGCCACGAGTGCCCTGGATGCGGAGACCGAGGAGCAACTGCTGCAGAAACTTAACAACCGGACGAAAGAGCGTCAGACCGTCATCTGCATTACCCATCGCCCGGCAGTAGTCGATTACTGCTCTCAAGTACTCAACCTGAAACGTCTGACAGTCTGAGTAACATTTCGATATTGTTTTTTGTATAACCTAAGTGCAAAAAACGAAATCTTTTTTCCTTCTGACCTCATTTCTAGCGAAAAGGTAAGGGGAAGCCGTTAGAAAGCCACCATATTGCCGTATTTATCCACGAGCATTCCGTCCTGCATGCGAAGTGAGAATCTGAGGTTCTTCTTAGCTCGGAAATGCAGAACCATCAGTTCGACATCACCCTCAACATACTTCTTCTCGCCCAAATTCACGAAGGTGGGATACAAAGCCTTCTGCCCATTGGTGTGCAGGCGATCGTAAGTCATATTGTACATGTCCGGCATCCCAGGAGCCTCCACACCCACGTACTCGTACTCGTTGGGGTCGTAGGGTAAGGCCAGACTGATTCCGTTCACACTCACCAGTCCCCTACCCTGAACGGTGATAGTCACCTCCTCACCAGCTGTATACTGCTGTTTGTCGCTCTTCATGGACACACTTCCTGCCACCTCGGGCACCTTGCGGCTGCTCACGCCATCCTCCAGCTCAACGGCTACGGTATTGATGTCCTGCACGTCAATCAGGCCGTTCTGGTTGAGATCGCCCTTCGAGATGTAGCCCTCGAAGTCGCCATCACCCTTGCGCAAACCCGTGTAGTTCATAAAGCTGACCAGATCGTTCTCGTCCACTCGACCATCCTGATTAATGTCGCCAGGAATGAAGAACTCGCTTCCTGGGACACGGAAAACGTAGAGCTGTTGCCCGCTTCCGAATCCGCCCACGGCCTCAGCAACACGCAGGCGTACATACCGCCAGGTACCGCTGCCCACACTCTGGAAAGAAATCTCTTTCACTTCAGACGAACGCGACCAGTCGAAACCAGAGACAGGAGTCCAATTCCTGCGATCCGTGCTGACTTCTACGCTACCTTTCAGCAAGGTTCCGTTTCCAGCATCCACACGAGGCACATACTGCATTTTATCCAGCCTATTCATGCTCCTCATGTCCACCACGAGCTCAAAGGGAACGGCCTTCTTCATCCAAGCTGTATGCCAGGTGCTTCCGAGATCGAAATCAAAGAGATGACGGACGGGCTGACCAGGCTGATTCTCGCAGCTGACCTCACCCCTCATGCCATGAATGGCATCCTTGAGCGGGTCCTCGGTGGTTGCAGCCTCCAGACTCGTCCATTCACTCACTCCATCCTGATTTACGGCGCGTATCTTCATCTGATAGTTCGTGTGAGGCGAGAGCCCATCCAGTGTGTATCCTGTCTGGCAGATCGTGCTGTAGAGCTGACCTTTGAACTCTATCTCATAATAATCGGCATTGGGCACCTCGTCCCATTGCGGCTTCAGGGAATAGGCCTCGACACTCTCCTTGGGTATCTGAGCTTTGGGAGCTGCCAAAGAGCCCGTTTTCAGGAGAAGATGATTGGTTGTATCCACGACCAGAGCTTCTGCCTCTATCAAGATATCGTTTGACCTGACATCCATTTCAGCCACATTGATCATCAAAGCCTGGATGTCCATGTGCTCTACATCACTCTTGCCGAAATACCAGGAATTGGGAGCCGCCAGCCACTCCTGATAGCTCTCCACTCGATTCAGACTCACCTTCTTTCCATTCACCTTCAGGGTAAACTTCTTAGGCACACTACTGCAATATATCCGAAACTGGGTTGTCTTGACTGGCTGGAAAGTTTCATGGGAGCCTTGAGCAGGAAACACCTGCACGCGATACGTCCCTTTGGCATCCATGCTCTGCTGTATCAGGGTGCTCACGCTCAGCCCTTGCTTGTAGGCTTCCGTCCGTCCATCATCGTCGTACTCGGCAAACTCAAAGTCCCCCATGCCAGGATAAAGGTCATAGCATCGCAAGGAAGCATCCAACTCCGTGGGTGTATTGGTGGGTTTGTGGGTAGGGATGATAGCCCCTCGCTTCACCAGGACGGGAAGTTTCCACAGGGGAGCATCGTAGCCATTGATGATGCGTCCGCCCTCGTAAACCTGACCTGTGAAATAATCCATCCATTGTCCCTTGGGCAGATAGATTCCGTCGCGCACATCATTTCCCTCCTCGTCAGCACGAGTCTCCTTGTAGATGGGAGCCACCAGAAGGCTGGGGCCGTACATGAACTGGTATCGGGTACCGTTCTCGCCCAGCGTAAAGGGATTCTCTTCTTCCAGGAACATGGCGCGTATCATAGGCTCTCCCGTTACGGCCGTATGGGCAATCGTATACGTATAAGGTAAAAGCTGACTCTTCAACTTCAGATACCAGCGATTGATGCCTGCAGCAGGCTCACCCAACGCTTGAGGATATTTGGGATTCGAGCCCCATCCATCCATATCGAGCTGCATGGGAGAGAATGTTTTCCACTGGAAGTCTCGCACATTCACAGGCGTGTTTCTTCCTCCGAAAATACCATCCATATCGCTCGTAATGTTAGGCTGTCCGCTCAGTCCTGAGCCGATGTAGGTGGGGATATGGAAACGTATATACTCCCACTCACCTCCCGTCTGGTCGCCCGTCCAAATAGCTGCATAGCGCTGCGTGCCAGCCCATCCGTCGAGACTAATGATGAAGGGGCGGGCATTGTGGCCATAGTAGGGCATGATTTGAGCCACATCGGCCAATCCATTCAGGCCGAAACTGTATCCTGCACCCACCCAAGCTACATCGGTTTTCAGCACTCGTACACCCGCATCACGCACCTCTCTCACAATATCGCGTTGAAGAAGAGGTTCCACGCCTTCTTTGGGATGCAGGTCACTCTGAGTCCACAAGCCGATCTCCACTCCTCTGGAACGGGCATATTCGCCAAAATCGCGCAGGTTCTGCACGTTGCCCTCCAGGCTCTCCGTCTGACCGTATCCGGCCCCATAGCCATCGTTTGGAAGGAACCAACCCAACGGGTAATCATTATCCAGATAACGGTCCAAAGCCGCACGGGCGCTGAACTGATAGTTGTTTTTCTCGCCGTTCAGGCTTTCACGAATGCCTCCGTTATCCTTCTGGCTCTCGTTGTAGGATTTCCCGTCCTCGTAGCTCATGAAACCCTGCCTGCCCTCTTCGGCAGGTGTCCAGTAGTCACGGTTGTAGGCATTCAGGTGACCCTCGTAAAAACCGAATTTGGGCAGCAGGACAGGATTGCCTGTGAGCTGGTAGAAATCATTGAGCAGAGCCACAGCACCCTGACTGATCATGATGAAGAGATCCAGGTAGCTGGTCTCGTGGCTCAGAGTGGTCACAGCAGAATCCGTCTTGCCGAAATCATACCTTCCAGGACTGAAAGTGTACCACATCATGCCGTATCCGGCTGTACTCCAATAGAAAGGCGCAGGGCTGGCCACACCGCCATCCACCCAGTTGTTGGTGTTCTCGATCAGAATCTCCTCGCCCCGATGACTGAAACGTCCGTTCTGAACACCACCTCCATAAAAATAATCGGCGAGACCCTGAGCAAAACTCAACGACATCCTGTTGCCCTCATGGGAAGCAGGAGAAACCTGCTGCAACACCAGTTTACCCTCACGCGACACCGAGAGGAGACCTTTCTGAGCGTCCACTCTGACTTCTATCTCCTGAGTTCTCAGCACATCACCCTCAAGAGTCACATTGACCTCACGACGGGGATTCTGAACCAAAATCTCAGCAGGGGGCTCAGCCTTCGGGTCACGAATGATGCCACCCTCAGGATCATAGAACACGCGGAAAATATGGGGACCATAGAAGTCCAGATACATCTTCTGGCCATTCGGCAGATTCACTTGAGCCGTAGTGGAATTCAGCATTTCCAGATTCTGGGCAGACAGGCACAGAGCACCCATCAAGACATATACGAGAAACAGTATCTTCTTCATTATCTTCTTTTTCGTCTTACATTCATATTTTCCCTACAAAAATACATAATTCCCACAATTCCACAAATTAATCCGCAATAAAAAATATCTCGTCCATTTTTTTTGTTTTTATCCCAAATAGTCCGACACTTTTTGCCCCTCTTTGTATGCCATAAATAGCGATTTTCCATAGAGGACTGTGCGCGATTTTTCATAATTCATTGATTTGCAATAATTTCCAGTTTTTCTTTGCCTGAATATTTTCCATAGGCAACTGATACAGCTTTCAAAATAACGTCGTAACTTTGCAGCCGAGAAATCATGGAAAAAACCGATGACGATATTTATGAGGTCATTATACATATTTGTAATAAGCGTTCTGATAGTTGCCTGCAGTAAGCAACAGCAGGACTCAGATTCACAGACGGCAGTGCGTTGTCTGGAGAAAGCTGAGGCTGCATTGGCCAACGATAGCATCCATCAGGGCGAGACGTTGCTCCGAAAGGCCATACAATTGTCGGAAGAGTCCGAGGATTGGCATACCGATTACATCGCCCACCAGCGACTGGCGGAAGCATTATCGCAGAGCAACCAAGAGGAAGCATTGCGACTGATGAAGACAGCCCTGACCATCTATGAGCAGCATCCCGACGATGAGCGCAACTATGTCATGTTGCTTGACTACGCAGGCACATACGCCGCACAAATGGCTTTCAACAGAGAAGGTTCATACGACGAAGCACTTGATTTCATCCACCGCGCATACGATATCGCTGGGAAGAAACAGATGACTGACTTGATGTGCCAGACACTCACCAGTCTTGCAAACATCGCTTGGGCCAAAGAAGATTATCGTCAGGCTCTCGACTTTGCCCATCAGGCAGAATCAACAGCGACAACCGACTTGAGACCTGGTACATTACAAGTGCTGGCTCGCAGTTACCTCAGTCTTAACATGCTCGATTCTGCAGAAACTGTTTATCGACAGATTGATCCAGGTGATGATGTTCATCTGGCATACATTGTGCAGAGTAGCCTCGCAAAGATAGCACTTCGACGGTTGGGAGCCACACAGGTGGAGGACAGCGTAGACGAAGCCTTCGGGCAAATAGAGGACTTCTATTACAAGGCGCTTGAACAGAAAGATCAGTACTATCAGGAGACGTTGAGGCAGGAAATGGAGAATCAGCAACTTGAATACCGCTCAAAGATGTATGGTCGTACACTCCTTATTGTCATCATTGCTGCAGTCATCATCCTTCTTGCGGTTGTGCAGGCATTTCGCTATCGCATCCGTATGCAGGAACAGGAGAAACGTCGGCTCCATCAGGAGGCTGAGCATCAGAAGACTTCGTTGCACCAGGCAAATGAAGTGGTGGCATTTCTACAAAACTACATCCTCGAACGTACAGAAGTGATAAAAAAACTCAACCAGAGCGGCGATTCGCTCATCACCCTCACTCAACACGAATGGAGCGAGATAGAACGCACACTCAATGCCATCGACAGTAACCGTTTTGCAAAAATACGAGTAAAATACCCCAATTTGCAGGAAGACGACATCCGCCTGTGTATTCTCACACGGCTCGGCATCGGCAACCGCACCATCTGCAACATCTACTGTATCACCGTCTCAGCCGTCCAACATCGCAAGCTCAAGTTGAAGAAAGACGTGTTCGGAGAAAGCAATCCAGAAATCACTCTGGAACAGATACTGAGGAGTTGAGGATTGACTATTGAAGATTGAACATTAAAAAATAGACAGATTATGAAAAAAATTGTATCTAGTTTATTTGTACTCTTGACATTTGCTGGTACTGCATCAGCAGATGAGTATATGGATCCTCAGAACATGGTGGTCTACACTTATGAACCTGGCTCAGGAATAGCAATGGCCAAGGCTGGATATGAGGAAGTAATAGGCCAAGGCTACGGCTATGAACTGGAATGCGTCTACCATTCAGGCAGCCCTGATGCTACAGGAGATATAGCAATACTCGACAGATTTACCATTGGAACGACAGAGTATGTGGTGACAAGCATCGGTGAGGGTGCCTTCCGACAAAACGATAACATCAAGTCCGTCAGCATCCCTGAGACCATAACCGACATTGGAGATTATGCCTTCGCCTTCTGCAACAGTCTGACCGCAGTGCAACTTCCAAGTGGTCTGACGCAGATAGCCTCAGCATTGTTCCGTGGCTGCAAACAGCTCGTGACGGTAAATATTCCGTCCTCTGTCAGCACCATTGACACCTATGCTTTTCAGAATTGCAGCAGCTTGGCCAGCCTCACCCTCCCTGCCGCCCTCACCTTCATTGGCAGAAACGCGTTTTACGACACACCTTGGTACGCTGCGCAATATGACGAAGCCCCTGAAGGTGTTTTCTATATCGGCCCATTTCTCTTTGGCTACAAAGGTAACAAACCAACGGGTGAACTGGTAATCAAGGAGGGTACCAAGTGTGTCTGCTACGAGGCCTTACATGACTGCAATGGCCTGACCAGCGTCGCCATCCCCC
The DNA here is from genome assembly GCA_017617335.1 of Bacteroidaceae bacterium. Classification (GTDB taxonomy): domain Bacteria; phylum Bacteroidota; class Bacteroidia; order Bacteroidales; family Bacteroidaceae; genus Physcousia. The sequence goes on along the minus strand of JAFZWK010000023.1, from coordinate 5,347 downwards.
CAAGCATCGCCTACATAGATTTTGGAGCGTTTAACAACTGCACTGGCCTGAGTGCCGTGTATATCAACGACCTGACCGCTTGGTGTGGCATTGAATTCACGTCAGGGTACTACAGCGATAGCTCTAATCCACTTTGCTATGCCCACCACCTCTATCTCGACGGTAAAGAGGTAACAGACCTTGTTATTCCGGAGGGTGTCACCAGCATAGGCAGCTATGCCTTCGACTACTGTACGACGCTGGCCAGCGTCACCATCCCCGATGGTGTCACCAGCATAGGCACAGACGCTTTCCGAGGCTGTGGCAACCTGACCTGTGTCACCATTCCGCCAAGCATGGCTACAGTAGAAGAAAATGCTTTCATCTGGTGCAAAAAACTGGACACCGTACATATTTCAGACCTTGCAGCTTGGTGCGGAATCTCTTTTTATTGGGCTGCGAATCCCCTTTGGTATGGTGCCCATCTCTATCTCAATAAAAAAGAGGTGACCGACCTCGTCATACCCGAGGGGATTACCAGTATTGGCGACGGCACTTTCTGGAACTGTAGCCAACTGACCAGCATCACCATACCAGAAGGTGTCACCAGTATTGGTGAGGATGCCTTCCATGGTTGCAATGGGTTAATGGATATTTACTGCCATGCAAAGACTGTACCTAATACAGACAAAAATACCTTTACAGATATTAATCTATCTCAGGTAACCCTCCATGTACCAGCAGCATCCATTGATAACTATCAGTCCTCAAGTCCTTGGAACCAGTTCGGTGCTATTGTACCACTCGAAACAAAGATAACCTACCATCCTTTTTTGAAAGAGGGCAAGACGTGGAATTATCAAGAGTATTATCATAACTTATGGAATGATGAGCAATGGACGAAGGAAGTCTCGTATGTCATTAACGGTACCACAGAGATAGACGGCAAGACATATTATAAAATGTATCGCATAAGCGAAGAAGGCAAAAAATACTATTGCGCTCTTCGTGAGGAGAACAGAAAGGTGTGGCAGTATACCAGTGATAATGGTGACCATCTGCTTTATGATTTTGGCATGTCTGTTGGCGATAGCTATAGACCTTCATTTGAGCCATATTACTATCAGCTTACTTCCATTAAACCAATGTGCTTCCATTATGATCAAATACTCAATGTGTTATATTATGATATATTATGGGATCCTACAGACTACTTTGCTTCAGCTCCTATTGTCGAGGGCGTGGGTTGTGAAAAAGGCTGGAACATCATACAACTATATGCAGCCCAGCCTACTAATGGTATCATTTATGGAGAAGACTTCTTATCATGCTATGAGGATGGAAAGTGTATCTTCACGGCTGATGATTTTAACAACCTGCCCACTGATGACAACATGGCTGATGTAAAGATTGACGAGACGACATTTCCAGATTCAAACTTCCGTAATTGGGTGCTGAGTCAAGAATATGGCGCTGATGGCGTTTTGACAAACGAGGAAATGGAGAATGTTACCTCTCTCAATATAAGTCGCTTGGAAATACATAACCTGAAGGGTATTGAGTACTTTGCCGCATTGAAAGACTTGAATTGTATGACAAATAAACTGACGACGCTCGACTTGTCGAAAAACACCACTTTGGAAAAGTTGGAATGTGTCGGCAACAGAATGACGACAATCAATTTGTCGCAAAACAAAGAACTAAAATTTCTGAACTGTGGGGGCAACAGTCTGATAGCACTTGACGTATCGAGGTGTACTGAACTGGATACGCTTGCCTGCTCTGACAACCAGTTGACTGCACTTGATGTATCAAAGAATACAAAGTTGATCTGCTTGGTGTGTTACAGCAACCAATTAACGTCACTTGATTTGTCAAAGAATACGGCACTGAGAAGACTCCACTGCAATGATAATCAGTTGACAACCCTCGATGTATCAAAGAATACGGCACTTACCTTGCTAGTTTGCTCCAAGAATCAGTTGACAACGCTTGATGTAACAAAGAACTCAGCATTGACATCCTTGTCTTGTATGAATAACAAACTGACGACGCTCTATGTGTCAGGCAATAAATCGTTGGAATCGATATCATGCTTTAGCAACCAGTTGACCTCACTTGATGTTTCTGGATGTTCTGCACTGAAATCTTTGGGCTGTAATGACAACCAGCTTACAACGCTCTGTTTATCTGGATGTTCTGCAATAATGTCTTTGGACTGCCGTAACAATCAACTCTCCACGCTTGATTTGTCGGAGAATAGCGCACTGACAACGGTGTACTGCTTAAGAAACCAGATTAAGGGTAAAGGAATGGATGCACTTGTGGAGAGTCTACCCACCGTGAGTGAAGGAAGTCTGTATGTCATGTTCTTTGAGAATGAGCAGAATGCGATGACAATCACACAGGTAGCTGTAGCAAAGGCTAAAGGCTGGATACCTTATAGAGGGGCATACGGCATTTATGAGGAATATGCTGGTACCGAGGCACCACTGATGGCCTACCGTCCCTTCGTCGAAGAGGGCAAGACATGGGTCGTTGAAGTTGACATGAACCAAGCCACGAAAGTGATTCCAGAGACATTCACTCTCAGAGGCGACACACTCGTCAACGGTAAGGTGTATAAGAGATTCTATGAGGTATATAATAATGAAAAGGAAGGATACAGGGGAGCTTTTCGGGAAGAAAACAGAAGAGTGTACTTCTTACCGGAAAAATCCACTGAAGAAGAACTTTACTATGATTTCACCTTGCATACTGGAGACACTTTCTTCGAATCCAAAGTGGAAGGCATAGATTATGAAGTGTACATAGACGACAGCATCCAAACCTGCGGGCATGCCCTGCATAGGCTGGGATTGTTTCTTCCCAATAATCCGGAATATGCCTCCGATGCCTCAGTGCAGAACCTGTGGATTGAGGGTGTGGGCAGTCTTTGGGGACCAGAGTTCAGCATTTACCTGGGCTTTACAGGGTCTACGATGACGCTACGCTCCTGCCGTGTGGGTGATGAGTATATTTACAAGGATACCATGCACGACTTCATCACGTCGGGTACTTCGTGGATAGATGGATACACGCGGGACAATCAAATTCTGCTGAATCGTCACCATGTGGCAGGGACTCGAGGTATAGACGGAAAAACATATACTGTGATGCAGGTACAGCAATATAATGTCTCGCCACAGCACGAAGTGACCAAGGTATTGAGCGGAGAGTATCTTCTGCGTGAGGATGCCGACGGCGAGGCTTGGCTTCGCATGGAAAATCCGACGGAAATGGCGGCATTGTATGACATCGAGTGGGATGCGGAGACCATCGAAGGGCTCACCGACCGCGACCTTTATCTCTTCAACACCCGTGCCAGAAGTGCATTCCATGTAACGTATGGCTGTATCTCCTCGTCAGATGAGACGGAAGACAAGTGGCAGACAGTTAATACAACTTCGGGATTTTTCAGACATCACGTATTGAATGACGGAAGCTACACATGGTGGCGTGATGCTTTACATGGGGACACGCCCCAGTTGATGGTTGGTGTGGGCTGGCTCGGCTATGGCCCCTTCTACGGCTTAGGCGAAACGAGCGATGGCGGCAAACGCATTTTCCCTGTCCTGTATGAAGATGGTCATGTCGTTTATGAAGACAAGGAAGCCTTGGAGACTCTGGGAACATCCTCATCCGAATTGTGGGATATCACAACGCAGAGCGAGGACTATGCCTACCGCCCCTTCGTCGAGGAAGGCAAGGTGTGGAAAGTGGGCGACTACTCTGGTAATCCAGTGCAGAGGGTTGAGTACTATTATTTCGATGGTGACACGATCATCGACGGAAAGACCTGCAAGCAGATGATGTGCCAGCGATATGTCAACCAAGATCATCCAGATTATGCGATTATTTCACAATATCCCTCTCTGAGATATGTTGGAGCATGGTACGAAGAGAATAAAAAAGTGTACGAATACAACATGACAAACAAACAATTTAAGATGATGTATGACTTCCTCCCAGAAGCCAATGACACCCTACAGATAAATTATGATTATTATCCTTATGTGATAGGACCGAGGCAGACAGGAGGAATAGAGGGCTTTAAGGGCGTTTATAGAGATGTCATGATGAGCGTATTCGGAGAATACAAATACAATACCACTTGGTTAGAGGGTGTCGGAAGCATTGATGGTCCAATGTATAGTGTCTATTTAGGTGAGGAATATCACGCGTTATTCTTGATGTCCTGTACCGTTGGCGATGAAGTTATTTACCTCAACGACGAATACGAGGATGGGGCTACACCTGAGTCTATGGACGCCAAGAAAAACCGTTTCGACTTCACCCATACAATCAAGACAAAGCCCCACGCACCGATTAAGAGAGAGAAAGAACAACCGCTATATGGTGAATACAACAACCTACAGTTAGACATCAGGCTGAACTCGCTCGACGATACCTATCTGGTACGCATTACTAACGAAGAAGACCAAGTCGTCTATGAGAAAACCGTCAACGCAGGCAACATCGTAGCCCTCAGCATCGACATCTCTGCCTACGCAAAAGGCCGTTATACCGTCACCATGGAGAATAGTGGTGAGTCATTCACTGGCGAATTCGAAATGCATACGACAGGAATTGAAACAATAACAAATAACAAGGAAGAAATCAGACATAATATCTACGACCTCTCAGGCCGCAGGCTGGAGCAGAAGCCCCAGAAGGGAATCTATATCAGGCAAGGAAAGAAATATGTGAGATAGAAAATTCATGATTAATCAACCATTTTCTCCAAACAGATAAAAGATACCTATTTACTACAACAGCAGCTACAATCGTATTTGACTATAGCTGCTGTGTCTTTTGTTCCCTCCCCTTACACCAGACAGCTCGATACGCCCAGGCTCGTCAGGATGGCGCTGATGATGGCCGCAATCGTCTGCAGGATGAATTTCCAAGTGTCCTTCTTGCTCATGGTTTGCCTCCTTTTCTCTTTTCTTTTCTGGTTTGCTCTAGTCTTTCTAGTCTTCCTAGTTCTCCCTAGCCCCTCCCAGGCCGAGTTCGGCCTGGGAGTCAACTAGTCCTGCTAGGGCTACTAGGACTACTAGGGCTACTAGGTCTACTAGTTCTTAGTCCCCATCCTCCTCAGGCTGCAACGTTTCCTGGCGCTTTGCGTCGGCTACCGCATCCTCCTGTGCCTTGCGGCTGGGTACGAGGTTGAAGGTGGCGTCATCGCGGAGGTTCTTGAAGAGCTTGCCGCGCTCCCAGTTCACATTCACCTTCTTGATGTTCTCGGCGGTGAACAGGGCGGCGGTGTTGGCTCCCTTGGTGCTCAGGCCGATGCCGAAGCTGCCGAGCTCGCCCAACTGGATCTTCT
>JAFZWK010000022.1 GCA_017617335.1 Bacteroidaceae bacterium | reverse complement strand
ATCGCCCTGAAGAAGAAGGTCAACGACCAGAACTTCGGCTCAGGACTCGCCACACGCCTGACGGTCATCCCCCTGCCTTCCACCAACTTCGAGATGATCGAGCGCGAGAGCGCAATCGACCTCGAGAGCGACGAGCGGCTGGTGGAGTGGGCAAGGAAACTGGACAGGATGAAGGGCGAGCTGTCAGTCCAGAGACTGGTGGATGAACTCTATGACTGGACGGCACGCCGCATGGAGGACGCCAAGGAGAACGACTCGAAGGCAGACGAAATGCTGCTGAAGCGCTGCGCCTACCACGGCCTGAACTTTGCCGCTCCCTTCATCGTGATGCGCCACTGGGACAGGATGCAGAAGGATGGCGAGTACTGGTGCGGCGAGTTCGAGACAGACGAGACAGACTGGCGCCTGACGGAACTGCTGACCAACATCCAGTACACCTGCCAGCGCCACTACTTTGGTGCGATGGCTGAGAACTACTTCGACAACAAGTGGAGGGAAGCCAATATGAACGTGCAGCGACAACAGAAGACCATCGAGGCCTTCAACCGTCTGCCTGAAGAATTCACGAATGAGGATGTGATGAGGTGCTTCCAATTGAACAGCGAAAACAGCGTTCGCGTCAAGATAAAGCGACTGATGGATGACCATCTGGCAAAAAAAGCTCGCAAGATTAAAGAAGACAAGGGTTATAAGACTATCTATCGCAAGACAGGTAATATAATACTCTGATTCTGTTTCAAAGTTTCAAAGTTTCATTTCGATTTTCAATTTTCAAGAACATTCAAAAGTTATGGAACTGATACTGAAAAGAATAGCAAAGAAGAAATCGTACACGATTGGCAAGCTGGGGATTCTCCCAGCTGCCAGCGTTGACGCTAACGTTAACGTTGACGAAGGCACTTATTTCTGCGACACGCTGGAACCTCCAGTACGGGAGGTGAAGACGAAAAGCAGAGGTGGGATAACACAGAAACCCTTCGCCATCCCTGAGGGGCGTTATCCTGTGGTGATTACCTACTCCCCAAAGTTCAAGAAGTGGCTTCCTCTGCTGCTCAATGTCCCCCAGTTCAGCGGCATCCGCATCCATGCTGGCAATACGCCCAGAGACACGGCGGGCTGCATCCTGGTGGGCGAGAACAAGCAGGTGGGGCAACTGCAAAACTCAACCCTCTGGCTCAATCGCCTGAAGCAGAAGATTGTGGAGGCAAAGGAGAGAGGAGAAGGAGTGTGGATAAGGGTTATTTAACTATTTACAGATTTACAAATTTACCTTTTCTTGCGCTCCAGTACACATTAGAAGCGACAAAAATAGAACTACTGGAAGGGACACCTGGAGAATCCAATAACGGTACTCTCACCCGCGCAACCAACAGTTCTATTCTGCTTGCAAAGTTACTGAAAAATGTTCAAATTTCATTTGCTGAGTCGTGACAGGATGATAATTTTGTGATCAGGTGGAAAATATTTGCTCAAGAAACTTGTGGAATGATATATTTTTTGTACCTTTGCACCGCATTTTGCAAAATTATCTATTTATTAACCAATTTAACGTATTATGAATCAATACGAAACCGTTTTCATTTTAACTCCCGTTTTGTCTGATGACCAGATGAAGGAAGCGGTAAACAAGTTCAAAGACGTTCTTACCCAGAATGGCGCTGAAATCATCAGCGAGGAGAACTGGGGCTTGAAGAAGCTGGCTTACCCCATCCAAAAGAAGTCAACGGGTTTCTATGCACTTATCGAGTTCAACGCAGAGCCCCAGACGATCAAGACATTGGAGACTGCTTACCGTCGTGATGAGAAAGTACTTCGCTACCTGACCGTAAAGATGGAGAAGTACGCAGCAGAGTATGCTGAGAAGAGAAGAAACAACAAATCAAGTAAGGAGGCTTAAAGTATGGCACAGCAATCAGAAATTCGTTATTTGACAGCTCCCGCTATCGATACCAAGAAGAAAAAGTACTGCCGTTTCAAGAAGAGTGGTATCAAGTATATCGATTACAAGGATCCTGAGTTCCTGAAGAAGTTCCTGAACGAGCAGGGCAAGATTCTGCCTCGTCGTATCACTGGTACATCATTGAAGTATCAGCGCCGTGTGGCCCAGGCCGTTAAGCGTGCCCGTCACTTGGCTTTGCTGCCCTTCGTAACTGATTTGATGAAGTAAAACAAAAGGAGGATTAGATATGGAAATTATACTGAAAGAAGACGTTATTGGCTTGGGTTACAAGAATGATATTGTAAACGTAAAGCCTGGTTACGGACGTAACTATCTGATTCCTTTTGGCAAAGGTGTCATCGCATCAGAGAGTGCCAAGAAGCAGTTGGCTGAGGAACTGAAGCAGAAGGCTGTGAAGTTGGCTAAGATTAAGGCTGACGCTGAGGCTTTGGCTGAGAAGCTGAATGCAGTTGCTCTGACCATCAGCACTAAAGTCAGCTCTACAGGTGTTATCTATGGTAGCGTAAACAGCTTGCAGATCGCCGATGAGCTCAAGAAGCTCGGCTTCAACATCGACCGCAAGATTATCAGCGTGAAGGATGTGAAGTCTGTAGGTGAGTATATCGCAACAATCAAGCTCCACAAGGAAGTGGCTGCTCAAGTTCCCTTCACCGTAGTTGCTGAAGGTGGTGAGGCTCCCGTTGCTCCCGTTGAAGAGCCTGCTCCTGTAGTGGAGGAGACCACAGCTGAAGAGGAATAATCAAACAGCATACAAGATGAGCAAAGAGGTGTGATTTTTTCACACCTCTTTCTTTTTGTCATCTTCCTAATCTCAACGTGTTAACTTCCCCATTTCAACACGTTGCAAAGCCACATACGTCTGGTGATGGGCTGGGGATGGAGTCTAAAAGACAAAAAAATGGGCTGCATCCATAGATGCAACCCATACATAAGACTGTTTTTGTCCGCTAATTATTCTGCCTCGGGAGCAGCAACGGTATCAACAGCAACAGTGTCAACGATTTCTTCAACCTCTTCTACTGCTACAGTGTCGCATACCTCATCGCAGGTGTTCTGCTCAGCCTTGTTACCACAAGAAGCGAATGATACAGCTGCTACAGCTACGAACAAAAATGCTAATTTTTTCATTTTCTTTTGCTTTTTAATCTGTAAAACAATCAATTGCTTATTAAAACGGTGCAAATGTACGCACTTTTTTGATACGATGTTCTTTTTTTTCGAATAATTTTTCAACTTTTTTTGAGCTTTTTTATTAAAGTTTTGTAAATCAATCATTTACGTTTTTGAGCAAATCTCCATTTATTTGCATAATTGCTGATTTTGCATTATCTTTGCATTATGTATCAGTTTAAAGGATTGAAAGCCGCTTACTTTACGCTGGGGTGTAAACTGAATTTTGCAGAAACCAGCAGCGTGAGCCAACAGTTGCGTCAGGCAGGTGTTGAGACTGCTCGCAAGGGTGAGTTGGCTGATATCTGCATCGTGAATACTTGTAGTGTGACTGAGGTGGCTGACCATAAATGCCGCCAGGCCATCAGCCGCATTGTCCGCCAGCATCCTGGAGCCTTGGTGGTTGTCACAGGGTGCTATGCCCAACTTAGACCTCAGCAGGTTGCTGATTTGGATGGTGTGGATTTGGTGCTGGGTTCTGAGCAGAAGGGCGACATCATGCGATTCATTGCTGAAAGATTGGAAATGATGCCCGAGGAGCGTGCTTTGGTTGCTCATGAGTTCCACACGGTGAGGACGGCGGACATCCGTTCTTTCATGCCCAGTTGTGCATGTGGTGATCGAACCCGCTATTTCCTGAAGGTTCAGGATGGGTGCGACTATTATTGCACCTATTGTACCATTCCTATGGCACGAGGAAGGAGTAGAAACGGCAGCATCGCCTCGATGGTGGAGCAGGCCCAGGATGTGGTTCGTCAGGGAGGACACGAGATTGTCATAACGGGTGTCAATATCGGAGATTTCGGCCGTACGACAGGTGAGAGTTTCTTAGACTTGATCCAGGCGTTGGATGAGGTGAAAGGGATTGACCGCTATCGTATCAGCAGCATCGAGCCTAATCTTCTGACAGACGAGGTGATTCAGTTTTGTGCCCAGAGTCGTGCTTTCATGCCTCATTTCCACGTGCCTCTCCAGAGTGGTTCCGACGAGGTGCTTCGTTTGATGCATCGTCGCTATGATACAGCGCTCTTTGCCAGCAAGGTGGATCGTATCCGCAAGTTGATACCTGATGCATTCATTGGGGTGGATGTGATAGTGGGTACACGTGGTGAGACGGATGAGTTGTTTTCTGAGGCTCGAAACTTCATGGAACAGTTGGATGTCTCACAATATCATGTCTTTTCCTATAGTGAGCGACCTGGTACGCAGGCCCTGAAGATACCTCATCAGGTTCGACCTGAGGAGAAGCATCGGCGAAGTCAACAGATTCTACAGATAAGCGATGCCAAGTTACACGACTTTTATCGTCGATTTGCAGGAACCACACGTCCTGTTCTCCTTGAACGTAGCCGCAGGAGAGGCATCATGTATGGATTTACTGATAATTATATTAAGGTAGAGTTGCACGTCCCAGCAGATCAACCAGACAACGTGATAGTGCCTGTTCGTTTGGGTGATTTCAGTGCTGACAGGTATGCATTAATGGGAGAAATAGTATGAGTCAGACATCTTTAGAGCAGGCAAGAGTAGCGGTTGTCATTCTAAATTGGAACGGCGCCAATATGCTGCGGCAATTCCTTCCTTCCGTCCTGAAGGAAACACCTGAGGCAGAGATCATTGTGGCTGACAATGCCAGCACGGATGACTCTATCGCGTTGCTGGAGAAAGAGTTCCCCTCTGTCCGTCGCATTCTTCTCGATCGGAATTATGGCTTTGCCGAAGGATATAATCAAGCCTTGCGTCAGGTGGAGGCAGAGTATTATCTCTTGCTCAACAACGATGTGCGTGTCTCGCCAGGTTGGCTCAGGACCATGCTCGCTTATTTGGATTCCCATCCTCAGGAGGTTGCCTGCCAGCCTAAACTTCGTTGCGAGTGGGCTCCAGAAATGTTTGAGTATGCAGGAGCTTCAGGCGGCTATATCGACCGCTTTGGCTATCCCTATTGTCGTGGTCGCCTGTTAGGCGCGGTGGAGCGAGACGAGGGCCAGTACGATGATATTGTTCCTGTCTCATGGGCCACAGGTGCAGCCTTGATGATTCGTCGTGATGTCTATTGGCAGGTGGGTGGATTGGACGGCCGTTTCTTTGCCCATCAGGAAGAGATTGATTTGTGTTGGCGAATCCGTAGCAGGGGTTATGGTATCGTCTGCATCCCTCAGAGCGTGGTTTATCATTTGGGTGGAGGCACGCTGTCCAAAGAGAGTCCACGCAAGACCTATCTGAATTTCCGCAACAACCTGTTGCTTCTCTATAAGAATATGCCGGAAGAGACACTTCATTCTGTCATGCGATGGCGTTTCTGGCTCGATGCTTTGGCATCCTTCCATCTCTTGTTGAAAGGGCAGTTCCAGGCTTTCCTGGCCGTTTGGAAGGGACGAAGGGATTTCCATCGGATGAAGTCGGATTTCCGCAACGATCGCGAGAGCAATCTCCAGGCTACTCTCTCTGATGTGGAGCCTGTCCTGTCCTCTTTCAGTCTTCTCTGGCAATATTATGTGTTGCGGCATCATGCGTTTAACCGTTTGCCCAAGATGAAATGAATTTTTTATATAACTATCCTAATTGATTTATAACCATGACAAGTAGAAGAGACTTTTTGAAAGGTGCATCCTTACTCACGATGGGAGGCATGCTCGTACCTGAACTGGCATTTTCTGCCACAGCAGTAAAGAAGAACAAAGCAGCCAAGGGTAAGACCTTGGGCTTGCAGACCTATTCCTTGGGCCCTGAGTTGACCAAGGATGGAAAAATGGCCGAAGTGTTGATGAAATTGCATGATGCTGGCTATACCGATTTGGAATTGGCTGGCTATGATGGCAACGGAAAGGTGAGTGGAGTTCCTGTGGCCGAGTATAAGAAGATGGTGGATGATGCTGGCTTGCGCGTGATGAGTTCCCACATGAATCCCCATTTGAATCGTGGCGAGAAGTATGGCAAGGCTACATTGGGTAAGATCAGCGATTTCTGGAAGAAAGCTTGCGACGACCATGCTGTCTTCGATATGCCTTATATCGTTCAGCCTGGTTTGCCTGGCATCAACAGTCTGGAGGATGCTCAGGCTGTCGCCGAGGTCTATAACGTGGCAGGTGAGATCAGCAAGAAGTACGGTATGCAATGGGGATATCATAACCATGATCGTGAATTTGGTCGCGTGACAGCTGGAGGCAGTAATGTCAATACGGATCATCGTGCGCGTGATGGCCGTCAAATAGAGGAGATCTTCATCACAGAGACTGATCCTGACAAGGTTGCCATTGAGCTGGATGTTTACTGGACAGTCATGGGTGGTCAGGACCCCGTTGAGTGGATCGACAAGTATCCTACCAGAATCCAACTTCTTCACATCAAGGATCGCTTGGTATTGGGTCAGAGCGGAATGATGAACTTTGAGCAGATCTTCAAGCATTTCTATGCAAATGGTCAGAAGACCTATTTCGTTGAGGTAGAGGATATTGGTAGTGGTCATCAGCTGGAGCGCGTGCAGGCGAGTGCCAAGTATTTGATTTCTTCCAACTTCGTGAAGTAAGTTCTTCCACTCAATTTTAACTGACTTTGCGCAACATTTCATAACAATTAGTCTAACACAAATGGAAATACTTAAATTCAATCCCATATTCAAGCCCACATTATGGGGATCAGAGACTTGGGTCGTCTCTGCTGTCAAGGGTTCCGAGTCTGTTGTCTCGAGTGGAAATTGTCGTGGTATGACGCTTCCCCAGATTCTGGAAGAGTATGGTGCCGCCTTCGTCGGTAAGAAGAACTATGAGCGCTTCGGCAATGATTTCCCCCTCCTCATCAAGTTCATCGATGCCCGCCAGGACCTAAGCATTCAGGTGCATCCTGACGACTTGCTCAGCCAGCGCCGTCATGGTAAGATGGGTAAGAACGAGATGTGGTATGTGGTGGATGCCGATCGTGGAAGCCAACTGATTGCAGGTTTCCGCCAGAGGACGGAGATTGCTGACTATGCACGGAAGGTAGCCGATGGAAGCATCGAGGATGACCTCAACAAGGTCAGCGTGAATCCTGGAGATTGCTTCTATATCCCTGCAGGTCGTGTTCATGGAATCGGCGCAGGCATGGTGATAGCTGAAATCCAGCAGACAAGCGACGTTACGTATCGCATCTACGATTATCTGCGACGGGATCGCAACGGCAATCTGCGTGAGTTACACACCGAGTTGGCTCTCGAGGCCATTAACTTCGATGACATCACAGAGGATCCTAAAGTTCACTACATCGAGAAGCGAAATGCTGTTACAGAACTGGTCAACAGCCCCTTCTTCACCACGAACGAAATGAAGTTGGACGCTCCCTACACGCGCCAGTACACGGAGATGGATTCCTTCCGAGTCTATATGTGCTTGAGCGGAGAGTGTTGCTTCCTCGATTCCGAAGGGAACGGCATGTTCCTTCATGCAGGCGAGTCTGCTGTGGTACCTGCCAGCACAGAGAAGGTGACCATTGTTCCAGACAACGAGGTGAAGCTCCTGGAGAGTTTCGTCGAGTAACCTCTTCTGCCCTTGATGGAAACTGCCCTCTACCTGATACCTGTCACGTTGGGTGATACGCCTGTCAGTCAGGTCCTTCCAGCCTACAACCATGATATCATCATGAATATCAGGCATTTCATCGTGGAGAATATCCGCTCCGCACGTCGTTTCCTGCGTCTGGTGGATAGCGGATTCCCCATTGATGACTCCACCTTCTACGAGATGGGTAAGCACGCCCAGACCGATCAGTTTGCCACTTATCTGAAGCCTCTCCAGCAGGGGCTTCCCATAGGTGTTATCAGCGAGGCAGGATGTCCGGCAGTAGCCGATCCTGGAGCCGATGTGGTGGCTATAGCCCAGCAAAGAGGCTTTCGTGTCATCCCATTGGTGGGGCCCAGCAGCATGATTATGGCTGTGATGGCGAGTGGACTCAATGGGCAGAGCTTCGCATTCAATGGCTACCTTCCTGTCGACGAGTCAGATCGAGCCAAGAAGCTGAAAGCTCTGGAAACTCGTGCGTGGAACGAGTCGCAGACACAGCTCTTTATCGAGACGCCCTATCGTAACCATAAGATGCTTGACACCTTGCTTCGCACCCTCCGTCCCCAAACCCGTCTTTGTGTGGCAGCCGGCATCACTACAGCCGACGAGTACATCCATACCCACACCATTCAGGACTGGAAGAGAATCAAGCTTCCTGACCTCAGCAAGATCCCTTCCATCTTCCTGATCGGAAAGTAGGGCAGGGAGAGAAGCCCCCTTTTTGTTGGACATTGCTGTTGAAACAATTTTCCCTACAGAATTTTTGATTTCTCTATACATTCCTACATGGTATACTCTTTTCTACTGAAACTCAGACTATTATAATAATGTATAGAGACTACATGGAAGCTGTCGTCTATACATAAAACGGTAATTTCTATGTTTTAGTCATGCTGTCGTTAGCATCTGTTAACATTTGTTTCAGTATGGTCTCACAATATGAAACAAACTGTTTCCACACGTTAAACATTTTGTTTCCACGTGAGAAACACTTTGTTTCATCGCATCATGATAAAGTGAAACAAAGCTGAATGTCAATAGATTACACGTATGAAAACTTTAGTTTTATGGTCAATGTGTTCTATTAAATGTATAGCTGATGCTTTTCATGTAGTCTCTATACATTGCTATAATTGATTTAATTACAGCAAGATAAGGCATGCTATGTAGGAATGTATAGGGAAACCTAAAAATTCTTGTGAAGAAAATCAACCAAGATCACAAAATGCACTTGATTGTGCTCTCTGATGCAGAGATTTCAACCAAAACCACAAAAACACTTGGTTGTGCTGCATGCTCTGCGAGCATCTGTTCCAAGGCATCGCCCCAAGTCCTGTCCAAGCAAGCTTGACAGCCCTTGTCCCAACACCTCAGAACAGCTTTCGGCCTCGCAGCACAACCAAGGAAAACAGAAAAAACATCGCATCGTGCTTGCGGCTGAAGACATCCTTGGTGGAATCTCTTACCAATACTGCTTCGCTACTGAGGCGGATTTCCTTCATCTTGGGGGCTTGATATATCTATTTCATAATCGTATCT
>JAFZWK010000003.1 GCA_017617335.1 Bacteroidaceae bacterium | reverse complement strand
TTGGAGTAGAATATGAACTAAACAGGAATAGAACTAAGACAGAAACGACGAAAGACATGTGCTTTGAGACGATGTCTTGAAATTCTTGCGCTCCAACAGGTGCTCAGGCGCAGGCGGAGTCCCATTTACGGTCATCGTCTTCGTCATCGTTATCGTCTTCGTTTATTACTACACAAAGATACAAAAAATTCGTGAATTATGCAAGAAAAAAACTGACAAATCAAGCCGTATCACGCCAAAACAAGACAAATCACGCCACATCACGCCAAAACGCGCCAGCGGTTCACCAGAAGTCCGTACCTTTGCTGTCGCTAAGGTACTTCCGCTCGGCCTTACTGATAAAAAGCGTTTTATCGCACGGCACTCGCTTAAACGTACCTTTGCATCGTGTTAAGAAGGAGAAATCATCGAGTTGGAAATCCGGAGCCGACACGTTGAAAACAGATCTCTGACACGTCGCCCTGAGCGCAGGGTGAGTAAGCATTTGAAATACTGAACAATGAATACGACAATGAAAATGACAGAGAGAAGGCAATTCGGCCATTTGTTAGCCCAAGCTCTCTTTTGTGGCTGACGAGAGGATTAAGTCTGACTACAAGATATGACCTCGGACATGGGAATGTCATGTGAGTCCACGGGAACTGAGTCAACGAGTTGAAATGGGAAACATATACCCATCGTCTTGCAGTCAGGGAGATTTAAGAGAAGACGGTCATAATATCCACGTCCCCTACCCAACCGATGCCGTTCTGCGTCAAAAGCGATGCCTGGTACAATGGCAAGATCAATGGATGAGAAATCAAGGAATGCTTCTCCAACTGGCTCCAGGATACCGAATAAGCCTTCCCTCATCTGTTCTGAATACATGCGGAGTTCCAAATCCTCGCCCGCCACCACAGGAAGCAAGATCTGTTTGCCTGCCTTCAAACCCGCCTCAAGAAGCAGATGCGTATCCACTTCGTCAGGCAAGGAATTGTAAAGAAGAACAGTGGAAGCGTTCAACCAGAAGTCATGCTCGAGGACTTGCCTGCAGACATGCTGCGAAAAACGTTCCAACTCCCCATGTGAGAATTGGCGCTTACGCTCACGTATCAGCTTTCGAAGCTCCTTTTTGTTCATTCCTTTACTTGTCATCAAAAAGGTTGAGTTTTCGCTTGCGGGCTTCTTCCAGAGAAAGAAGTTGCTGCTCCTTGGCTTCATGACACTGACGAAGACGCTTTTGCTCATCCATCAATTCCTGCCTTGCCTGCTTCACTTGGGAAGGATTGAGAAAACGGGTGGCAATAGGAGCATTCTGACTGGCATCCTTTACCCAAATCACAGGACCGCCATAAGCAGGAGAAATCTTGAGCGCAGTATGCAGGGGGCTCGTTGTAGCTCCACCTACCATAACGGGAATGTTCAAACCAGCCTGATCGAGCAGTCGAACCACACGCACCATCTCTTCCAGACTGGGAGTAATCAGACCACTCAGGCCAATGATGTCAGGTTTCAGCTCGATAGCTTTCTCAACAATCGTTTCAGCGGGAACCATCACGCCAAGATCAATAATCTCGAAGCCGTTACAAGCCATCACCACGCTGACTATATTCTTGCCAATATCATGCACGTCTCCCTTCACGGTAGCAAGCAAAACTCTGCCGGCAGACGAACTTCCGCTAACCCTTTGCGCCTCGATATAGGGCTGCAATATGGCAACAGCCTGTTTCATCGTGCGAGCCGTCTTGACAACCTGAGGCAGAAACATTTTACCTTCCCCAAAGAGCTGACCAACCCGATTCATTCCATCCATCAAAGGTCCTTCTATGATGTCCACCGCGCGAGGGTACTTATGTAGGGCTTCCTGCAAATCAGATTCCAACCCGTCAGCAAGTCCCTTCTGAAGTTTCTCTGCAAGACGTTCCTCAACAGACTTTTTCTCAACTGTTGATTTTTCGCCTCCCAGATTGGATTTCCCCTGTTCGTTCTGTTCCTCAAGAAGCTGCTGAGCCAACGTGATAAGATTCTCTGAAGCATGCGATGAGGGATGCAGGATGACTTCTTCAATAACATGAAGCTGAGCTTGAGGAATATCATTATACATCACTTTGGCAGAGGGGTTTACAATACCAAAATCCATACCATACTGCTGAGCATGATAAAGGAAAACGGCATGCATCGCCTCGCGAATGTAATTGTTCCCCCGGAAGCTGAAACTGAGGTTGCTCACACCACCACTCACATGAGTTCCTGGCAGGTTTCGTCTAATCCATTCTGACGCACGGATAAAGTCCCAGGCATAGGCATCGTGCTCAGGCATACCCGTTGCAACAGCCAGGATATTGGGGTCGAAAATGATGTCTTGAGGCAAGAAACCGACCTTGTCGACCAGCAGATGATAGGCACGCTCGCAGATCTCGATGCGGCGCTCATACGTGTCTGCCTGTCCCTTCTCGTCGAAAGCCATCACGACAGTAGCAGCACCCAGGTTCTTGATTTCTTTTGCATGAGCCAAGAAAAGTTCTTCGCCTTCCTTGAGAGAAATGCTGTTAACGATTCCCTTGCCCTGAATACACTTCAAGCCAGCACGTATCACCTCCCAGTTGCTGGAGTCGATCATGATGGGCACTCGACAGATATCTGGCTCACTCGCCAGCAGATTGAGGAAATTCGTCATCTCCTTCTTCGCGTCGAGCAAGCCATCATCCATATTGATATCGAGTACCAAGGCACCATCTTCCACCTGCTTGCGGGCAATGGAAAGCGCTTCCTCATAGGAGCCCTCGCGAATGAGTCGCAGGAACTTCTTGGAACCAGCCACATTGCAACGTTCACCCACATTGATGAACGCACTTCCGGAATCCGTCTTATCTGCATCCACAGTCAAAGCTTCCAGTCCGCTGAGAGCAACGCTACAATGCGACTGCGAGGGGACATGCGCTGAAAAGTGAGTCAAATCCTCCAGGGCAGCAATGTGCTCAGGCGTTGTACCACAACATCCACCAATGATGTTCACCAGACCTTCCTCCACGAAACGACGCATCTCATCGCGCATCATCTGGGGCGTCTGATCGTATCCTCCCAACGTGTTAGGCAGACCTGCATTGGGATGAGCCGTTATATAATAAGGTGCATGCTGGGCCAACGTACGCAGGCAAGGCAACATGTCATGAGCGCCAAAGGAACAATTGAGTCCGATGCTGAGCAAGGGGGCATGAGCCACACTGACGACAAGAGCCTCCAGAATCTGTCCACTCAGGATACGACCTGCCTTATCGATGACCGTCACGCTGAGCATCAAGGGTGTCTGAATGCCTGTCCGATCCTCAGCTATCTGGAAAGCACGAATGGCGGCCTTTGCATTAAGCGTGTCGTAAACGGTCTCAAGCAGGATGGCGTCTACCCCACTCTGCAGCAAGGTGGAAATCTGCTCCACGTAAGCATCACACAGCTCATCGAAAGTCAAGGCACGCAAAGCTGGATTGTTCACGTCAGGGCTCATGGAGAGCGTCTTGTTGGTAGGGCCAACGGTAGCAATCACGAAACGGGGCTTCTCGGGCGTCGAAAATTCCTCAGCAACCTTGCGGGCAATGCAAACTGCCGTACGATTGATCTCTTTCACGTAGGCCTCGCAATGGTAATCGGCCATGCTGACTCGCTGGGCGCTGAATGTGTTGGTCGTGATGATGTCGGCTCCAGCCTGAAGATAGCGACGATGAATGTCCTGAATGACATCAGGACGCGTGAGAACCAGGATATCGTTGTTGCCCTGCATCTGACCTGGAATATCGCGAAAGCGAACGCCACGAAAATCTTCCTCAGTCAGATGATAGGTCTGAATCATGGTACCCATAGCTCCATCAAGCCTCAGGATACGCCCTTTGTCGAGTTCCGATTGCAATGTGAACATGAAGATATCAATAGCCGAACACTTCGTGGGCTGAAAGGAGTTTCACCGTACCCAATTTGCTCAGCTCCTTGAAATTCAATCCTGCAGGGTCAGCAGCAAAGGCCGTCCTGTAATGGAGGTCCTTTACATGGGTTTGCTGGAAATTGACAATGTCATCCATAGTGATATCCTGAACCTGATCATAAACCATCTTGCGAGGATCGTCCTGCAAGCCAAGCTTTTCAGCATTCAGGAATGCCTCGATGATATGCTGGCGGGTAGTACGCTCAGTACGCAACTGAGTGATAAGGCCTTGCTTGGAGATATCGAAGGCGGTCTGACTGGCTGGCATATTGTTTACGATATCGCTGAACACGTCGATACAATCGCCTAATTTGTCATTCTGACTCTGGATATTGGTTACGAAATAGGCATAAGTGTCCTGATAGTTAGGAGAATTGTAGCGGGCACCGGCTCCATAGCATAGGCTTCGCTTCTCGCGCATTTCCTGGAAGACAACCGTATTCATGCCTGCTCCAAAATATTCGTTGTACATGCGAATGGCTCCCAGTTCATCTGCCTTCCAGGGAGTGCCAGTACAAGCATATTGCGACATGACGAAACTGGTGGTTCCATGATAAGGATATACGAAACAAAGATTTTCTGAGGGTTGCTCCATCGCTGGAACATTATTTGCCAGAACAGGCTTCATCTCAGGCTGATCAAGATTATTGAGGGTAGCCAACACGTCAGCATTCTTGGCAGGCCCATAGTAGAGGACACGATGCTCGTATGAGCGCAAGTCTCGAATGCGTGCAATCAACTCCTCGTAGTTGGCTTTCTGTAATTCCTCATTTGTCAGGGTGAGCTCAACGCCAGGTAGACCATAGGTAAGATAATCGCGCAGGAAATAACTGTAATAGTCGAACATGCTCAACATATTCTGACGCTCCTGAAGATTGCTGAGAATCAGGTTCTGGAAGGCAACAGAGTCAGGTCTAACGTTAGTGAGCAGGTTATCCAGCAAACGCAGGGCTTCAGGCATATTCTCCTGCAAGCCAGAAAGATTGATACGAGTTTCACGAACATCTGTACGGACATCAAACTTGCAACCCAACAGGAAGAACTTTTGCTGAATCTCCTCAGCAGTCAAGGAATCTGTACCCAAATAATTGAGATACTGAGCAGCCAAAGGCAGATAACGGTCAGCAGCCTGGCCCATATCATAGAGATAGGTCAACTGGAAGATGTCGTTGATGGTATTTTCCCGATAAATAACAGGTACCTTGGCATCCGTTTCGCTGAAAGTGAGATCCTTCTGGAAATCCAGGAAAACAGGTTCTATGGGAGCGGCCGTACTGTCGAGAATGGCTTTGGCAAACACGCTGACAGTATCGCGGTTCATCTGTATAGGAGTGATGGCAGGCTTGGGAACAGGTGTGATGGCCGGGTCCTCGCCCTGACGCTTATTGATCACAACGAAGTTCGTGTCAAGAAGGTGTTTGTTAGCGAATGCCACTACATCTTCTTTCTTGATCTTTGCCAGACGATCCATGCTCTTTGCCTGATCAGCCCAAGGAACATCGTTGATGAAAGCATCGACATACATCATGGCTCGATTCCTGTTTGCTTCGAGGGAAGCTTGCTGGTTGAGTTTTGCCTCAGCTATGATTCCCTGAACAAGATCATCATCAAACTCACCCTTACGCAACTTGTCAACTTCTCCCAAAAGCAAGGTCTTCAGCTCGTCGAGTGACTGGCCAGTCTGAGGTTGGGCCTCAAGCATAAGAACTGAGTAATCGCAGAGATTATAGGTCTCTGTACTGGAAGAATTGACCAGCTGGGTTAGATTGAGGTCGAGATCGAAGAGACCTGCGGTACCATTATGCAAGACCTGAGTCAGAACCTGAAGCGTATCGTTCTGATGACTTGCAGCACCATCGAAACGCCACCCCATAAGCACCATCTCAGGGTTAGGTGTGATCACCTCGCAAGACTTGGCTTCCATCAACTCCGGCTGAGGATCATAATGTGGCATCTCCAGTTCCGTATTGGGCTCCATATCGCCAAAATACTTGATGATGACATCAATCATGTCGTCAGGATTGAAATCGCCAGAAAGGCAGATTGCCATATTGTTGGGCACATAGTACTTGTGGAAGAAATCTAGGATATTCACGATGGAGGGATTCTTCAAGTGTTCACCCAAACCAATTACAGAATGGCTGTAGGGGTGCGTGGGAGTAAGGGCACCGAACATGGCGTCAGACAGATGATCCCAATCGCTGTTGAGATATTTGTTGAACTCCTCGTAAACAGCCTCCAATTCAGTATGGAACCCACGAAGCACCATGTTTTTAAAGCGGTCACTTTGGATTTTTGCCCAATTCTCCACCTCGTTGCTGGGAATATCCTCAGTATAGACGGTCTGGTCATAAGAGGTGAAGGCATTCGAACCCTTTGCTCCAATATGAGCCATCAACTTGTCGTATTCATTGGGTATAAAGTAGGAACTGGCCTCGTAACTGATACTGTCAATCTGATGATAAATGGCTTTACGTTCCGATTCATCAGTAGTTTTGCGGTATGTCTCATAGAGTTCTGTTATCTGATCGAGCAAAGGCTTTTCCTCTTCAAAGTTCACGGTACCGAAATTGCTGCTTCCCTTAAAGAGCATGTGCTCGAGATAATGAGCTAGGCCAGTAGTCTCGGCAGGCTCATGCTTGCTGCCAGCATGTACCGCAATGAAGGTCTGGATACGTGGCTCATCGTGATTCTCGGTCATGTATACCTTCAGACCATTCTCCAGCGTATACATTTTGGTCTTCAGCACATCACCTTCCACGGTTTCGTAGTCATACTTGAATTTCTTGCAACTGGTCAGGCATAAAGCGGCTGTGGCCAGCAACATCAGGGATTTACTCCATGAAATGTTTCGTTTAAACATAATTATTACTATTTTTGAGATTAATTAGTTGCTTCATTATGATATAAACCTCTGCGACGAATGAATACGAGAGGTTTAGAAATCCTTCTTGAATTGTCGATCGATAGCTCTTCGATCCTCCTTTTCCTTCAAGGTCTCACGCTTGTCATACTCCCTCTTTCCGCGAGCAATATGAATGTCCACCTTGGCCAATCCCTTTTCGTCGATGAAAATCAACACAGGAATGATGCTGAATCCTGGTGACTTCACGGTCTGCTGAATCTTGCGTATCTCCTTCTTCGTGAGCAGAAGTTTGCGGTCACGACGCTCAATGTGATTATTGTATGAGCCTTGTTTGTATTGAGCAACATACATATTCTTGAGCCACACCTCACCATTGATCACATAGCAGTAGGTATCCACCAGACTGGCTTTACCTTGACGTATGCTCTTGATTTCAGTACCCGTCAGAACGATACCAGCCGTGTATTTGTCTAATAGCAGATAATCGTGTTCTGCTCGCTTGTTCTTTATATTGATGGATGTTCCCTTATTGGGAATCAATGTCTTAGCCATTTACTCGTATCTTCTGTCATTTAACCACGGTGGCAAAATTCTCGATGTGTTCATCCACGTATCGAGCTACCACTTCAGTCACCTCTTCCTCCATCTCTATGAATTTATCATCCAAGTCATCAAACTTGGGATACTGCTCATAGAGAGCCATAAATTCCTCATCAGTACAGTCCTTTGTCAGCTCATCGCCATACTTTTCGAAAAGCCTGCGGCCATCATAGATCAAATCGCAGAATTCACGAGCCCCCCAAAGACGCATCGCTTTGGCAAATGGATTAAGGAAAATGAAGGGACCATAACCATTGTGAATCAATTGGATTAAACCGCCATCCAACACCTCCTCGCGAACTTTCTCGTAAGCCAACAAAGTGATCTGGTCAGAATGCAGCTGCTGCATTGTTTCAGCATTCAGCTCACCACCGATAGCCGACAGAATAGCATCACGGAAGACTCCGATGAAGGCATCCATTCCTTCATCTGCAGCTCGCAGAATATCTTGTTCCTTAATCTTTACTTCCATAAAAATCAAACTCTATTTTGCAAAGTTATGAAATAATCATTAAATTTGACTGCCCAAAAGCAAAAAACATGTCGTTTCAGTTGCCAATATACCTAATTTTATTTATTTTTGCATGACAAAATCTCATAGATAATAGTTTTCATTACCTATTTTTATATGTTTAAGTAATTATGGTTTATTCACACGAAGTACAAAACATGTGTTGCGTGGCTAAAGGCCCCAAACATGGTCCTGCTCCAATTCCTGAAGAAGGAAAATGGATTCAGGCTAAAGAAATCAAAGACATCAGCGGATTCACCCACGGTGTGGGATGGTGTGCTCCCCAGCAAGGCGCATGCAAACTGACTCTGAATGTCAAGGAAGGTATTATCGAGGAATGTCTTGTCGAGACAATTGGTTGCTCTGGTATGACCCACAGTGCCGCTATGGCTTCTGAGATCCTGCCTGGCAAGACCATCCTGGAGGCACTCAATACCGACTTGGTATGCGATGCCATCAATACCGCCATGCGTGAGCTTTTCCTGCAGATTGTCTATGGCCGTACACAGAGCGCCTTCTCAGAAGGAGGTCTTGTAGTGGGTGCTGGTATGGAGGATCTGGGCAAGGGCCTGATCAGCCAGGTTGGTACACTCTATGGAACCAAGAAGGCAGGCACACGTTATCTGCAGCTGACAGAAGGTTACATTACCAAGATGTTCCTCGATGCCGACAATCAGGTTTGCGGTTATGAGTTCGTTCACATGGGCAAGTTCATGGATGCCGTCAAGAAAGGCGTTCCTGCCGACGAGGCCCTGAAGAGTGTCACAGGCACCTACGGCCGCACAAAGCCCGAGGATGGTGCCGTGAAGAGTATTGACCCACGTAAAGAATAATTAGGAGGAACCACTATGATAAGAGAAGTAAAATTTGAATCTTATGACCGTCGAATCAAACAGATTCTTGCTTGCCTGAACAAGCACGGTATTGCTTCCATCGAAGAGGCAAATCAGATTTGCGAAGAAGCAGGTCTCGATCCATACAAGACATGTGAGGAAACTCAGATGATCTGCTTCGAAAACGCAAAGTGGGCCTACGTGGTAGGTACAGCCATCGCCCTGAAAGAGAAGGCCGAGAACGCTGTGAAAGCAGCCCAGTACATTGGTGAAGGACTGCAGGCATTCTGCATCCCTGGTTCTGTTGCAGATGACCGCAAGGTAGGTGTGGGACACGGAGAGTTGGCAGCACGTCTGCTAACCCCTGAAACCAAGTGCTTTGCCTTCCTAGCAGGCCATGAGTCATTCGCTGCAGCTGAAGGCGCCATCAAGATTGCCCAGATGGCAAACAAGTCAAGACCAGCCGACAAACCCCTGCGTTGTATCCTCAATGGTCTGGGTAAAGATGCAGCCATGATTATTTCACGCATCAATGGCTTCACCTACGTACAGACAAAGTTCGATTACTTCACAGGCAAGTTGGAAGTAGTGAAGTCAACACCCTACTCCAACGGACCTCGTGCTGCCGTTAACTGCTACGGAGCCGATGATGTTCGCGAGGGTGTAGCCATCATGTGGAAGGAAGACGTTGATGTCAGCATCACTGGCAACTCAACCAATCCCACTCGTTTCCAGCACCCCGTTGCAGGTACCTACAAGAAAGAACGCGTTCTGGCCGGCAAGCCTTACTTCAGCGTAGCCAGTGGTGGTGGCACAGGCCGCACCCTGCATCCTGACAACATGGCAGCAGGCCCTGCATCCTACGGTATGACTGATACCTTGGGACGCATGCATTCCGATGCCCAGTTCGCAGGTTCAAGTTCCGTTCCCGCCCACGTTGAGATGATGGGCTTCCTGGGTATTGGCAACAACCCCATGGTAGGCTGCTCAGTAGCATGTGCAGTAAACGTTGACTTGGCTCTCAACAAGAAGTAAAGTTTCACTTTAACAACAATCATCCAACAGAAGGAAAATGAAACCGTTTTCCTTCTGTTTGTTTTCTCATCCCCCAAAGCATCTCAGCATACAGATAAACCATCTTCAGAAGTCAGAATCCACCTCCTCCATGCCGTCAGATTTCAACACGTGAACTTTGCAAACACAACACGTTGAAATCCCCAACACAACACGTTGTCTTTGCCAACTCAACACGTTGCGTTTTCTCGATTATTACGATCGCTTTATCCTGTGAATGGTTCAATGATTTACAGATGATTGATGGGAAAAAATCATGAAATCCTTATTGTAATATGATTTTTTTCGAGAATATTTCGTATATTTGTAGGCAGAAAAGAAACATAAAAGAAACGAGTCTGAGGAGCATGAAACATGAAAAAGGAACGCACCTGCATAGCTATCGACCTGAAGTCTTTCTACGCGAGCGTGGAATGTTGCGAAAGAGGACTTGATCCGATGACAACAAATCTGGTAGTGGCCGATGAGAGCAGAACGGAGAAAACGATCTGCCTGGCGGTTTCTCCTTCGTTGAAGGCGTATGGGATAGCAGGTCGTGCACGACTCTTTGAGGTTGTACAAAGGGTACGCGAAATAAACCGTGAGCGACAGATGCATGCTCCTGGATACAGATTTACTGGAAAATCCTCGTCTGACACAGAGTTGAAGGAGCATCCTGAACTTGCTGTTGATTACGTGATAGCTGTTCCTCGAATGGCATATTATATCCAGTATAGTTGCCGTATATATCAAACTTATCTTAAGTACATTGCTCCAGAAGACATCCATGTCTACAGCATAGATGAGGTGTTCATTGATGCCACGAAATACCTGAAGAGTTATCGGATGACAGCTCACGAGTTGGCTATGAAGATCATACATGATGTGCTGCATGATACAGGCATTACTGCTACGGCTGGAATAGGCACAAACTTCTATCTGTGCAAGGTCGCGATGGATATTGTGGCTAAGCATATTCCAGCTGACAAGTATGGGGTACGCATCGCTGAACTCGACGAGACATCATACAGGCAACAACTATGGGACTATCAGCCAATTACAAGTTTCTGGAGAGTAGGACACGGCATTGCGCACAAACTGGCTCAGCATTGTATCTTCACGATGGGACAAATAGCTCGATGTTCTATCGAGAACGAAGAATTGCTATACCGTCTCTTTGGAGTGAATGCAGAATTGCTGATTGATCACGCATGGGGATGGGAGCCATGTACCATCGAGGCCATCAAAGCCTATAAACCAGAAGTGAACAGCTTAAGTAGCGGTCAGGTTTTACAAAATGCCTATGATGCTCAAAAAGCTAAAGTGATAGCTATGGAGATGGCGGACCAAATGGCACTCGATCTGACAGATAAGCATCTGGTAACTGACCAGCTCGTGCTGAGTGTAGGTTACGACATCGAAAGTCTGACAAACAAGGAAATCAGGGAACAATATGTCGGACCAGTCAGCAAGGATTACTATGGGAGACAAGTTCCTAAACATGCCCACGGGTCAATCAATCTTCCTCGAGCCACTTTCTCAAGCAAACAGATCACTAAAGCGGTCTGTCAACTTTATGATAGGATCGTAAACCCTATCCTGCTGATTCGTCGACTCAATCTTACAGCCAATCATGTAGTCAGCGAGAAAGAAGCCAAGAAGAAGTCATCCAAACCCATTCAATTGGACATATTCACAGATTACACAGAATTGCTAAAAAAGCAACAGGCTGAGAATGAAGAACTTACCAAAGAGCGCAAGATGCAGGAGACTCTGGTCAGCATAAAGAAACGTTTTGGCAAGAATGCAATCCTGAAAGGGCTGAATTTCGAAGAAGGAGCGACAGCAAAAGAACGCAACAAGCAGATAGGAGGACACAAAGCATGACTCTCGACTACGACGATATCATCCACCTGCCCCATCACGTCTCAAAACGCCATCCTCAGATGTCGATGGAGGCTCGTGCTGCTCAGTTTGCTCCTTTTTCAGCACTTACAGGTTATTCGTCAGCCCTTCGTGAAACAGCTCGTTTGACTAATGAACAAATCAGCTTGGACGAAAACTCCATCGAGGAACTGAATCGGCAGATGATGACCCTTCAATCCAAATCAGAAGAAAGTCCTTTCGTTTCCATCACATATTACCAACCTGACAAGAAGAAAAAGGGAGGTTCGTATCAGCTGGCAGAAGGGAAATTGAAGAAGATTGACGAATCAAGACAACACATTCATTTGGATGATGGAACCTGTATCGCATTCCAAACTATCATGGAAATAGAAATCAAGGATCAGGACACATGATGTAAAGAAAGAAAAGATATAGATTTTGTAGTTTCATCAAAAATGGATAACTTTGCCTAAAAATTTCTGAATTATGAAGATTATCAAGATGATTACAGTGCTCCTAGGGCTATCTTCGACAGCATCTGCGGGAGAATTTGAGAAGGATACTTTCCTGACTCCAAATGGGAAAGAAATAGTGATTTACGCCATCAAACATGGAAGTCTTCGCATCACATACGATGGACTGGAAATAGAGGTTGATCCTGTCAGCAAGATGGAACCTGCTACAGATTATTCCAAATTCCCTAAAGCAGATTATATCCTTGTAACTCACGAGCATCACGACCATCTCGACGCTCAGGCTATCAACGATCTAACAAAGAAAGGCACCATACTCATTACCAATAATAATTGCTCAAAAATTCTGGGTAAAGGAGAGGTAATGAAGAATGGCGATCAAAAGAAGTTAAAGAAGGGTATTCTGTTGGATGCTGTTCCTGCATACAACACGTCGGAAGGACGTACTCAGTTTCATCCTAAAGGACGTGATAATGGATTTATCCTTACGCTTGACGGTTTTCGGATCTACATTGCTGGAGACACAGAAGATATTCCAGAGATGAAGGAGATGAAAAACATCGATGTAGCATTCCTTCCTACTAACCAACCCTACACGATGACACCTGAACAGACCGCCAATGCAGCACGCATCATCCAACCTAAGGTTCTCTTCCCTTATCATTTTGGCAAAACAAAGATTGAGGAGGTATCACGTTTACTGAAAGGAAGCGGCATCGATGTCAGGATACGGAAATATCAGTAAACAAAAAAACCAGCATACAACGTATGAGAAAAGTAGGTCTTCTCCTGTTAGCGCTATGCTATAGCATTTTCATAGAAGCTAGGACAGTTAACAGATACGAGGGCTCGCGCATCTTCTGGGATGCACGCAATCCTGTCGTCATTTTCAATGGTGGAGGATACGCCCGACTCATTGAGTTGCAGGATGGGCGTCTTCTGGCATGTTGCGAAAACTCTGGCATACGTATCGCCATTAGCAACAATAAGGGTCGCACATGGTCAACAGCACGCACGATCGCTCCCAATCCTGACAAATGGCCGAATTGCGTACCTGACCTTATTCAGCTCTCTGATGGCACCATCATCATTGCTTATAATCCACGTCCCAACTCACCTTATAGTCCAGATCGACATTTCAGTATACGTTTACGCCGTAGTACGGATAACGGAAGCACATGGAGCGATGAAATTGTTGTCTATGATGCTGGATATAAGTGGGACGTAGGCTGCTGGGAACCCTCCATGCTGGAACTTCCATCAGGAGAACTCCAACTATATTTTGCTGACGAAAGCCCCTATACTGGCAACAATGGAGATCAACAGATTTCACTTTGCCGTTCTTTTGATGGAGGGCTCACTTGGACCACCCCTCAACGAGTATCCTATCGTCAAGGCTATCGCGATGGAATGCCTGTCCCCATTCTGCTTAAAGACCACAGCTACATTGTGGTTGCTATCGAGGACAACGGTTGGTCGGGCATAGGTGATTTCCTTCCGACCACCGTTCGTATGCCCCTCGAGACCAATTGGGGTGGAAACATCTATATACCCGCCAATAATTCGCGTCGCCAAAAAGCTGTGAACTATAATTTTTGTCCTGTGGCCAAAGGTGGTGCCCCTTATTTGCGAATGCTACCTAACGGAGAAACGATTCTCTCTCACCAATCCCCTTATGGAGAAGGAGACAATAAGAAAATGTACTGCTATGTGGGTGACGTGTACGCACGTAATTTCAAAGCGATGTCATGTCCTTTCCAACTCAAAGGAAATCGTGATGCGTTGTGGAACTCGTTGGCTGTTATTGATACAGGCATTGTGGTTGCTGTGGCTGGCATATCAGGCAGCATAACCATGATGAAAGGATATCCCAGGCATCAATTAGAAGCTAAGTTTTCCACGCCTAAAATAGATGGTATAGGGCTCTCAAGCGATGGTTATTATTCTTCCACCCTTAACCAGATAATGATGGGGAACGAGACAGGCACCTTCACCTATGCTGATTTGGCTTACGACAATGATTCTCTCTATATCTTTTGTCAGGTTTATGATCAGAAGATTGTGGAGGAAGGGGATTATGTTGTCGTCAACGTGGATGCAGCAGCCTCCAGTACGAATGTACCTATGACAACCTCCTACAAATGGATTGTTAACCCTTTGAGGGCCATTCAGGCATTTCAAGGTGATGAAACCAAGTGGATTCCTAATACATTGGATGCCTCTCACGTAGAGGCTCGCAAGCTAACTAATCAGTATCGCTTTGAGATGGCGATTCCATGGACAGGAATTGGCTTAAAAAAGAAAGCAGAGGAATATGCTCTCAGCATGAATCTCCAGATCCATAATAGCGATGGAGTTGCCTCAACTACAGAGATCATACCTGATAGCAAAGATGATTGTCCCTATACGTGGATGTTGCTTCATTTGGTTCCCAATCTTGAGGAGACAGCCATCCAAGGAATCCATATCCCCAGAAAACATGCTGAAGACTCCCCTATCCTTTTCGACCTGCAAGGGCATCGCATCTCTCGTCCTTCTCGTGGAATTTATATCCAAGAAGGACGAAAGACGTTCTACAAATAAAAGGAAGTGAAACTCTATTGCCTTCCAAAAACATCCTGCATACTGACAAGACCATGTGTGACTGCAAAAACAGTCATGGCTGAGACTGTCTTCATCCCCAATTTTTCTTGAATATTGCGACGATGAGTGATAACCGTCGTCAAAGCGATATTCAGCTCATCAGCAATGGCCTTGTTCGTCTTGCCCTTTACGACCTTAACCAACACCTCTATCTCACGATTACTTAAGCCTTTATCTCCATTCACCTTACGTATTGAAGGCATATTGTGGCCATGAGCATGAGCACTTTGATGAATAGACAAGAGACGTTCCACGAAAGTTTTCTCGTTGACATTTGTACTGATGCAATGAAAACCTGACAACTGGACCTCTGCATCGCGTGTAGGAGTCAACACAATCGTTTTTCGACGGTTTTGAGTAAAGAAGTCCTGATGCTCAAGTACTATAAGAACATTGACAAAGAAATGCATGATGTTCTCAGGCTGATTCCTCAGAAGTTCCTCAAAAGACAAGTAAACATTCACCTCCATCCCAGGAATCACACTCTGGAGTAAGGTCTTCAAGCCCATATCCGACAAGATATTGGAATCCACTACTGCTATGCGTGGCTTCTTTGTAACCTGATGACTCATTTCCTTTTCCATGTCAATGAGAGAAAAGAGTCAACGCCAGAAAGTGGATGTGATATCCTGCATCCGACCGTCGCAGATACGATATAATCGCTGGTTGGTGGTGCGATGCTTGAGTGCTCCAAGATGACGTATATAGGGACCTATCTTGATGTAGTCAAAGTTCGAAACGTCAATATCCCTGGAGATTACCGTCCTGCCGCTATACCACGCAACATGCATTCCTTGGTACTTATGATGAATGTGCTGAGCCAAACAATCCACCTGAACAGGATCACCATCACCGCCCATCAAAGCCACACAACTGATGTGATCTCCGTTGGTGGCTATGAGCTGGTCGATGGATTCTGGTGTGAGCTCTTCGCCCACGTCTTGCCACAAGTAAGGACTATGACATCCTGGACAATGACAGGGACACCCTGAGATGCTGATAGCCAAAGCTACCTCATTGGGCACCTCTTGGAAGACGATGTCACAATCAACGTACTTGAGCATGGAGTTTCCTCCTGATTATGCATTCATCAGTTCAGCTTCCACCTCTTCTGGCTTCAACTGACCCTGGCCTGCATAGAAGCGACGATGTGCCTCCTGCTGGCGAGGCAGAGAGAAATTGCTTACGCGCTTCAGGTATCCAATGATGCGGGTCATGTAATCAACATTCTCGCTTCCGCACTCAGGGCACTTGTGAAGGTAGCGTTTATCGATGTGTCCGCAATTGTTACATACCGTATTAGGAATGTTGAAAGTGAAATAGTTGCAACCTTCCTTGGCAGCAATGCGGAAGAGCTGACGATACTGATCCTGAGACAGATGCTCTTCGAGATTCATGTGCAGGGCTGAGCCACCAGTAAGGTGTTCGATGTAGGGAGCCCCATGCAGTTTGAATTTGTCGATGATGCTCAAGTTGTTGTCTTCAACCAGATAGAAGTAGGAATTGTAGCAGTCGCGTGGCACAAAATAGCCGTCCTCACGGTCCCACTTAGCATGCTTTACGCCTACATTCTCTGCAGGGATCATCTCGCAGTTGAACATCAATTCTTTCGTGCGGTACTGACGGTTGTACTTCTCTATCAGGGAGAGAATGCTTTGTACGAAGTGGAGATAATCGTCGTTGGGAGTGATCTTTAGGCCCATAAACTCAGCAGCCTCTGCAAGTCCGTTGATGCCAATGGTGAGATACTGGCGCTTGATATTGATGTAACCAGCATCGAAGAGAGGCAGCATACCATGGGATTGCAACTCCTTCAAGTTCTCGTTATAGGCAGTCTGCACTTTGTGGCAGAGGTCAAGGATATGGCTAAGATACTCAAGATGATCCATTCCATGATTGATGGCATATTGGATACAACGGTTCAGGTTAATGGTAAGCACACTCTTCGAGCCTGTCGAGACACCTCCTGCCCCAAGCGTGTAGGAGAAACCGTTATCTTGAATCTCATTGCGCAGACGGCAGCAACTGGAGAGCGAGTCTGCATTGTCAGACAGATAGGTAAAGAAGGAATGACCCTCGGCATACATCTCGGCAGCGAAACTTCCCCATTCCTCATCCTTGCAGTCACCGTTCTCTGTAAGCATCGCCATCGTTTCAACAGGGAAGGTAAGCATCGTCTTCGTACGCTCATGGTTGAACCACTTCATGAACCGCTTCTGGAGCCAGCTTACGCCTTCCCAATCAGGTTGTGAGCCATCAGGAAAATAGAAGTTTCCGAAAAGTGACTCGAAGTAGTAGCGGTCATAGTAGCTTATATTCCAGAATACAGCCTGATAGTTCCGCGCACCTGTTGGTTGGTTCAGCGAGTAAACAATCTGCTCGAAGCAATCTGTAATGACCTTGTCAATGGTACGCTTTCTTAGACTCAGGTCAACCACTTCGTCAGGTCGCTTCCAGTAATCGTCGCCATACTCCTTCTGAATGAAATGGTTCATATACATCAAGAACTCAGGAGTAGCACAAGCGCCAGAGAGCATCGAGCTAACCATGAACACCATGTTGATGAAACCACCGCAGAAACTCTTCAGATTGGTAGGAGCCGTACTGTTGCCGCCAATGGAGGTCGTGCCGCCCAGCAGCCAGGGATACATCGTGATGGAGGCACAGTAGTTAGCCAGAGAGGTCTCGTCGTTCTTATATATAAAATGATGTGTAAGCTTCTCGATGTATTCGTCTGCCAGATCCTTTCCGTACATTTTCTTAATGCGGTCAGTGAGCAGGCGACGGTTTAGGCGGATGAAATTTGATTTGGGCAACTCGCCGATGAGAGTAGCAATGTTCTTGTGTTCCACATTAGCGTTAGCGTCGTATTTCGAGCCCGTTGCGGCATTACTCGCATCCATGTAGTCAGAGAGAAACTGAAGCTTCTGCAAGGTCTCGCGGTCTTCAGTATGCTGCTGGCGGTAGAGCATGAAGCTCTTGGCAACCTTGTAGTGTCCTTCCTGCATGAGAGCCACCTCCACCTGATTCTGGATATCCTCAACCTTAATGTCGTTGTGAATGTTCAGTCGGCTCAAAATCTTGGACACAGATGCCAAGTCTATGGGTTCTTCTACACTCTCAAACGCCTTCAGAATAGCGTTCATGATTTTGTCAAGCGAAAAACGGTCTTTTTGTCCGTCACGCTTCGTGATCGTAAAGTTTTGCATTTCCATGCTTTTAAAACTGCTAAGCGATTTTTTATTATGTTTTTTTGAATTGACGAAAAGTGTCACAAAGGTATGAAAATTATCTATACAATTTTCTTTTTGGAAAACTTTTAACGTGTTAAAAAATGTTATGTAATTGATAATCAGTCGAAAAGAAAAAAGTTTTGGAAAACTTTCCATTTTCAGCGAAATATAAATTAAACTTTTTGGAAAACTTTTTATAACATGCTGATTCTCTGCTCCATGTGTTTTAGAGATGTCAAGATTCATGAAAAATTCACGCAAAAATTACCCTCTTTCGACCTGTTTTTTTATGTCCCACAAACACCATTCCGTTACTTCTTGACATATCACAAATACAACCGTCTTATACTGATATATCAAACACAACACGTTGAATCCGCAAACACAACACGTTGATTCTTCAAACACAACACGTTGTGGGTTATGACCTCTCACTTACTTTGCAGGCAGGATATAATCCGATTTGACAAACGAGAAGTATTGTTCCTTGATATGGCTTGAAGGATCAGACTCTTTCGCATAAAAGACAAAAGCAGCAAATCAAGTTGAATCTCAGAAAGTAGCAGCCCACAATGTGCCTCCTGTCACGTTGCCTGGAGCGACAGTAAGCGTGTAGGGGCGCTCGATCAGATCAACACTCTCACCTTGCAAATCGCAAAGACCAAACCAAGGTTCAGCACAAATGTAGGGGCAAAGAAGATTCTGCTGCTGCCAGAAGAGCCAAACGGGAGCATCGGATGAGATGCGGGCCAGCACGTTACGATTCAAGTCAAGGATGTTGACTCCATGTATCTGATTATGGTCAAAAATGAGCGCTTCGTTGGAAAACGTCTCTTCAGAGACAGGAATCAGTCCATCCCACGTAGAGGGAACTGAATAACGGGGACGGCTCCAGCAACCTTGCTCACCAGCACGTACCACCGTCAGGCATTCAGCGTTTATCTCTGACTTATCCTTTGGTTGGATGTAACCCACCACCTCAGCGCCTTCCTCGTAATCAGGCAATGCGATGGCTGGATGACCGCCTATCTGGTAAGGCATCAACCTGTCTT
Source organism: Bacteroidaceae bacterium (assembly GCA_017617335.1). Lineage (GTDB taxonomy): Bacteria > Bacteroidota > Bacteroidia > Bacteroidales > Bacteroidaceae > Physcousia. Next base: position 5,542 of record JAFZWK010000003.1, on the reverse strand, counting down.
GTTCGTGATTTGCTACAGAATAGAGGCACTCCAATTGAAGTCCACAAAGTTGGTATGCTATCTGAAGCTCAAAGCGGAAAGGATATTGCTTCCTCGTCTGCTCTGTATCCTGGAAGACAAAGGAAATGGAGTCAGGCGTAGGCTGTTTCAACATCTCCCATTCCTGATCCTTTACGAAGCCATGCTTTGGCATCTGATAGGTAGAACCCTGATAGGTATATTCTCCATTCCACAAACCACCGCATGCAGGAAACAAGATGGGCGACCTTCCGTCCCAAAAGCGTGGGTCACCCTGCCACCAAAGTTCCTTACCATCACTCTTTCTTACAACACTCTGCACCTCAGCACCAAGGCTTGAGATGACAACACGTAACGCTTCGTTTTCAATTGTGTAATTCATATTCCATTTTATTTTGTTGATTCCTACTTATTCAATTTCTTATGCATATTCCGACAGCTCAAGCCATCGCATGGATTTCTTGTCCAGTTCATCGTTAACCTGAGGCAATCGCTTGCTCATACGCGTTATCTCTTCCACAGAAACACATCCTCCACTCAGAGCGGACTCTATGCTGGCTTTCTCTGCCTCCAACGCTTCAATGTCCTGCTCCAGCTGCTCGAACTCTTGCTTCTCTTTAAAAGTCAGGCGTCGCTTCTCGGCTGAGCGGTTTCGACGTGTCTCGTTACTGGCAGACTCTGAAGCTTTGCTCCCTTGCTTGGCTTTCACTTTTACATCTTCACGTTTCGACTCCAACTTCTCCCATTCGCGGAACTGAGTATAGTTGCCTGGAAAATCCTTCACGTCACCCTCTCCATTGAAAACCAGCAAGTGATCCACAACCTTATCCATAAAATAACGGTCATGACTGACAACAATCACGCAGCCGTGGAAATCCTGAAGATACTGCTCCAGGATCTGCAAAGTGATGATGTCCAAATCGTTGGTTGGCTCATCCAGCACCAAGAAATTGGGACTCTGCATCAAGACAGTACACAGATATAGACGACGTTTCTCGCCACCAGAAAGCTTATAGATATAATTCTGCTGCTGCAAGGGTGAAAACATAAAATGTTGCAGGAATTGCATGGCGCTCAATCTACGACCTCCACCCAAATCAACATACTCGGCAGTTTTTCGCACCGCATCGATGACTTTCATCTCTTCGTTGAACTGCATTCCATCCTGACTGAAATAACCAAAACGTACTGTCTCACCTATCACGAAACGTCCTGAATCAGGCTTCACCTCGCCTAAAAGCATCTTTACGAAAGTACTCTTGCCTGTACCGTTAGCTCCCACAATGCCCATCTTCTCGTAGCGTGAGAAATTGTAATAAAAATCCTTAAGGATGACAGTCTCGTGCATTTGTCCATCGACCTCTTTGGTGGTGAATCGTTTCGAGACATATTCCGCCTCAAAAATCTTGCTTCCTATGTAAGTAGATTTCATCTCGAGGCGAACTTGCTGTTCCTCTATACGACGCTTTGCAATCTTCTCAAGCTCATAAAAGGCTTCCTCACGATAACGGGCTTTATGACCGCGTGCCTGAGGCATACGACGCATCCAGTCAAGTTCAGTACGATATAGGTTGTTAGCGCGAGCAACCTCACTTCGCGACACATCAATCCGTTCTTGTCGTTTCTCCAGATAATAGCTGTAGTTGCCTCGATAGGTATAGAGCGTCTCGTCATCAAGCTCCACAATGACTGAGCAAACTCGATCAAGGAAATAACGATCGTGAGTAACCATCAGCAGAGTGACATTGGAACGTGAGAGATAACCTTCGAGCCACTCTATCATCTGGAGGTCAAGATGATTGGTAGGTTCATCCAAGATCAGAAAATCAGGCTCGGTAATCAACACGTTGGCAAGTGCGACACGCTTTAATTGCCCTCCTGAAAGTTGATTGAGAGGTTTATGGAAGTCGCTGATTTTCAGTTGTGAAAGAATCGTCTTGCTGCGATTTTCATAATCCCATGCCTTTTCGTGCTCCATGCGGTCGAGAATCTCCTGAAGGCCTGGATTGCCAGGAAGCGACATGCAACGCTCGTACTCACGTATGAGATTCGTCGTATCGTTTCCGTGCCAGAAACAAGCCTCGATAACAGTAAGGTCCATGGGATAAACAGGTGTCTGCTCAAGATAACCCATACGGATATCGTTGTGATAAACAACTTCACCCTCATCAGGATAATCCTTTCCTGCCAGGATATTCAGCAAAGTACTCTTGCCTGTACCATTCTGAGCAATAAGCCCCACGTGTTGCCCTTGTGCGATACCAAAACTCAAATCACGAAAGAGAACACGGTCGCCCACACTGCGCGTCAAATTCTGAACTTGTAGACAAGAAACCATCTTATTAAATAATGTATTGCAAAAGTAATGCTTTTTGATAAAAAAGACATGATTTTTCCTTGAAAAAATTTGGTTGTTTGGAATATTTACTATAACTTTGCACATCGAAAAAGAAAGGCAGGAATTATCTACTGCCGATATCTCCAATCGAATTTTACTTTTTAACGATTAATATGAATCATACAAAAATCGAACTCGAACAAATGAGTTTGGATGAATTAAATGCTTTGGCAAAGAATTTTAATGCCGTTTCATCCAAAGACAAAACAGAATTGATATACAATATCATCGATGCAGAATCGGTGCAAACCATACCTTCAGAGAAGCCCAAACGTAGCCGTAAATCGAAAGCGGAGAAGCCTGAAGCAGAGAAAGAAAAGGCTGCTACTCCCAAAAAACGTAGCCGTAAGACAAATACGGAAGAACCTGAAGAGGATACAAAAGAACCTGAGAAGAAAGAAGACAATGTAGGCAAAGAGACTCCCGCTGAGACTCCGGCCCCTACTGCTCCTGAGAAAAAACGTCGTAAGAGAATCAGTGAGGTAAAAGCTGAAGCTGCCGCAGCTTTGGCAAAAATCAGGGAAGAAGAAGCTGAGAAGATGGCAGCACACACAAAAGCAACTTCTCAACCTAAGGAACCAATATCTCAACCAGACACTCCGCAAGAACCTCTGGTAGAAGAAGCCTCTCCAACCCCTGTAAACGTTTCTGAAACAATACCTGAGCAAAGCGATGAGCTTACTTCTGAGGAAGAAGCCTTCATGCGCGATGGAAATGATCTGATTATTACAGAGGACTTGCCAGATCCTATACTTCAAGTTACCAGTTATCTGGAAGAGCAGGGTATCGCTCCTATAACTTCACGTCTTGACGTCAGTCCTGTTGCACATGGTGACTACGAGGAACCTATTCAACAAGATTCAATCATCCCCACAAGAGAGGCTTATGACTTTGAGGAGAAAATCATTGGGGAAGGTGTACTAGAAGTGATGAACGAAGGATATGGCTTCCTGCGCAGTAGCGACTACAACTATCTGAGTAGCCCTGACGACATTTACGTGAATCAGCAAACCATCCGCCAGTATGGATTGAAGACAGGCGATGTAGTGGAAGGTCCAGTTCGTCCTCCACGCGAAGGTGAGAAATACTTTCCTTTGATACGTATTCAGACTATCAACGGCTGCAAACCAGAGGTCGTTCGTGACCGCAGTCCATTCGAGAATCTGACCCCACTTTTCCCTGACGAGAAATTCCGTCTATGTAGTGGACATAATGATTCCATGTCAGCTCGTGTGGTCGATCTCTTTGCTCCTATCGGAAAAGGTCAGCGTGCCTTGATTGTTGCTCAACCAAAAACTGGTAAGACCTTGCTGATGAAGGATATTGCAAACGCCATTGCTGCCAATCATCCAGAAGCATACCTGATGATGCTCCTTATCGACGAACGTCCAGAGGAAGTTACTGATATGGCACGCACAGTTAATGCCGAGGTAATTGCCTCTACTTTTGATGAACCAGCCGAACGACATGTAAAGATTGCTGGTATCGTGCTGGAGAAGGCAAAACGCATGGTAGAATGTGGTCACGATGTAGTCATCTTCCTTGATTCCATCACTCGTCTTGCCAGAGCCTACAATACTGTATCGCCAGCAAGTGGCAAGGTCCTTACTGGTGGTGTTGACGCGAATGCTTTACATAAGCCCAAACGCTTCTTTGGTGCTGCACGCAATATTGAGAACGGTGGTAGTCTGACCATTATTGCAACGGCTTTAATCGACACGGGTAGCAAGATGGATGAAGTCATCTTTGAGGAATTCAAGGGAACAGGTAATATGGAACTTCAATTGGATCGTATGCTGAGCAACAAGCGTATCTTCCCAGCAGTTAACATCGTGGCAAGTTCTACCCGTCGCGATGATCTCTTGCAGGATAAGATGACTTTGGACCGCATGTGGATCCTGCGCAAGTACCTTGCTGACATGAATCCTATAGAGGCTATGAATTTTGTGAAGGAAAGACTCGAAAACACCAAAGACAACGAGGAATTTCTCTTGAGCATGAATTCATAAGCAACTTTTTTGTTACTTTAATAATTGTATCTTATGAAACGGATTACATTCTTACTTGCATTAGCTTTTTGCCTACTATCTCAGGCACAAAAGGAAGTGAGTCTTACCATCGACTTGAAAGGTACCATCACGGCTAAGGATACCATCACATTATCCTGGGGAGCTATCAACAAGAGTATGAATCCGTTGATTCTCCAGCATCCCGCACTCGACATATCACCCATCGATTTGCCCCTAACAGAACCCAGATTGATCATCATAGGACTGAAGGGATATGTGGGTGGATACGAACTTATAGCACAACCAGGTGAAAAGATAAACATAACTGGACGCATCCGGAAAGATGACCTGAAGAAAGTCTCAGAAGTTGTCTTCAGTCGAATTCATGTAAAAGGTGCTGCACAGCAAAACGAGTATCTGTCAATCATCAAGGAATATCAGGAGTTTATTGACAGCGTGGATACAGAAGTATTTAACGAGTATAAAGACGTTCAGCGCCTGATTGAAAACGCCAAGAAAAACAAAGATGAGCAAGCCATAGCAGATATGTACCAAACACTGCATGGACAGAGCTATATAGATCGAGTTATGAGCACTTTTCAGGAACGTCAGGATTACATGAAATCCATCGTGGCAGCTCACAGTGACTCTTTCATGGGGCCTCTGTTGCTGCTACGTTTTGCAGGACGTCTTGACAAGGAGGATCGCCCTCTTTATAACCGCATGAGTGACGAAGCAAAAATCAGCTATTACGGACGTGAGGTGGAAGATGAAGTCTACCCTCCCACCTTGGTAGGAGACATGGTACCTACCCTCCCCTTGATTGATATCAAAGGCAATGAGGTTGTACTTAATCAAAACAAATCAACGTATACATTGATTGATTTCTGGGCCAGTTGGTGCAGCCCATGCCGTAAGGAAATTCCGAATCTGAAACGTCTCTATCAGAAATATCATAATGCAGGACTTGAAATTGTCAGCATTAGTGCTGACCAGAACGTGGAAGACTGGAAAGAAGCTCTAGCGGAAGAAAAGACACCTTGGCCCAACTATATTGACAAGAACCGCCAGGCTGTATCAGAATTCAAAGTTCAATACATTCCCAGCATATTCATTG
>JAFZWK010000021.1 GCA_017617335.1 Bacteroidaceae bacterium | reverse complement strand
GTATTTGGCATCGAGGCCTTCTTGCCTGGTAGCCAGATTGACGTTAAACCTATTCGTGACTATGATATTTTCGTGGGTAAGACCATGGAATTCAAGATTGTGAAGATCAATCAGGAGTACAAGAATGTTGTTGTCAGCCACAAGGCTCTCATCGAGGCTGAGCTGGAACAGCAGAAGAAGGAAATCATCGGCAGACTGGAGAAGGGTCAGGTGCTGGAAGGTACCGTCAAGAACATCACCAGCTACGGTGTATTCATCGACCTGGGTGGCGTAGACGGTCTGATTCATATCACCGACCTGTCTTGGGGCCGCGTTAACGATCCTCACGAAGTTGTTGAACTGGATCAGAAGATCAATGTTGTTATTCTGGATTTCGACAACGAGAAGAAGCGTATTGCACTCGGTTTGAAGCAGTTGACTCCTCATCCTTGGGATGCTCTGGATGCCGACCTGAAGGTGGGCGACCACGTAAAGGGCAAGGTAGTCGTTATGGCCGACTATGGTGCATTCATCGAGATTGCTCCTGGTGTAGAAGGTCTGATCCACGTTTCAGAGATGAGCTGGAGCCAGCATCTGCGCAGCGCTCAGGACTTCATGAAGGTGGGCGACGAGGTAGAGGCAGTCATCCTGACTCTCGACCGCGACGAGCGCAAGATGTCTCTGGGCATCAAGCAACTGAAGGAAGATCCCTGGGAGCACATCGAGGAGAAGTATCCCGTTGGCAGCAAGCATACTGCTAAGGTTCGCAACTTTACCAACTTCGGCGTATTCGTTGAGATTGAGGAAGGTGTTGACGGCCTGATCCACATCAGCGACCTGAGCTGGACCAAGAAGATCAAGCACCCCAGCGAGTTCACTCAGATTGGTGCTGAAATCGAGGTTGTTGTAATGGAGATCGACAAGAACAACCGTCGCCTCTCTCTTGGCCACAAGCAGTTGGAAGAGAATCCTTGGGACGTATTCGAGACGGTATTCACCCTGGATTCCGTTCACGAGGGTACCATCGTAGAGATGCTGGACAAGGGTGCCGTTATCCAGTTGGAGTATGGCGTAGAAGGCTTCGCAACTCCCAAGCACTTGGTTAAGGAAGATGGAAGCAAGGCCGAGCTGAACGAGAAGCTGCCCTTCAAGGTTATCGAGTTCAACAAGGAGAGCAAGCGCATCATCCTGTCCCACAGCCGCATCTACGAGGATATCCAGCGTGCAGAGGCTCGTGAGGCCAAGAAGAATGCACCTCGCAAGACCGCTGCCCGCAAAGAGGAAGCTCCCGTGATCCAGAACCAGGCTGCAAGCACAACGCTGGGCGACTTGGATGCTCTGGCAGCCCTGAAGGCTAAGATGCAGAATACCGAAGAGTAAAATCTCTAGCAATAATCCCTTGATCCTCCACTCGCCCGCAAGGGAAAGACGAGGAAAGAGGGATGAAACCAACACAAGGGTAGCCCCGCAAAAGGCTGCCCTTGTTCTTTAAAAACAAAACCAAGGAAAACAGCATGGAACCATTCGACGTGCATATTCTGGGATGCGGCAGCGCGAAACCCACCCATAAGCATTTCCCCACCTGTCAGGTAGTTAACATTCGCGGGAAACTGATGATGATTGACTGCGGAGAAGCCGCCCAAATGCAGTTTGCCCGTCAGAAACTCAACATGAACCGTTTGGGGCATCTCTTCATCAGCCACAACCATGGTGACCATGTATTCGGATTACCAGGTCTAATCAGCACGATGGCACTCTTGGGCAGAACGTCTGAATTTCACATCTATGGTCCCCAGCAGATTGAGGAGTACCTCAACGTGATAATGAAGATCTACTGCGAGGGCATCGATTACAAGGTGATCTTCCATTCTGTACGCACGCGCGAACATTATTTATTATTCGAAGACAAAAGTATAGAAGTATGGAGCATCCCACTTGAGCATCGCATTCCCTGCTGCGGATACCTGTTCCGCGAGAAACCATCCTTGCCCCACATACGACGCGAGATGATAGATGCCTTCAACATCCCTGTAAGCCAGATCAACAACATCAAGGCTGGTGCATCATGGACGTTGGACGACGGAACCGTGATTCCTCACGAGCAGCTGACCTATCCGGCTGAGAAGCCACGCTCCTATGCCTACTGCTCCGACACCATCTACCTTCCTCAGCTGAAAGAGATTCTGAAAGGCACCACCCTACTCTTCCACGAAGCAACCTACCCACACGAGATGCTGGCACGTGCCACAGAGACGCGCCACACCACCGCCCTGCAAGCTGCTACCCTGGCTCGCGATGCCGAGGTCCACCAACTCTGCATCGGACACTATAGTGGACGCATCAAAGACGAAGATGTTCATTTGGCAGAGGCAAAAAGTGTGTTCCAGAACACAATTTTAGCCCAAGAAAGACTCGTGATACCCCTCTAAGACAAAAAAAATCAAAATTTCTTCATTTTTTTATTAAAATATTTGGTAGCAAAGAAGAAAAAATATACTTTTGTATCAAGAATAATTGTAAAAATGAAGAAAATTAGTCTCATATTCCTGTTAATGTTGCTCATGGGATTGCCCGTGATGGCTATGGAAGACCCTGAAACGGAGTCCATCGAGACTATCAATTCTGCGAGCATAAGCGTGAATGGCAACACCGTCAGAGTTGCCAATGCTAATGGCGAAGTTCTGGAAGTCTTCAATCTGACAGGTGCCAAAGTTGCCTCTATCCGTATTGATAGCCCAGACAAGACTTTGAACCTGAACCTCTCAAAGGGATGCTACATTCTGAAGGTTGGCAAAGTTGTTCGCAAGATTTCTATCCGATGAGATTTCCCTCACGAGGTCATTTTTCAATCCTTCTCTCCCTTCTTTTCGTCGCTCTTCTTTCATCATGCCAATCCAATGGCAAGGATGAGTCTTTGTCTGTCTCCAGGGAAGACATAAAGGAGTATGACAAACCGGAATACAGCCTGAAGAGCCGCCACATCCGCCAGAACATCCAGCAGCTGCTGGATGCCGATCAGGCACAAATGTATGCCGACAACTTCACACGCGCCTACTATCGCGAGGAGCGGCCCTTCGTGTGGATTACCCGACGTGGGATAGACCATCGAGCCGACACGTTGCTGCAATGGCTGAAGGATGCCGACGGGCAAGGAATGAAGCCCAGCAATTTCCATGTAAGGGAGATAGCAGAAAACCTTCAGACCCTGCGCAATCTGGACTTCGCGAAGAAGGACGTGAACCGAGTGATGGCCACCCTTGAATACCGACTGACTCAAGCCTATCTGCGCTATACCGCAGGCCAACGGTACGGATTCACGAATCCTCACCAATTCATGAATCGCCTGCTGGTGGAAGAAGTGCGGGGCGATAAGAAAATCTATCGGCAACTCTACGACAAGGACACCCCCACGGCAAGCGACAGCTTCTATCACGTTGCCCTAACCCGTCTGCACGAAGGTAAGGTGGGAGACTTCCTGCGCGAAGTGCAGCCCTCAGACTCCCTCTACAAGCAGCTGCAACACGAATACCAGCGTACCTGTGGCATCGACTCGGGACGTGCCCGCCTGGCACGCATCAACATGGAACGTGCCCGCTGGCGTTCTCCCCAGCCTCACGGCAAGTACGTTTGGGTGAATCTGGCAGGATTCGAGCTGACGGCTGTGGACCAACGACGCGACACCTCGTTCACCATGAAGGTTTGTGGCGGCAACCAGACCCACAAGACACCCCTGTTGAGCAGCGCCATCAGGTTGGTGGAGATGAATCCCTACTGGATCATTCCAACCACCATCGTAAGGAAAGAGATCGTGCCTCGCCACACGGGAGACATGGACTACTTCAGCCGCAACCGCTACCGAGTGCTCGACAAGGAAAGCGGAGAGGAGATCTCACCTGAACTCCTGACAGATAATGAGCTGGCAAGCGGAAAATACACGATACGGCAGGATAACGGAGCAGGCAATTCCCTGGGAAGAATGATCTTCCGATTCCCCAACAACTTCTCGGTTTTCCTCCACGACACCAACAACCACGGAGCCTTCAATCGCGAGATACGAGCCGTCAGTCATGGCTGTGTCCGCCTGGAACGCCCCCTGGATTTAGCCGTATTCCTTTTGGACAAGCCCGACAGCATCATTATCGACAAGATGCGCATGGCCATCGACAAGTCCCCCCTGACCCAATGGGGCAAGAGATACCTGGCCGAGAATCCCAATCACCAGCGTCTTGGCTCGTACACCTACAAACCCACAATCCCCGTCTTCCTCGATTACTACACGCTCTACCCCAACCTAAAGGGTGAACTCCAGGAGCATCCCGACGTCTACCACTACGACGAGGAAATAGAGAAACTGTTGGAGATCGGAGATTGAGAGGAAAAATGTTTTGAGGTGAGAACCTCAGAACACTACTAAGCATTCCAATGCCGTTTCGAGTGAAAGCATAAGGTAATGTGCGTACCTTTGATATGTTTTTGCGGTCACAATTTGTGACTTCAAGTTGTTGGCTGTCACTAATCGTCACCACCTCATGATTCTTCGTCTTGCCTTTTTTCCTTTGCCATACCTCTTTATAACGTTTTTCTTTCGTCTTTATTTCCGTAACTTCGTAGGTTCCGTCATCCATCATACTTCAGCCTTCTATATTATAGTATGAGAAACTCAAAATTGTTACACCTCTTCATATAATTAATGGTTTTAATAACGCCCATAATGCGCCAATGGCAACGATTGCAGATGAAATTAAGGTAACGAGTTTCATAATTCTGCTATTCCGTCTTGTCAAGGATTCCGACTTGAACAATCCGCTTGTAATGGCTTGGCGTCCTTTTTCAGTCGTAAGATATTGCGGGGGATATTTATAAACAGCTCCGAACTTTTGTATTTCGGGACGAGGCCAAATACATTCCAAAAGCCCTTCTTTCACAAATCTGCTACAAATCGTAGAATTATAAACCTCGTTGTTTACATATATCTTGGAAAGCCGTTCATACATTCGGTTTTCCTTCTTGTTCCTGTCACGTATATTTTCAAGCAATACGAGAAGGCTCCTATCATTGACGTTATTAATGTCTTCGTAAAAAACCATCTTCCAACCCTATTAATCTTTACTTCTTTATGATTTCTTTGCAATATGCGAGTACACGTAATTCAACCTTTCAATACACTCTTGATACAACGCCTTCTTTTCTTCATTCCCTGTCATTGAGGCGGTCCAGCGTAAAGTGTCAATCTTTTTCTTTACCTTAATCACTTCTGTCTGGTATTTCCCAAGATCAGAATGTAAGATGAACTTTCTCGGCTTATACGAAAGAGTGGAGTTTGGTTGTGTGCTTTCTTGATTGATATATTCTTTCAATACATCTATCACGAAGTCAAGATTCTCCTTACATGTCGTTAATACAGAGTTACGTTCTTCCTCTTTTTCTAATATTGCTTTGCCCAAAAAGCTTTTATAGTTTGCTTCGTTTTGCATTCTCTCCTTGGATTTTTCAAGTACCTCATTCAGAAACGAGGAAGCCGCTTCCAAATCCATCTTGCATACAATATATTCATCAACCAATCTACGTTCCATTTTAATGTGAATTATTTTATGTTTCCTTCTCAACTTTTTGATACATTACAATCATTCTTCAACGGAAATTATACTTTAGCTTGCGGTGTCGGAGCCTGATGTAACGAACTTACAAAATCCATATAGGTAATACGTCCTAAATTCGTGGTCTACTCCTCCAACTCTGATACAACGAACTTACAAAACGCATGCAGTTACATGTGATTTCCGTCGCTTTCCTGTTTCAACCTTGCTGGTTGCAATCCCATTCACAGAGAAACGGGAGAGCAGAGCCGTCAAGTCCGCAGGCGTAGATTCGGGATAATCCATCCCTATTTTGTGATTAACCAACTGCCCCAGCAGATTGCGACTGGCGTTATAGTCGCGGTCAAAAACGGCACCGCATTTATCACATCGATAGGTGCGGTCACGTAGTGTCAAGTCATCTTTAACCGCTCCGCAAACAGAACAAGTCTTGCTACTTGGATAGAAACGGTCAACCTTTAAGACCTTGACACCATTCGTTGCTGCCTTATACTCGATCTGTCTGCGAAGCTCACCGAAAGACACATCGTTGACGGCTTGCGCCAGGCGATGGTTCTTCGTCATGCCTTTTACATTCAAGTCCTCAATGGCAATCTCACCATAATGCGTGGTGAGGATGGTCGTGACCTTGTGAAGGAAATCACGCCTGATGTTCGCCACTCGCCCCTGAGAATGGGCAAGACGGACAGACAGTTTCATATAATTGTTCGACTTCTTGGCGCCCTGCAATCGTTCCTCTTTGGTTTTCGGATGGACGCGTTTGCTGAGCTGTCTGCTGAGTCGTTTTATTTTTCTTAAATTCTTCTTTAGTGGCTTGGGGTTGTCAATGGCAATGCCATCGGAAAGTATCAGGGCCGACTTGATGCCAACATCAACGCCCACTTTCCTGTTACCATCGACTAAGTCCACATTCGGATGTGTTCTCTTGTATTCCTCTTCTGTAATCTCAAGGCTAAACGAAGCATAGAACTTACCGCCACTTTGAGAGATACATACATTATTTATCTTGGTATAGTTAAATCGTATATGCTCTGCCATCTTCACCCAGCCACCATGCATAGTCGGCATGCGAATGTATTGATGCTTCAGTGTCTCATTATGTGAGAGGGATTTAAGCGACTTTGAATTTTTATTTGTATCTGACAAATATATCTT
>JAFZWK010000001.1 GCA_017617335.1 Bacteroidaceae bacterium | reverse complement strand
CCAAGACATTTGAGCTATTCCAACATGGCTTTACGGATGGAGTTTTCTGCTTTGATTCTGGTGGTATTCAGCAATGGTTACGTTATCTCCATCCAACGAGATTCACCGACTTGGTGATACTAAATGTAATGTTCCGTCCTGGAATAGAGGATTATATACCTCATATGTTACAGCGAAAGAATGGAAAGGAAAAGATAGAGTATCCTATTCCTGCAATGGAGAAATACCTTCAGGAATCTTACGGCATACTAATCTATCAGGAGCAGCTGATGATGCTTTCCCGCCTGATTGCTGACTTCAGCAGAGGGGATAGTGACCGCTTGCGTAAGGCTATTTGCAAAAGGAAGCAGGCTATATTAGATGAGCTGAAGCCTCGTTTTATCGAAGGAGGAGTTTCTAACGGGCATAAGAGGGAAACACTTGAAGAGATTTGGAGTGAATGGTACAACATAGGGCTTTATTCTTACTGTAAGGCTCATTCCGTATGCTATACGTACATCGGTTATCAGATGGCATATCTCAAAGTACATTATCCCAAACAATTTGATTCAGTCATTAAGAATGAATCCGAATCGTCGTTTTATCGTATTCTAATATAATCAATTATAATGAAATTTGATTCTGAAAAATGGGCATTGACGTTCTATGGTGTGGTTGACGAACGGTTCAAATCAGAAACGGACTTGTTCCAGTTGCACATTCATCGCAAGGAGCATATCAACAAGCTTGAAAAGGAACGATGCAAAGGGAAGCTTGACATATTCATTCCTAGGAATTGGAAGATGGAAAGATACAAATATCAGGAGCAGCTTCGCAGAATGCTGCTTTCTGAAATCAGATGGCAAGCTAATATCATCTTTTCTCAGCGTACCATGTTTTATGCCAAGCAGTATAACATTGCATGTGAAAGGATAGAGTTGGAGGCACGATACCGCTATTTGGGTAAGTACTTCAGCGAGAAGAAGCTTGTGAAATACAATCCTTGGATTATCTGTGCAGCACCAAAACGGCATGTTGACTATCTCGTCTGTCACGAACTGTCGCATTTCATCCATAATGACCATAGTCCTGCATTTTGGGAAATGGCAGAACGGCTTTACCTCGGTTTGGATCTGAAAGCTCCGACATCAGGCCATACCATACATCAGCTTAGAAATGAGTTGGTCCAAAATAAGGTTCTGTTCCTGCTAATGTACTGGGGGAGGCCTTCATATCTCAAATCCTTTTTCTGGAATGGTCTTGTCAAACATAAGACTCCGCTTATCATTCCCGATTATATGGAATCCACTGATAAAAGAGTGAAATCCGGCTACTACACAACATTTGCTATTAGAGTTTGAAATAAAAACATATTGTATCACATTTAACCAATTCAATTATGGCACTTTGGAGAATCATAGCAAAGTCGAGCACAAATGCTCCTTGTAAGAACAAACGTCAGAAAATCGAGAAAGGGATGCGTTCTCTGATTTGCAGGCTTCGCACCAAGAAAGAATCTGCGAACTGGAGGACAGATTGAATGAGCTTCAGGAAAGAATCGATGATTTAGAATTGAATGGCAATGGTGACCCTGATGAACTCTTCAACTTGCAATCAGACGCTGATGACATCCAAGACCTGATTGATAACTACCAAGACGAAATCGATAATATGGATGATATGATGAATGATTATTGATTACAGGAAATAACTGGTTAATTTGGTTAATTGGTTAATTGGTTAATTTTTTTGTTTTTGACACAGGATTTTACCAGTGAGCCTTTATTTTCCCTTACTCTCGCAAAAATACCTTTTCGCTACGACCGTCCTTGTACTTGATGATAATGATGCCACGAACGGGTTTGGAAACACGTGCTCCATTGAGGTTGTAGTAGCCTTCGACTTCGTTGGAAAGTTGTTCTGTCTCGAGGTCTCTGATGGCGGTCAGATCTGACACACCATAGTAGAACAGCTTGAAGCCATCGATGACCAGCAAATCGTTCTCCACTTGCTTGGTCTGCTTGACACCTATAGTCATTACCTTCGCAGCGGTTTGTTCGAGGGTCAGGAGGTTGTCGTAGCGTCCAGCATTGAAGTAGGCTGCGATGGCCTCGTTGTTGATAGGTACGTAGATTCCTGAATGCGAAATCTCGCTGCCACCCTGATTGAGCTTGGTGTCTGTTCCTCCTTGAGCGATGTGTTTCAGCATCTGCGTTTTGTTATTGAGAGTCATATACGCCTTTACGTTGTTGGTGCCATTCACATAATCCTTCATGGTGGCAGACAGGACGCCAGGACGTTGATAACCACGTACTAACAATCCATAGCCTCCCTTTGGCATCTTGACAGGTATCTGACTGGTGGCTGTGAAAGCGGAGGTATTGGTGGAGTAGATCATTCCGTTGGTGAGCTGAGGCAGTCCTTCCCATCCTGCACCTGTGTCCAGTTCTGCGTCGTCTATGATGAACGAGATGTCGATGGAGTCGAGCACTTCGATGGTGGACAGATAACTGACAAGGTTTTTGTAAAGCGTCTCTACGGCCTCTTCAGTTTCTGCGGCTGTGACTACTTTTTCTCGGCAAAAATACAAACATTTTTTCAATTGACCTTCTTTTTCGGAAGAAAACTTTTATTGGGAGGCTTTATTTCCCCAACAAATTCTCCAAACGTATGATTTCCTGCTTGTATTCTTCGGCTTTAAGGAATTCAAGATGTTTGGCAGCTTCTTTCATTAGTTTGCGATTGCGATCAATGGCTCGACGAAGTTCATCGGGAGTCATGGCGTTGTAGATGGTATCGACCTCAGATTCAGCAGCCAAGGAAGCGTTCTCCTCGATGTAGGCAGTGCCAAGATAGTCAATGGGCTTGTGCTGGTTGATGGCGATTTGCGCTTTCTGAATCTGGGTGGGCGTGATGCCATGTTCTTCGTTATAAGCCATCTGCTTCTTGCGACGACGGTTGGTCTCATCAATGGTGCGCTGCATGGTTTCCGTGATGGTCTCAGCATACATGATGGCAAGTCCATGCACATTGCGGGCAGCACGTCCGATGATCTGAACCAGCGAACGGTGGTCACGCAGAAAACCCTGATAATCCGCATCGAGGATGGCAACGAGCGAGACCTCTGGAATGTCAAGCCCCTCGCGCAGCAGGTTGATGCCGATAAGCACATCATAGGTGCCAGCTCGGAAGTTGTTGATAATATCAACACGGTCGAAAGTGTCAACATCGGAATGGATGTAGTTGGCGTTGATGCCTACGCTGTTGAAGAAGTTGGACACCTCTTCTGCCTGCCGTTTGGTGGAGGTGATGACGAGGGTGCGCTCCCCTACCTCATTACGCTGATGAATCTCCTCGATGAGATCGTCCATGAAATTGAGTTTGGGTCGCACCTCAATGGGGGGATCAAGCAAGCCTGTCGGACGAATCAACTGTTCTACAATCACACCTTCTGCACGTTCCAACTCATAGTCGGCGGGAGTGGCGGAAACATAGATGGTCTGAGGGGTCAAGGATTCAAACTCTTCGAGCCGCAAAGGGCGGTTGTCCAAGGCAGCAGGCAAACGGAAGGCATAATCAACAAGGTTCTCCTTACGACGTCGGTCTCCTCCCCACATCGCCTTCACCTGCGGAATGGACTGGTGGCTCTCATCGACAATGAGCAAGTAATCATCTGGAAAGAAGTCCAAGAGGCAGTAAGGACGCTCTCCAGGAGCACGTCCGTCGAAGTAACGGGAGTAGTTCTCGATGCCTGAGCAATGTCCTGTTTCACGAATCCATTCGAGGTCGTTGGTCACACGCAACTCTATCTGTTTCGCCTTCTCCATGTCGCCTTGCGCCTCATAGAAAAGGATGCGTTCGTGGAGGTCATCCTCGATGTCGTGGATGGCCTTCAAGGTCTGCTCCTTCGTGGTCATGAAGAGGTTGGCTGGATAGATCTTGTACTCCTCGTAGGAAGTGATGGGATAGAGTGTGTGGATGTCCAATTCTTGGATTTCATCAATTGTATCATCGAAATAACAAATTCTCAGAATCTTCTCATCATAAGCAAGATACACATCTACAGTCTCCCCTTTCACTCGAAACTGTCCACGTTCCAATTCATCAGCAGAAGCGAGATCATTGTTGACGTAGAGCATATCGACCAACTTGCGTCGCAACACCTCAATGGGCAAGGCTTGATCAACCTGAACGGTAAGGATGTTTTCGGCATAACTGGTGGGTGCTCCCATGCCATAAATGCACGATACGGACGAGACGATGATAACATCTTTTCGGCCAGAAAGCAAAGCAGAAGTGGCAGCCAAACGGCGACGGTCAAGGTCTTCGTTGATGGCCAAATCCTTCTCAATGTAAGTGCCAGTGGAGGGGATGTAAGCCTCCGGCTGGTAGTAGTCGTAGTAACTCACGTAATATTCGACTGCATTGTTGGGAAAGAAGCCCTTCATCTCGGTATAGAGCTGGTGAGCAAGGGTCTTGTTGTGGCTGAAAATGAGCGTCGGTTTTCCCACGTTCCGGATGACATTCGCCATCGTGAACGTCTTGCCTGACCCTGTCACGCCCAAGAGCACCTGAGCAGGTACACCATCCAGCACTCCTTGGGTGAGTTGCTCGATGGCTTGAGGCTGGTCGCCAGTGGGTTGAAACTTCGAGATAAGTTGAAAATCCATGCTGAAATCGTGCATTTGAGTTGCAAAATTACGACTTCTATCTGTAATAATCCCTAAAAGGAAGCGTTTTTTCTGAACAAAACTTAAATATTCATGGATTGATGCCCTTTCTTCGGCAAAAAAAGTGTAACTTTGCACCTTGAAAAAATCATCAGGATGAGAAAATTATTGTCAATCACATTGATTTCGGCCATCGTGCTGAGTTCGTGCAACTCCTATAACCAGGTGCTGAAGTCAACCGATTTTGATTATAAATATGAAGCAGCCAAGGAGTGCTACACTGCGGGGCAGTACACGAGAGCCTACCAACTGCTGGAAGAGCTGATTATTCCACTGAAAGGTTCTGACCGTGGCGAGGAATCGATGTTCATGCTGAGCATGTGCTATTATAACCTGCGTGACTACGAGACCGCTTCGATGTACCTCGACCGCTATACCAAGTCATATCCAAAGGGACGTTATGTGGAACTGGCACGGTTCTACAGCGGAAAGGCTTCTTATATGCAAAGTCCCGATCCACGCCTCGACCAGTCGCCTACCTACACAGCGTTGAACCAGTTGCAGGAATTCCTCGATCATCATCCTTACTCTGACCTGCGCGAAGAGGTCAACGACATGATTTACGAGTTGCAAGACCGATTGGTGAAGAAGGAATATGACAGCGCCAAGCTCTATTACAATTTGGGCAGCTATATTGGTAACTGCTTCTATGGCGGCAGTAACTACGAGGCTTGTATCATCACGGCAGAGAACGCCTTGAAAACCTATCCTTACACTCGTCTGCGCGAAGACCTCTACATGCTCATCCTGCGTAGCCGTTACCAACTGGCTCAACGAAGCGTGGAGTCAAAAATCGATGATCGCTACCGTCAAACCATCGACGAGTATTATGGCTTCAGGAATGAGTTTCCTGACAGCAAATACATGAAAGAGGCGGATCAAATTTTCCGTCATGCCACCTCGAAAGTCAAGCCTGTTGGCGACGAAGATTAAGAAATTGAATCAAGAAATAAATAGTCAATAGTCAAATTATCAATAATATTATGGATTTCAAAAAGACAAACGCACCCACCAACACCGTGACACGTAACCTGATGGACTTCAGCCGTGACACTAACAACGTGTATGAAAGCGTGGCTATCATCTCCAAGCGCGCCAACCAGATTGCAGCTGAAATGAAAGAAGAGCTGGGCAAAAAGCTGGTTGAATTCGGCTCTCACACCGACACGCTGGAAGAAGTGTTCGAGAACGAGGAGCAAATCCAAATTTCCCGTTACTACGAACGTCTGCCAAAGCCAACCCTCATTGCTACACAGGAATTCCTTGAGGACAAGATTTACTACCGAAACCCCTCTAAGGAAGCTGAGAGAAAGCTCTAACAACCATGATTCAGCGAATACAGACAGTCTATCTGGCATTGGTACTCATCCTCTCATTTGTGGGGCTTATCTCCACCATCGGTGAGTGGACTGTGGCAGATGCAGTGGTAGCACACTTCAGCAACTTCACCTTTGGAGCCGAAGGACAGTTCAAGTCCCTCGACGCCACCAGCGGTCCTTGGTGCTTGGGTGTGCTCCTCATCATGGTCATGTTCCTATCCATCATGAGCATCCTGCTCTTCCGCAAACGCATGCGCCAATTGAGGCTCACCATCTTCAGCACCATTCTCTTAGTGGGTTATGTGGCAGCTTATGCCCTGTTCGCCTATTATTATCAGCTGAATCTTGATCAGCTGGTGACTGACGGTGCAGGAGCATTCCAGCCAACCTTCCATTTCAGGCTTGTCGCCACATTCCCTGTGTTGAGCATCATCCTTAACTGCCTCGCCATTCAGGGCATCCGCAAGGACGAGGCATTGGTTCGTTCGCTCGACAGAATTCGATAAAAAAGGGGAGATTCTCCTCTACTCCCTATATTTAATAATGTGTAAGGAGCATGAGGGAAAAGAAAATGCCATTTCATGGATTTTTTTTGCGGAAATGTTTTGTCAGTTCGAGAAAAAGTAGTACCTTTGCACTCGCAATTGGGAAGCAAGCTCCCCAGAACGCGGAAATAGCTCAGTTGGTAGAGCACAACCTTGCCAAGGTTGGGGTCGCGAGTTCGAGTCTCGTTTTCCGCTCCAAGCAAAGACGTTCTTTGAGTCTGGAAACAGGAATGCCCACGTGGCGGAATGGTAGACGCGCTCGTTTCAGGTGCGAGTGTTGAGAGACGTGCAAGTTCGATTCTTGTCGTGGGCACTAAGAATGGAGAGGTGGCGGAATGGTAGACGCGCTACTTT
>JAFZWK010000020.1 GCA_017617335.1 Bacteroidaceae bacterium | reverse complement strand
GCGTGACCATTCCGAGTTCCGTGACGAGCATCGGCTTAGATGCGTTCTCTGGCTGCTCTGGTCTGACGAGCATGACCATTCCGAGTTCCGTGACGAGCATCGGCGGATCTGCGTTCTATGGTTGCTCTAGTTTGACCTCCATCGCTATCCTCGAGGGAGTGACGAGCATCGGCGGATCTGCGTTCTATGGTTGCTCTGCTCTGACGAGCGTGACCATTCCGAGTTCCGTGACGAGTATCGGCGATTTTGCGTTCAATGATTGCTCTGGTCTGACGAGCGTGACCATTCCGAGTTCCGTGACGAGCATCGGCGATCAAGCGTTCTCCTTTTGCTCTGGTCTGACGAGTGTGACCATTCCGAGTTCCGTGACGAGCATCGGCTTAGCTGCGTTCTCAGGCTGCTCTGGCCTGACCTCCATCACTATCCCAGAGAATGTGACGAGCATCGGCTTAGCTGCGTTCGAAAGTTGCTCTGGTCTGACGAGCATTTACGTGGATTCTGCCAACGGCACCTACGACTCTCGCGATAACAGCAATGCCATCATCGAGACGGCAACGAACACTTTGGTGGCAGGATGTAAAAACACAATCATTCCGAGTTCCGTGACGAGCATCGGCAATTTTGCGTTCGATGGTTGCTCTGGTCTGACGAGCGTGACCATTCCGAGTTCCGTGACGAGCATCGGCGATTGGGCGTTCTATGGCTGCTCTGGTCTGACGAGCGTGAAGGTTGATTTGGAAACTCCGCTGTCGATTAGTTCAAGTACTTTCTCTAGCCGCAACAACCTCACGCTTTATGTCCCTGTAGGTAGCAAGGCTGCATATGAGGAAGCAGACTATTGGAAGGACTTTAAAGAAATTGTGGAATGGGATGAGTATTCCCCTGCCATTAACTTTGCCGATACGAATGTAAAAACTATCTGCGTCGCTAATTGGGATACTAACGGAGATGGGGAATTGAGCGAGGCTGAAGCTGCAATAGTGACAAGTTTGGGAACGGTGTTCCGCAACAATAGTTCTATAACGTCGTTCAACGAGCTCCAGTACTTCACAAGAATAACGAACATTGCAAGTCATGCTTTTGAAAACTGTACGAATTTGATTTCAATAAGTATTCCTGCTAATGTTGTGAATATCTATGAGTTCGCATTTTATGGTTGTTCATCTTTAAAAGAATTAATTCTTATTGATGGCGAAAAGACTTTGTATATTAAAGAAAATTATGAAGATGAAGAATATGAAGATGTTGAAGATGGAGGTACATACACTATTAGATGTTATTACCCAGCATTTGATTGTTCATTAAATAACGTATATATCGGTAGGAATATATCAGGCGAATATAGTGGACAATCTCAATATTTGGCAAGCGGTGGTGTCTTTAGAAGGCTGAAGAATGTTACAATTTCAAATTCTGTTACGTCAATTGATTACCGTCTTTTTGCGAATACAAGTTTAACGTCCATTGCCATCCCCAATAGTGTGAAATCTATAGGCCCTGAGGCGTTCCGTTTCTGTCCTCTAACGTCCATAAATATTCCTAACAACGTGAT
This sequence comes from Bacteroidaceae bacterium, assembly GCA_017617335.1. Taxonomy (GTDB): domain Bacteria; phylum Bacteroidota; class Bacteroidia; order Bacteroidales; family Bacteroidaceae; genus Physcousia. The sequence goes on along the minus strand of JAFZWK010000020.1, from coordinate 52,425 downwards.
TTCAATAGGTGATTATGCTTTCTTAAGCTGCGATTTTCTGACAATAGTTAAGTTGGATATTGAAACGCCTCTATCAATAGTTGCTAATACCTTCTCCAATCGCAGGAATGCTACGTTGTATGTGCCTGCCGGAAGCGAAGAGGCCTACAGGAATGCACCCTACTGGCAGGAATTCGGGTCTATCATAGGGTTCATCAATGGTGATGTGAATGGCGATGAAGAAGTTGACGTGGTGGACGTGGTGGACATTGCCCGCTTCGTGGTGGGAACACCTGCCGAAACGTTCGTGGAAATACTGGCTGATATCAATCGCGACGGTAGCGTGAATATCGGTGATGCCGTGGCACTGGTGAATGACATTGCTGGTGACCAGAACTTTGTGAAGGCAAAGCGTGCTCCGAGCAAGGCTGCGGAGAGCGAGGATGCACTCTCGCTGACACAGACGGACGAAGGATTGGCTCTCGTCCTGACGAACCAGCGCGACTACACGGCGTTCCAGTTCGACCTCTTTGTGCCAGAAGGAACCGATGTGGCACAGATGTTGCTGAATGCCCAGCGCAAGCAGAAGCACCAGCTATTATACAATAAGGTGGAGGAAGGCCATTACCGCGTGGCTGCCCTCTCGACCTCGAACCGTACGTTCCAAGGGAACGATGGTGAATTGCTCAACTTCTCACTCGAGGGTGCCGCCAGCGGTGATGTGGCCATCCGCAACATCCATTTCTTCGACACCGAGGGCGGTGACTACATGTTCAATGAAATCCTTTACGAAGGGACAACAACGGGAATTGCAGTCACTCCATCAACAACTCCGATGGACGGAGCCTTCTACACCATCGATGGCCGCCGCATTGGTGAGAAGCCCACGACAAAGGGCCTCTATATTGTGAACGGCAAAAAGGTCGTGATTAAGTGATAGTGAAGCAAAATATTCATTAAATATCAGCTATTGTGAAAGCTAAACAATTCTTCTTGGGTATATTATCCTTGCTAGCATGGTTAACGTCATTTACCGCTAATGCCTATGATGCCTATATTGATGGCATTTATTACAACTTTTCAGGAACAGAAGCTACCGTAACGTATGAGACAGCCTCCTACAATAGTTATTCGGGGAATATCGTTATCCCAGAAACTGTTTCTTATAATGCTACAATTTACAGCGTGACTTGTATCGGGGATCGTGCTTTCTGCAATTGCTATGACTTAACCTCTATCACCATTCCCAACAGTGTGACGAGCATCGAAGGTGCCTTCTCTGGTTGTAGTGGCCTGACCTCCATTTCCATTCCTAATAGCGTAACCAGTATTGGAGACAATGCCTTCTACGGCTGCAGTGGTTTAACTTCTGTTACCATCCCTAGTAGAGTAACCAGTATAGGTAGCAATGCTTTTAGGAACTGCACAGAATTGACATCCGTTATCATCTCTGGCAGAGTGACCAGCATCGGTGGCTATACCTTTTATGGTTGCACAGCCTTGACAGATGTCTATTGCTATGCGACAACACCCCCACTGGCACATTATGAATATGATGATGGAGAAGATTACTATGAATATGATGCATTTAATAAATCAAATATTACTTCAGCAACGCTCCATGTTCCATTAGCATCAATTGCGTCATACAGAAGTACAAATATATGGAGTTACTTTGGTACAATTGTGAAATTAAAAATCGACTTTGCCGATGCTAATGTGAAGTCTCGCTGTGTGTGGAAATGGGACACTGACGGTGACGGGGAATTGAGTGAAGTGGAGGCTGCAGCTGTCACAGACCTTGGAATGGTGTTTAATAAGAAATCTGATATAACATCTTTTGACGAACTACAGTATTTTACAGGGTTAACCTCCATCAACGACAATGCTTTTGACGAATGTATTCACCTCACTTCTGTGATTATACCGAATAGCGTAACCTCCATTGGCGAGTATGCTTTTGTGAATTGCTACGAGCTGACCTCTGTGACCATTCCCAATAGTGTGACCTCAATCGGTTATGCCGCCTTCGCCCAGTGCTATGAACTGACCTCTGTGACTATCCCCAATAGCGTTAACTCCATTGGCACAGCCGCTTTCAATGATTGCGCTAGTTTGACCTCCGTCACAATTCCCAATGGCGTAACTACAATCAGTGGTTCTGCTTTCAATGGCTGTGAGAGCCTAACATCTATAACTATCCCTAAAAGTGTGACTACAATTTATTCGTATGCTTTCGGTAATTGCCATAGTCTGAGTTCCATCACCATACCCAATAGTGTGACCGCAATCGCCTCTGGTGCGTTCGATGGCTGTTATTTTACAAATGATTCTTTTGTCAATAACACAACATTATCAAGCGGCGATAATTGGGGCACAACTTTATGTGATGAAGAAACAATTGACGGCTTGTTAATTAAAAACAATTCTGTTGTGAATTGTAGATGTTGGGCGACATCTGTTACCATTCCCAATGGTATAATCAGCATCGGAGATAGGGCTTTCTTTTATAGCATTTATTCCAGTGAATTAACTTCCGTCACCATTCCCAATAGCGTAACCTCCATCGGAGATAAGGCTTTCATGGCCTGTCGATGCTTGACCTCCATCACGGTCCCGGATAATGTAGAAAGTATTGGGAGTATGGTCTTCTATGGCTGTAGTGGCCTGACCAGCATAACCATACCTAATTCTGTAATTAGCATCGGTGATTATGCATTTTATAATTGCAGCGGCCTAAACTCTTTAGTATCAGAAAAACGAGAGCCTTTTGCTTTTGGCTCAGATGCATTTGGGAACATTGCTTCCACTTGCACATTATCCGTTCCTTACGGCACACGTGATGCTTACATTGCTGCAGGATGGACAGAAGATGTGTTCAAGGGCGGTGTTGTGGAAGAGGCTGCTCCATCTCCTCCAATCGCTTTTGCTGACACAAATGTCAAAACGCTCTGTGTGGTCAATTGGGATTCTAATGAAGATGGTGAACTGAGCGAGGTAGAGGCTGCAGTTGTGACCGATTTGGGTGAGGTGTTCAAGGAGAATACGGAGATAACCTCGTTCGATGAGTTACAATTCTTCACGGGACTGACGAGCATAGGAATTCTTGCTTTCTATAACTGCAGTAGTTTAACCTCTATCATTATTCCTAACAGTATTACTTCAATTGGTAGTTCTGCATTCAATGGATGCTCTGACCTAACCTCTATTCTTATTCCCAACGGTGTTACTTCAATTGGAAATTCTGCATTTAAAAACTGCTCTGACCTAACCTCTGTAGTTATTCCCGAAAGCATTATTTACATAGGCTGGTATGCGTTCCAGAATTGCTCAGGTCTAACTTCTGTCACCATCCCCAACAGTGTGAAATATATCAATGATTATGCTTTTTCTGGCTGCTCTGGCCTGACTTCCATTTTCATTCCAAGCAATGTAATAAGGATTGCCTCTTGTTCATTCTCTGGCTGTAATAATCTGCAATCTGCAGAAGTTAGAGCAGAAGAAATGAACTGTTATGCGTTCTTGGATAGTCCTCTAACGTCCTTGACGATAGGGAAAGAGGTAAAAAAAATAATAAACTCTAACACCCAATATTTCACAAATCATAATGAAAATACATCTATATTTAATAGTCTGAGTCAAGTCGTAATAGAAGATAGCGATGATGAATTAAGTGTAGATTGTTGGCTCATTCCTTGGAATGATGGTACACTAAAGCGCCCATTATTTATAAATAGTCCTTTGGAAACTGCATATATTGGTCGTAACATAAATAACAGTCCTCTCAGTACATATAATAGTCCCTTTGAAGAGAATTATTCTCTAAGAACCATTCATTTGAGCAATAAAGTTTCAGAAGTTACGAATCGGTTGTTCTTTTTTTGCCGTGGCCTGACCTCGGTTGCGATCCCCAATAGTGTGACCTCAATTGGCGATAATGCGTTTTGTGATTGCAGCAGCTTGACCTCCGTGAAAGTGGATGTTGCCACACCTCTTTCCATTAGTTCCTCTACCTTCTCCAATCGCGCCAACGCTACACTGTACGTGCCCGCTGGAAGCAGAGCATCCTATTCGGAAGCATTATATTGGCAGGATTTCAACATCATCGAATTCATTGAGGGTGATGTGAACAGCGACGGTGAGACGGATGTGGTGGATGTGGTGGACATTGCCCGCTTCGTGGTGGGTACACCTGCCGAGACGTTCGTGGAGATTCTTGCCGACATCAACTACGATGGTAGCGTGAACATCGGCGATGCCGTGGCTCTGGTGAACGAGATTGCCGGCGACCAGAACTTCGTGAAGGCAAAGCGTGCTCCGAGCAGGACCGCGGAGAGTGAGGATGTACTCTCGCTGACACAGACGGATGAAGGACTGGCTCTCGTCCTGGCGAACCAACGCGACTACACGGCATTCCAGTTCGACCTCTTTGTGCCCGAGGGAACCGATGTGGCCCAGATGCTGCTGAATGCTGAGCGCAAGCAGAAGCACCAGTTATTATATAATAAGGTAGAGGAGGGTCACTACCGCGTGGCAGCCCTCTCGACCTCGAACCATACATTCCAGGGCAACGACGGCGAGCTGCTCAACTTCACGCTCGAGGGTGTTGCCAGCGGTGATGTGGCCATCCGCAACATCCATTTCTTCGACACCGAGGGCGGTGACTACATGTTCAGCGACCTGCAATCCTGCTCTGCAACAGAGATTTCCTCTCTGAAGGAAGAACAGACAACCCGTCCTCATGACATCTATGACTTGCAGGGACGCAAGGTGGAGACAATGTCGCATGGCATTTATATAGTAAACGGAAAGAAAGTAATCATTAAATAATAAACAGTAAAACAAAAATTATGAAAAGACACATTCTGACATTTATTGCGCTTACACTTGCCTTGACTCGAGTGCAGGCGGATGGTATCAGCGTGACAAACGTGACGATTGAGCCTGGGCAGACGGCAACCGTAGCCATCAGCCTCGACAACACCGCCACGAATCTGGTAAGCTTCCAGATGGACCTGACGCTGCCTGAAGGTGTGACGATCAACAAGAACGATTGTTCGTTGAGCAACCGTTTTACCGATGAGGATCAGGAGCTGACCATCGGCAAGCAGGGCGACAACGTGTATCGTCTGACATCCACTTCGTTTGCGCTGACTCCCATCAGCGGAACGAGTGGCGAGATCATCACCCTCTCGTTGTCGGCTTCAGAGTCAGCCACAGGTGGTACAGCCTCTTTAAGTAACATTCGTTTCGTTACCAGCAACTCAGAAAAACTGACATTGGACGATGTTTCGTTCAGTCTTAGTGTAGCTTCACCTTCTCCTAACATCACTTTCACCGATGCCAATGTCAAGGCGCTCTGCGTTGAAAACTGGGATTCTAATGAAGATGGTGAGTTGAGCGAGGCAGAGGCTGCTTCTGTGACCGACTTGGGCGAAGTATTCAAGAATAATACTGAGATTACCTCCTTCGATGAGTTGCAATACTTCACGGGGTTGACCAGCATCGGAGACGGGGCATTCGATGGCTGCGAGGGTCTGACCTCTATCATCCTGCCCAACAGCCTTACTTCGATTGGAGAAGAGGCCCTGCGCGGCACTGGCATCACATCGATAACCATTCCGGCCTCTGTGAACTCTTTGAATAATAACACTGCATTCGAAGACTGCGCCTCATTGACGGAAATCAATGTGGAAGAGGGTAATTCTTTCTATTATTCAGTGGGCGGCGTTGTGTTCAGCGAGAATGAGGAATGGTATGGGCAAGGTGGAAAAGGAATTGTTATGTTCCCCGCCGGACGCAGTGGAAGTTACGAGATACCCTCGGGTGTCACCTCAATTGACCTGAATTCATTCGCGAGTTGCAACAAGATGACCTCCATCACCATCCCTGCCAGCGTGAAGCGGGTAATGACGGGAGCCTTCTCTGGCTGCACCTCGCTCTCCAAAGTTATCGTGTCGGATATTGCAGCATGGTGTGGTATTACGTATGACGGCGATGATTATAATGGAGATTTCCCATTGGGCCGTGCATTTCATCTGTACAGTGATGAGAATACGGAAATCACGGAAGTGGTCATTCCGGATGGTGTAGAGAGGATAGAGGCCCGTGCATTCCGCGATGCGAAGTATATCACTTCGGTAACTATTCCCAGCAGTGTTACTTACATTGGGCCGGAAGCGTTCCGTGGAATGCATAGTTTGTCATCTGTTAATATTCCTCAGGGTATCACGTCCATAGAGTCCCTAACGTTCAACAATTGCATTTCATTAGTCACTGTCACTATCCCTACGAGCGTGACCAACATCGGCAGCTTTGCGTTCATGGAGTGTTTCAACCTGACATCCATCATCATACCAGAGAATGTAACAAAAATTGAAGAAAATGCATTTACTGGTTGCAACGTACTATCCAGTCTTACACTAAATGACAATCTGATAGAAATTGGTACGCGTGCATTCCAGAACACAAACCTCAAAGACCTCGTAATTCCCAATAGCGTAACGACTATCGGCAATTGGGCTTTCGAGAACTATAATGACAATCCTTCCCTGGAGACCGTGGTTCTGGGAGAGTCGGTTGCCAGCATAGGTATAGGGGCATTTCAGTATCAGTCAAACTTGACGAAGGTAGTGAGTCTGGCTACCACTCCTCCCACCTTGGTTACCCCAGGTAACTATGCCTTCACCAACCGCGCTGATGCCATCCTTTATGTACCTGCTGGCAGCAAGGAAACTTATCAGGCAGCGGACTACTGGAAAGAGTTCAAGGAGATTCGTGAGGAAGGGGATGAGGTACATCTCATGGGACAGTCCTGGGAAGCCCGCTACCAATTCTTTGAGAATTGGGAGGAAGTTACTGATCCCACGGACGGCACTGACAATCCGTGGTACTCTCCAGACTTTGATGATAGCGGATGGCCGACCTTGACAGGGCCATTGGATAACAACAATTGGGATGCAGAATTTAGTGCATATTATCTGCGACAGATCTTCACTCTGGACGAGGTCAAAGAGGGTTATTATTCCCTCACCGTCCGTCACGATGATTTCGTCAGCGTGTATCTGAATGGCACACTTGTCGGTGCGAAGGACGGCGGTACACATGAGTTCGTTATTCCCAGCAGCCTGCTTGTTGTAGGTAATAACCTCCTTGCCTTCTACATTGACGACAGAGGTGGAGTTGAACGTGCATTGGACTACGAATTCTTCTATATGGGCAATAACAATACCGGCATCTACATTGACGAGCAGGGTGTTGTTTACAAACGTGACGAGAATGGCTATTACGTTCATAGGACTTTATATAATTTTGATGCGACTTCTGTCGTTATCCCGGAAGAACTGTTTGACCTTCCTGTGACGAGAATCGGCCATTCTGCATTCACTTCTGGTTGTGGAAATTTGCAGTCCATCACTATTCCTGAAAGTGTGACCAGCATCGAAGATTGGGCATTCGAGGGGTGTGGATCTCTTACTTCCGTCACTATCCCAGCGAGTGTGATCAGCATTGGTGTGGGAGCATTCTGTGGCTGTAATTTAACTATGGTGACCGTGGAATCTGATACACCAACATCGATAAATAATGAGGTGACCTTCAGCAACCGAGGTAATGCCATCCTATTTGTACCTGTTGGCAGCAAGGCGGCCTACGAGGCTGCGGACTACTGGAAAGATTTCAAGGCAATTCTTGAGGTAGGAGAGGATCCCACCATCCTCCAATATGGTGCTGACCAAGCATGGAGTATGAAATATGTGTTTAATGAGAGTTGTGAGAATGTTCAGGAGCCGGCAAACGATTCAAACGATAATCCCTGGTATGCTGAGGCGTATAACGATGAAGCGTGGGAAGCCCTCACTGGTCCTATGGCAAGAGAAGGTGACACGTTTGATCAAGTCAACTATACTTGGGAAACGCCAGGAAGTTGTTATTTCCTGCGCCGCACTTTCCAGATGGAGTCTATTAAAGACGGTTTCTACGAACTTTGGGGAATCTGTGACGACAACATGGATGCCTACGTGAATGGGCAGAAACTTGTTAAGGAGAACAGGGGAGAAAATTTCCATTGGTTGTTCCGCATTCCATCGACACTGCTTCATGAAGGGAATAATACCCTTGCTCTGTTCATTATGGATAACGGAGGAGGAGATGCATATCTTGACTATAGCATGTCTTTCGCAGAAACTCCGAAAACCATCGCCTTTGCCGATGCAGACGTGAAGGCTATCTGTGTGGCAAACTGGGATACGAATGGCGACGGGGAGTTGAGTACGCTTGAGGCTGCTTCTGTGGGTGACTTAAGTGATTGCTTCATGAATAATGAGGAGAGTGTTCTCGAAACATTTGACTCGTTTGATGAGTTGCAGTACTTCACTGGATTGCCCTCACTTAATCCCTGGGTATTCTATAATTGTACTAATTTGAAATCGGTTACCATTCCAAATAGTGTGACCAGCATAGAGAATTTTGCTTTCCAGGGTTGCTCCAGCCTGACCTCCATTACAATACCATCCAGCGTGACGAGCATCGGAGACCACGTCTTTGAAGGTTGCAGCAGCTTGACCTCTGTATCGATGCCAGATAATGTCATTACTTTCACTGGCTACTATGCTTTCGGTGAGGATAATAATATAGAATCTGTTTATATCGCAGATTTGGCAGCATGGTTGGGGACAGCTTTCACATATGGGAATAATCCGCTTCGCTCCGGTGCCAAACTATATTTGAATAATGAAGAGGTGAAAGACTTGGTAATCCCGGAGGGTACCACTTCCATATTGACAGCAGCTTTTGAGGGTTGCGAGAGTATAACCTCCGTTGTTTTACCGAATAGCTTGACTGACATTGAAGGCTTTGCCTTCTATGGCTGCTCAAGCCTGACCTCCATTACAATACCATCCAGCGTGACGAGCATCGGAGATAATGCATTCTTTGGTTGTGTAAATTTGGAGTCTGTTTCTATCCCTAACAGTGTAACGAGCATTTCTTCCAGTGCGTTCCGCAAATGTTGGTTGCTGACTTCCTTCACATTCAATTCCGCAGAAGAAGCGTTGACGAAGGTGGATGACGTATATCAGATTGGTACAGCTGAAGATCTGCATAACTTTGCTATCCTTACCACGGCCGCCAGTTCGTCGCTCAATGCATGTCTGACAGCCGATATCGACTATACCGGGTATACAGGATCTTGCAATGGTGGAAGCTTCTACCCCATCGGCGTGAATGGTTACAAGGGTACCTTCGATGGACAGGGACATACTATTACGTTAAACATCGAGGATTCTCATTATTCGGACCAGGTTGATGGAGCAGGAAATGCCATGTTCTTATTATTGACAGAAGGTGGTGTCATCCGGAACCTTCGCACATCAGGCACCATTGAAAGCAGCTGTAGGTTCAGCGCAGGAATACTTAGTTACCTTGCAGATGGTACTGTAAGCCACTGCGTGAGCGATGTGGACATCATCAGTAACATTGAGGGTGATTGTACCGACGGTGGCATAGTTGCCCTGGGAAATATGTCTGGTGATTCGCCAGGTTTGGTAGAATACTGTGTATTTGCAGGTTCGTTCCAAGGCGAGTCGGCCACTCACCGTGGAGGAATCGTAGGTGTTGGCTATAGTGGGAATTCCAGCAACATTACTTTGGACAACTGCCTGTTCATCGCTGCGACAGATAACCTTAGTGTGGACGGAAGTGATACGTTCATACGCGAGCCGAATGAATCTACGACAATTTCTAATTGCTACTATCTGAATACGTTGGGCGATGCCAGTGCAGGCACGCAGACAACCTCAGAGCAACTTACGAGCGGCGAGCTGTGTTATCTGCTGAACGGAGAAAGCAGCGATAATCCCATTTGGACTCAGACGCTGGGCGAAGATAGTTATCCCGTGCCGTTCAATACGCATGGAATCGTGTATGCACAGGATGGTGGCTATACGAACACACCCGAATCGCAGCCAGAGATCGAAGTGACCGACATCTCGCAGCTGGATAATGCTATTTACATTGAGCCTGTGGAGGCATTTTGTGGAGACCAGAAAGTTTTATCCATTAAGATGAAGAATAATGTTGCCATCCAGACCATTCAGTTTGACTTGTATTTGCCAGAAGGTCTTACCGTTGTTGCCAATGAAGATAATGAGTTGATGACAGCAAGTAAGGAACGAATAAATAAGTTTAATTACTTCATTAGTTCCATACAGGCAGATGGTGCTCTGCGTCTGTTGGCTCAAGCTACCACCACAAACGTACCTGCAGGTGACGGCGAGATATGTACGATAACGGTCAATGTTTCTGAAGACATGGAAGAAGGTGACTATCCGCTTGTCTTTAAGGGAATCCGCATGACTGAACAAAACAACACGAACCATGCTCCTGACCCCAACATCGTGCAGACGAAACTGACGATTTCCTCATATATCCTTGGTGATGCTAATGGCGACAGGGATGTAGATGCCATTGACTTTAACATGATAGCAAACGATATCCTAGGCTACAGCCAATCCAACTTTAACAGAAAGGCTGCAGACATCAATGGTGATGGCGATGTAGATGCTATCGACTTCAATATGATTGCCAACAAAATTCTCTATGGAAGTTTTTCCGGCATACAGAATAGTATGGAACCAATGTAGAAACAATATTTATTTTAATGCTATAATTTAATTATTATGAAAAAAGAAAATTATTTTATCCATGTTGGCTGTCATGGCAGCCATTACAATGATTAAGGCTGAAGATAGCGATTTGTCATCATTGACAGATGCTGTCTATATACAACCATTAACTGCCCCTGCAGGTTCACAGCAAACATTGTCTGTGCGAATGAAGAACTCCTTTGCTGTGCAGACCATTAAGTTTGACATGTATCTGCCAGAAGGCCTCACTATTATTGCCAATGAAGATGATGAGTTGATGACAGCAAGTAAGGAACGAATAAATAAGTTTAATTACTTCATTAGTTCCATGCAGGCAGACGGTGTTCTGCGTCTGTTGGCTCAGGCCACAACCACAAACGTACCCATAGGCGATGGTGAGATAGCCACAATAAATGTCACAATAGCCAATACGATGTCATTAGGGGATTATCCTGTGGTTGTAAAGAACATTCAGCTAGTAAGCAAAGACAATGAATCAATAAATGTCGAAGAGGTAAGCACGATGATTACCATTACAGAGCCTGGCGATGACCGCATTGTCCTTGACGAGAACTCGACCACAGTTCCTGCGGCAGCAGCAAATGTTGATGTCCGCGTGAAGCGCACCATCAAGGCAAACGAGTGGAGCACCATTTGCCTGCCCTTCCCCATGACGGAGGCACAGGTGTATGATGTCTTTGGCAATGATGTGCAATTAGAGGAGTACATGGAACACGAAATGAATGACGATGCTACGGAAATTACTATTTCTTTCGACGAAGCCCTCCTTGACGAGGACGGGTTTATAGCTAACAACCCATACATCATTAAGACATCGAAGGACATCGAAGAATTCACTGTTGACGGTGTGACTATCGACCCTAACGAGGAGGATGCAATTGCCGAGTACACAAACGGAAAAACGGGTTCACGAAAGGAAGTATATGGTACTTTCAAGGGAACATACCACGCTCAGACAGTAGTGCCGGAGAACTGTCTGTTTCTTAATGTGAGTAAGTTTTGGTACTCCAAAGGCCTGACAAAGATGAAGGCTTTCCGTGCTTACTTTGACATTGACGACATTCTAGCAGAGGTAGATAATGCTAATTCGAATGTCAAGATGGCTATTGGCGGAGAAGAGACTCGCATTGAAGGACTGATACCAGAAACAACCGATGAGTCTATCTACGACTTGAGTGGTCGCAAGGTTGCGAAGGCTGAGAAGGGTGTTTATATTATTAACGGAAAAAAGGTGTTGAAATAATATGAAAAAGATGTATACAGAGCCTCAGATGATAGAGGCTGACCTCATTGAGATGTCGATGCTGGCAGGCAGCAGAGGTGTGACAAGCAACAACGGAATCAAGTATGGTGGCGTAGACACCGACGGCTCCAAGGATCCCTCCGTGAAGGGAGATACCGGCTGGTTTGACTATGAGTAGGTAAGACGAAAGTTAAGAATATGGGGAGCGGTCAAGTCGCTCCCTATTTTTTATAGTGCCAAAACTTCTCTACATGCTTTTCTATTGTATGTTTTGTCACACATTTCTTAAATTATCATATTTTTGATAATTATTTTTTGATAATTATTTTTTGATAATTTAAACAAAAGCACTATCTTTGCAGGAAAAGTGAGAAGAAATGATTGATAATCCATTTGTAACCAATGGCTATGCAGGGCCAGAGTATTTCTGCGACCGCGTGGACGAGACGGCTATGCTCAGCAACCTTCTGACCAATGGCAATAACGTTGCGCTGATGTCACCACGCCGTGTGGGCAAGACAGACCTGATACGGCATAGTTTTCAACAAGAGAGTGTCAAAGATGACTATCACTGTTTCCTCATCGACATCTATGCTACCAACTCGTTGCATGATTTCGTCAGCGTATTCGGCAAGTCCATTCTTGACGCTCTAAAGCCCAAGGGACGCAGAGTTTGGGAAGGTTTTCTGAATGCGCTGTTGTCAGTACGTTCTGAAATATCCTTCGACATCAACGGTAATCCCGTGTGGGGCTTGGGGGTCGGCGCGATGGTGCCTCCGCAGACAACACTTGATGAGATATTTGCCTATCTGGCTTCGGCGGAAAAACATTGTCTGGTAGCAATCGACGAGTTCCAGCAGATTCTCTATTATAATGACCATCAGAATGTGGAGGCTGCCTTGCGTACGCAGATTCAGAAATGTACGAATGCCAACTTCATCTTTGCCGGTTCGCAGCGTCACATGATGAGTGAAATGTTTCTTTCTCCCTCACGTCCTTTCTACCAGTCGGTGATGCCCATGAGTCTCGAGACAATTCCGTTGGACCGTTACTGGGCATTCGCAGAGCCGCAATTTGCCAAAAACGGTGACCGACGAATATCATACGAGGTGGTAGAGACTGTGTATCAACGTTTTGAGGGTATCACGGCCAATGTGCAACGCATCATGAACATGCTCTACATGTTGACGCCAAAGGGAGAATCCTGTGGTATGGAAATGATTGACAGGGCTATTGACACCTATCTGCAACTGTCGTCGGCATACTTCAGTGAGCTGCTACGTCAGATGCCAGAGAAGCAGCGCAATGTCTTTCTGGCCATTGCTGCTGAGGGACAGGTAAAAAACATTTCGGGAGGCAAATTCGTTCACAAATACCGTCTTCCCTCCACCAGCTCTGTGGTCTCTGCAGTCAAAGGATTGTTAGAGAAAGACTTTGTCACTCAAACGGACAATGTGTACTATGTCTATGACCGCTTCTTCCAACTTTGGATAGAAAGGACTCAAAATATATAATAGAAAATCGCGTTGAATTTCCCATCGACAAAAAACTGCCTTTATGGTTAGTGGGCTTTCTATATTTGCGATACTCCCTACCTAATGAACTTTTGCGGTGTTTGCTTGTTTTTGGGCTCAAAATTTGCTTGAATCAATCATTGTGCTTACCTTTGCACCTCAAATAAAGCATATATGGGAAATTTAGTTGCCATCGTGGGTCGCCCGAATGTGGGCAAGTCAACCTTGTTTAATCGATTGACCAAGACTCGTCATGCCATCGTGAGCGAGGAGGCTGGTACAACGCGTGATCGCCAATACGGCAAGTGTGATTGGAACGGACGCGAGTTCTCTGTTGTCGATACGGGTGGTTGGGTGGTAAACTCTGACGACATCTTCGAAGAGGAGATTCGCAAGCAAGTAGCTATTGCCACTGAGGAGGCTGACCTGATTCTCTTCATGGTGGATATCATGAATGGTGTGACTGACTTGGACGAGTCTGTAGCAAAGATTCTGCGTCGCAGCACCAAGCCGGTCATCCTGGTTTGCAACAAGATGGACAACAACGAGACTTATCTCGCCGCTGAGTTCTATTCTTTGGGCATAGGAGATCCTCAATGTATCTCTGCCAGTACGGGTAGCGGAACGGGTGATCTCTTGGACTTGATTATCGAGCGTCTTCCCAAGAACAGCGATGAGGTGCCTGAAGAGAATATCCCTCGCTTTGCTGTGGTGGGTCGTCCTAATGTGGGCAAGAGTTCTCTGGTCAATTCCTTTATTGGGGAAGACCGCCATATCGTTACGGATATAGCTGGCACAACGCGGGACAGCATCTATACCCGCTATGACAAGTTTGGATTCGATTTCTATCTGGTTGATACTGCTGGTATCCGCAAGAAGAACAAGGTTACTGAGGATCTGGAGTTTTATAGCGTGATGCGTTCCATCCGTGCCATCGAGAATAGTGATGTCTGTATCCTGATGATTGATGCCACTCGTGGTATTGAGGGGCAGGATCTGAACATCTTCCAACTTATCCAGAAGAATCAGAAGAGTCTGGTGGTTGTGGTCAACAAGTGGGACTTGGTTCCTGATAAGACACAGAAGGTGATGGACGAGTTTGTGCATGCTATCCACAACCGTATGGCTCCGTTCACTGATTTCCCCATTATCTTTGGCAGCGCACTTACCAAGCAGCGTATCTTCCGTGTCCTGGAGACTGCCAAGAGTGTTTACGAGAACCGTTGCCGCCGTGTCTCCACAGCAAAGCTCAATGAGGAAATGCTACCTCTTATTGAGGCTTATCCTCCACCATCCATGAAGGGCAAGTACATCAAGATAAAGTACTGTATGCAGATTCCTGACACGCGCGTACCTTCTTTTGTTTTCTATGCCAATCTGCCTCAGTACGTGAAGGAACCTTATCGCCGTTTCCTGGAGAACAAGATCCGCGAGCGTTGGAATTTCCAGGGAACTCCCATCAACATATTCATTCGTCAGAAGTGAAAAAGCTTGCGTTTCTGTTCCTCTTGTTGACTCTCCTATCGAGCGCATGCCGCAGAGATAAGGATGCCATCACCCACGAGCGGGTTCGTCAGGTGGCTGAGCAGTATTTTTCGTATCTCGTCGATGGAAAGTATGACAAATACGTGGAAGGGATGGTCGATGCGGATAGTATGCCCGATCTATATCGAAGCCAACTGATCGATATGGTTGCCCAGTTTGTTGCTCAGCAGAAAGGTAATCATGGAGGTTTAGCGTTTGCTTGTGCTATGACTGACAGCTTGCCTGACAGTATTCATGCCCATGTTTTCCTTGATGTCCATTTTGCCGACAGTACGGTGGAGCGTATAGGAATGCCGCTGCGATACCAGAACGGGCGATGGAAAATGGAATGACTCTACGATTTTGATAACTTTTTTTGATTTAATTATAAATAGTAAAAGATGAAAAAGATTGTTTTGACTGTGTTTTCTCTGGTCATGCTCTTCACTACAGGTCATGCCCAGCAGCAAATGCCGACTATTCCTCTTGACCCTGCTGTCAAGACGGGAGTGTTGCCTAATGGACTGACTTATTTTATCCGTCACAATGAATGGCCTGAGAAACGTGTGGATTTCTACATCGCTCAGAAGGTGGGTTCCATGCAGGAAGAGGAGAACCAACGTGGTTTGGCTCATTTCCTCGAGCACATGTGTTTCAACGGTACCACTCATTTCCCTGGTGATGCTTTGAAACAATATCTTGAGCGCATCGGTGTGAAGTTTGGTGAGAACCTCAATGCCTACACTTCTTTCGATGAAACGGTCTATAATATAAATAATGTGAATGTCGAGACTTCAGGAGCCATCGATTCCTGTTTGCTCATTCTCCATGATTGGAGCCACGACTTGCTGCTCGAGGATAAGGAGATCGACAAGGAGCGTGGTGTCATCAACGAGGAGTGGCGTATGCGTCGTAGTGCTATGCAGCGTATGCAGGAGGAGGCTTTCAAGACTCTCTTCAAGGATAGTAAGTATGCCAATCGTATGCCAATCGGAACAATGGAGATTGTCATGAATTTCCCTTACGAGGATTTGCGTTCCTACTATCGTCGCTGGTATCGTCCTGACCTTCAGGCTCTTGTCGTTGTGGGCGACGTGGATGTCGATGAGATAGAGAAGAAGATACAGGCAGTCTTTGCTGACATCGACCCTGCTCCTGCTGATGCAGCCGTTCGCGAGTACTATCCTGTGCCCGACAACGATACTCCTCTTGTCACCATTCAGAAGGACAAGGAGCAGCCAGGTTCCTATGCCCTGCTGTTGTTCAAGACTGATCCCGCTCCCCGCGAGATGAAGAACACGATGGCCTACTTGATGGCAAAATATGTCGAGGGAGCAATCTCTGGCATGTTTTCTGAGCGTATTGCCGACCTTACGCGCAAGGCTGACTGTCCCTTCATTGGTAGCCAGATCAGTTTTGATGAGTATATGGTTGCCAAGACCAAGGACGCCATCGATGTGACAATCATGATGAAGGATGGTCAGTATCTTCCTGGCATCGCCACCATGTATCGTGAGCTGCTTCGTGCTAAGCGAGGTGGTTTCACTCAAGGTGAGTACGACCGCTACCAGCAGGAGTTCCTCTCTCGCGTTGATGCCATGTATGAGGCCCGTGACAAAGTCGAGAACACCAGTTATGTTAA
Source organism: Bacteroidaceae bacterium (assembly GCA_017617335.1). GTDB lineage: Bacteria > Bacteroidota > Bacteroidia > Bacteroidales > Bacteroidaceae > Physcousia. The sequence continues at coordinate 35,859 of JAFZWK010000020.1, read as the reverse complement.
CGAATACGTTCGTTATTTCCTCGACAATGAGCCTACCCCTGGTATCGAGTGGGAGCACAAAACTTACAAGCAGCTTGTTCCTATGATTCCTCTCGAGGTAATCAATCAGAGCATCGCCCAGATACCTGAAAACAACCGTGCCATTGCTCTCTTCCTTCCAGACAAGGAGGGCGTGGAGTATCCCACCGAGGAGCAGATCCTGAATACTTTGAAGGCTGTTGATGCTGAGGAGATTGAGGTCTTTGCAGAAGAGGTGAATACCGATCCTTTGGTTCCTGAGCTGACGAGTGACGTTACTGTAAAGAAGATCAAGGATGACGTGTATGGTGCCAAGTTGCTCACTTTGAGCAATGGGCTCAAGGTTCATGTCCTGCAGACCGATTATTCTCCCAACCAGATTTCCATGCAGGCTACCAGTTGGGGAGGTACCAGTCTTTATCCCAACAACGATTATCTCATCACCAGCAATGCCGACATGATAGGTCTTGGCGGATGGGGTGAGTTCACCGCTATCCAGTTGCAAAAGAAGTTGGCTGGTATCCAGGCAAGTTGTTCGCCCAGCATAGGCAACCGCACCGAGAATCTCGAGGGTAGCTGTGTCAAGAAGGACTTCGAGACCATGCTTCAGTTACTTTATCTTTGCTTTACCGCTCCTCATCGCGATGATGAAACCTTCCAGAGCACTCTCGACCGTTATCGTAATGCGCTCAAGAATCAGGACCTGAATCCTCAGGTTGCCCTTCAGGACAGTATCGCCAGCATTCTCTACAACAACAATGTGCGTGCTGTGCGTTTCCGCTCTTCTGATGTAGACAAGATCAACGATTATGACCGTCTGCTTGAGGTTTACAAGGAGCGTTATGCCAATGCCGGTGACTTCGAGTTCTACTTCGTGGGTGACCTCAACGTGGATTCCGTTGCTCCCCTTATCACCAAGTATCTGGGTGCTTTGCCCGTATCGAAAGGTCACGAGAAGTACAAAAAGATCGACAATGTGCTGCAGGTTGGCCAGAAGACTTGCATCTTCGATAAGGAGCAGGATACTCCCAACTCCGTTACCGTCTTCACCTATCATTGTCCCATGAAGTACAATCTTCGCAACTCCATTATGGTCAGCATGCTCCAGCAAGCTATGTCCATGCTCTATACAGAGACCGTTCGCGAAGACGAGGGTGGTGCATACGGAGTGCCCACTCGCGGTAGGCTGACAGATTATCCTCAGTCTATTGCTGTCATGACCATCCAGTTGCCCACAGCTCCTGAAAAGCTTGACCGCATGATGCAGGTGGTATACGATGGAGTGGATAAGGTATGTGACGAAGGCCCATCAGCAGATTATCTGCAGAAAATCAAGGAATACATGATTCGCAGCCATGCAGAGGACCTCAAGTCCAACAGTTACTGGATGAACTCCCTTTACAACAAGACCCGCTCAGGCTACGAGATGGTGAAGGATTACGATAAGGTTGTGGAGTCCATCACGACTGAGGATCTCCGCAAGCTTGCCCAGAAGATATTCCGTAGTGGCAACCGTTTGGTAGTGGGAATGAAGAGTCCTACTGAGTAATTCTTTGGATTACAGATGAGTTCAGGATTGAGGAACTCGTTCTCCTCAGTCATTTTAACATACGCCTCACAGGAGAGAAGATAATTTCCTGTGAGGCTTTAAGTTTCTTCTATTCTGTGGTCTGCGGATGTTTGGCCAGGAACTGCGGACTCTTGACATAGTGGTCGTTGGCAGCATCGTAGCTGCAGTAGCCGCGTTGTACCCACTTGCGCAAAAGGCCTGCCGCATCGCCTTTCTCTACTTGATAATCAAGCACTTACAAAACCGCCTCTAATAGAGACGGCAATTTCAACGTGATGAAAAAGGCATCTCAACGTGTTAAAATGGCTCAGTCAACGCGTTAAAACACCCAAAACAACGTGTTTTTCCTAAAAAAATGAGCATTTCGGCACCAAAAAACATCGAATTTTGCTTACCTCTCGTCTGAAAGGGTGCAACGGAGGGCAAACATTCCACCTCGTAAAGGCAGAAAACTTGCCGCAAACTTGCCGGTATCGGCAAAATTCGGTATCTTTGCGACAGAAATTGATGAAATAACTTGCCGAAAGCTGTTCTATTATAGAGGCCTGAAAGAATGGGGGCACATCAATGATTTCCTGACAGATACCTGGCTCACAGCCCAAGACCAGTATAGGGCATTGCTTAATTATTTCAAAATCGCGTACAAATGAGGCAAACCGTCATCCCCGAGTTGTTTGCCCTAAAATGAAAAAAGAATGAACGATTTGCTGTTTCGTGTGTATGCTGTCAAAACAAAAGCAGAAACAGAGATTATGAAACGTACGATTTTGACATTGCTGGTGGCCATTACGATGATGACAGGAGCCAGCGGACAGGAGACGAAGCGTGTCCGTCGGCACGAGGTTTTATTCGCAGATTCCATAAAAGCTGACAGCCTTTACAATTTTTGGAACACATACGTTCAGATTCACCCGAAAGATGAAATTGCCTGGCGCAACCTCTTTGAAGTGTCGGAAGGCAAAGTGTTTGACATGATCAACAGAACCAAAGATTGGAACGGCAGCGAGCGATACCGCAAGCAAATGAACGTGGTAGGACACATGGAGAAGACCATACCAGGTACCTATACCTTTTATTATTGTGCCCATGAAGGCAGCTATCTCCCAGAGGAAGAAGAGAAACGCTATAAGGAAAACGGTGCAATGACGTTGTTTGCGCACTACAACGCTTATGCCGATTCTGCCATAGTCTGTCTGCCAGACAAAGCCTTGGCCGATGACTATGAGACTTGGATACCATACCTCATCGATGAGTGTGACTCTGTTAGGTTGAAAAATTTACTGACCCGTTATTATGAAAGCGGACAGTACCCAGAGGAAGACTTGCAGTACCATTTCAATGAGTTGCAGGGAATGAATGAAGGCGGTGTTTATGTTGGTGCTCAAATGGGTGACATCATAGGTAAACTTATTCTGCAGCAGGTGCTGGGTGTTCATAAGGACAAGATAGTCCTCCACGAGAATGCCGCCATGCATCCATTCCAAGTGAGGCGGCTGTTTGGCAAGATAGGTATTCCTTTCAACGAGGAGGTTTGGGGATTGTTGCATATGGGAGAACAGGAACAGCAACTATTGAAATTCTTGCGCTATATCGTCGACAATAGCAAGCGCCCTGTCTATTTGTCGGCTCACAATATGTGGGGGCTCATTATTGGGAAAGGGTTGCCTGACGAGCTGAAAGCCTGTTTCTACAACGAGGGTCTGACCATGCGCTATTCTACCCGTCCCTATGACAATATGTCTGTGAAGCGTCGCAACATAGAGAAGCGTTATCGCCTGGAATATCTGCGTATGCCGTTCCATCCTAAACGGAAGGAAGACCATCGGCGATTCGCATGTGTTCCCGAAGCGTATGCCATAGATTATATGCGTCTGCTGCATGACCAATTGCCCTACTACAAGCAGCACAACAAGGAGCGCTATCAGTGGCTGCGTGATATCTTTACCGATATCATAGCTCAGTTGGATAAGAAAAACTTTGATGTTGATGAATTCAAAGGGTATCTGAAATGAGCATCTTCCGTCTTAGTCCTCTCCGTCAGCAGACCGACGAGCAGTTGATGGCTCGGGCGGCAACAGGCAGCGATACAGCTTTCGAGGAGTTGTATCGTCGCTATGCCCGTAGGTTGAAAGGTTTCTTCTTCATGCAGTTGGGTGGCGATGAGGAACTGGCAGCCGACTCTACTCACGATTTATTCCTGAGAGCCTACGAAGCCCGCAGTCGCTACCAGGAGGGCAGTAATGTCAGCACTTGGATATTCACCATCGCCTATAACATCTGCCGCAACCTCTACAGGAGCAATGCCTACGAGGCTCAGATGCTGGCCAACCTGGATGCGGAACCTGTTTCGGAACAGCAGATAGAGGTGGAACTGGATGCTGCTGTGTTGGATGAGGCTCTCCAGCAAGTACTTGCCGAACTGCCTGCACCGTTGCATCAAATCTTCTCTCTGCATTATCAGGAGGAGCTAACCATTCCTCAAGTGGCAGAGATTATGGGCATTCCTGAGGGAACAGTAAAATCCCGCCTGCATAAAACAATGAATATAATCCGAAAAAAACTAAAGAAATATGAAGATAAGTAACGAACAAATAATAGAGTCGGCCCGTCGTCAGCGTCAGAAGGTGGAAAGTCGCATGAGTGTTGAACCTTGGGAGAGTTGCCGTCGTAGCGGTGGACTTGTGGCAGCCGTGGGCGTTGCAGCAAGCCTCGTCAGTTTTTTTGCCGGCTATGCGCTTCATGCCAATGTTCCTCAGCCGACAGCCCCCTTGGAGACTCAGGTCGTTCAAGTGCAGCATGACACCATCATGCAGGTACAGACCGTTCGCGATACCATTTATCAGACGCGCATCGTCACTAAGTATGAGAAACCCATGCTGGCAGAATCAAGTGATGACACACCACCCGAGCAGAAAGCTTGCTCCATGCTGTGCGATGATATCCCCTATGAATTGCTGGCAGCGGGAAGGTAGGGAGAAGGAAATAAGTAGTGGCGAAGTCCAGACCTTCCTCCACACCGTTCATTTAAACATTGTTGTAAGCCTCTACGGCTTTTAAGATGCTCTGCTTCATTTCTTCCCACGGAACATCAACGAACATTTTAGGCATCGGGTTTTGTTCTGCATCCTCGAAATAAGTGAGGCTCAGCATCGCACGATATTCAGAATATTCAGGATATTTAGTTTTGTAGAAGTGCATAATCTGGTCAAGGCCGTAGCGTTGAATAAGAAAATACATATCCACGAAGTCCTTGCGTGTACCACGACCTTGAATGGCATTCACCTTCATGGCAGCAATGTCCTTGGGTGAAGCCAAACGTATGCCGTCCGAACTGCAAAGCCAATGCAGTCCCACCGACTAAGCGGGTTCCATCGAACAGCGGTTCTGCCATCAGCCGCTTCAAGAGTTCTAGCACACGCTGAATCACATAAGCAGGGTACTTCTTCACGTCCAGCGTCGATGGATCAGTGTCCCAAAACAGGTTCTCGGTAAACTGTGCGATATAATCCTTATTGTCCATCTGTTTCGTTACTTGCTGCCCACAAAGGTAAGAATAAGCGAGCGAAATACAAAAGGAAAACTTGTTTTTCTTTTCATTCTGCCTCGCTACGTCGTGAGATGAGATGAGACATTTATGTTTTATTTGTCTTAATCGTAACATTATTCTTGCCATCCTGTCATGGAATGAAGAAAAAGTTGTATCTTAGTCCCCCGTAATGAACGTTATTTATTAAAAGATAGATGAAACGACAGCTTACCACCCTTTTGGCATTCTTGATGATCAGCTATGCCTCAGCTGATGTGTTTGTATATACCAGTCAGGAGATTGGGCCCATCAAGCCGATGAATGGCGTAAACAACGGTCCTGCGGGACCTTATGGCTTGGGAGACAGCCAGACGCGTGATAACTTCGATGACTACAGGGCCGCCAAGTTTCCCTTCGCACGTACCCACGACTCTGCCTTCAGCGAATGTTATGGTTCAGAGCATACGGTAGACATCACGTCCATCTTCCCTGATTTTTCCAAAAAGGCAGATGATCCCAATGCCTATGACTTCGCCATCACGGACTGGTATCTGAAACGTATTCGTGACATGGGTACGGAAGTCTTTTTCCGTCTGGGGCAGAAGATTGAACATCACGTGAAGAAATACGGCATACTCCCCCCTGCTGACTTCAAAAAGTGGGCACAGGTTTGTGAGCACATCATCAGGCACTACAACGAAGGGTGGGCTAATGGATACGAATGGAACATCCGCTATTGGGAGATATGGAACGAGGCTGACTTGGACTCAAAGACCTGGAACACAAATCCGCGCACGTGGGGCGGCACGGAGCAACAGTTCTTTGACCTGTATACGATTACTGCAAAGCACCTGAAGAAATGTTTCCCTCATCTCATGATTGGTGGTCCTGCTTTGGCTGGTCAAGAGCAATGGGCTGACCGCTTCCTGGCTCACATGGAGAAGAATGACGTGCCGTTGGATTTCTTCTCGTGGCACATCTACAGCACAGATCCCAAGAAGATTGCCGAGAAGGCTGATCGCATACGCAAGCTGGTGGACGCGCACGGCTTCGACAAGGCAGAAACCATCTTGAACGAATGGAACTACATACGAGGCTGGACGGAGGACTATCCATACAGCTTAGCGACTGTTCATGGAATGAAGGGAGCTGCTTTCACTGCCGCCACGATGGTTGCCTGCCAAACTGCGTCTGTGGATATCCTGATGTATTATGATGCACGACCCGAAACACCCTATAACGGATTGTTTGATTTCTATACATTCCAGCCACTGCCATCCTACTACAGTTTCTATGCATGGAGCCGGTTGGCCAGTTTGGGTAAGCAGGTGAAGGCTGAGACTCAGGAAGAAGATCTTTACGCTGTTGCCGCTAAGGGAGAAGATGGCACCTTGCGCACCTTGGTGGCACGTTATAACGAAAATGACAACATTAACCGAAGCAAGACTGTGAGAATCCATATCGAGGGAGCAAGGGATGGCGAGGCTGTCGGACATGTGGTGAATCCGTCAAAACTGTATTCAGAGACGATTCTGGACATCAAGGAAAGCACCATTACCGTCAAGCTTGAACCCAATGCTGTTGTTGTGATCGAGACAAAGATTTGATTCAATCCCGAATTTGACAGATCCACATAGTATGCTTGGCATAAGAGGATAACTATATTTTTTGATCTCATTCATTAACAAAATATTGTTATACGAAAACTTTCTGCTTTTTTCTTTACTGAAGAGTCATCCTGCATGCGTTAATCTTTCTTAATTTATAGATGTCGCAGGTTGACAAAATGCGTGTTTTTTCGTTTTATGTGTGTAATGCATGAGCAAGACTTCATATCACACGTTACTTCCTTGCGTTCCATAGCCCTACAAATGGGGCTACAATTCTTTGGTAATGTCGAGGATGCTGAGGATGTGGCACAAGAAACGATGATGCGCATGTGGGCGGCACGTGAACACATTGATATGACTCGTCCGCTGAAACCACTCGTTGTCCGTGTTGCCAGGAATGTATGTATTGATCATCATCGCAATCGACGTATCTTGCTGACAGAGGGGATACATGCTCTTGCTGGAGGACAGGAATCTGCTGATCCTCAATCTCTTCTCGAAGAACGTGAGAATAACGTGTGGCTCGAACATCGTCTTAAAGCTTTGCCTGAATACCTTCGTCGCGTACTGCGCATGCGACAGGAGGATGGCCTTTCCAACCAGCAGATTGCTGATATCCTTGCAACTGACCCTCATTCTGTGCAAACTCTCATCAGCAAGGCACGCCATCAACTTCTCAACGACTTAAAACAACGTTACCGTAATGAACAATAATGAAATGATATCCAGGTTCCTCGACGGCCTCACCACTCCTGCTGAAGAATGTCAGCTTCGCAAGGAACTTGAAGCTCGCCCCTCGCTTACCTTTGACGAGCGTGCTGTCCTTGACCTTCTTCGCCTTCCTTTCCCAGAAGAGGATACAAAGACTTTGCTAAAAGCCAACGACACCTCTTTATCTCTCTCCTCGAGAGGAGTAGTGTTCAACATGAAAAGAGCCTTTTTAGCAGTAGCCGCTTGTGCTCTTCTACTGCTCTTGCTGCATTATAGTCATCATAGGGTAGAGCCAGAGAGACAACCTGTGGTAGTACAACAAACAACTACGCAGCAAGATGGTATAGAGTCGGAAGAAAAAAAAGAACCGCAGCCTTTGATTACTCAAGAAACTCCCATTGTAGTTAAAGCAGAGACGAAGCGACCTGTTAAATCTCCTAAGTCTCATTCAAAGAAAACTATTCCCGAGAGTACTAAAGAACCAGAGTTTGCGATGTCTGCTGAGGGTCAGGAGGTTGTGCCCATAGAGATGACCGTAATACGAGCCATTCACATCACGCCAGACGTAGTGATGTACGTTAGGGATGCATCCAATCAACTGCCTGCCGCAGAGTTGCCATCCGTGAGCGAGCTGCGGGCTCGTGGAACCCGTCTGACAACCGACGTGCAGCAGCATATTCATCAAGCCAGTATTCAATATTAAACTCATTATATAGATGAAAAAGACAATCTTTTTTTTGATGCTCGCGTTTTTATGTGCAGTATCCCATGCGCAAATAAACCCCAAGATGAGTGAACTCTTCGACCGCCTCGCTGCACAGGATAGAGCACCCTTTATCGTCAAGAGTGGTGGACAGGGCAATCCCACGCGCTTGAGTTATACCGTACACCTCTATTACAGGCCGGATTTATATCAAGACGTGGACTCTCTCTCTCAGGACAGCCTGCTTCGTGAAGAACGTAACCGCCTGATTGACATCCGTCACACCCTTGATGAGCTACAGGAGGAGGCGCAGGAAAGCTATCACTATGAATATCATTGTGGCGGGCAAGATACCATTATTTATTCCATGAACCTCAGTCATGATACTACGTGGGTAGCGAAGGTGCAGCAGGAAAATCATCCTTACTATTATTCCAAAGAATTTCTTTCTCTCAATCTCCATCCTGCAGTTGGAAAGGAGGGATCTTTTGAGGGATACCTCAAATATGTCATTTCTTTGTCACAGGACACCACGTCTGTCGTAACCTATACCCAGGAAAACCTGACCGCTGATATTGCACAATTGTTTAAACAGTATCGCATCAAGCCACGCAAGGCACGATGGGAGCACGACGAGGCATATTCCGACTCCATAAAGGCGGCTTTCCAACACTATCTTTCGCTCCCTGATTCTGTTAGGAAGGAAACATACTACTTGCCCGACTGGGGATGTACTTTTGAAGAGGGAAGTAGTTGTGCAGGTGTAACAGATGCCACCATCTATACCGTTCCGCTTGACCAAGGGCCCCTGGCACTCCAACTGCTGGCTGCCTTCGACAGTTTGGCTCTTAAATATACTGAAAGCCCTCAGAAATATTATTTTCAGTATAACTACGACTCGACTTTTGATGGCACTTCTTCCTTATTTCTTTTATGCCTTGATGCTGTCAATCGTGACACCTATTATATACTCGACATTTGCAACGACGAATTCGGCTATCACTTCCTCGTTGCTCAAACAGAAGGTACGCTATGGGAACCGCTCTGCTGGTCTTCTCTCAAGACTATCATCAATGGCAAGAAGACGTTCTTTAAGGGAATGAAACCAAAGTGGTTGCAGAATAGGTTTGTTTTTTATAATTAATTGTTTGATAGCCAGATAGAATTGACGAAATTAAGAAGATTTAACGTGCTAAGCACTTACTATTTCAACCATTTGAACGTTATATAATAAATAAAAGTCGATAGGATAATCACAAATAGGAATGAAGAAAACGTTGATCATCGCTTTGCTTGCACTCGTCGCAATAGCAGGGCAGGCTAAAGAGAAAACTGTGGTGTGGGAACAACCCAGCAAAGAAGTGAACACAGAGATTGAAGGGTACTTTCACACGCTCTTAGAGATTTCCCGTGTAGAATTTCGGAAGGACGAGACATGTGTGATGATGCATGTTGCCAGCCGTCCGGATAACTGGGTGAAGTTTGCCTCTGGCACTCACCTTCTGGCCGACGGCAAAACGTATGCCCTGAAGAGCCTCGACGGGATGGAACTCAACAAGGAGACTTACCTCACGGATCATGGTTATGCAGACATCGTCTTCCATTTCGAGCCGCTCCCTATGGACACGAAGTGCTTCGACTTCACAGAAGGTGACTTCGATGGGGCTTGGAAGCTGCTGGGCATAGAGGATGTCAAGACGAGAGCCACAAGACTCTTCCCCTCAAACTGGCGAAACACGCAGACAGGCGACTGGGACATCAGCTTCTATGACGACTTTGCCATCTGCGACTGCAAGTTTTGGAATTATAAGCAGAAGCAGCAGAAGGGCGACAAATACATTATAATATTAGAGAACGATGGCAAAGAAATAACAATCAATATAGATAAGAACAAGAATGGCCTGCGAACTATAGATATCAACGGAAAGAAAGCCACTTACAACCTCATCAGTTCTATCACCCTTCCTGATTATCCGCAGAAAGATACCAACACCTTATTCAAGGATACGCACTACAAGACGGACACGGTCACGCTCGTTGGCTGGTTAAAGGATATGCCGCAATGGATGAAAGATGCAGGCGGGACGTATGAAGTGTCGTACGAGAATCTGTTCCTGGACAAGCAGGTGTCGAGTTACGGCAAGATGGACTCGCTGGGACGGTTCACCATAAAGATTCCCCTGCTCAACTCGTCGGAGATATATGCCGACTGGAAGCGCACCTTCATCCGCACCCTGCTCGAACCGGGCGAGACATACTTCCTGCTCTATGACTTCAAGGGCGGACACAAGATGTTCATGGGCAAGAACAGCCGTTTACAGAACGAGACGCTGGCCTATCCCATCCGATGGGTGGGCGGAAGATCGGAGAAGAAAGATATGGAAGAGGCTGAGGCGATGGCTTTTCTGGAAAGCATGAAGGCAGAGAAGTTTGATGCCTTGCAAGAACTGGAGAAGACCATAGCCGCTCATCCCAACATTTCCGACCGTTACATAACTTACTTGCGAGGTCATTACAACGTGGCAGAAGGGAAAGCACTCATGCAGGGACGCTTCAGCATAAAAGACAGACACGTACCTGCTGAATATCTCAACTACGTCAATCGCGAAATATGGCAGAAGCTTCAGAAGCCATACACGCTTTACAGATTTTCCGACACATTCACGAGGGACTATATTGACCAACTTGTTGAAAACAAGTACTATATCAAAGGCCCCAAATTCACTTTTTCAGTACCCTATGTTATGTATGCACCCATTCTGCGACGCTACAGGGATGCGGGTAAGGTGAAGATAAGCGATGAGGAACTGGCTGCGATAGATTGTTATGGCAAAGAAATCGTAAAGTCTATCATACGAGAACAAAGCGAGGAAGACAATCAGCAGGCATCTGATGACTTTAACGCAAGGGACTGCGTGAAGCAATGCCATGAGCTTTTCATGCACGAGGACATAAAGGTGGCGCTCGAAGAAATGAAGCCTCTAGTGGACCTCTATCAGACATTGAGCATCCTTGATTCCCTCGGCTGCGACCAAGATATGCGCGACATCATCACGACAAACAAACTCTATAGAGGGCTCGACCACGAACGAAAGCCTCTCAGCAAAACCACCATGCAGTACATTGAAGAGAACGTGAAGATGCCTGCAGCCAAGACTTTCCTGCAGGCAGAGCAAGAGAAGTACCTCGCCCTTCAGCGCAGGGACATCTCGCACTCCGAGAACCTGAAGCCAGCAGAAGATGTTGCAGACATGAGCGACGGCGAGCAAATCCTACGTAAACTCATCGAGCCGTACAAGGGCAAGATTATCCTGCTTGACATCTGGGGCACTTGGTGCGGCCCTTGCAAAGACGCTCTCTCTCATAGTCAGGCGGAATACGAGCGCTTGAAGGACTACGACCTCATCTATCTTTATCTTGCCAATAACAGTAGCGACGAATCGTGGAAGAATGTCATCAAGATGTATGACGTGACGGGCGACAACGTGGTTCACTACAATCTGCCCGAAGCCCAGCAGAGTGCCATCGAGGCTTTCCTGCAGGTCCATGCCTTTCCCACCTACAAGCTCATCGACCGCAATGGCTCCATCCTCGATGTGAATGCTGACCCTCGCGACCTCGAAGGATTGGCAAGGCTGCTAGAGCAGATGAAGTAATATCAACTAAATCAATAAACAAATGATAAAGAAAATTTTTTATCTTGTTGTCGTGTTGACCTGCACATTCCTGATGGGATGCTTCCAGAGAGAGAAGGAAGTGAAGTGCCACGTACGGGTCCAGATCATGACTGGCCAATATGGTGACGATGTGGTTATCTGCAAGGATGGGACTGACCTTCGTGTCAATGACGATTCGTTACTCCACCACAAAGCTGTGGATGGGGTAGTGGAGTGCGACATCGAAACTGAATGGCCAGAAATGTACGAGGTTGTTCTCCCCAAGCAGATGGATGAAGGCCATTGGTTTTCGGCCAAATTCCTTGTGGAAAATGGAACTGTCCAGATAGAAATGTATGAGGACAAAGCACCGAAGGTTCAGAGTACGGGCAAGGAAGGAATTCTTCATCAGACACTGGACAGCATTGAGGATGTGCGGTTCTGGAATGTTGTTGATGAACTGGACCGTGAGTTGGAAGAGCACAAGGAGAAATACTTTCAGCCTGATTTCATTTCAGCATATCAAACCTTGGAAAGAAGCGATGCTGAGAGACTGCCTCAGGAATACATAGACAGCGTCAGGAACGTGCTGAACGCTTATCTCGACGATGAGCACCAGGGCTACAACGAAGAGGGATGGGCACTGTGGCAGCGACGAAACAGTTTGGCCAAGGGAGTACGTCCGTTCCGTGTTGAGTATTACGCTGAGCATCCCATGCTGTGGGCATACTATGATGTTCTCAATGCGTTTGAAGTGCTTGGAGACGCCCAATTATTCAAAGACTTTGACTCCACGCCGTATGAGAGGATGATTAAACTCTATGACAACGAATTGTGCAAGCAATACAAAGGACATCCTATACATCAGCGGATTGCGACGGCAGAGACTGCTTTCAATCTACAGCCTGGCAAGCCCTACATTGACTACAAGGCCCGAAACACCGACGGGCAGCTCGTTCCCATTTCCTCGCTGACAAAGGACAAGGTGGCGCTCATTGACCTCTGGGCCTCGTGGTGCGGTCCTTGCCGCCGTCACAGCAAGGCTATGATTCCTGTCTATGAGAAGTACAAGGACAAGGGCTTCACCGTTATCGCCATAGCCCGTGAGCAAAAGGCTGAGGACATGCATCAGGCCTTAGAGCAGGATGGCTACCCCTGGTCCTCGCTCTTGGAACTGAACGACGAGAACCACGTCTGGGAGCTGAATGGCGCAGGCAATGCTGGTGGCGCCATGTTCCTCATCGATCGAGACGGCATCATCCTCTCCACGTCGAACGATGCTGAGGATTTGGAGCCGATTATTAAGGCTGCGATTGAGCGAGAGTAGAGCCAAACTTGTCAACGTGTTGACTTTCTCATCTCAACGTGTTGTGTTTGTGATTTCAACGTGTTGCGTTTCAGAGGGGTATGTTACTCGTTCGCTCTCTCGTCCTTGAACTTATAGTCAGAGAATTGGGATTTGGGGAATTCGAAAATGGATTCGTCAGTAATGCCTTTCTTGAAGTCTGAGATGTCGATGGTTGCCCAGAAGAAGATGACTTTCAAACGGAGTTTCACTGGAGCGTATGTCTTTCGGTCGATGGTGACAAGGGCGTGCTTGATGGTGCTGGTCCCTCCACTCTTCATATCCATCGAGATGATGTAGTTATTACCTTCTGTTTCTACGCTGTAAATGAAATCCTCTGCGTTGAATTTGAATTTGCTGGAGTATTTGTCACGTTTGGGCGAGTTGGGCTTGTGGATTTCCACCACCTTGTTCTTCTTGTCAGCCTTATAGAAAACGTCTTCGTTGGTCCATCCCAGATAACGTTTTTCTATGAAGCGCTGTTTCTTGCCCTTCGTCCACATGGTGCCTGCATTCTTGTAGATGCCAATGATGTTCACCTTGTAAGAGAAGGTGCATCCCTCAGGACCTGTGAACTGATTGTAAGCCTTTTGGAAGATTTCTTCGGCTTTCTTCTGATTGGATGTTTCGGCATGAATGGTGCCAGAGAAAAGAATGAAGAACAAGAGTACCACCGCAGAGGGCAGCACTCTTGTTGTAGTTTTAAGCAATGATTTGTCTATACGATCCATTTGTTTTTAGCCCATATAAATGGGAGGAGAAGTTTCAGAAAGTAAGCGAAACACCACCCATGAAGGTAGCTTTGGGCATGGGGTAGCCTGCGTTGATCTCATACTTCTGACCGAGGAGATTATCGCCCTTTGCCCAAAGACGCAACCAATCGAGTGCCTGATAGCTTACTGTAGCATTGAGGAGAGTGAAGTCTTCCTGTTCCTCGTTTTCTCCAACAGCAGTATAGAGGCCACAAACTTGCTGCAATCCAGCATTCACACTCCATTTGCCATAACTCATCTGAGCACCGAGATAGCCTTTGTAGGTGGGGGCTGCAACAACAGGATTCTCCATGTGGAGGTAGCTGTGATTGGTGTTGAGTGCCCAGTGTCTGTTTATGTACCAGGTTGCTTCTATTTCGAACCCCTTGTTCTTGAGTTCACCTGTGTTCTGGTTGAGCATTGGAGGAGGTCCGGCAGGGTTGGGACCTGTCTGAATGATGTTGTCGGCATCGATATAGAAAAGGTTGACTCCATAGATGAGATGATTGTCGAGAAGACGCTGGCGCCAAGAGATTTCGTAATTCATCAGGCGCTCAGGCTCAAGATCTGTGTTGGAGGGAGGATAAAGATACATCTCGCGCGTGGTAGGATTGCGGAAACCTTTGCTGGCCATTGCCTTGAACTCTCCTGTCTTGATGGGGCGAACCACGAAACCGCCCTGAGGAATCCATTCGCCGCCTGTGATGGAGTGATTGTCGTAGCGAACGCCAGCATCCAGAGTAAGCCAGGAAGCAATGTCCTGACGGAAATCCACATAGCCTGCCACCTCGTTGTTGTGGACGTGTCCTGATTGCTTGTTAGGCGTATCTAGTACCTCGCCTGTCTTGCGGTTGGTGTAATAGGCGCGCCCATAAATGTGTTGATAGTCAACGCCTACTGTGATGCGGTTGCCTGTCCAGAAGTTGGCACTCTGATACCAGCTGACGCCAGCGAGAGCATCTTTCGAGCGGAAGAATCTGTCTTGAGGAGTGCCTCCATTGGCAGCGTAGCCATCATTGATTTTATGGCGCCCAAAGTTATCATAAACGCTGAGGCGTCCACTCGTACGCTCGTAGTGGTTCTCTACACCAAGAGTCGCAATGGCACGAGTAATCCATTGGTCAGCCTCGAGCATAGGTTTGGAGATTGCTCCTGGATAAGAGGAGTTGAAATGGGTGACATCCCCATCGGCAAATACATTCCAATTGTCGTTGATGTCATAATTGAGTTTCAGGTACCCTCCATATTGCTCAAAGCCCATGTTGGGACGGTGGTTATCGCTGCGTCCATACTGCAACGCTACAGTACTGGAGAACTTGCCAGCCCGAACTTGATTGGAGGCTTCTCCTTGAATCGTGCCGTAGCTTCCAGCTCCCAAGTTTACATTCGTGCGGACTCCATCTGTCTGCATACCTCGAGTCACAATATTCACGACTCCTCCCATCGCGTTGGAACCATAGAGAAGTGAGGCAGGACCACGCAGAACCTCTACTCGCTCAGCCATCATCGTCTGATAACTGTCGGCTATGCTGTGCCCATAAATGCCTTGATATTGAGGATGTCCATCGATGAGGACCAGAAGTTGGCCGCTACCAGAGGAAATGCCACGAAGCATCATGCCGCCAGCACTGCCCGTACTGACTCCGTATCCCATCACGCCACGACTCGTCACCATGAGGCTTGGAACCTGTTCCATCAAGGTAGGCAACACGTTGACTCGCTCGTTGGCAGTCAGTTGTTCACGATTAACTACAGAAATGGTCATGGGTAAGTGGCGAATGTCAGTTTGATTGCGAGTGCCTGTTACCGTTACCTCGTTCATTGTTTGCGACAAGGTATCCATCGGCTCAGTGCTTTCGCTGACAGCAAAGCTTTGTGAAGCTACTGAAAGAGATAAAAGAAATGCAAATCTTTTCATTTGGGTAATATTATTTTAGAAAATCCTGTAAATCATGTGCAAATATAAATAAAAAGTTGTACATTTGATGCTGTATTTACAAAAAAAACAGGTGTAGGTGATTACAATCTAAAAAAAGAAAGGTATGAAAAGGATTATAACAACAATGATGATACTCGCTGGTATGCTGACGATTGAAGCAAACGAACCTGTCGATTTGAACATTTTCAATCATTTGGCAGTAGGCGTGGATGCTGGAACGACTGGTTTTGGTGCAGATCTTGCGGTTCCATTGACCCGATTCCTTCAAATTCAAGTGGGATTTTCTGCTATGCCTAAGTTCACTGGCACCTATGATCTTGACTTGAATGAGAGTGAATATCGTAGCACCTGGGGAACATACAAAAGCATTCCGGCAGATAAGATTGCCTTGAAAGGAAAACTGAACATGATGAACGGGAAGGTCCTGGTAAATTTCTATCCTGTTCCTGTCAGCGGGTTCCATTTGACGGTAGGTGCATTCTTTGGGAATAGTGATGTGGTAGAAGTGTATAATAAGGAGCCTGGAGCTTTACAGTATATCAATGATGCTAATCAAGAGATAGACAAAGCAAACCAGAACCCTTCCTCTCCAAGTTATCAACAGCAAGAATATATAGGTGTGAAACTTGGCGACTACCTGTTGGTTCCCAATGAGAATGGTGATGTGAAGGCTACTTTCAAAACAAGAAGCTCGCGTTTGTATGTGGGATTAGGAACAGGTCGTGCCATACCCAAGCGCCGCGTGGGTGTGAAGTTCGATGTTGGTTGTATCCTGTGGGGAAAACCTGAAATCACCTGTAACGACATAGAGCTAAACGATGAGGATTGGGATGGAAAAGGTGCCAAGGCGCTTCGGATCATGAGCAAGATGAGTGTGTATCCTTGCTTGAATCTGAGGTTGTGCGGCAGAATCTTTTAACCGTTGTCTATAAAATAAAAGCGTAATCGCTATTTTCTTTCCTCGTTTTCCACTTTCTTGACTTTACGGAACAGATCGGAAGCGAAGATGAATGAATTGAGGCGTTCGTTGGTGGAGGTCATGATTTGGTCTTTGTTTCCTTGCCATTCAAGGTCACCCTCGCAGATGAAAATGATGTTTTCGCCAATACCCATCACAGAGTTCATGTCGTGAGTATTGATGATGGTGGTCATTTTGTATTCGTGCGTAATGCTGTGAACCAATTCGTCAATCACGAGGCTCGTCTTAGGATCCAATCCTGAATTCGGCTCGTCGCAGAAGAGATACTTAGGATTGAGTGCGATAGCACGAGCAATGGCCACACGTTTCTGCATTCCACCAGAAATTTCACCAGGCATCTTTCCCTCTGCTCCTTGCAGGTTGACGCGTTCCAAACAGAACTTTGCCCTTTTGATACGGTCGCTCTGATTCATGTCGGAGAACATGTCCAAAGGGAACATTACATTCTCCAATACCGTCATGCTATCAAAGAGGGCGGCAGATTGGAAAATCATACCCATTTCGCGTCGAAGCATCACTTTCTCGCGCTTGGACATCTTTACAAAGTCACGATTGTCATAAAGAATCTCTCCACTCGTGGGAGTAAAAAGGCCAACGATGTTTTTCATCAGCACCGTCTTGCCACTACCACTTTGACCAATAATCAAATTGGTTATTCCTTCCTCGAAAATGGCATTGATATCCTTCAGGACATCCTTGTCCTCAAATGACTTGTATAGATGACGGACTTCTATCATGACAACAAAGGAGTTAGGAAGATGTCTGCAAAGAGGATAAGCATACTACTGCTAACCACAGCGTCAGTACTGGATTTGCCTACATCAAACGAGCCACCTTCTACCGTGTAACCATAAAAGGAGCTCACGCTGGCGATGATGAAAGCGAAGATAAAACTCTTGATGATAGACATCCAGATAAACCATTGATTGAAGGAGTGGAGAAGACCTAACGTTAGATCGTCTACCGTGATGACACCAGCGATGGCGGTAGCATAGGCCCCAATGAATCCTGCCGCGATGCTGAATATAACCAAGAATGGAATGGTGGTCATCATGCCGGCAATCTTAGGCAGAATTAGGAAAGATGCAGAATTGACTCCCATAATTTCTAAAGCATCAATCTGTTGTGTGACACGCATGGTGCCTAGTTCAGACGCGATGTTAGAACCCACTTTTCCTGACAGGATGAGACACATGATACTGCTGGAGAATTCCAAGACCATGATTTCACGCGTTGTGTAACCAGTCGTGAAAGCTGGCATCCAAGGACTCTGGATGTTGATCTTGATCTGGATACAGATGACGGCACCAATAAAAAAACTGATCAGCAAGACGATGCCTATAGAATCCACACCCAGTTGTGCCATCTCCTTGACGTATTGTTTAAAGAACATACGCCAACGTTCTGGCCAACTGAAAACTTTGCCCATCAATTCAAGATATCGACCAAAGGAGGCCAAGCCATTCACAATGAACATAGATGCCTAATTCTGTGTTTTGAGTATGCAAAAATACTCATTTTCTCCTAAAAAACGTTATAGATCGTACGCTTTTTACCTTTTTTTCGTACTTTTGCAGTCAAATGGAACAGAGTCAGACGAATATTTCTTCGGAAAATATGGAATCGCTGTTGAATCAAGAGATGATCCAGCAAGATATTCAATTAGATATTCATGCTCAGGAGGACATGAATGCTAATCCTCAATCTGAATTAGTAGAACATCAGGAACCACAACCTTTGGAGCTAAGAAGTGAAGGACTTGTGAAAATCTATGGCAAGCGAACGGTAGTCAACAATGTGACCTTCAGTGTTCGTCAGGGTGAGATCGTAGGCTTGTTGGGTCCTAATGGTGCAGGTAAGACCACATCGTTTTACATGACTACAGGTTTGGTGCTTCCTAATGCGGGACATATTTTCTTAGGTAACGAGGAGATAACGAAATTGCCTGTGTATCAACGTGCTCGTCGAGGTATTGGATATTTGGCTCAGGAAGCCAGTGTATTTCGCAAGATGAGTGTTGAGGACAATATCTCCAGTGTGTTGGAAATGACTGGTAAACCTCGTGATTATCAGAAAGAGAAGTTGGAGAGCTTGATTGCTGAGTTTCATTTAGAGAAGGTACGCAAGAATTTGGGAGATCAATTGAGTGGTGGTGAACGGCGTAGAACGGAAATAGCACGTTGCTTAGCCATCGATCCTAAATTTATCATGCTCGACGAACCTTTTGCAGGAGTGGACCCCATTGCTGTGGAAGATATACAGTACATCGTGTGGAAGCTGAAGCAACGCAACATAGGCGTACTCATTACTGACCACAACGTGGAAGAGACCCTTTGTATCACGGATCGTGCCTATCTCCTTTTTGAGGGGCAGATTCTTTTTCATGGTACGCCTCATGAATTGAGTGTCAACCCTATTGTGCTTGATAAGTATTTAACCAATAGTTTTGTATTGAGAATGAAGGACTTCCAGAAGATGGATGCAGAACGTTCTGTTCAGGAATCATAAACTTTCAATCTCCAAATTTTGTGGAATGAACTTTTTTTCGTACCTTTGCCCGCATTTTAAAGCAAACCTCGTAAGATTATAGTTTGAATAACAAAAAAAATCAAATAAATCGAAATGAATATTTCACTGGAAAACGTAGACAAGGTAAACGCATTGCTTACCATCAAGTTGGAGAAAACAGATTACGAAGAAAAAGTTAATACAGCTCTGAAGGATTTCCGTAAGAAAGCAAACATTCCAGGATTTCGTCCTGGTCAAGTGCCTATGGGTTTGTTGAAGAAACGCTTCGGTACAGAATTGCTGGCAGAGCAAGTCAACAAGATTCTGAGCGAGGAAGTTTACAAGTATATTCGTGAGCAGAAGATAAATATCTTAGGTGAGCCTCTGCCCAACGAAGAAAAGACTCCTAAAATGGATTTTGATAACCAAGAGGAGTTTACCTTTGCTTTTGATATTGCTTTGGCTCCTGAATTTGATGGCAAGATCAGTAAAAAGGACAAACTGACCTATTACACCATCAAGGTTGACGATGCAATGATTGACCAGCAGGTACAGGCTTATGCACAGCGTGGTGGTCAGTACAACAAGGTGGATGAATATCAGGATAATGATATGGTGAAGGGCCTGTTGGCAGAATTGGATGAGAATGGTAACGTGTTGGAAGGTGGCGTACAGGTAGAAGGCGCAGTAATGTTGCCTAATTATATGAAGAACGATACGGAGAAAGCCAAGTTCCTGAGTGCTAAGGTTAATGATGTAATCGTTTTCAATCCTGCTAATGCTTACAACAACAGCGAGGTCGAGTTGGCTTCTTTGTTGAAGTTGGATAAAAGTGTAGCTGCAGAGAAGAAGGGAGACTTCAGCTTCCAGATAGAGGAAATCACTCGTTATGAACCAGCTCCCGTTAATCAGGAATTGTTCGATAGAATGCTTGGTGAGGGTGTAGTGAAGAGTGAAGAGGAATTCCGCGAGTATATTAAGAAAAATATGGAAACTCAGTTTGCCAACGATAGTGAGTACAAGTTCATGCTTGATTTGCGTGCTTATTTGACCAATCGTATTGGTGAAGTTGAGTTCCCTGAGACTATTCTGAAGCGTATCATGAAACTCAACAATCCCAACAACGACGAGTATGTGGAGAAGAACTTTGAGGGTAGTTTGAAAGAGTTGTTGTGGCACTTGATTAAAGAACAGTTGAGTGATCAGTTGCAAATCAAGGTAGAGCAGGCTGACGTGATGGAAGCCGCCAAGGAAGCTACTCGTATGCAGTTCGCTCAATATGGCATGATGAATATTCCTGATGAGTCTTTGGAGCAGTATGCCACTGAGATGCTTAAGAACAAAGAGCAGGCAGAAGGTTTGGTGTCTCGCACTGTAGAGAACAAGATTGGCAAAGCTGCCAAGGATGTGTTGACCCTCAAGAACAAGGAAGTAAGTCTGGAGGAATTCAACAAGTTGTTCCAGGAAGAAAAGACTGCCTAACAGGATTCTCTAAGAGCGTTCGTGGCACAAGATAAGTGTATTCATGCTTGTGTACGTACATAATTATAATAAATATTGGGACGTTCCACTTTCAACGGAGGTCCGTCCCTCCTTAATCCTAATTTAAACAAGAACTAAACGCATGAACAACGATTTTAAAAAGTATGCAACCCGTCACTTGGGCATGAATAGTATGACTCTGGATGATGTGATAAGTGCACAGAACCAGTATCTGAATCCCTATATTCTGGAAGAGCGTCAGTTGAATGTTACTCAGATGGATGTGTTTAGCCGTTTAATGATGGATCGCATCATCTTCCTGGGAACACAGATTGATGACTACACAGCCAATACCCTACAGGCTCAGCTCTTGTACCTCGACAGCGCAGATCCAGGGAAAGATATCAGTATCTACATCAACAGTCCTGGAGGAAGTGTACATGCTGGACTTGGCATTTATGATACCATGCAGTTTATCAGTAGTGATGTAGCTACTATTTGCACAGGAATGGCAGCCAGTATGGCAGCTGTTCTTTTGGTATCAGGTACAGAAGGCAAGCGTAGTGCCTTGACTCATAGCCGTGTGATGATTCATCAGCCGATGGGTGGTGCTCAAGGTCAGGCCAGTGATATTGAGATTACTGCTCGTGAGATTCAGAAGCTCAAGAAAGAACTTTATACGATTATTTCAGAGCATAGTCATACTCCCTTCGATAAAGTATGGGCCGATAGTGACCGTGATTACTGGATGACAGCTGAGGAAGCCAAGGAGTATGGCATGATAGACCAAGTGCTGAACCGTAAGAAACAATAGAAGAGAGAGAGAATGCCGAGCAAAAAATATAATACTTGCTCTTTCTGCGGACGTTCTGAGCGTGATGTGGTCATGCTGCTCACGGGCTTGAATGGCTATATCTGCAATGATTGTGCAGAACAAGCTTGGAACATCGTACAAGATAACCTTAACGTGAAGGAAAAGGGAACACGTTGCATGACGGAAGACGACCTGAAGAAATTGCCCAAACCACACGAGATAAAGGATTATCTGGATCAGTACGTTATTGGTCAGGATGATGCCAAACGATATTTGGCAGTGAGCGTTTACAATCACTATAAGCGTTTGGCTCAGAAGAAGGATGACGATGGTGTAGAGATAGAGAAGAGCAACATCATTATGGTGGGAAGTACTGGCACGGGTAAAACCTTGTTGGCACGCACCATTGCCCGCTTGCTGAAAGTTCCTTTCACCATTGTGGATGCCACAGTCTTCACTGAAGCTGGTTATGTAGGTGAGGACGTGGAGAGCATCCTGAGCCGTCTGCTACAGGTTGCCGACTATGATGTGGAAGCTGCTCAACGAGGCATTGTTTTTATTGATGAGATTGACAAGATAGCCAGAAAGAGTGACAATCCCAGTATCACGCGTGATGTGAGTGGTGAGGGTGTTCAACAGGGATTGTTGAAATTACTTGAAGGAAGCATTGTCAATGTGCCTCCAAAGGGTGGACGCAAGCATCCTGATCAGGATTACATCCACGTGGATACCCATAACATTCTTTTCATTTGTGGAGGTGCCTTTGATGGTATTGAGAAGAAGATAGCACAGCGTCTGAATACTCATGTGGTGGGATATCGTAGTGTACAGAATCTTCAGAAAATTGATTCCAAGGACTTGATGAAATATATCTTACCTCAGGATTTGAAGTCCTTTGGACTAATTCCTGAGATTATTGGACGTCTGCCTGTGTTGACGTATCTCAACCCATTGGATCGTAAGGCTTTACGTCGTATTTTAACAGAACCCAAGAACTCATTGGTGAAACAACAGATAAAACTCTTCCGCATGGATGGTATCGAGTTGACCTTTGCTCCTGAGGTCTTGGACTACATTGTAGATAAGGCTGTGGAGTATAAATTGGGAGCTCGTGGACTTCGCAGTATAATGGAAAGCATTATGATTGATGCCCAGTTTGATGCCCCATCAAAGTGCGATTCCAAGTTGGAGATTACTCTGGATTATGCCAAGCGGCAGGTGGAGGCACATCAACACTTGGGATAGGTTTCTGGATAAGGTTTTGGTATCAAAGAATAGAAAAGTGCAGCGATAAGTTGCACTTTTTTTATGTTTCAGAAGAAAAAACTGCTGAAATGCTTGTGGAATTCAAAATTTTTTTTATATCTTTGTAAATAAGTTATCTTTAAACGTAAACCAATGAGTGACATAAACCTGACTGAGCAGCTCAAGAAGTACTTTGGTTACGACACTTTCAAAGGTGACCAGGAAGCCGTTATCCGTAACGTGCTTGCTGGACGTGACACATTTGTACTTATGCCTACAGGCGGGGGAAAGTCGCTTTGTTATCAATTGCCTGCACTTCTGATGGAAGGTACAGCTATCGTCATTTCCCCTTTGATTGCTTTGATGAAGAATCAGGTGGATGCGATCCGTCAGGTAAGCGAAGATGACGGGATTGCTCATTTCATGAATTCTTCGTTGACAAAAGGACAGATAGATGACGTGAAGTTGGATATCCAAAGTGGACATACAAAGTTGCTTTACGTGGCTCCTGAGAGTCTGACAAAAGATGAAAATGTAGAATTTCTGAATCACGTCAAAATCAGTTTTTATGCTGTTGACGAGGCTCATTGTATCAGTGAATGGGGTCATGATTTCCGTCCTGAGTACCGTCGTATCCGACCCATTATCAACCAAATAGGCAAGGCACCTGTGATAGCCTTGACAGCTACGGCTACCGATAAGGTACGCACAGACATCAAGA
This sequence comes from Bacteroidaceae bacterium, assembly GCA_017617335.1. Taxonomy (GTDB): domain Bacteria; phylum Bacteroidota; class Bacteroidia; order Bacteroidales; family Bacteroidaceae; genus Physcousia. The sequence continues at coordinate 12,280 of JAFZWK010000020.1, read as the reverse complement.
AGAATTTGGGCATGCCAGATGCTGATGAGTTCAAGAGCAGTTTCAATCGTCCCAATCTTTACTACGAGATCCGCCCCAAGACAAAGGATGTTGATAAAGATATTATCAAGTTCATCAAGCAACATCCTGGCAAGAGTGGAATTATCTATTGTCTGAGTCGTAAGAAGGTAGAAGAATTGGCTGAAGTGCTTCGTGCCAACCAGATCAGTGCTCGTGCTTATCATGCAGGTATGGATAGTCCGGCACGTAACGAGACGCAGGATGATTTTGTGATGGATCGCTTGGATGTTATTGTTGCTACAATAGCCTTCGGAATGGGCATTGATAAACCAGATGTGCGTTTCGTCATTCATTATGACATCCCTAAGAGTCTGGAGGGATATTACCAGGAAACGGGTCGTGCTGGACGTGATGGAGGTGAAGGCATCTGCTTGACTTTCTATTCTCCCAAGGATCTTCAGAAACTGGAGAAGTTTATGGAGGGAAAACCTTTGGCAGAACAAGAGATTGGGCGGCAATTGTTGGCTGAGACGGCTTCCTATGCAGAATCCAGCGTATGCCGACGTAAGATACTTCTTCACTATTTTGGCGAAGAGTACCCTGAGGATAATTGTCACAATTGTGATAACTGCTTGCATCCCAAGAAGAAGGTTGAAGCTCAGGATTCTTTGATAAAGGCTTTGAAGGTTGTGGATGCCGTGAAGGAAAACTTCAAGATAGACTACATCATCGATGTGTTGATAGGGCATGAGTCTGAGGAGATTATTGCTCATCGACACGATGATCTTGCATGTTTCGGTTGTGGCGATGATCATGAAGCCATATATTGGAATGCTGTGCTTCGTCAGGCTCAGATTGATAAGTATCTGATGAAGGAAGTTGAAAACTATGGTTTATTGAAGATAACAGAGAAGGGACGTCTGTTCATGAAGAATCCTGTTTCCTTCGAAATAACAGAAGACAATGAGTTCGATGAGTACGAGGATCCTGTAAGCGCAGGTCCAGCTGCTTTGGATGATGTTTTGTTGGGTATGCTTCGAGATTTGCGCAAGAAGACATCAGAGCGACTTGATTTGCCTCCTTATGTCATCTTCCAAGACATCTCTTTGGCAGAAATGGCCACTGTCTATCCTCGTACAGAAGAAGAATTGGCCTGCATTACTGGTGTAGGTCAGGGAAAAGCCAAACGTTATGGCGCTGAGTTCTGTCAGTTGATTGCACGCTATTGCGAAGAGAATGAAATAGAGTGCATAGAGGATGTACGTGTTAAAACTGTTCCCAACAAGAGCAAGAATAAGGTAAGTATTATTCAAGGAATAGACCGAAAGATTGCACTTGACGATTTGGCAAAAGCCCAAGGAATTGAATTTGATGAGTTGCTTGATGAGATAGAAGCCATCGTGTATAGTGGCACCAAACTCAACATTGATTATTACATAGAGGAAGTGATGGACGAGGAGCACATGCTCGACATCTATGACTATTTCCACGATGAGTCTGAAACTGATGATTTGGAAGTAGCTCTCGATGAGTTAGGTGACGAGTATAGCGAGGACGAAGTACGCTTGGTTCGCATCAAGTTCTTGTCTGAATTGGGCAATTAAGAAAAATTGGCACTTAATCGTATTGTTTAAGAAGATTTTTTTTGTACCTTTGCACGCAATAAATAAAAAGGCATTATGGCATCATTTATTGCAGACAAGATTGTTATGGATGGACTCACTTTCGATGATGTCCTGTTGGTTCCTGCGTATTCGGAGGTTTTGCCCCGCACAGTGGAACTGGGTACTAAATTCTCTCGCAACATAGATTTGAAGATTCCTTTCGTGACAGCCGCTATGGACACGGTGACGGAATCTACAATGGCTATTGCTATTGCTCGTGAAGGAGGTATAGGTGTTATTCATAAGAATATGAGCATTGAGGAGCAGGCTCGTCAAGTGGCTATCGTAAAGCGTGCCGAGAATGGTATGATTTACGATCCTGTTACAATCCAGCGCGGTCGTCGTGTTGCTGATGCATTGGATTTGATGTCAGAATATCACATTGGTGGCATTCCTGTAGTGGACGATGAGCGTCATCTGGTAGGTATTGTCACTAATCGCGATTTGCGTTTCGAACGCAATCATAATCGCTTGATTGATGAGGTGATGACTAAAGAGAATCTAGTGACTACCCACGTTCAGACAGATTTGATGGCAGCTTCAGAAATATTGCAGGAAAATAAGATTGAAAAACTTCCTGTAGTCGATGAAGAGAACAAGCTAATAGGTCTGATTACATACAAGGACATCACCAAAGCTAAGGATAAACCTATGGCTTGCAAAGACAACAAAGGTCGTCTGCGTGTGGCTGCTGGTGTGGGTGTTACAGTTGACACGTTGGATCGCATAAAAGCTTTGGTGGATGCTGATGTGGACGCTATTGTTATTGATACTGCTCATGGTCACAGCAAGTTTGTGATGGAGAAACTCAAGGAAGCAAAGAAAGCTTTCCCAGAGGTGGATTTCGTTGTAGGAAATGTGGCTACAGGTGAAGCAGCCCGTATGTTGGTCGAGAATGGCGCTGATGCCATTAAGGTGGGCATCGGTCCTGGAAGTATATGTACCACACGTGTGGTAGCTGGTGTAGGTGTACCTCAGTTGAGTGCTGTTTATGATGTGGCTTGCGCTTTGGCGGGTACAGGTGTCCCACTGATAGCAGATGGCGGTCTCCGTTATAGTGGCGATGTCGTGAAAGCATTGGCTGCAGGTGGATACAGTGTAATGATAGGTTCTTTGGTGGCTGGTACAGAGGAGAGTCCTGGTGACACGATTATCTACAATGGGCGTAAGTTCAAGTCTTATCGTGGTATGGGATCGTTAGAGGCAATGGAGTGTGGTTCCAAAGACCGCTATTTCCAAGGTAATGTGAAGGATGTCAAAAAGTTGGTTCCAGAAGGAATTGCTGGTCGTGTTCCTTACAAGGGTAGCGTGCAGGAGGTCATCTATCAGTTGATGGGTGGCTTGCGTAGTGGAATGGGCTACTGTGGTGCGAATACCATTGAAGCACTTCATAATGCTAAGTTTGTACGAATAACCAATGCTGGAGTTCAGGAGAGTCATCCCCATGACGTGACTATTACCAGTGAAGCTCCAAACTATAGTCGTCCCCAATAAAAAGTTTGCTGAACAGAAAGAATTCTTGACTCGTTGTTGCAGAGGAAAGATTAAGTTGAAAAAGATAATATATACAAAACGATGAATCGTAACAAGAAAATTTTGTTTGCTATAGGCCTAATCCTGCTTCCTGCATTCGGAATGGCTCAGGAGGCCGATCCCATTGTGATGCATATCAATGGTAGCCCTGTGACTCGTAGTGAGTTTGAATACAACTACAATAAGAACAACTCGGACGGAGTTGTCGACAAGAAGTCTGTCAAGGAATATGCCGATTTGTTTATTAATTATAAGCTGAAGGTGCTTGCAGCGATGGATGCTCAGTACGACACTCTAACCAGTTTCAACGAGGAGTTTCGAACCTATCGTGATCAGCAGATTCGTCCTATGTTGGTTCCAGAGACCCAAATGGAGAGTGAATGTCAGAAGTATTACCAGAATATGGTGGCGAGTCTCAATGGTCACGATCTGATTCAGCCTGCTCATATCTTCCTTCGTGTCCAGCAGTCGGCTACTGTCGAAGAACAGAATAAGGCCAAGGAACGTATAGATTCTGCCTACAATGCTCTGAAGGGTGGGGCAGACTTTTCTGCATTGGCTAAAGAGATCTCAGAGGACCCTCAGTCTGCTGCTCGTGGCGGATTGCTTCCTTGGATAGGTCCCAATCAGACAGTAAAGGAGTTTGAGGACGTGGCTTATGGCCTCCAGAAGGGGGAAATGAGTGAACCTTTCCTTTCTCCTGTGGGTTACCATATTGTAAAGATGATGGACCGAAAGCAGCTTGAGAGTTATGCTGAGTTGCAGCCGAATATTCTTAAATTCCTCGAGAGTCAAGGTATGAAGGATCGTTTGGCTACCCAGTTGCTTGAAAGTATCTCACAGAAGTCTGATCCTCAGAAGAGTGTGGAGGAGATTCTTGATGAAGAGACAGAACGCCTGTGCCAACAAGACGATGAACTGAAATACCTTATTCAGGAGTATCACGACGGCTTGTTGCTTTTTGAGATTTGCAATCGTGAAGTGTGGGAACCTGCCAGCAAGGATACTCTTGGCTTGATGAATTATTTTGCTAAGAACAAGAAACAGTACGCGTGGGACAAGCCTCATTTCAACGGCATGATATACTATTGCCGCGAGAAGGCCGATGTGGATGCTGTCAAGAAGTTACTCAAGAAAGTGCCTGAGGAAAAGTGGACATCTACCGTACGCGAGAATTTCAACAAGGATAGTGTTACTGTTCGAATGGAGAAGCGTTTGTTCAAGCAAGGTGATAATGTCAATGTGGACGCGCTGGCCTTGAAGGTGAAAGATGCCAAGACGGTTGAGAACAAGGATTTCCCCTATATGGGCGTTTTGGGCACGAAACTGAAGAAGGGCCCCAAGAAGTGGACAGACGTGAGCAGTCAGGTAGTTACTGATTACCAACGCAAAAAGGAAGACGAATTTGTAGCTGAGTTGCGCAAGAAATATACCGTTGAAGTCCATCAGGATGTACTTGAAACGGTAAACAATCATTAAACTCCAACTATGTATTTTTGCAAAAAGACTTTGTGTTTGATAGGTGCCTTGTTTTTGGCTCTTGGTTCTTTTGCACAAAAGAGTAATGTGATTGACGAGGTTGTATGGGTGGTCGGCGATGAGGCCATCCTGCGCTCTGATGTGGAGAAGGTTCGCACGGAGTACGGCAATCAGGTTAATGGCAATCCTTATTGTGTGATTCCAGAAGAATTGGCTGTCCAGAAGCTTTTCCTTCACCAGGCAGCAATTGACAGTATCGAGGTCACGGATAAAGAGGTCAACAATTATGTAGAGCAGGATATCAATCAGAAAGTGTTGATGGCAGGCTCAAAAGAGAAGCTGGAGGAGTACATGCGCATGACGATGACTCAGATACGAGAGGAGCTTTTTGATATGTACAAGAACCAACTTACCGTGCGTGAGATGCGCAAGAGTCTTACTTCTGACGTCAAAGTTACTCCTGCTGAGGTGCGTCGTTATTTTAAGGATCTTCCAGAGGACAGCCTGCCTTTGATTCCAACTCAGGTGGAAGTGCAGATTCTGGTGCAGCAACCTAAAATACCTCAGGAGGAGATTGATCGTGTGAAGGATAAACTGCGTGATTATGCAGAGCGAGTCAATAGTGGTGCGACTTCTTTCAATGCTTTGGCTCGCCTTTATTCCGAAGATCCTGGTTCTGCCCGTCAGGGTGGAGAGATGGAATACATGGGACGCGGTGAATTGGATGCAGCTTTCGCCAACGTGGCTTTCGGACTGACGGAGCCAGGCAAGGTCAGCAAGATCGTACAGAGTGAATTCGGATACCATATTATCCAATTGATTGATAAGCGTGGCGATAAAGTAAAGTGCCGTCATATTCTTCTGCGTCCTCAGGTGGCAGAAGAGGACATCAACGCCTGTTTGGCTCGTCTCGATTCTATCGCTGACGATATCCGTACTGAAAAGTTCTCTTTTGAGGAAGGCGCTTCTGTCATTTCTGAAGATAAGGAAACGCGCAACAATCATGGTATCCTTTCCAATGAGACAGAGCAGGGTGACCACACCACTCGTTTCGAGATGGGCCAGTTGTCCAGTATCTATCCTGACTTGGCTCGTGTTGTGGAGGGATTGGAGATAGGTGAAATCTCTAAGCCTTTCACGATGGTGAACAAAAAGGGAGCCACCGTGTGTGCCATTGCTAAATTGAAAAGTCGCATCAAGTCGCATCGTGCTAGCATGAGCGAGGATTTTCAGGTGCTTCGTGGTATTGTGGAGAATAAGCGTAGCGAGGCATTCATCGAAGAATGGATAAAGGAGAAACAAAAGAATACTTACGTTCGAATTAACGAGGATTGGCGTGATTGTGAATTCCGCTATCCAGGTTGGATTAAGTGATGAATCGCAGATTCCTGGGTTTATGTCTGCTAACCTTGTTTGGCCTTTATGTCGTGTTAGCTACACCACCAGCCAGGCAACGGAAATCCACTCCCAGACGTCAGTCTGACAGTAGGGTTCACCTGCTGCATGCCGACAAGCTTTATTACGACGAGTACGTCAACCGCAATGCTCAGTTTTTGGTAGGCAACGTCAAGTTCCAGCATGAGGGCACTCTGATGTACTGCGACAGTGCGCTTTATTACGAGGCATCGAATTCTTTTGATGCTTTTGGCCATGTGCGCATGTTGCAGGGCGACACCCTTTCCCTGACGGGCGATGTGCTTTACTACAGCGGGTTGGATCAGCTGGCTCGAGTGCGTCACAATGTGGTGCTGAAACATCGCGAGATGGTAATCTACACGGATAGCCTTGATTATGATCGTCTCTATAATCTGGGATATTTCTTCGAGGGAGGTAAGCTGCTTGATCAGGGTAATCAGTTGACGAGCGATTGGGGAGAGTACAATCCAGCCACCCGTGAGGCAGTCTTCAATTACAACGTCAAGTTGCTCAATCCGGCTCCTCCTGCTGAGACGAAGACCACCCTCATCTCCGATACGTTGCATTACAACACTCAGACAGGTATCGCCCATATCGTGGGACCCTCTAACATAGAACATGGTGAAAGCCATATCTATTCTGAGTCTGGTTACTACAACACTCAAACTGACAATTCCTATCTTCTGGATCGTAGTATCCTTACAGACAGCGGGAAGAAATTGATTGGCGACAGCGTTGTTTGGGATAGCGAGTTGAAGGTCGGCAAAGCTTTTGGAAATGCTGAATTTGTGGACGTGGTCAACAAGAACATGTTCTTCGGCAACTATGCCTATTACGATGATGCCAATGGATATGCTGAGGCAGCCGACAGTGCCATCTTGATGGATTTCTCCCAGGGACCTGACACGATGTATGTTCATGCTGATTCCTTCAAAGTCTATACCTATTTCATTGATACTGACAGTATGTATCGCACCATGCATGGGATTCGTCATGTGAGGGCTTATAGAAATGATCTTCAGGCTGTTTGTGACTCTTTGGTGTACAACAGCAAGGATTCCTGTATGGTGATGTATTACGACCCCATCCTTTGGCAGTTGGGCCAGCAGTTGGTGGGCGAGGAGATACGTGCCTTCCTCAACGATAGTACGGTAGACAGCGTGCAGGTTCTGCGTCAGGCCCTTTCCGTGGAACGTATCGATAGTGTTCACTACAATCAGGCTACAGGCGATGAGATGCATTCCTATTTCCGTGATGGTGAGATTTATCTGACCACCTTGGATGGGAATGTGCTGGTCAATTATTATCCTTTCGATGATGACAGCCTGATGATAGGCATGAATCACGTGGAAACCTCCGAGCTCAAGCTCTATATGGCTGACCGTCGTGTGCAGAAGATATGGATGCCGGCTGCCAGTGGAACCATCTATCCCTTGTTTATGATTCCTCCAGAACAACTCTATTTGGACAATTTTGCCTGGTTCGAGTACATCCGTCCCCAAGATAAGAGCGACATTTTCAATTGGCGTACCAAGAAGGCTGGCAGCGAGCTCAAGGAGAGTGTTCGGCATGAGGCTCCCAAGCAACGGCTGAATGAGATTTCCAAGAAGAGGAAGAAGAAGGCTGCTGCCGAGACGGAGGAAGAGAAGCGGGACAAGCCTCAGAACGAGCCACAGGAGGCCACCACGACATCAGAGATTGCAGAGACTCAAACCGAAGAAAAGGTTGAGGAGACAGTAAATGTAGAACAAAAAGAAGAATAAGCAACGATGGGAATGTTTGAAACAAGACAACCCCGCAAGTTCCGCAGGGTAAGTATTTTTACCGATGAGCGTAAGGATAAGCTGCAGAAAATGGTTGACGACGTGAAGCGAGAAAAGGGAGAGTTGCCTCCTGAGCCTTACGACCCTACCAAGTTCAAGGGGACCTTTAGCGAGTATACTCCTCGTGCCAAGCGTCATCAGCAGAAGGGAACCCGTTTGTCTTGGCCCATTGCTATCGTCATCGTCATTGTGCTTATTATCATTTGGCATTATCTGCTCACAGGCACTTTCAGATTCTGATTTTTTTTGACAGTTAGGTAATACATAAGCAAATGGACATCATACATCTTCTGCCAGATTCAGTAGCCAACCAGATAGCGGCTGGTGAGGTTATCCAACGTCCTGCATCCGTCATCAAGGAACTGATGGAGAATGCAGTGGATGCTGGAGCCATGAATGTGGACGTTCTTGTAGTGGATGCTGGTCGGACTTCCATTCAGGTCATCGATGACGGCAAGGGAATGAGCGAGACCGATGCTCGTTTGGCTTTCGAGCGTCATGCAACTTCCAAGATACTCAAGGCAGAGGATCTCTTCAGCCTCCACACGATGGGATTTCGTGGCGAAGCACTTCCTTCCATCGCTGCCGTCGCTCAGGTTCGCCTGACTACCCGCACCCCTGATCACGAATTGGGTACAGTGCTTACCATCGAAGGCTCTCGTGTCGTTTCGCAGGAACCCTGTTCGTGTCCTGTGGGAGCCAACTTTGAGGTGCGTAACCTCTTTTTTAACGTACCTGCCCGCCGCAAGTTCCTGAAGTCCAATCAGACGGAACTCAACAATATCATTCAGGAGTTTGAGCGTATTGTCCTGGTCAATCCTTCCGTATCCTTCACCCTGACCCACAATGGGGTACTCGTCACGAAGTTGCCTGCCAGCAGTCAGCGCCAGCGCATCATCAATGTGTTTGGCAAGCGACTGAATGAGCAGTTGCTTTCTGTGGATGTGGATACCAGTCTTGTGCATCTTTCTGGCTATGTGGGCAAACCTGATTCCGCCAGGAAGAAAGGAGTTTACCAGTACTTCTTTGTCAACGGACGCTACATGCGCCATTCCTATTTCCATAAGGCCGTAATGGAGGCTTATGAGCAGTTGATTCCCCAGGGCGAGCAGATACCTTATTTCCTCTATTTCCAGGTGGCTCCCTCCTGTATCGATGTCAATATTCATCCCACCAAGACGGAAATCAAGTTTGAGAACGAGGCAGCCATCTGGCAGATAGTCATTGCAGCCATTCGCGAGGCGTTGGGACGTTTCAACGCAGTTCCCACGATCGATTTCGATGTGGAGGGGCGGCCAGACATTCCTGCTTTCGGCAAGGAGCCTTCTCCCTCTGGAACATCTTCCCCTCGCGTGGAGGTGAATACTTCTTTCAATCCCTTTACCACCCATTCCGACGCAGGCTCATACAGTCGTGTTCCTGTCGATTGGGACAAGCTTTATGCAGGTGTGGTAAAGGCTGGACAGGGAGTCCGTCGCGAAGGTGAAATCATGGGTGAGACCATTCAGGCTTCTCCTGAGCCGTCCATGCAGAACCTCTATGAGGGACAACCTGGTCAATTTCCTTTGGATGGTGTAGAGTATTTCCAATTCAAGGGCCAGTACATCTTGTCGAGTTCCTATTCTGGCATCATGGTGATTGATCAGCATCGCGCCCACGTGCGTATCCTCTATGACCGTTATCGCGCCCAGATGGAGGGCAAGCCCGTTTCCAGCCAAGGTCTTCTCTTTCCTGAGGTCATCCAGTACAGCATTTCGGATGCCATGCTGCTCGAGGAGTTGACTGATGAGATACGTGCCTTAGGGTTCGACATCGTGCCTCTGGGGCAGGGTAGTTTCTCGCTCAATGGAGTGCCGATTGGATTGGACGGATTAGACCCCAAGAGAGTGCTTACCAACATGGTAGAGTCTGCCAAAGAGACGCCTTCTGGCATCGAGAACGAGATACAGCACAGGTTGGCTCTCGCCTTGGCTCGCAGCGCCAGTATTCCCGTTGGTCGGGTGCTTACCCAGCAGGAGATTTCCGATTTGGTGGAGTCACTTTTCGCCTGCAAGGAATCCGTCTACGGTCCTGACGGAAAGCCCATCATCGCCATCCTGCATCAGGAGGTGATCGACAAGTTGTTCAATTAACCTCTGAAACCGCCAATAGATGGTAAATGGTAGATGGTAAATGGTAAATCCTAAATGGTAAATGATTAAATAGTAAATATAAATATGGCTACAAAAGAAAAAGTTATTCTGACGGGTGACCGTCCCACAGGTCGCCTTCACATTGGTCATTACGTGGGTTCCCTGCGCCGTCGTGTGGAACTCCAGAATTCAGGCCTTTACGACAAGATTTTCATCTTCGAGGCAGATGCACAGGCCCTGACCGACAACATCGAGAATCCAGAGAAAGTCCGTCAAAATGTCATTGAGGTCGCTCTCGACTATTTGGCGGCAGGTCTCGATCCTCAGAAGAGTACTCTTTTTATCCAGAGCCAGATACCCGAGCTTTGCGAGCTCAGCTTCTACTTCATGGACCTGGTGAGCGTGAGCCGTCTGCAGCGCAATCCCACCGTCAAGACAGAGATCCAGATGAGAGGCTTCAGCGGAGACAGCATCCCCGTCGGATTCTTCACTTATCCCATCAGCCAGGCAGCCGACATCACCCTCTTCAAGGCCACCACCGTGCCGGCAGGCGAGGATCAGGAACCCATGCTCGAGCAATGCCGCGAGATCGTTCGCCGTTTCAACTACATCTATGGCGATACGCTCATCGAGCCCAACATCCTGCTGCCAGAGAATGCTGCCTGCCTGCGTCTCCCAGGCACCGACGGCAAGGCCAAGATGAGCAAGTCCCTGGGAAACTGCATCTATCTGAGCGATCCCGCCGACGAGGTCAACAAGAAGGTAAAGAGCATGTACACCGACCCCACCCATCTCCAGGTAAGCGATCCTGGCCATCTCGAGGGCAACACCGTCTTCACCTATCTCGATGCCTTTGCCACCGATGAGCAGGTGGCCCGCTTCACCACCGACTACCAGACCCTGCAGGAAATGAAGGACCACTACACCCGTGGAGGCTTGGGCGACATGAAGTGCAAGAAACTCCTCATGGCCGTCCTGCAGGAAACCCTCGAGCCCATCCGCCAGCGCCGTGCTGAGTTCGAGAAGGACATCCCTGCCGTGTACGAGATCCTGCGCAAGGGATGCGAGAAAGCACGCGAGACAGCCGTCGAGACAATGGACAGCGTTCGCCGTGCCATGAAGATCAATTACTTCCAGGATGAGGCCCTTATTCAGGAGCAAGCCAAGCGTTTTGCCAAATAGCGATAATTTTTTATCCTGAAAATTTTGCCGTTCCGAGGATTTGTTGTACCTTTGCACCGCAATTCAGCGGAATGGCACCCTTCGGGCGTTTAGCTCAGCTGGTTCAGAGCATCTGCCTTACAAGCAGAGGGTCGGCGGTTCGAATCCGTCAACGCCCACATTCTTTTCATGAGTTATTGAGTTAGTATGTTTCCGGAAGTCGGTACCTGCATGATGAGGGTAACGGCTTTTTTTGTGCCCTCATCGTTTCTGTCAAATCCCAGCCCTGCGCTCGGGACAACGTGTTGAAACTCGAATCGCAACGTGTTAACTCCCTCTTTCTGACACGATACATCGGGTAGGGGAGTTTTCAAAGAAAATTAACGATAACGATGACGTTGACGTTGGCCAGAGGCGGATTTTAGGAAGAAAACCACCTCATGAAAGTCCTGGCACGTTGTGCCTTTGTTCTGCCATCGCCCTGAATCTGGTCTTAGAAAGAAAACCGAGAAGAACCCCTGTCGATGGTGTAAGTCCGTTGGACCTTGCATCAATCCAAGTTCTATATCCTTTGTGAGCACGCTCCCAAGTCTATAGCCCTTGTATTACTGCACCTGCCTTCGTCAGGTCATACCATCGTCAGGAAAAACCCCGACTACGTCGAAAACCGCTGCGCATTGTAACAAAAAAATATTTTTTAGCCCGAAGGGCGGGGTTTTTCTTTGTTTCAGGTTGGAATTCCGAAGGAATGGATGGTGTGGCTGGGACTTTTGCCGGGAACTTGTTCACAAGGAAAAGGGCACAGGCATGGCATCAAAGACAACGTCTTAACCTGAAAAAAGGTGTTTTTGCGGTTTTTGTTGAACAGCTAACACCCAGAGACTGGTTTTAGAAAGATCATCGTCATCGTTGGTGTAACACTCTCTTTATGAGTCAATTACGAGTGTAAAGATTTTTTCATATCACTTTTCTTGTCAGCAATTAGCAGGGCTGTGTCTTGCAAATCACATACAGAAGCGTTGCAGCGCTACAGTTCTCAGGGAGCTATTTCACAAACTGAAAAGTATGCCAT
>JAFZWK010000019.1 GCA_017617335.1 Bacteroidaceae bacterium | reverse complement strand
TGGCGTCAACCTCTTCTGCACTCCAGCTGAGACGTTCGCTGTTCTGGCTCATCTCGAGACCTGATACGGAAACTCCGCCTGCGTTGCTTGCCTTGCCAGGAGAGTAGAGAATCTTAGCTTCCTGGAAGACACGGATGGCACCTGGAGTGGAAGGCATGTTGGCACCTTCTGCCACAGCAATCACGCCGTTGGCAACAAGAGCCTTTGCCTGCTCCTCGTTCAACTCGTTCTGAGTGGCGCAAGGCAGAGCGATGTCGGCCTTCTCGAACCAAGGCTTGGCACCATCGCCAACATACTTGGCTGTTGGATATTGCTCAACATATTCTTTGATACGGCCGCGATAAACGTTCTTCAACTCCATGATGTAGTCAAGCTTCTCGCGATCGATTCCGTCTGGATCGTAAACGTAACCGTCGGAATCACTCATTGTCATAACCTTGCCGCCGAGCTGCAGCACCTTCTCTGCTGCATACTGGGCAACATTGCCAGCACCTGAGATGAGCACCTTCTTGCCCTCTACTGTCTCGCCCTTTGTCTTCAGCATGGCACGCAGGAAGTATACGGTACCATAGCCGGTGGCTTCAGGACGAATCAAGGAACCGCCGAACTCGATGCCCTTACCTGTCAAAACACCGCTGTACTCGCGGGTAAGTTTCTTATACATGCCAAACATATAGCCGACTTCACGACCGCCGACACCAATGTCACCTGCAGGAACGTCCACATCGGGACCAATGTGACGGGTCAGCTCCAGCATGAAGGCTTGGCAGAAACGCATAACTTCAGCATTGCTCTTGCCACGAGGGCTGAAATCAGAACCGCCCTTACCGCCGCCCATGGGCAGAGTTGTCAGGGAGTTCTTGAAGGTCTGCTCGAAAGCAAGGAACTTCAGGATACCCAGGTTAACGCTTTTGTGGAAACGGATACCTCCCTTGTAGGGACCAATGGCGTTGTTATGCTGTATACGGTAACCCATGTTGGTCTGGATCTGACCATTGTCATCCATCCAGGTCACACGGAATTGATAAACTCTATCGGGAATGCAGAGGCGTTCAATCAAATTCACCTTGTCAAACTCGGGGTGTTTATTGTACTCTTCTTCGATGGTACCAAGTACCTCTTCTACTGCCTGATGATACTCAGGTTCATTGGGGAAGCGTCTTTTCAGATCTTCCAAGACTTTCTTTGCATCCATAATTTATTATAAATAACTTTAATTTTGGTTGTTTTTGTTATCCGGTTGCAAATTTAAACACAAAATGCGATTCTTGCAACTTTTCGTAGCAAAAAGTTGAAAAAAAATCACAAAATGTAATATCATTTGCTCAAAGCAAGGGTGAAAACGCTGATTTCTGCAGTTTTGTCTACCTTTAATATGGCTTCTGCGCATGCGATAATGGTGGCACCTGTGGTCATGACATCATCCACCAAGAGGATACGTTTCCCACGTTCCGACATGGGAATCCTTGCTGTATAGCTACCTCTTGCATTCTCCATGCGTTGTTTGGCATCCATGTGGGTCTGGGTTTGTCGGTCCACACTACGTTTAAGCCATTTTCGTGTAGGCAAATGATAGACTTTGCCTAACCCGAGTGCCAAATGGTAGGCTTGGTTGTAACCGCGTTCCCATTGCTTTCGTCGGCTCAGGGGGACGGGTACAATTACGTCAACCTTTTCCTCTAACTTGTGGTCTTGTATCTGCATGGCAGCCCAGGTGCCCAATTGTCTTGCCAGTCTGGCATTGCCACGATATTTGATCTGTAGGATCAGGTTGTGATAGATGGAATGATGTCGGTATGCGAATATGCTGACAGCATGAGCAACGGGAATGTTGCCCCACAGGGTGCGAATCATCTTGTTGTCTTCTGTCTTTTCAAATTTCAACAAGGGAAACTCGACAAGACATTCTGTGCAGATGAATTGCTCATCGGGCAGCAATCTTCCTTCACATACGGGACAAATGCGAGGGAAAAGCAGTTCCCTAAAATCATTCAGTAGCTTGGACCGCATTTTGACGGATAACTTTAGCAAACTCCTGAGGAGTAACCTTTACAGGACCAGAAATGAATTCGGGGATGTTGTAACTGCGGAGCAGTTCTCTGTGATACTGAGGATAACTGGAGGGGAGTTCAAAGGGCTTATCGGCTTTACCATCCTTGTTGAAGTGGGCAATGAAGGGACGTGTATAGTTGCCATCGTCACGTCTACTGCTGAAAACGATCCATCGTCCGTTGCTGCTCCATGAATGGTAACTCTCTACCTGTGGACTGTTGAGTTCCTTTAGGGGACGTACTTCCCTTGTTTTAAGATTCATCAGGTACAGATCTGCATCTGCATGCCAAATGTGGAAGATGCCGAAACTTGCTTTTGTAAAAAGAAGCCACTCGCTATCGGGTGAGATGCGGGGCAGGGTAGCACTTTTGCCTTCGGTGGCAGCGTCATAAACCAGTTCACGTTCACCAAAGCTCTTGTTTTCCAGGTTGAAAGACCGTCGATAGAGATTGTAGTGTACATCCTGATAATTACGTATGAGATCCATTTGCCTGTTGATGCTGCTGTCTTTCTGTTCATAATGAGCCGAGCAGTAGTAGAGATATTTCCCATCGGGACTCCACCAGGGGAAGCAATCCATGTCGCATGTGTCATTGGGAAGTGGAATTACCTTATTGTTCTCTACGTCATAGAGGATAAGGTCGCTGTAACCATCTTGTACTTCTATCTTCTGCAGGTCGTGTGTGTGGAAGGTTTGACTGGTCGAGTTGGTGCTGTAGGCAATCAGTTTCTCTGTGGGATGCCAACTGGGATAGACACCAGGACTGATAGTGTTATCAGTCTTCAGATTCACCTTTCGAGTCTTTCCGTCGCAGGAAATCACCGTACCACCCAGAGCTTGACGGACATGGAACTGGATGCGGTCAGGATTGTATTGCTGGAAGGAGTGGCAGTTGATGCATTGCCCATCCTTTTCCGTGGAATTGCTCATGTTGCCATAGATAACCTTCTCGTCATAGTTTTCCAAACAACGCTGGTTGATTGTCAGTTCCTCGTAGTCCACGTAACTGGGTGCAATCAGTCGGTAGGCGATATAGGGGTCAATACGGTCTTCGGACACGTAGATGTGGAAGGCTTTCAGACGAAGCCACTTGTCATGACGTTTGATGTAGATAGAAACTTCGATGGTAGGACTGGCTGCCATCAAGCTGCTCCATTGTTGATGAGTGGGGCATACATCTGGCCCTGCAAAGCAATAATTCCGATCTCCGCTTTTCAGTTGGGTGACGAATTCTTCTCCCTCATTCTCGATGGTGAACCGCAGGGGAGCGATGTTCAAGGGGACGGTCACATCGGTATATTCCGGATAGATGCTTACGGGTTCCTGGCTGTCAGTATAGTCTGTTGGGGTGTTTACTGAGCAACTGACCATCAGAAGTATCAAGCCTGCTGCTAAAATATAATAATAAGGTAGTCGTTTCATGTCAGTTTGTCTGTAGGTTCCTCTGCAGGAAGTAGTAATAATAGAATGTGTCGCCGAACCGAGGTTTGAAGGCAGCCGCCTTTTGCTCCAAGCTCATGGGACCGCATTGATCGTTGAACTTCATGAAGGCGTCGTAGCTTTGGCGAACTTCCTCGTCGAAGGGGAAGCGGCTGATGTCCACCTTATTCTCCAGATGGCCGTACAGATAGGCTGCTTCCTGGTAATGGATGGGGATGTGGTCGCCCTGATGCAGGCTGCAGTACTCGAAGAATCGGGGCCAGAAGGATGGAATGTCGCGGACAAGCAAGGAACACAGCAGGGTCATCTCTTGATAGAGAGGGTTGGGACCGTGTCCTGAAGCATACGCGTTGAGGATGAACAGTTCTATCTTCGTGTTGTCGGAATCCAGATGGCTTTCATTCAGCTGCATCTGAACGAGGGGATTCATTTCCGTATCCTCTTCCACCTTTTGGGGATTATGCAGGTAAGTCTCGTAGTGTTCAGCCCATTCGTGATAGTATTTCGTCTTCTTCAGCAGATTGAGGTATTTGCGTGCCACTTCCCAGTCGCCGTTGATCAGGCTGGATTTTACCATGTAAATCAGGTGTTCCACCCGCCAGCCATATTCTACGGCATTCTCCATGCACCAACGATAGCAGAAGTTCTCCTTGGCATAATGATAGTAAATGAGGATGCCTCCTACCTGAGACAAACGGATTTGCCAGGGTGCATTCTGGATTGTGCTGCCATCAGGGTAGTGGAACATTTCATCGCCAGCGCGACCGAGGCGGAAAAGAGCAAGATTCTTCATCATCACCATCAAACGTGTGGGAGGTGTGGGATTAGGCTCGAGCATGATGTGCAGTACTTTCTCCCATTGCAATTGCCTGATGGCGTTGTTCATGCGGATTTCCTTGTGAAAGTTCACATCGCGGTACCAGATATCATTCACTTTCCAACAGGTGGCACCTATTAAGATGAGGCTTGCCAGCGCTCCAATCCATTGCTTGTTTAATTTCCAAGGTAAAGGATGGAGAAAGAGACTGAGGAATAGCAGATAATAAGGCAGGCGGTATTGTGGGAAATCATTCTCGCCATAACTGCACAGGGGCATACCAGCCCTATAGACAAGATCTGTGTTCAACTGGGAATAGAAGTGTTGGCACGCAATCCGTGGAACAACGGCAATAAGCAATGTGCCTAAAGCAATCGGAGCCGCAATCTGGAGAATCCAACCTTTTCGCTCCAGGCTTGTGGGAACCATCATCAGCAAGGTGCCCAGGAATGAGTAGGCACCCAGGAGTGGGTATCCCGCGATTGCCCAGACGAGCATCCACAGCAATCGCAATCCCCATCGTTCAGGAATCACTCGATAAACCTCGGTTGCCAACAAGGCAAACAGGACTCCCAGCGTGGGCGTGCCAAGGAAGCCTTCCAGTTTCTGATAATAGATCCAGTAGCCGCTTTGGGTGATGATTCCCAAGAGCAGCAAGGGCGCAACGAGTGAAAGTCCCATCCACAACCCGTTAAGTCGGTTGAGGTGACACGTTAACATGCTGATCAGAAACCATAGAACTCCCAGCAGCGTGACTCCAAGGGCGGGGTGATAGAAGTGCTGGGTAAGCCAGCAGCCTAACCAACTGAGCAGCCCTCCAGGATAAATGCTTAGATTATGCAGATAGAGTCGGGTGGGGAGGAAAAGGCTTAGTTCCTGTGCACGGAAGAGAACATCGCTTTCGTTCCTGAATAAAAGAAAGCACATTCCTGCGATGAAACAGAGCAAAACTACGGGTCCCGTGATAATCTTTATATGTTTTCTCATCAAATAAATGCCTTTTTGCTTTCCAAAGTTACAAAGTTTTGCAGAAAAAATGCACCTTTATGCGGCAAATTCTTTCTGAAACCAACGAAAACATTTATCTTTGTAAGCGATTCCTTGAAAAGAATAAGGAAAAGGAGTGAAATGCTTTAACTGAAACAACCTCAAAAAATACTTTCTTTATGCTGAAACAAATTCTTTTCTCTCTGGCTGCGATGACGATGCTGACGGTTTCTGCGGCTACAGAAAAAACAGAGCGTTGGTTGGATCCTAATACCAATCGTGTGAACGCCGAGAAGTTGCGCAGTTCCTTCTTTGCGTATGAGAGTAACGCCTTGGCTCAACGTGGAGTGAAGGAGCAGAGTGCCCGATTCATGAGCTTGGAAGGCAATTGGAAATTCAAGTTCGTCAAGGATCATGACAAGGCTCCCGTTGGATTCCAGGCTGTGGGATACGACGATGCCGACTGGGTGAACTTTCCTGTTCCTGGACTTTTCGAGTTGAATGGTTACGGAGATCGTATTTATAAGAATGTGGGTTATGCCTGGAACACCCAGTTCGAGAACAATCCTCCCTTCGTTGAGGAAAAGAACAACTACACGGGTTCTTATCGTCGTGAGTTCCTGATTCCTGCTGACTGGAAGGGTCAGAAGATTTATCTGCACGTGGGTTCTGCCACCAGCAACCTGACCGTGTGGATAGATGGTAAGGAAGTAGGTTACAGCGAGGACAGCAAACTGGAGGTGGAGTTCGACGTGACAAGATTCCTGACTCCAGGCAAGAAGGCACTGGTGGCCATGCAGGTCATGCGCTGGTGCGATGGAAGCTATGGCGAGGATCAGGATTTCTGGCGTTTTACGGGTATTGCCCGTGAGGTTTACATGTACGCCCGTCCTGTGGCTCACATTCAGGACCTTTTCATCACTCCTGATTTGACTGACGACTACAGGAATGGTATGCTTAATGTGAAGCTGACGGGAGCGAATGCTGCAGGCAAGTCAGTCACCCTCTCCCTTCAGGATGCCAATGGGCGTCAAGTGGCTTCCGAGACGGCTGTCTTGGAAAAAAGCGGCAATGCCACCGTGGAGATGAAGGTTGACAATCCCAAGAAATGGAGTGCAGAGATTCCCAATCTTTATACGCTCTACGCCACGTTGTCTGACAAGGGTGGTGTCAGTGAGGTGATTCCCCAGAAGGTGGGTTTCCGCAAGGTGGAGATCAAGGATGGCCAGGTGCTGGTCAACGGCAAGGCTGTGCTCTTCAAGGGTGCAGACCGCCACGAGTTGGATCCTGATGGAGGATATGTGGTTCCCTTGAGCCGCATGATTCAGGATATTCAGGTGATGAAGAAACTCAACATCAATGCTGTCCGCACCTGTCATTACCCTGATGATCCCCGCTGGTATGACCTTTGTGACCAATATGGTATCTATCTGGTGGCTGAGGCAAACTTCGAGAGTCATGGAATGGGCTACGGCGATCGTCGCCTGGCTCAGGATGTCCGATACAAGAAGACCATCGTGGAGCGCAACGAGAATAATGTGTTGGTTCAGAAGAATCATCCCAGTATCATCTTCTGGTCGCTGGGTAACGAGAGTGGCTATGGTGATAACTTCGAGGCTGCCTATGATGCCGTGAAGGTTATCGACAGCAGTCGCCCCGTGCAGTATGAACAAGGTGGACAGAATGGCAAGACCGATATCTTCTGTCCCATGTACTACGATTACAATAATTGCGAGAAATATGCAAAGGGCGACAATCCCCGTCCGCTTATCCAATGCGAGTATGCTCATGCAATGGGTAACTCCATTGGAGGTTTCAAGGAGTATTGGGATTTGATTCGCAAGTATCCAAAGTATCAGGGAGGCTTCATCTGGGACTTCGTCGATCAGGGCGTTCGTGGAGTAAGCAAGGTGACAGGCAACCAGATATGGATGTATGGTGGTGACGAGGGTCGTTATCCTGCCTCTGACCATAACTTCAACTGCAATGGTATCGTTGCTCCTGACCGTAGCCTTACCCCTCATGCCTACGAGGTTCGCCACTACTATCAGAGCATTTGGGTCGATAATCTCGACATGAACAATGGTACGGTAGATGTTTACAACGAAAACTTCTTCCGCGATATGAGTAACCTGAAGGCCGTGGTGACCATTCTGAAGGATGGCAAGACTTTCCTGACGGCAGAGATTCCTGAACTGACAGGCGTTGCTCCGCAACAGACGAAACGGGTGGATCTGGGGCTCCTCACCATTGCCGGCAGGGTGCTGGACTTGCTGCAGAATAACCCCAACAGCGAGATTCTCGTCAACGTGGAGTACCAGTTGGTTCATGGGGAGCCTCTCTTGGAGGCAGGATATGCCGTGGCCCGTCAGCAGTTCACCTTGCAGGACTACAAGTTCCCAACGGCAGATGATGTTCTTGCAGCCGCTACGCCCAAGAAGGGCCTCGTGGAGAATCCCATCCAGGTGGATTCCATGAGGGCTTGCTACACGGTGTCGGCCAACGGGATGAGCATCACGGTGAACCGCTGGACAGGTGCCTTGGATTACGTGGATCTCGATGGAAAGCCTTTGTTGCAGGAAGGTTATTCCGTGACTCCTAATTTCTGGCGTGCTCCCACCGATAACGATTACGGAGCCCAGCTTCAAGAGAAGTTCGCTGCCTGGAAAAAGCCTCAGATGAGGCCGAAATCCGTTACGTGTTATCCTGTCGGCTCGGCTCAGGCCATCAAGGTTGTGTATGACATGCCAAGTGTGAAAGGTCTGCTCACAGTCACTTACACCATGAATGCTGAAGGAGAATTTGTAGTCCGTCAGCAGCTGAAGGCCGATGAGGCACAGAAGGATGCTTACATGCTTCGCTATGGCATGCAATGGGTTATGCCTAAGCAGTTTAGCCACATCACTTACTACGGACGTGGACCTGTGGAGAACTATATCGACCGCCACGGTGATGCCCTGCTGGGTATTTACGAGACGGAGGCAAGCAAGGAGTATTGGCCTTATGTCCGTCCTCAGGAGAGCGGTAACCACATTGACGTGCGCTATTGGACGGTTGCCGACGCTTCAGGTCGTGGCCTCACGTTCGTGGCTACAGGCCCCATGGAGTGCAGCACCATCAATTATCTGCCAGAGGATTTGGATGATGGTCCATACAAGGCTGCCCATCAGAGTCATAGTGGCGATCTTGTTCCCCGCGACTTCTCTGTTCTGCAGATTCAGCAGCGCCAGTTTGGAGTGGGTTGTGTCAACAGCTGGGGAGCCTGGCCTCGTCCAGAGTATCGTCTCAATTATGCAGATTACGACTTCACTTATATTGTGAAGGCTTCTTTATAATTTAGTGTTGGTTGGTTTATTTAAAAAAAGGCCCGTGAGGGTCCCATTTTGTTTCACTTAATTTTTTAATTTATTTTGAAAGAAAAGTGGAGGAGACGTGATGCCCCCTCCACTTTATTTTCTCTTTATTCTTGTCTCTCACACCAGGCAGCTCGTCACGCCCAGGCTTGTTAGGATGGCGCTGATGATGGCCGCGATCGTCTGCAGGATGAATTTCCAAGTCTCTTTCCTTTTCATGCTTTGCCTCCTTTTTTTTTTTTTCTTT
>JAFZWK010000018.1 GCA_017617335.1 Bacteroidaceae bacterium | reverse complement strand
GTAACGTTAACCTTAACCTTAACTAAGGAATAGTAACAAAACCGAGAAAACCCTTGTTTGTGCTGCATGCTCTACGAGCATCTGTTCCAAGGCATCGCCCCAAGTCCTGTCCAAGCAAGCTTGACAGCCCCTGGTTCAATACCTTAGAACTGCCTTTCGGCCTCGCAGCACAACCAAGGAAAACAAAGAAACTAACGTTGATGTTGACGATAACGATGGCAAAAAAAGAACGTTTTTTCAGCGAAAGCGGGGTTTTCGTCTTGAAAGTTCGGAATCCGAAGGAATATGTTATGGTATCGGCTGGAAGATGGGGGAAGCTCGCTTCCAACCAGATTCAGGGCGATGGCAGAACATGAGGCACAATAGTGCCGAGACTTTGAAGAAGGGTTTTCTGGGTTTTCTTCAAAGATTTACGTCCTCTGGTTAAGGTTAAGGTTAACGTTATCGTTGATTGTCTTTGAGAAACTTCCCCACCCTTTGCATCGTGTCAGAAAGAGGAAGTCAACACGTTGTGATCCGAGTTCCAACACGTTGTGTTTCCTGCCTCGTCAGGGTAAGACGGGGAGCATAAAAAAATCTCCCTGCGAGAGAGAGATTCTTTTATTGACGGTGTTGGCAGAAAAGTGATCTGCCAGTGTGAACAGGCTTCTAAAGTGCCTCGTACTGCTGCTGCAGGCTGCGGATATTCGTATCCTTCACTACACGTTTGTAGGTGGCCGTCAGCTCTTCCTCGTACGTGGGGCTGGAAGCATAGCGGAAACCGCCGTTGTTCACATAGTTCTTCATCAAATCCTGTTCGGTGCGGCCATTTACCAGATAATTGGACTTGAGCAGGGCGACATAGTCAGCGATGCAATTCTCGTAACTGGTATAACGGCGACTGACGCCAAACATTGAGTAACGGCTTTGGGCACGCCCCATTCCGAGTGTGCCGAAGCAGGTCTCCAACTGAGTCTGACTCAGCATGAAGCAGATGTCCAAGTCGTTGTCGAGACACTGGTCAACCATATAGGCTGGCAAAGCGTCGTAGGAAGTGGGGGCAACCTTTTTAATATAAGAGGTAACCTCGCCCACCAATTGCTCTTTCAGGGAATCCAACCGGTACTGTCTCATCTCTGCCATCTGCTCGTGAGCACGACGGACGAGGGAGACGATGCCGAAGGAGGCATCCTCGCGGGCCTTGTCGGCATTCATGATGAACAGCGTCTCCGCAAGGGGGGCTACCGTTCCCACGATCAGGATCCATAAGAGCAACGTGAACCGTCTCTTCATAATACCAATTTTTCGTTTCGTTCTCAAATTCTTCGTTCACCTTGGGCGTTCGTTCATCGCCCATTTTTTAGGTTTAGCGGGTGCAAAGTTACGGAAAAAAACTGATAATCAGCATTTTTTTTTCTTCTTCTCCCCTGTTTTTCCTCGTTTTTGCCCCTTTTTCAGCCCGTATGCGACCCTCTTTTAACATTTCATTTGCCTGCTGTGCGACCTGCCCGCTTCACCCATTCCGAGGGAGTTTCTAAGGCTTTCACTCCCCTATTTAACTGGAAATGAACAGGATGCAACAAGAAATAATGGTTAAAAAAACTTAACAGGGGGTCTTGTCCTCCAATTTTCCGCTTTCTTCTCCCTCCAGAAAATCAGATGTTTCGTATTCTTCCAGCGATTTCTTCCTCTTGTTTTCGCGAGCTCCAGCCTTCAGCAGATTGCGTGCAGCGGTGATGATGCTGGGGCCATTCTCTGCGGTTGTGATTTTCAGCTGGTTCATGCACGAGACGGTGTCCTTCATCTTTGTTTCCACATCGGTAAATCTCTTGGCAAAATCCTGGGTGCGGTCGATGATTTGGGTGGCAGCCTTCATCATCTCCTCCTGATTCTTAAGCTGGCGCACCTGAGTCCACATCATCTCCAGAATACGCAGGTTCATATACATCGTCTGAGGTCCCAGGATGAGAACTCCCTTGTCGTAAGCCTCGCGCCAGAGGGAGCTGTCGTTTGAGAGGGCAAGGTTGAGCGCGCCTTCCGTGTGGATATACATGATGACGAAATTCAGTTTGTTGTATCCCTCCTGCAGGTACTTGCTATAGTCTTTCTTGGCAAGTCGGTCCACCTGGGCACGAACGCTGACAAGGTGCTCCTTCAGAAACCTGCTCTGCTCGCTGGAATCCTCCGAGTTGACGTATTGCTCATAGGCGGTGAATGACATCTTCGAATCGACTACCACATCACGTTTGTTGGGGAAATGCAGGATGATATCAGGAATCAATCCCCTGCCTTCGTCGTCCTTGATCTGATTTCCCAGCTTGTCGCGCAGATGTTCCTGGGAGGAATACTGTTCGCCGTCCTTGAGGCCAAGATCCTCCAGCAGTTGCTTGAGCTTCAACTCCCCGAAGTTGCCTTGGATCTTCACCTCACCCGTCAAGGCTCTTGTCAGCCGGTCAGCCGTTTCTCCCAGCTTAGTGTTCTGGCTCATGTTTGCCCTGATGGTAGCATCCAGCCGATCGAGAGCCTCCTTGTGCTTCAGCTTGCTGTCCTCGAGAGATTCCTTCATGGCCTTGAGGCTCTGCTCCAGCGGATCGACGATTCGCGACACCTGTTCCTTGTTCTTCTCGCCCAACTCCTCCTGACGCGCCCTCAGCACGGTCTCTGAGGTGGATTTCATCTGTTCCTTGATGAGTGTCAGCTGATCCTCCACCTGCTTCTTGTTCATCTCGCGTAACTGCTCGAGTTGCTTCTCCGAAGCCTCTTTCACCTGAGCCAGCTGCTTCTCGTACGACTCCTTCAGGTCCTGGATCATCTTCTCGCTCTGCATCTTGGTCTCCTGTTCCTCCTCCTCGCTTTCCTGGCGCAGGATGGCTATCTGTTTCTCGTACATCAGCTTCAGGTCAGCCAGCTGGCTTGCTGCCGTCTCGGCCTTCGTCCTCTGCACCTCGCGTTCCGTGCTCAGTTGCCTCAGTTCACCTGTCTGACTGGTAATTGTCTGCTCGTGGCTCACTATCTTTGTCTGCAGTTCTCCCACCTTGCTCTCCAATGTCTCTATCTTGATGGAGCCTATCTGCTGACCATATCTCTTACCCAACAGGTAACACACCACGCTCATGATGGCTACGGCTACAATGGCTATCGCAAAATACAATTCCATAGTCTTTTGTCTTTAATGTTGTGTGATCACAGCATTGACTTCTTCACGAACTGGAATGGAAGAAGGGCGCGAACGGAATCTACAACATGAGTACCATCGGTTCCGTACAGCAGAATGCGGATGGGGTGCTTGAAGCGGTCCTCTACCTCAAGCATCACCTGAAGACATCCTCCACAGGGAGGAATCGGTTCCTGGAGGAAATGCTCTCCCTTGAAGGCTGCAATCGCCAGCGCCAGAACCGGCTGGTCGGGATATTGGGCATTAGCGGAGAAAAGGGTGGTTCGCTCGGCACAAAGTCCTGAGGGGAAGGCTGCATTCTCCTGATTGCTGCCGGTGAAGACAACTCCATTGGCCAACAAAGCTGCTGCACCTACCTGGAAATGACTGTAGGGAGAATAACTGGTACGGGTGGCCTCCTTGGCCGCTTCCACAAGCTGACGGTCCTCGGATGAAAGCTCTTCCCAATCATAAACCGTCACGGAACTCACGATATCATATTGTTTCATCTGACAGTTCTTTAAACAATATTCATTGCTTCACAACGACAAATGTATGCTTTTTTTTTCGGATATCAAGGTATTTTTATTAATTTTGTGCCCGAATTCAAGGTTTTCACATGAAATTGAGACAAGTTTACTTGCTTATCATAGCTTTCTTGGTAAGTCTACAGGCTAATGGCCAAAGAACCAATCAGGCGTACTGGTCCTACATCGACAAGTACAAGGATTGGGCAATGGAGCAGATGAGAGATTATCAAATCCCTGCCAGCATCACCCTGGCCCAAGGTTTGCTGGAAAGCAATGCGGGCAGAAGCACGCTGGCTACCCAGGCGAACAACCACTTCGGCATCAAGGTGGGTGGCTCGTGGACAGGGCCGTATGTGCTGCGCAACGACGATGCCCCCAACGAGAAGTTCCGCAAGTACAACAGCGCCAGGGAGAGCTACATAGACCACAGCAAATTCCTGCACGGGAAACGCTATCAGGGCCTCTTCCAGCTGAACATCAGGGACTACAAGGGATGGGCACGAGGATTGAAGGCTGCCGGATATGCCACCAATCCCAGCTATGCGGAATCGCTGATCAGCATCATCGAGATGTACAACCTGTCTCAGTTCGATACCGGCAAGAAGCATACGCCCAACATCAGCAAGGAGAAGCAATCAGGAAGCGATTTCTTCAACCGCCACATGGTGTACAAGAACAACAAGAACTATTTCATCATCGTGGAACTGGGCGACAACATGGCCACCATCAGCAAGGAGACGGGACTGAGCCTGAAACACCTGTACGAATACAATGACCTTCCGAAGGACTATTGGCCCACCCAGGGTGACATCCTCTACATGAAGAAGAAGCAGAAGTGTGCCAGCAAGGAATTCAAGAAGTATCCCATCCACATCGTGGAGATCAACCAGAGCATGTTCGACATCGCTCAGCTTTATGGAATGAGGCTGGAAAACCTGTATAAGCTGAACAAGCTGGACCTGAGCTACACTCCACAGGTGGGAGATATCCTGAGAATCCGATAAAGAGCAAACCTATGATATCATTATCCAACATTGCCGTGCAGTTCGGCAAACGCGTTCTTTATAAGGACGTCAACATGAAGTTCACCAACGGTAATATCTATGGTGTGATCGGCGCGAACGGAGCTGGGAAATCCACTCTGCTGAAAGTTATCAGCGGTGAACTGGAACCCAGCAAGGGAACCGTGGAAATGGGCCCCAACGAACGACTGAGCGTGCTGAGCCAGGATCACTTCCAATACGACAACGAAACGGTCCTCAATACCGTGCTGATGGGTCACACCATCATGTGGGAGGTAATGAAGGAGCGAGAGGCTCTGTACAGCAAGACCGAATTCAGCGATGAGGACGGTATCCGTGTGGCTGAACTGGAAGACAAGTTTGCCGAGATGGGAGGATATACCGCTGAGAGCGATGCTGCCGCCCTACTCTCTGGTTTGGGTATCAAGGAGGACAAGCACTACATGCTGATGGGTGAGCTCTCTGGCAAGGAAAAGGTTCGCGTCATGTTGGCAAAAGCTCTGTTCGGAAACCCTGACAATCTGCTGCTGGATGAGCCCACCAACGATCTGGACCTGGATACCGTGCAATGGCTGGAGCAATATCTGAGTGAGTTCGAGCACACCGTATTGGTGGTCAGTCATGACCGCCACTTCCTCGATTGCGTTTGCACCCACACCGTGGACATCGACTTCGGCAAGGTGACTCTGTTTGCCGGCAACTACAGTTTCTGGTACCAAAGCAGTCAATTGGCTCTCCGACAAGCTCAGAACCAGAAGGCAAAGGCTGAGGAGAAACGCAAGGAACTGGAAGAGTTTATCCGCCGTTTCTCTGCCAATGTGGCAAAGAGTAAGCAGACAACCAGTCGCAAGAAGATGCTGGAAAAGCTGAATGTGGAGGAAATCAAGCCCTCGACACGCAAGTATCCAGGCATTATCTTCCAGATGGATCGCGAACCTGGCAACCAGATTCTGGAAGTAAACGACCTGAAGGCTACCACCGAGGATGGAACCGTACTCTTCGACAACGTAAGCTTCAACATCGAAAAGGGCGAGAAGGTTGTTTTCCTAAGCCATGATCCCCGTGCAATGACGGCTCTCTTCGAGATTATCAACGGCAATCGGGAACCTCAGGCAGGTACTTACAACTGGGGCATCACCATCACCACCGCCTATCTTCCTCTCGACAACACAGAGTTCTTCCTGAGCGACCTGAATCTGGTGGATTGGCTGAGTCAATACGGTGAGGGTAACGAAGTGTATTTCAAGGCATTCCTGGGGCGCATGCTGTTCAGTGGCGAGGAAGTGCTGAAGAAGGTGAACGTCCTGTCAGGAGGCGAGAAGATGCGTTGCATGATTGCCCGCATGCAGCTGAAGAATGCCAACTGCCTGATCCTGGACACTCCCACCAACCACTTGGACTTGGAAAGCATCCAAGCGTTCAACAACAACCTGAAGCTGTTCAAGGGGAACATCCTTTTCTGCAGCCACGACCACGAGTTCATCGAGACTGTAGCTAACCGCATCATCGAACTGACCCCCAAGGGAACCATCGACAAACTGATGGAATACGATGAGTACATCAGCAATGATGGCATCAAGGAGTTGAAGGCAAAGATGTATGACGCATAATCGGACAATATGACATTGGCACATTTCTTGCACTTACACAGTAAGAAAACTAACGTAAAAATGAGTGAAGAAATGAAAGAGAAACAGGAGGAAGAAGACCAACTGAAGACAAATATCTCAGAGAATCAGCAAGATAGCAGTCAAGAGTCACCCAAAACTAAAAAGGACGAGGAGCCCCTGGAATCCTCTGCCACACCTGAAGAGGCAACTGACTCTGATGAAAAAGAGGAGGACGCCCCCAAGGAAAAGACCGTGGAAGAGAAATTGGCTGATGCTGAGGCAGAGATTGAATCTTTGAAGGACAAATACCTGAGAAAGGTTGCCGAGTTTGACAATTATCACAAACGCTCCATCAAGGAAAAAGCCGACCTGATACTGAATGGTGGACAGAAAACCATCGTCAGCATCTTACCTGTTCTGGATGACATGGAACGTGCATTGAAGAACATGGAAAAGGCTGAGGATGTGGCAGCTGTGGTAGAGGGCGTAGAACTCATTTACAAGAAATTCGTCAGCATTCTGGAAAAGCAGGGTGTGGAAGCCATCAAGACTGAAAATGCCGATTTCGACGTTGATGTACACGAGGCTATAGCACAAATACCTGCCCCCAATGAAGACATGAAAGGCAAGGTCATCGATTGCACCCTGAAGGGATACAAGTTGAATGACAAGGTTATCAGACATGCACAAGTTGTAGTAGGACTGTAAGGCTATGGCAGAAAAAAGAGATTATTATGAAGTTCTGGGTGTCAGCAAGAATGCTACAGATCAGGAACTGAAGAGCGCTTACAAGAAGATGGCTATCAAATATCACCCTGACCGCAATCCGGGTGATAAGGAAGCGGAAGCCAAATTCAAGGAAGCCGCAGAAGCCTATGATGTCCTGCGCGATCCGCAGAAACGTCAGCGCTATGACCAGTTTGGCCATGCAGGATTGGATGGAGCAGGCGGATTCGGAGGATTCGGCGGAGCTTCCAGCATGAGCATGGATGATATCTTCAGCATGTTCGGCAGTATCTTTGGGGACCACATGGGTGGATTCAGCGGATTCAGTGGATTCAGTAATGCAGGTGGCTCGTCCCGTCAAACTGACCGAGGAGGCGATCTAAGACTGAAGGTTCGCGTAAACCTGAATGATGTGGCGAATGGTGTGACCAAGAAATTCAAGGTTCACAAGAAAATAACCTGCCAACACTGTCACGGAAGCGGCAGTGAGGATGGAAGCACCGAAACCTGTTCGACATGCAAGGGAAAGGGATATGTTACAAGGGTCGTCAATAGCATGTTCGGCCGTATGCAGACACAAAGTGCCTGCCCCACCTGTAACGGAACAGGAAAAACCATCAAGAACAAATGTCATGTGTGTGGAGGAAATGGTGTCATCGATGGAGATGAAGTTGTTGAAGTAAAGATTCCTGCCGGTGTGAGCGATGGCGTTGTTATCACTCTCAACGGTAAGGGTCATGCAGGCAGATGGAATGGAGTATCCGGTGACATTCAGGTCTTCATCGAAGAAGAACAACATCCAGAGTTGGAACGCAAGGACCAGAACCTGATCTATAATCTGCTGCTGGATCTTCCCACAGCGGTTCTTGGTGGCACAGCTGATATACCCACACTGGATGGATCTGCCAAGATAAAAATTGAACCAGGAACACAACCTGGAAAAATAATGAGACTTCGCGGCAAGGGACTTCCTGCCCTGAAAGGATACGGATATGGAGTGGGCGATTTGATAGTCAACATCAATGTCTATATCCCTGAAACATTGAGCAAGGAGGAAAAGGATCTCTTTGAGAAAGTCAAGAACAGCGAAAACATGAAGCCAAGCAAGGCTACCAACAAGAATAATTTCTTCAACAGATTCAAAAAAATTTTTGAATGACATATTCAGAAGCAACAGAATACCTGTTCAACTCCGCCCCGCTATTTCAAAATATCGGGGCGGGTGCGTATAAAGAGGGGCTAACAAACACAAAGCTTCTTGACGAGCACTTCAATCATCCTCACCTGTCTTTCCGCACGATTCATGTAGCAGGAACCAATGGGAAAGGCTCATGCTGCCATACAATAGCCGCTATCCTGCAAGAGGCAGGATACAAAGTGGGCCTCTATACAAGTCCGCATTTAGTGGATTTCCGAGAGCGAATCCGTGTGAATGGGGAAATGATTCCCATGCAGAGAGTTGTGGATTTTGTTGAACAGGAAAGGGATTTTTTCGAACCGCTCCATCCGTCCTTTTTTGAACTGGCCACCGCACTTGCTTTCCTTTATTTCAGAGAACAAAAAATAGATGTAGCTGTGGTGGAGGTCGGACTTGGAGGACGCATGGATTGTACCAATATCATTCATCCTGATCTGTGTATCATTACCAACATCAGTTTCGACCACACTCAATTTTTGGGTGACACATTGGAAAAGATCGCAGGTGAGAAAGCCGGCATTATCAAACCACATGTTCCAGTCATTATAGGGGAGACGAACGTACATCCAGAAGTTAAGAAAACATTTTGGAATAATGCACTGAAAAACAATTTAAAAATAGTCTTTGCTGAAGAAAAAAATGAAATCAAATCCTCTTGTCCGAACGTAACAGGAGGCCGAACTTATTATACCCAAAATTGGGGACAATTTGAAGGCGAATTAGGAGGACTTTGTCAAGAGAAAAACACCAACACCATTCTGGCTGCCATCCCAGAACTGAGAGAAGCCGGATACAGAGTGAGCGATGAGAATGTTAGACAAGGATTCCTGCACGTATGTGATAACACTGGTCTCTTAGGCAGATGGCAGAAACTGAATCAGGATCCACTGATCATTTGTGACACAGGGCACAACGTGGGAGGCATGCAATACATCACAGAACAGCTGAAAACAACGCCTCATCGCGAACTGCACATAATAATCGGCATGGTCTCAGACAAGGACATCACGACAGTCCTCTCGATGCTTCCCAAAGAAGCTAGCTACTATTTCACACAAGCCAGTGTAAAGAGGGCAATGCCAGCAGTACAATTTGCAACAAAAGCAAGAAACGCAGGACTTCATGGCGAGGAATACGAAAATGTGTCTGCAGCTTACGAAGCAGCCCTCAAGAATCTAAAGAAAGGTGATTTGTTGTTTATAGGAGGTAGCAATTTCATCGTGGCAGACATGCTCAAGAACACACTTTAATGTTTTTTAGCATTTCCCAGAACACCTTTTTCTACTTTTTTGTTGTCCATCTCGAGAAAATTGAGTAGATTTGCAGTAGCATTTACTGTATAACTAATCGAATACCGATGGACAAAACTTTAATCTCTGGCCTGAAGAGAGAAGATTTTCAGGCAGAAGTTCAGGGAAAGAAAACAGACCTCTTTACCCTGACGAATGATAATGGTGTGGAAATAAGTATCACCAATTATGGAGGTACAATAGTGGCCATCATGGTGCCTGATAAAGACGGAAAGATGGCCAATGTTATCCAAGCACATGACAACATCAATGACTGCATCAACAGTAGTGAACCTTTCCTGAGCACATTGATTGGCCGATATGGGAATCGTATTGGAAAGGGACGGTTCACCATGAACGGCAAGGGATATAGCTTGGCTATCAACAATGGCCCTAACCATCTGCATGGCGGTCCTACTGGTTTCCATGCTCGTGTATGGGATGCAGAGCAGATTAACGACCATGAACTCGTCCTGCGCTATATATCCCCATATTACGAAGAAGGTTTTCCTGGTGAACTTCATATGGCCGTAAAATTTTCTTTGACTGAAATAAATGAATTAGTCATTGATTACAAGGGGACAACCAACAAAAAAACCGTGGTGAACATGACCAGTCACGGATTCTTCTCCCTCTCTGGCATTGGCAACCCTACCCCATCTGCGACGAACAACATTTGCCAAATCAATGCAGACTATTACATTCCCATTGACGAAACAAGTATTCCAACAGGAGAGATTCTGAAAGTTGAAGGTACACCCTTCGATTTCCGTACTCCTCATGCAGTAGGTGACAATATAGATGCTGATGATCAGCAAATAAAGAATGGTGCTGGTTACGATCACTGCTACGTACTCAACAAACGTGAGCCTGGCGAACTAAGTTTCGCTGCCAAGATAGTGGAACCCAACAGCAAAAGAAGCATGGAGGTTTATACTACAGAACCTGGGGTTCAATTCTACAGCGACAATTGGGCTGATGGAATCAAGGGACAACAAGGTGCCATCTTTGGGCGTCGCAGTGCTCTTTGTTTCGAGGCTCAGCATTTCCCCGACTCTCCCAACAAGCCTCATTTCCCCAGTGTATTCCTGAAGCCAGGCCAAATATACACTCAGAAGACAATTTACAAGTTTGGCGTGGAAGACTAATGCAGTATATTCAAATCATCAACTAACAATAAAAACAAAACAAAAATGAGTCAAGAAAAGAAAAACGGCAATATTATTGCCATTATCACAATGTGCTTCATCTTCGCGATGATTTCATTCGTAACAAACATGGCCGCACCATTCGGAACCATTTGGAAAAATCAGTATGAATGGGCAGGCATGATGGGTAACATGATGAACTTTGCAGCTTATCTGTTTATGGGTATTCCCGCTGGTAAGATGCTCATCAAGGTCGGCTACAAAAAGACCACTCTGATTGCTCTTGCTGTAGGTTTCATCGGCATTTGCATCCAGTACCTTTCAAGTTTTGAGTTCCTGCAGGGCTCTGCTATCTATGTTTACTTGCTTGGTGCATTCGTCTGCGGTTTCTGCGTATGTATGTTGAATACCGTTGTAAACCCCATGCTGAACATTCTGGGTGGCGGTGGTAACCGCGGCAATCAGCTGATCCAAACTGGCGGTACACTGAACTCTCTGACTGGCACTTTGACTCCTCTGTTGGTAGGTGCCCTCGTAGGTACTGTGACCGACAAGACCGCCATGTCCGACGTATCTCCCCTGCTGTTCATTGCCATGGGCGTATTTGCCATTTCATTCATTATTATCTCCAGCCTGACTATTCCCGAACCCGCTCAAGAACGCAACACCAAGGTATATGAGCACAGCGCATGGAACTTCCGTCACTTCGTATTGGGTGCAATCGCTATTTTCTTTTATGTAGGTATCGAAATTGGAATTCCCGCACAGGTCATCTTCTATCTCTCTGATGCAACTGAAAAGGGTGCTGGTATTGCACTGAATGGAGCAGCCATTGGCGGTGCTATTGCAGCCATCTACTGGTTGCTGATGATGGTGGGTCGTTTCAGCAGCACCTTGGTTTCCGGCAAGATCAGCAGCCGCGCACAAATGATTACCATGAGTACGATTGCCATCATTCTGATTCTGATTGCCATCTTCATCCCCAAGACCACAACCATCAGCATGCCTGGTTACAGTGCAGCCGACGGCTTCGCCATGTTCCAGGTTCCCCTGAGCTGCCTCTTCCTGGTGCTCTGCGGACTCTGTACCAGCATCATGTGGGGTTGCGTCTTCAATATGGCCGTTGAAGGCCTGGGTAAATACACGGAGCAGGCTTCTGGTATTTTCATGACGCTCGTAGTGGGTGGTGGCATAATGCCTCTGATTCAGGAGTATATTGCCAAGGCTGCCGGCTACATGAACAGCTACTGGCTGGTAATTGCCATGCTCATCTATATGCTGTACTACAGCCTGATTGGCAGTAAGAATGTGAACAAGGATATTCCCGTTGAGTAATCTATTTTTTAAAGATAAGAAAAAAAATCAAATCATGAAATTAACAATTGATGACATTCGTAGTCGCTTCATAAAGCATTTTGATGGAACAACTGGTTCAGTATATGCTTCACCTGGTCGTATCAATCTGATTGGTGAGCACACTGATTATAACAACGGCTATGTATTTCCTGGTGCAGTAGAGCAAGGAATCATTGCAGAGATTAAGCCTAACGGCACACGTAATGTACGCGCATATTCCATTGACTTGAAAGATTATACCGAGTTCTCTTTAGACGATGACAAGGGGCCCTCTGCATCCTGGGCACGCTACATTTACGGCGTATGTCGTGAGATGATGGCTTTGGATGTTCCTGTTCAAGGTTTCAATACTGCATTCGCTGGTGATGTCCCTCTGGGCGCAGGCATGAGTTCATCTGCAGCTCTCGAAAGTACTTTCGCTTTTGCTTTGAATGACCTGTTTGGTGACAACAAGATTGAAAAGATGGAATTGGCACGTGTTGGACAACGAACTGAGCACAAATATGTTGGTGTCAACTGTGGTATCATGGACCAAGCCATCAGTGTACTGGGAAAGAAAGGCAGTTTGTTGCGTTTGGATTGCCGCAGTGGCGAGTATGAATATTTTCCATGGAATCCAAAAGGTTATCAATTGGTATTGGTCAACAGTCAGGTAAAACATACCTTAGCAGGTAGTCCTTACAATGAGCGTCGCCTCGCCTGTGAGAGAACTGCAGCAGTCATTGCAAAGAAACATCCTGAGGTAAAATCTCTGCGTGATGCGAACTATGAAATGTTGGAAGAGGTTAAACCTGAGATTACAGATGAAGAATATCGTCGTTCACGTTATGTAATTGGTGAAATTGACCGCGTATTGAAGGTTTGCGATGCTCTGCAGAAAGACGATTACGAGACAGTTGGCCAAATGATGTACGAAACCCACTATGGCTTGAGCAAAGAATATGAAGTAAGCTGCGAAGAATTGGATTTCCTCAATGACATCGCCAAGGAAGAGGGCGTAACAGGTTCTCGTATCATGGGTGGTGGCTTCGGTGGATGCACCATCAATCTGATAGCTGACGAGTTGGTTGCTAACTTTAAGAAAGTTGTTGCCAAAAAGTTTGAGGCTAAGTATGGCAAGAAGCCTATCCTGATTGATGTCGTTATTGGTGATGGGTCTCGCAAACTCTGCTAAACCCTTTTTATAAATATAATAAGGTAAAAATCCCCCTGTAGGAACACATCCTTTAGGGGGATTTTTATGTTATACAACATACATCATGTAAAAAGTGTAAAAAATACACTCATCATTGGGTTTATTTGTCTATATTTGTGGCAACAAACAACAAAAACAATCATCTATAATCATTAAACAATGACATTATTAAACGTTTTTGCCTGGCAAGACTGGAGCGTCATCGCTCTTTTCTGCTTGCTGATGATAGGCATTGTGGTCTATGTAACCAAACAGAAAAATGAGAGTTCAGGAGATTATTTCCTTAACGGAAGAAATGCCACTTGGCTTGCCATTGGTACCAGCCTCTTTGCTTCAAACATTGGTTCAGAGCATTTGATTGGTTTGGCAGGTAGTGGAGCTGCAAGTGGTATGGCAATGGCTCACTGGGAAATCCAGGGATGGATGATTCTGATTCTAGCATGGGTATTCGTTCCTTTCTACGAAAGAAGCCAAGTAATGACGATGCCTGAATTCCTGGAGCGTCGCTACAACAGTGCCAGCCGCAGTATCCTGACAGGTATTTCCATTATCAGTTATGTGATGACGAAAGTTGCTGTCACTGTGTATGCTGGAGGTCTGGTTTTCCAACAAGTATTTGGCATCAAGGAGATGTGGGGCATCGATTTCTTCTGGATTGCTGCCATCGGATTGGTTATTATTACAGCCATCTACACTATCTTGGGAGGTATGAAAAGTGTACTCTACACAAGTGTTCTGCAAACTCCCATTCTGCTTTTGGGTTCAGCCATCATCCTTTTCCTCGGCTTCAAAGCATTGGGTGGTTGGGATCAGATGATGCAAGCTTGCGATGTAACTCCCAATTACGAGGGCGCTACGGGTACCATGATTCATCTTATGCGCAGTAATGATGATCCTCAGTATCCTTGGTTTGGAGCTCTCATCTGCAGTGCCGTCATTGGTTTCTGGTATTGGTGTACCGATCAGTTTATCGTTCAGCGTGTCCTGTCAGGAAAGGATGAGCAACAGGCTCGTCGAGGCGCAATTTTTGGTGCATATCTCAAGATGTTCCCGGTATTCCTTTTCCTTATTCCTGGCATGATAGCTTTCGCTATGGCACAAAAGAACATCGTTATCAATGGAGAAGTGTTCCAACTCAGCACACCAGACGCAGCCTTCCCTACCCTTGTAGCCAAATTGTTACCTGCTGGTGTGAAGGGTCTCGTGGTTTGCGGTATCCTAGCAGCCCTGATGTCTTCATTGGCTTCTCTCTTCAACAGTTCTGCTATGCTCTACACCATTGACTTCCACAAACGAGTATTCCCTAATACCAGCGAGAAGAAACTCGTTGTGGTTGGTCAGATTGCCACTGTTGTTATCGTTATTCTGGGTATTCTTTGGATTCCAGTCATGCGTAGCGTGGGTGATGTACTCTACAACTATCTTCAGGATGTTCAAAGTGTCTTAGCTCCTGGTATTGCCAGTGCTTTCTTGTTGGGTATTTGTTGGAAACGTACCTCAGCCCAAGGTGGTATGTGGGGACTCATCTCTGGTTTGACAATAGGTATCACCCGCTTGGCTGCCAAAGTATATTACACTAATATGCCTGATGCACCCCAAACATTCTTCAAGAGCATTTTCTTCGACATCAACTGGTTGTTCTTCAGCGGTTGGATGTTACTAGTTTGCTGCATCATCGTAATTATTGTCAGCCTATGCACCAAAGCTCCTGATGAGGATAAAATCCGTGGTCTTGTCTTCGGCACCGCTACTCCAGAACAAAAGGAGCAAACTCGCAAGAGCTGGAACAAATGGGATGTCATCAATACTTGTATTATCTTAAGCCTCACAGCTCTCTTCTACTGGTACTTCTGGTAATCCAATAAATGACACAAAAGGCCAAAGAATATTATAGGGATAACCCGCAATTCTACGTAGCTGTAGACTGTATCATCTTCGCCTTCGAGAATGACGAATTGCAAGTACTTTTGCAGCAGCGCAACTTCGAGCCCTTCCGTGGTGAAAAGACCCTCTTAGGAGGTTTCCTTCAAGACGAAGAGAGCTTGGAGGAAGCTGCGCAACGTGTACTTCATTTCCACACGGGCCTGACTAATATTTACATGGAACAGGTGGGTACCTTCAGCGCACTCGACCGTGACCCAGGAGCACGAGTAATCTCAACAGCCTATTATGCTCTGATTAACAAGAATCTCTATGATTCAGCATTGCTCAAGGAGTACGATGGCGAATGGGTCAGTACAGATCATCTGCCCAACATTCATTTTGATCACACGAAGATGATTGAACAAGCTCGCGAATTACTCCGCCGTAAGATTTCATTCTCTCCTGTAGGGTTCAATCTCTTGCCCCCCAGTTTCACTTTAGCCCAACTACAGCGCCTATATGAGGTGATTCTAGGTCAAGAAATTGATAAGCGCAATTTTCGTAAGCGTGTCAGCGAGATGCAATTCATCGAGAAGACTGGAGAGATTGACAAAGTTTCCTCTCGTCGAGGGGCCAGTTTGTTCCAGTTCAATATGGAAAAATACAATCTGATACATGAATTCAAATTGAAATAAAAATTAAATATGTTAGAAGAACTCAAGGAAAAAGTATTTCAAGCCAATATAGACCTGGTTCACCAAGGATTGGTTATCTTCACTTGGGGTAATGTTTCAGGCATCGACCGCGAGAAAGGACTCGTAGTAATAAAACCTAGCGGGGTCGATTACGACAAGATGAAAGCCAGCGACATGGTGGTAGTCAGTCTCGTGACTGGAGCCGTGGTGGAGGGTGATCTCAATCCTAGCAGCGATACTCCTACCCATCTGGTTTTATACCGTGCTTTCCCCAACATCCAAGGAGTTGTACATACACACAGCACCTATGCTACAGCATGGGCACAAGCCGGACGCGACATTCCAAACATTGGCACAACACATGCCGACTACTTCTACAAGGACATTCCTTGCACGGCAGATATGACTGCTGATGAGGTGAATGGTCTATACGAATTAGAGACAGGCAACGTCATTGTCAAACGCTTTGAGGGAATCAATCCCGATCATACGCCAGGAGTCCTTGTCAAAAATCATGGTCCATTCAGTTGGGGAACCTCTCCTGCTAATGCTGTCTACAATGCTAAGGTGATGGAGCAATGTGCAAAAATGGCTTTCATTAGTCTTACCATCAATCCTGAGACAACAATGAACCCATTTCTTATCGAGAAACATTATATGCGCAAGCATGGTCCTAATGCATATTATGGACAAAAGAAAAAATAATCCTTAAAAAATATTCAATCATGTACAACAATTATGAATTATGGTGGGTAACTGGTGCACAGTTACTTTATGGTGGCGACGCAGTGGTTGCCGTAGACGGTCACTCGAAAGAGATGGTCGAGGGTTTAAACATAAGCGGAAACATTCCCATCAAGATAGTGTATAAAGGCACTGCTAACTCAAGCAAGGAGGTTGAAGCTGTTATGCAAGCCGCCAACAACGATGCCAAGTGTGTGGGTATCATCACTTGGATGCATACTTTCTCACCAGCCAAGATGTGGATTAAGGGCTTGCAGGCTCTGCAGAAGCCGCTTCTCCACTTCCACACACAATACAACGCAGAGATTCCCTGGGACACCATCGATATGGACTTCATGAACTTGAATCAGAGTGCTCACGGTGATATTGAGTTTGGACACATCTGCACCAGAATGCGTGTTCCTCGCAAGGTGGTTTGCGGCTATTGGAAGGACGAAGAGGTTCAAAAGAAGATTGCCGTTTGGGCTCGTGTGGCTGCAGGTGTGGCTGACGCCAAGAACGTTCGTTGCTTGATGTTTGGCATGAACATGAATAATGTGGCGGTGACCGATGGCGACCGCGTTGAATTTGAGCAACGTCTCGGCTATCATGTTGATTACTACCCCGTAAGCTCTCTCATGGAGTATTACAAGAAGGTGACCGACAAGGAAGCCGACGAACTCGTTGAGGAGTACAAGAAACTCTACACCATCAAGATTGACGAGAGTGGCGAGCAAGTTTATTGGGAGAAGGTGAAGAACTCTGCAAAGGCTGAGATTGCCCTGCGCCGTGTTCTCAAGGACGAGGGTGCAACCGCCTTCACCACGAACTTCGACGACCTTGGTGATGCCAACATCGATGCTCCTGACTTCTGTGGCTTCGACCAGATTCCAGGTCTCGCTTCTCAGCGTCTCATGGAAGAGGGTTACGGTTTCGGAGCTGAAGGTGACTGGAAGACAGCTTGCCTCTATCGCACACTTTGGGTAATTCAGCAAGGCATGCCAACGGGTTGCTCGTTCCTTGAGGACTACACCCTCAACTTCGCCGGTTCGCAGTCTTCTTGTCTGCAAAGCCACATGCTCGAGATTTGTCCACTCATTGCAAGCGACAAGCCCAAACTGGAGGTTCATTTCCTCGGCATCGGTATTCGCAAGCAACAAACCGCCCGTCTCGTCTTCACTTCGAAAACTGGTCGTGGTATCAAGGCTACTGTCGTTGACTTAGGCAACCGTTTCCGCCTTATTTCTCAAGAAGTCGAGTGCATCGAACCTAAGCCAATGCCTCATCTTCCTGTTGCTTCCGCACTCTGGGTTCCTCAGCCTTCATTCGAGATTGGTGCAGGAGCGTGGATTCTAGCAGGTGGTACACACCACTCAGCTTTCTCATACGACATTACTGAGGAATATTGGGAGGATTTCGCAGAAATGGTCGGCATCGAGTACGTCAAGATCAACAAACAGACGAACACCTACGACTTCAAGCAAACGCTCAGAAATAACGAGGTTTATTACATGCTCAATAAAGCATTAAAATAAAAGAAGGGAAGGGAAGTTAAAAACTATGAACGCAAAGCAAACAATAGAAAGCGGTAAAGCCATCCTCGGCATCGAGTTTGGCTCAACCCGCATTAAGTCAGTTCTCATCGATGAGGAGAATAAGCCTATTGCCCAAGGAACCCACGAATGGGAAAACCAATTGGTGGATGGCTTATGGACTTACAGCATTGATGCCATCTGGAATGGTCTTCAAGATTGCTATGCCGACCTTCGTTCCAACGTGCAACAAAAGTACGGTATCGAGATTGAGAAACTTGCAGCCATTGGTTTCTCTGCCATGATGCACGGCTATATGGCCTTCAACGAGAGGCAGGAGATTCTCGTGCCCTTCCGCACCTGGCGTAACACCAACACCGGTAAGGCTGCTGCAGAGCTTTCTGAACTTTTCAACTACAACATCCCCCTCCGTTGGAGCATCAGCCACCTCTATGAGTGCATCCTCGAGGGCAACGATCATGTGAAGGATATCAAATATCTCACCACCCTCGCTGGTTATGTCCACTGGCAGGTCACAGGTCAATTCGTTCTCGGTGTAGGCGACGCATCTGGTATGATTCCCGTTGATCCTGCCACCAAGACCTACGACGCCGAAATGGTGAAGAAGTTTGACAATCTGATTGCACCGAAGGGCTACGTCTGGAAGCTCCTCGACATTCTGCCTAAGTCCTTGAATGCAGGCGATAACGCAGGTTTCCTGACTCCTGAGGGCGCTAAGAAGCTTGATCCCTCAGGTCATCTGAAGCCTGGCATTCCTGTTTGCCCTCCAGAGGGAGATGCTGGAACGGGTATGGTTGCCACCAATGCCGTGAAGCAGCGCACAGGCAACGTCTCTGCAGGTACATCCTCCTTCTCTATGATTGTACTGGAGAAGCCACTCACCAAACCCTACGAAGTAATCGATATGGTTACTACACCCGATGGAAGTCTGGTGGCTATGGTGCATTGCAACAATTGCACTTCCGACATCAATGCTTGGGTCAAGATTTTCCGAGAGTTCCAGGAATGGATGGGCATACCTGTTGTGGACATGAACCAACTCTACACACAACTCTTCAACGTTGCCCTACAGGGCGATCCTGATTGTGGAGGCATTCTTTCCTATAACTATATCTCAGGCGAACCTGTTACTGGTCTTGCTGATGGACGTCCCCTTTTCGTGCGTTCCGCCAACGACAAGTTCACTTTGGCAAATTTCATGCGAGCACACCTCTACGGAGCTATCAGCGTACTGAAGTTTGGCAATGATATCCTGCTCAAGGAGGAAAAGGTTCAGGTTGACCGCATCACAGGTCACGGTGGCTATTTTTCCACTCCAGGCGTAGGGCAACGCATGTTGGCAGCTGCCCTCAATTCACCAATCTCTGTTATGGAGACAGCTGGTGAAGGCGGAGCATGGGGAATCGCCCTGTTGGCCTCTTATTTAGTACGCAATACAGACAAGCTCTCGCTGGCTGACTATCTCGACCAAGTGGTCTTCGCAGGCAATGCAGGTGTCGAGATTTCTCCCACTCCTGAGGAAGTGGCTGGCTTCAATGCATACCTCGAGAATTACAAGGCAGGACTCCCCATCGAGCAAGCTGCCGTTCAATCCAAAAAGTAGGTCTCTGCCCCCTACGGATACAACATCTTTTTACCGCTATGGTTTCTCTCACGTCCAGAAAGGGAGGCCATAGCGTTTTCTTTTATACATAGCAGCATATTTCTTCGTCTAAAAAGCGGAAATGATGATTTTTTTTCATAACTTTGTGCAAAATTAAAATACAAAGAAAATGAATGACATTAAGACAATGAATCATGCAGCCGACAACATTCGTATCCTGGCTGCATCAATGGTAGAGAAAGCTAAGAGTGGACACCCAGGCGGAGCTATGGGAGGAGCCGACTTCATCAATGTACTATATAGTGAATTCCTCGAATACGATCCTTTGCAACCTGAATGGATAGGACGCGACCGCTTCTTCCTCGATCCTGGTCACATGGCTCCCATGCTTTATGCCCAGTTGGCTCTGATTGGCAAGTTCACGTTGGCTGAACTGCAGCAGTTGCGTCAATGGGGTTCTCCCACCCCTGGTCATCCAGAGGTTGACGTGACTCGTGGTATCGAGAATAGTAGTGGTCCTCTTGGGCAAGGTCATGCCTATGCCGTAGGTGCAGCCATTGCTGCCAAGTTCCTGGCTGCCCACACAGGCAATCCCACTTTCTCTCAGGAGACCATTTACGCCTATATCAGCGACGGAGGCATACAGGAGGAGATAAGCCAAGGTACAGCCCGAATCGTTGGTCAGTTGGGGCTCGACAACCTGATCATGTTCTACGACTCAAACGACATCCAGCTCTCTACAGAAACCAGCGTGGTAATGAACGAGGATACAGCCCTAAAGTTCCGCTCTGTCGGATGGGAAGTCTTCGAGATCAACGGCAATGATGTAGAACAGATTCGTGAAGCCATCCGTCAGGCAAAAGCTGTTCAGGGCAAGCCCTCTCTCATCATTGGCAAGTGCATAATGGGTAAGGGTGCTCTGCAAGCTGATGGAAGCAGTTACGAGCGTAATTGCAAGACACATGGAGCTCCCCTTGGAGGTGACGCTTTCCGCAATACCATTCAGAATTTGGGAGGTGATCCCGATGATCCTTTCCAGATTTTCCCTGAAGTTCAGGCTCTCTATGCTGCACGTATGCAGGATTTACGCAGTATTGTCGATGCTCGTCATCAAGAGGAGGCAGCTTGGGCAGAATCTAACCCTACAGCTGCAAAGCAACTGAAAGATTGGTTTAGCAAGAAGGCTCCCCAAGTTGATTGGACTCAGGTGATTCAGAAAGATGGCGACGCTACACGTAATGCCAGCGCTGCCTGTCTGGGTGTTTTGGCAGAACAAGTACCTAATATGATATGCGCCAGCGCTGACCTCAGCAACAGCGACAAAACGGACGGATTCCTCAAGAAAACACGCAACATCACACGTGATGACTTTGGAGGCAACTTCTTCCAAGCTGGTGTGGCTGAGCTCACGATGGCATGCTGCTGTATGGGTATGGCTCTGCATGGTGGTGTGATTGCTGCTTGCGGCACCTTCTTCGTCTTCAGCGACTACATGAAACCCGCTGTTCGAATGGCTGCCTTGATGGAACTTCCTGTCAAGTTCATTTGGTCGCACGATGCCTTCCGTGTTGGCGAGGATGGTCCTACGCATGAACCTGTAGAGCAAGAGGCCCAGATTCGACTTATGGAAAAACTTCGCAACCATAGCGGCCACAACAGCATGATTGTCTTGCGCCCTGCTGATGCACAAGAGACCACCATAGCTTACCAGATGGCGATGGAGAACACTTCATCCCCCACGGCTCTCATCCTTAGCCGCCAAGGTATCCAGGCTCTCCCTGCTGGCAATCCTTACCAGGAAGCTCGTCGTGGTGCCTATGTAGTGGCTGGGAGTGATGCCAATCCCGATGTAATTATGGTAGCTTCTGGTTCCGAGGTTTCCACTCTTTGTGCTGGCGCAGACCTGCTTCGTCAGGAAGGCGTGAAGGTTCGCGTTGTCAGCGTTCCCAGCGAAGGTATCTTCCGCAATCAGCCCCTTGAGTATCAACTGAGTGTAGTTCCTGCTGGAAGCAAAGTGTTTGGACTTACTGCTGGCTTGCCTGTCAATCTCCAGGCCTTCCTCATCGGTGCTGATCCCAAGAGCCGCATTTGGGGCCTTGAGTCCTTCGGTTTCAGCGCACCCTATAAGGTTCTCGACGAGAAGTTGGGTTACACAGCCCAGAATGTATACAACCAGGTTAAGGAAATCCTGTAATAAGGGAACGTATCACTATGATTGGATTAGCAAGCGATCACGCAGGGTATCCCCTCAAGCAGTTCGTGCGTCAATACCTTGAGGAGAACAATATCGACTATCGCGATTACGGCACTTTTTCCGAAGAGAGTTGCGACTATGCGGATTATGCCCACCCTCTTGCCTATGCGATTGAGGCAGGGGATTGCTATCCTGGCATAGCTATCTGCGGAAGCGGAGAAGGCATCAGCATGACGCTCAACAAGCATCAGGGCATTCGTGCCGCCCTCTGCTGGATTCCTGAGATAGCCCACCTTTCTCGTCTCCACAACGATGCCAATGTGCTGGTCTTGCCTGGCAGATTCATCTCTCCAGAGGAGGCTCGACCTATCCTCGACATCTTCCTTTCTACTGATTTCGAGGGAGGACGCCACAAGCGCCGTATCGAAAAAATGCCTCTTCAAGAACCGAAACAGATCTAAAAAAAAATTACATATTCATATCAATATCCAGTTGTCATGAAAAGGATTTGGGTATTACCCCTGCTTACAGTCATCCTGCTTACCAGTTGCAAGGAACGTTACTCGGAAGGTGAGAAAGTCGGAAATCTCATAGAGTTTACCAGGAAAGGTGTCATTTGGGATTCTTGGGAGGGGCGGCTTAACATGACTCAGACAGGAATGAACACCAGCGGAGAGCCCTTCAGCTTCTCGTTCGACAATGACCGCAGCGATCAGGATTCCCTCATAAACCTCCTCTATCAGGCACAAGCCGAGGGATGGAAAGTGAAGATCAGATACCATGAGGTGTGGGGCTTCCTCAACGTCTTTTCCAACCGTGGAGAGACGGATTACTTCGTGGATGACGTATACGTGATTGACAAAGATTTTGCCAATGCAGCCAAGCGATTCACGGGCGAACGAAGCGGACAGGTAATCGACACCATCTATGTGGTAATCGACAAGAATGAAGTCCGCCAGCAGCTTCAGAACAAATAGAAGAAACCTCTGACGATGCCATGAGCCGGAAGAAGAAAAAAACTGACAACAACCTGCAGATGTCCCTCTTCACGGAAGAGGACTTCGAGCAGTTGTTTGCAGAGCAACCGAAAGCGGAGAATCCAGAGCCTGAGGAAGACGTGGTGACAGGAACCCCTGAGCCTGAGCACCAGGAAGAGATCGTCTCCCC
This sequence comes from Bacteroidaceae bacterium, assembly GCA_017617335.1. Lineage (GTDB taxonomy): Bacteria > Bacteroidota > Bacteroidia > Bacteroidales > Bacteroidaceae > Physcousia. Next base: position 9,347 of record JAFZWK010000018.1, on the reverse strand, counting down.
CATCCAAGTTCCTGAAACATCCAGCGAACCAGAAACCCCTGAAGAGGAGATTACGGAAGTGGATCGTTCCGTCCTGATTAAGTAAATGCAGGAGACACTCCGCATCATGGAATACACAAGTCCCAACACCATCCGTCTCATCTGCCTGGAATCATCCATTATCTACAAGAATGGTCTCCAGCTCAACCAGAAATACACGCTCAAGGCTCTCCCCAACAAACGGCTCAACTGGTACGAATTCGTTGCCCTCTATTATTGCTCTTTTGCCCATGCTTTCCCCACTATGCTCGACAAAATCGATCAGCAGTACATGGATTGCTATCAGGAAGCCTCACAAATCCTTGAACTCTAAGAGACGGTCAATCTTGGAAGAGTTGCCCTTTGTTGAGAAGAAGTAAGGTGTTAAATAATTCCCATATACCACGCACTTTTGTCTTGGTTAGCAAATAGCAGGACAGCTCACGCAATTTGTTTTGGAGGAGAAAAACTTTTTTCGCTCTTTACTCCCTACCTTACACTTTTTTTCTTAACTTTGTGGTGTCAAACAGAAAAAAGCCATGAAAATAAAGACCAATGTTTTTGAGGTTGCATCGCTCACAATCGAACGGTTCTTGGCAGAGTTGAAAGGACTCCGCAACAGAGTGAAGCTGGAACTCACACCGCTGCTTCTGCTGCTTTTTGCTGTATCATGCTCCGAGAGCGTAGATACCTCGGCACGTTACGTTTTCACAGAGAGGACGATATGGGACTACCTCAGCAGTCACGAGCAGTACAGTCAGTACTGCAGCCTGCTTGGGAATACCCCTGCCAGCAGTCTGACACAGACCACCATCCGCCAGCTGCTCACGGCACGAGGCCATTACACGGTCTTTGCACCCACCAATGAGGCCTTGCAGTCGTTCCTTGACTCCTTGGCCGCTCAGGGCGAAATCAGTCAGCCCTCGTGGGATGGGTTTGCATCAGAACATGCCCGAGACTCCGTGCAGAAACTTATCGTCTTCAACAGCATCATCGACAGCGGGGACGATCTCCTTGCTCTCCAGACTTGGGACTTCACTGCCACTCAGGACGGAGAGATAATCCTTCCCAACATGTCAGAGCATAAGATAGTTGTTCATTATGCCACTCGGGGCGAAACATCCGATATTACAGTCAACGGCAGTCCCATAGATGAGAACAATCGGGACATACCAGCCACCAACGGCATCATCCATTGTGTGCACAAACCTGTACTCAGCAGCGATAACACATTGGGCGACTGGCTTCAGAAACAGGTCAAGGAGAAGCGTTCCGGTTTCTATGTCTCCTCTATGCTCGTTCTGGCAACGGGGCTCAAGGATACCCTCAACGTTATCAAGGACGAGCGTTACGAGAATCTGAAGAATCGGGGCATGTTCGATCATCTGAAGAATCCCCCTAAGCACAGAAAATACGGTTACACCTTCTTTGCAGAAACGGATGAACTATGGAGCCAGGCATTAGGTAAACCAGCCTTAGACATTACGGTAGATGATGTGGTTAACTATCTGGCAGACAGAAATGTATATCCAGAAGCAAAGAACGACAGGAACTACAAGGACAAGGATAATCTGCTCAATCGTTTTGTAACCTATCATCTGCTTAACAGGCGTCTGGCCAAAGGCTATCTTGTAAACCATTACAACGAGTTTGGATACAACATCAATACCGGATCTCTGGGAATACCCAAGATGCAATATTACTATACTATGGGACAACGGCGCCTCATGAAACTCTATGAAAGTGCCGAGTCGAATGGCGTTTATCTCAATCGCTGTCCTGTCCTCGACAATGATCGTCGAGGAACCTATCACGAACTCTACTGCGAGCCGGACAAGGAGGGCGTGCTTGTCGAAGACCCAGACGTGGAGGGAGAAAACAACCTCGTCAATGCAATGGTGTATCCTGTCAGCGAATTCTTGTTTTATGACCAGGCTACGCGGGAGAATCTGGGGAAGGAACGAATGCGGTTCGATGTGGCTTCCATATCGCCGGAACTCACCAATTGCGATATCCGCATGAACGAGCTTATGGATGACGCTCACATGAACCACCAGATTCCCGCAGACAAGGACTATCCCTTCCTCAGGGACATCAAGGTAAACGAGGGCACGACTTACATGGGTTATCACACCTGCCGCATGACTGGGTGGATGGACTTCGAGGGTGATGAAGTGAAGTTCGAAGGCTATGGCGACTGTACCATCACCCTGCCTCCCGTCCCCACCGAGGATGTGTACGAGTTACGTTACCGCGTCTCATGCCAGACTTTCTTCGGCATGCATCAGGTGTACTTCGGCACCGACCCCGAGAAGATGCATATTGTGGGCATCCCCATCGACTTGCGCCGTACCAATACCAGCGTAGGGTGGGAAGTGGAGAGCGAGGACCATGACTATAACGCAGAGTTGGAGAAGCGCATGCGTAACCACGAAGCAATGCCCGGAGTCAAATCGCATAGCGGAATGCCAGGTTCCAGTTGGACTGAGCGTAATGACCCCATATCATCGCGTCGTATCCTTGTAAAGGAGAAAATGAGTCCCGATAAAACCTATTACCTTCGCATGAAGCTCTGCCTCGACTATGAAGTCTGTCTCTTCATGGATTATCTGGAACTATGCCCCAAGTCAGTATATGACAATCCCGAAAAGCCCGAAGACCCGTGGTAGGCCTGCTGGTGGAAAGCGTCACTCTTCTTCATTCAGTCATCCGTTCTGTGGCATTTGTTTATGCAGCAACTAATTCTTCCCCTAATTTATGAATATGGTCAAGAATTTCCTGCTCACGCTCTTTTGACGGCTTCTTGAATCCATTTATATAGTTTCGAAGCAGCGTGGGGTTCATGCCCATTCGCCGTGCAAACTCAGCGACATTGATTTCCTTATGGGTGAAGAAGAAACGCTGCAGGGCACTCGGCTCTGCATCCTCATATTCAAAACTCTCAAAGCTGACATCCTCATCCAAATTTCTCCAATGAATACCGCTTAGGCTAAACGTATATTTCATGCGTTCTTCATCATTAGCATGAAGCAGTCGTGGATACCACAGCAACGATTGCTTGTATTCATGTCCTTCTTCGTCTCTGCCGTAGATATAATCAGCATCAAACCATATCTCTTTAATCTTCATACGCTGTCCTCCTTATTCTCAAAATGCTCTTTCCCATTTTCTTTCTCCAAACGTTCAATGTTCTCTAACTAGTCTTTGCTGATAGGCAAATCCAATGCTTTCAACATTTCAGCATTCTCGTAGGCCTCATCCAATTTGTTCATAAAACATTCTCTTTTTCGAACACTATTCTAACAGAACTTTTTCAATAACAATATTCAAATTCAATTCACGATTAATTGTCTTTATTATTTCCAGTTTTTTATCTGTATCACAATATGTAGATAAATAAATACCTGGTTCTATCTGCTGCTGACCTGCTGCATATCTTTCGTTTTCCATTAGAGAAGACGATATTATATTTTTTCCAAGAAGCATGATGCCCAGTCTCTCTACATTCTTTGCACCAGCATATTTAACAACATCAGCGAACGTATTTGATACAATCTTCTGGCATGAAACATGGTTATCGGGAAATATTACTCGAATAATGAACTTCTTCTTTCTATAGCCTCTTTCTTCTACTGTGGGAAACATACTTCTACTTTGAATAGTAGGTTCATATAACTGAATATTCAAACCGTTTTCCTTAGAATAAGTGACCTTCATATTAAACTGGTTCCTCATCTTCTCAACCATAGGTTCCAGTTCCTGCTTAATCAATGGAATAATCTCATCTTGAAGATAATCCTTCTCCATCTGAGCAACTACATTCAACTGTTCTATGCTGACTGGCAAACCCAGAGTTTCTAACATACCTATTGCCTCGTATGTTTTATCAAGTTTATCCATAATAATATGTATTTAGATTATCATAATTAGTTCCGTTTATTTAAATGCAGATTGGCAAAATATTCTTTTTGAGCCATCAATTCGCAGAATCTCTTTAATGTCCATTGCCCTTCTTTTATTTTCCTGACTTTATCCACCATTACTGGAGTTATTCCATCTTCTTTAAAAACTTTAATACGCGTGCCATCATATTTATTCCCTACTTTTTGTGTCTGTGACCAAAGGACAACTCTTGATATAGTACCATCTTTTGTCTTTTCTTGAACAAATTGTTCCGGTTCTAACATTTCCATGAATTTTGTTGGAGATAATTTTCCAGTCGCAGGAAGCTTCAGTATCTTAAATAATGAAGACGTGTACTTCATCATTTCCCCAGATTGCATTACACGTAATAATTTAGACAACGAATGATAAGACTGGGTGAACGTATACTTATAAATAGGATTTTTATCTGGCAAAGATTCTATGAATCTCTTCCATTCATCAAGTATTCGACCAGAAGAGTACACATTACTAACTCCGCTTCGAGTTGTGCCTATTTTAGGCTTGCTAAGGTTTACATCATCTTTCAGCTTTGTTTTTTGAGCTATCCTGACTAGAACAGGCATTCCATATTCATAGTCAACAACAAGGGAGAATGGCTTATGTAATTGTCCAACAAGAGATTGGATATAAGATTGTATTTGGGGGAGCAATACCTCATCAAGATACTTGGTTTCAAGTATCTGTCGTTTCCCTAATTGCTCAACACTTATAGGTAAATCTAATTCCTTCAGCATGGCAATTGCCTCGTTTGCATCTTCCAAATCTTTGATATCCATTTGCCTCTTATTTAAATAAGATGTGTTACTTTTATCTTCTGCCATTGTTTGCCTATACCAAGAGCCATGTTGGCGGCATCACGCGTAATAAGTTCTCCTTTCTGTAATCCGGCGATAGCTTGTTTAATTTCTTGTAATGCGGCACCAGAAACGCCAAACAAATCCTTTATCACGCTGTCGTTTTGTTGCTGCTGTCGCATGATAAGAGGATATTGAGCGTTAGCATAGAAATCAAAATACTTGCTCTTGAAGCTTTCCATATTTTGTGTAGCAAGGATGATACTCATTCCTTTATTTCGACCAACGGCAATCAATTCACGCAAAGGTCGATTATCAAAGTCAAGCATATAATGAGCCTCATCAATTATTGTAAAGTGACGAATTTCTACACGTTCTTTGTTAGAGGTTTGTGGTGGTAGTAATTCATATATATTATTCAACTTTGATACCACAAAATACACTATCGCTTTAGCCATTGGCCCATCTTTTGGGAATCTTCCAAGATTGATGATATAAGAGCCGTTTAATAAATCTATGTTATCTTCTTCTGCAAAGATATGGTTGTTAACCAATTGATTTAAGACAGAAACTATACTGTCTGCTTTATCCTGTTGCTTTTCAGGAAGCAATTCTATATAATTGTCTAAAATCTCTTGGAAAGTGACAGGACGAAGATTTTTTGCCTTGTATGCATTAACTATAGCACTACTTAGACGATTGTCCATATTTGCACTAATAGATGTGCGACTTATTGCGCTAAGTGCCGAAGAAAGCTCTGTAGCATAGAGATTAACTTCGTTGATAGGCTTTCCTGTAAAGTCTTTAAATGGTGTAAAAGGTAAAGGACGTTCTATTGGATTAAGAACAGCGGTTCGGTCTGTATTAAAAAGACTCAACCATAATTCATGTTGTGGGTCAGAGAACTCTCCCTTATAGTCAAATAAAAGGAAATTAACAGGATAGTGAGTATCTGTCGAAGCAGAACGAATTTCATGAATCAGAACGGCCAGAAGATTGCTCTTGCCAGAACCTGTTGTTCCGGCAACAAGAATCTGAGTGTTTGCAACTTCTCGGCTATTGATATCGAGGCTTGCATTCATTCCGTTCTCATACTCTCCAATGGGTAGGTCTAAAACTGGAATGTCGTTTGCCGTTCTTCCTCCCTTCTGTGGAACAAAACGGAGCCAAGCTTCAATTCCTCCTTCTTTCAGTAGAATCTCTCTTCCTCGTAAGATTTCTCTTCCTACTACTTTACTTATCCATCGACCTTCTTGCCAATTCGCTTCAACATCATGATATCTTAACTTGATTAGAACAGCAAAAAGATTGCCGACATTGGCTTTTGTAAAGAATGTTGTTGCGTATGGAGTATTATCAACTTTTAAATTAAAACTTTCCACGTCTTCTACGCTTCGGCGTGATTTATCACTAAGACCAGCAAGAAGACAGATACGCAATACAACACTATAGTTTAGTACGACTGTTTGCACGTTCTCAGAGTATTCGTTGAGGTTGATGCGTTGTTCTAAAGCGGACTTAACATCTTGAATACGGACGTGCATACCTTCAATAGCAGTCGCTTTATTGATGGTTAGAGATTGTATGTTGCTCATTGTTTGTTCGTTTTAAGTCCAAAATAATCTTCGCTTATATTTGTACATTGAGCTTCTTTGTCTCTATGTAGTGTATAGGTGCGAGAGACGTATGCTTCAATCTTTTGGAAATCATGTTCTGTTGTGATTTCTGTATCTGTTGAAAGGAGTATTGTCTGATGAGCTAAGTCTGGGAAGTAATGTTCAAGGATAACTTCTCGGCTTGCTTTATCAAGCACGCCCATAACTGTATCAATCATTACTGGTGGTTCGTAATCTCCGAGTTTATAGAGAACCTTGAGCAGAACTTGCATGACAGTTTGCTTCGCACCAGCATTAAGTTGGTTTATTGAAATCTCATTACCATTCTTGTGGAAGAATTTGAAAGAGATTTCTTCGCTATTTTCGCCAGACAATTCCACTCTACCAATCACTCCTGCATATACTACAAGATTCTTGTTCAATTCTTCGCACATCATGCGCTCAATATTTGATTTCTTCGCACGCAGTAGTTTTTTGGAAAGGTCTTTGAAGAAATCTGGCAACTTGCACAACATATCATATTTGGGATCTGGCACTTGAGGAATGTCATAGTCGTATTTGGCTATCTTATCTCCAAGTTCCTTTATTTCTCTGTCAAGTTGTGCCATATTGTTCTTCAGTACATCAATTCGTTGGTTGTTTGTCTCATATAGCTCGATGATTGTATAATCATGACCTCCAATAGCTCGACGATAGTCATCAAGCTGTTGCCTGCGACGTGGAAGTTCTGTTCGTTCATTATTTAATCTCTCTCGTTTTTCATCCAATGAAACAAACGGATTGACATAAGAAGAATTTACCAGAGATTCCAGAACTTTAACATCACTTTCTGTCAAGAAGGAATATTCATCTTCAACTTCCCCGTTTTGTTGGTTTTCTATTATCTTTTTGACTATGGTGGTAATGTCGAATGTCCCTTCCGGCTTCCCTTCCTGATTTTCAATATAATGAACAATCTTTGTCGTCAAATCTTTGATTTGTTCTTCTGAGAGTTGATTGTCACGAGCTTGAGAGGCACGTTGTTTCTCGTGTAAAACCACTTCTATCTCTGTTCGAATTACATCTGCCAATTTAGGATATATGACAGTTGTTTCTATGTCACAACAAATGTCATTGGCTTCTTTTCTATAATCCCTTTCTTGCCGAACGTATGATCTTAAAGATTCTTCTATTTGATGCATCTTGTCGCGTGTAATATCATCTGCATTACGCCCCCGTTTAACCTGTTCATATTGTTCTTTATTTTCATTTGCGTAAGCCAATTTCTGAGCATATTCAGTGTTGCAGCGTTCTTTTTCGTCTTGTTTAGTCTTGCGTTCCTTCACCAATCGCTCATACTCTTTACGTGTGTTCTCATTTTCCAAACGTTCTGCTTTCTTTGATTCAAGCAAAGAAGACGCGCTATGTCTCAACTGAATATATTTATTGAAGCCCATCACAGAATTGATGTTCTTCTCAATAAGCGCATTTATCTTTTCTTCTTTCAATAGGTCGCTTGTCTTCATCGCATCAAACAAAAAGTAGGTGCTTAATTCTGGCGGAAGATTTGCAGTAATAATCTTGCGTACTACTTCTTCATTTTGTGCTCTTTGTGAAGCAGGTTGGGCAGAGCCATAAGTAAAGGTGTTTCCACCCATTTTCAACTGCACACTTTCTACAACATGATCGTTAACAACTCGATATGTGCGTTTTAGGTTATACTGTTGTTCGCGTCCAAGAACCATTCCTGAGAAATCGACCTGAAGGATGATGTCGCCACCTGCAAAACCAGGTTCAAGCATAACGCCAGCATTAAATAACTCTTCGAAATGTTTTGGCGTTTTTATTGTCAGACCGTAGAGAGCATGGTAGATTGCATCAAAAAGAGTAGTCTTACCACAACCGTTTCCTCCACCAATAAGTATAATTGGCCTGTCAGGATCTACCTCTAGATTAAGGTCAAGATGACGGTAGGTCTTATAGTTTTCTGCGTAAATTCTGCTAATCTTCATGATGGTAAGGCATTAAGCGCTCTATTCAAAATCTTGTTCAACTTGCGTTCGTCCTCAATGGCTTCGCGCTCTTTGTTACACGGCATCAATACATGCTCTTTCAGCCATTCTGGGTCAATGTCGCAGTCGCGACATGACTGCTCAATAATTTCCATGTCTTCTTGTCTTACTCCATAGTGGAGAAAAACACGGTCTAATCCTCTTGCCATAATATGATGTATTTAAGTTAGAATCATGCTTTGTCTGGGAAGAATGTTTCCCAGCCTCGAACATCTGTTGTGTTATCTATGTGGAAGCGTGAATAGTGCCACACGTCGTTATTTTCCACGATTATGCCTCCCTGCAATTTACTGTCTTTCATATAATCTATCAAAGCATTATGCTTGGAAGGAGCTTCTGGGTCGCTATTCTCTGTTTTGGTGTCAAACAAAAAAACTTGTCCGCTCTTCATCCTTACCACAAAGTCCACGTAGAACAAAGATTTCTCGCCTCTGGAATTAATGTACGGGATGCTGTAATGCTGCTTGCCTTCGTCGCCATTCTTATACCACCAGTCGATATATGCTTTGTTTGCTTCAAGGTAGTCTGAGAACCGACGTTCAGGAGCCGAGGCTGTCTTCAACTCCATAAAGGGCAATAATGCATGGTCTTCCACTTTGGGTATAACATTATGAGTGCTTTCCTTGTATAAGCGCTCTGCTGGTACTTCCCATGTATATTGTTCAAAGGCACGATCTTTTGCTTTTTTCTGTCGAGCCTGAAGTTTTTTCTCATACATGATAAGTGCTCTAGTGATAATGTCCGTAAATTTAGGCTTATTTGCATGATATAGTATCACCTTCATAGCGTCTATCTCAAACAGTTCGAAAAGATCCTCCATCGCTTGCAGCAAATAGCCAGCCAGTACATCTGTACTATGTGCCTTTTCGAAACTGCCTAAGAGTGAACGACAATAGCCTATATAGATACGACGTACCTCACCT
>JAFZWK010000017.1 GCA_017617335.1 Bacteroidaceae bacterium | reverse complement strand
CCCGCGTGCCCCTCATTGTGGTGGCTATGGCGGCGGGGTCCCACCTCTTCCCATTCCGAACAGAGAAGTTAAGCCCGCCCGCGCCGATGGTACTGCCTTCGTGGGAGAGTAGGTAGCCGCCTTCCTTTTCATGCAGGGGGGATGTCCTGGACAAGGGGCGTCCCCCCTTTTTCTTTTCCCCGAAGATTGCAGGAAAGCAGATTTCGGATTTTTTTTGCTCTTCCCTGCAATCGGCAATCCAAAGACAGACAGCGAACTAAAGTCCGGAACACTCTTCCCCGCTTTGCAAGGGCCCCTTCCTCGAGGCGGTGAAGACGGCGTGTCGGGATTGAATGGACAACGTGTTGACCTGCCTGTTCCAACACGTTGGAAACGGGAAGGAAAGGAGGATGACTTTGCAAGCGGCTGATTATCAGGGAGGAAGAAAAGCGGAAAGAGCGAAGCGTGACAATTCGGACAAAAGACACCCCATTTTTTTCACGTTCCGCTGCCCGCGCGGGAGGGAGATTCTTCTCTAAACAATTAGTTATAATAGTAATATAACTAACTAATATATATATACTTATAAAGTTATTTACTTATTGTTGTAATAATATTATCAATATCATATATACCTATATATATTATTATCTATATAAGTATGTATTTCAGTAATCAGAAATGGCTATTCTGGTGAGGTTTTCAGCAAAAACGGGAGGGGTAAGCGGCAAAAAATGCAGATTTTTGAATGAAAAATGCAGGAAAAAGAGCTGAAAATGAGGTTTTTTTCAGGAGAAAACGATAAGTGCCACACAGTAGTACTATACTTAACTAACTGATTATTAGCAACATCGATTAACAGCCCCATTCTCTTGACCCCTGATTTAGGGGAGTTTGGAGCAAAAATTAATTGTCCTAATTGTCCCAATTGTCACGCTTGGGGAAAAGTCATGAATTATCTCCGTTCATTATCAATCACTTAACTACCTTACCAGCACTTTGCGGTGATTGATGATGCTGAATAATGGATAATAATTGTCCAGTTATTGTTGCCATAATAAAAATCTAATTTATTTAATATATATTAAACATAAATTCTGAATTGTGTTGTTTATATATCCTATAATGTACTCCAGCTATTACTATATCTGATTGCATAAGTGTAAATGTTTGCGTATCTGCAATATCATTTCCAAGTCCATCATAAATACTTAATTGAGTAGGAATACAAATATAGAAGTCAACGTCATCATAATTTTCATCCAATGTAATTGTTGTTAAACTTCCTTTATATAATGGGTTAGCGGCGGAATATGTACCTAATGATGTTCCAATTATATGCCATTTATTTGCGTCTGAATTGTTTGTTGTTGTGTTTTGGCTTGGATCAGTTGATATAGTTGGTTGTGTCAAACCTACATACCAATAATAAGTGGTTTGTGAAGTGTTATTCATTATAATGGCAATGATGGCAGTAATATCAGCCACATCCACCTTGCCATCACCGTTCACATCGCCCTTCAAGGGTTCATTGCTCTCACCTTGTGCAAATGCACACATACTCGCCAGCAGCATCGCTGCCATCAGGAATAATTTCTTTGTCTTCATTGTCTTGTCTTGTTATTGATACTTGTTGCTTGCTTCAGAATGCAGACAAAAAGAAAACGTGGACTTCACTTCGTCTACGTTTCTCGAGGTATCGGCAAACACCCTACAACCATATCTGAGTAAAAGCCCACGCTTTGCAGCGTGAGCATCCGAACTTCTACTCTTAAAACATATTCTTTTAATTTGGCGAATTTCAAGAACAAGAATCTAAGCGGACGCTTCTTTTCTATATGTCTTTTCCTTTCTGTTTATCTGCTCATAGGCGGAATTATGTTGATTAAACATGTGGTGTGAGTGTAGTCCCACGCCACAAAGATACTCACTTATCTCCTATCCCCCAAACATTTTCCCACTAAATTTGGAGATTTATCAAAGATGCTGTATCTTTGTAGCGAGATATAGTATTAGCATGACTACGAAACAGGAATTTGAAAAGATAATGCAGGAGTGTAGGGCTCTGTTTGCCAAGAAATTGCATGACTATGGAGCTGCTTGGCGTATTCTGCGTCCTACTTCCTTGACAGACCAGATTTTCATTAAGGCGAACCGAATCCGTTCCATAGAGACTAAAGGTGAGGCGTTAGTGAATGAAGGTATCCGATCTGAATTCGTTGGAATCGTTAATTATGCTATTATTGGTCTCATTCAGTTGGATTTGGGCTATGCGGACAGTGCTGATGACATGAGTGTGGATGAAGCTCTTGTGGCCTATGACAAGCATGCCAAGGAGGCTCTTGCCTTGATGCTAAGGAAGAATCATGATTATGATGAAGCCTGGCGGGGCATGCGAATCAGTAGCTATACGGATCTTATTCTGATGAAGATTTTCCGCACGAAGCAGATAGAATCCTTGAATGGGGACACATTGGTGTCAGAGGGCATCGATGCAAACTATATGGACATTATGAATTATGCCGTATTTGGGCTGATAAAGTTGACATTCGGTGAACAACAAACAGAGGAATAGGCTGCGCTGGCTGATCGTTAACGGTTGCCGATTCTTTTTGGCGGTCGTTTTCATCTTCTCTGGTGTGGTCAAGTTGATAGACCCGAAGGGGACGGAATATAAAATTGTGGATTATGGACAGGCTTTTGGCCTGTCGAATTTGTTGCCTTCGCTTGTTCCTCTGTTCTTGTCTGTAGTGTTGGCTATATTTGAGTTCTCGATGGGTATCAACATGGTCTTTGCGATTCACCGTAAGCGTACGACTCGACTTCTGGTGCTCTTCCTGCTGATCATGACTCCGCTTACGCTTTATCTGGCATTGACCAATCCCGTATCGGATTGCGGTTGCTTTGGGGATGCGCTGCTACTTACCAATTGGCAGACTTTTGGAAAGAATCTTGTCTTGTTGGCAGCAGCTTTGGTAACAGCTTCTTACCGCCGATATATGACGAGGTTCGTTCTGGAGAGGAATCAATGGATGATATCGTTGTACACATGGTTCTATGGCTTACTTCTGGCCTCATTCAATATCATGAGTCTACCCATTATTGATTTCAGGCCTTATCATATTGGTTCCAATATCAGGGAGAAAGTCGAGGCTACAGGAGGTGAATGGGTTACTTATTTCCTGTTGGAGAAGGATGGTGTGCAGAAGGAATTCCTATTGGAGAATTACCCAGACAGTACGTGGACGTTTGTAGACAGTCGTACAGAGGAGGTACATGCTCCCGAGATGCCTGTGATTAATGATTTTGTGGTTACGGACATCAGTACAGTAGAAAATGTCACATGGCAGATTCTGGAGGACCCTGATTATCAGTTCCTGCTGATTTCTCCTCGCCTGGAGAATGCTGATGATGGCGTGATGGATCGGCTGGCGGTGTTGAATGATTATTGTCAGGCTCAAGGATACCAATTGAGATGCTTGACTGCAAGCACGGATTCGGTCATTCAGCGATGGTGCGATATTACGGGTGCGGAATATGATTTCTTCCATGCTGACGAGGAAGTGCTGAAGACAATGATACGGTCCAATCCAGGCTTGATGCTGCTGCATGATGGGGTAGTGGTGAACAAATGGCCCAGTGGCAATCTGCCCAAGGAAGAGGATTTGACAGCTCCCTTAGATGACCTTCCGTTGGCTCATCCCAAGCAAAGCAGCTACATACGGCATCTGGTTCGATTACTACTTTGGTACCTTATCCCTTTGTTGTTATGGACATTGGCAGACAGGGTTGGGGTAGCGATAAAATTGAATAAAAGAAATAGAAATAGAGTTATAATTAATCAAATTAAAAACAAAAACAATGAGAAAGAAGATTGTCGCAGGTAACTGGAAAATGAACAAGACCCTGCAGGAAGGCGTAGCCTTGGCAACAGAACTGAAGGATATTCTTGCAGTAGAGAAACCAAATTGCGAGGTTGTCATCGGTACTCCTTTTATTCATTTGGCTACGGTAAGTGAGCTTTTGAAGGATAGCGTGATTGCTGTGAGCGCTCAGAACTGTGCAAGCAAGGCAAGTGGCGCTTATACGGGTGAGGTCAGCGCTGCTATGGTAAAGAGCACGGGTGCTGAGTATGTCATTTTAGGTCACAGCGAACGCCGTGAATATTACAACGAGACTCCAGAAATTTTGAAAGAGAAGGTTGATCTGGCCTTGGAAAATGGTTTGAAGATTATCTTCTGCATCGGTGAGAGTTTAGCTCAGCGTGAGGCTAACGAACAGGAAGCCGTTTGTAAGGCAGAGTTAGTGGGTAGTGTGTTCCATTTGTCTCCAGAGCAGTGGAAGAACATCGTGATAGCTTACGAACCCATTTGGGCTATAGGTACCGGTAAAACTGCAACTGCGGATCAGGCAGAGGAAATTCATGCATATATCCGTAAGTGTGTGGCAGAAGTTTATGGTGCAGAAGCAGCAGAAGATACCACTATTCTGTATGGCGGTTCTTGCAAGGCCAGCAATGCTCCCGAATTATTTGCGAAACCCGATATCGATGGTGGCTTGATTGGTGGCGCTTCTCTGAAAGCTCCCGATTTCAAGGGTATTATCGATGCATGGAAGTAAAATTTAGAAAACTCAGGAATCATTCTGGGTGCTCTACTTGGTGAACACCTGGAATGGTTCTTCTAAAAACAATATATGCGAAAATTTCTCTTTTCAATACTATTTCTCTCTGTGATTGACATGTTTGCTCAGGCTACGTACACTGAGCAATTGCAGAAAACAGAGGAAGGAAAAGGTACGGTGACGATACACCAGAGTAAGGCTATTGCAGATTTGGTGAATGGCGTAACCAAAAGTACGCTTTCTCAGCAAAAGCCTACTCAGCCCAATTCTCAGGTAGATACCACAAAGGCCCAGGAAACCAAGTCGAAGGAAGATTCTACTTTGGTGAATCTCCAAATGCCGACAGGAAAGAAAGTTCGCGTAAACGGCTACAGGATTCAGGTGTATTTAGGTGGGAATTCTCGTCAGGCTAAGTACGAAGCCCAACAGATGGGACGCCGAGTGAAAGGCTATTTTGGAGATTTGGCAGTCTATACACATTTCGTTAGTCCTCATTGGATTTGTCGGGTTGGAGACTTCAGAACTTACGAGGAGGCTAATGAGGTTTTTCAACAGTTGAAACAGACTCATAGTTTCAGTGAAGCTGTTATCGTGAAGAGTAAAGTTTACGCATATTATTGATGACGGAAAATGGAGAATCGTTTGACTAATCAGGTGGAACTGCAAGAGCATATCCTGGCTATCTTGAATTTGTTGGGAGAGGATAGCCGTCGAGAAGGATTGGTAAGAACGCCCTTGCGCGTAGCCCGTGCCCTGAAGGATTTGACGAGTGGTTATGACCAAGATCCTGTTGCTATTTTAAACTCTGCTAAATTTAGCGAGGATTATAGCCAGATGGTAATTGTGAAGGATATAAATTTCTATTCACTTTGTGAACACCACATGCTTCCTTTCTATGGCAAGGTGCATGTAGCATATATACCAAATGGGGAAGTGACAGGATTGAGTAAGATTGCTCGTGTGGTGGACTGTTTCTCGCATCGATTGCAAATCCAAGAGCGATTGACCAAGCAAATACGTGAGTGTATCCATGAAGCACTTCATCCTTTGGGTGTTATGGTGGTAATTGAAGCTCAGCACATGTGTATGCAAATGCGTGGTGTAGAAAAACAAGGTAGTGTGACAACTACAAGTGATTTCTGTGGTGCCTTCAATCAAGCTAAGACACGAGAGGAGTTTCTTCAGTTGATCCGTTAACAATATGAGGTTTATCTCATAATTACCTGATCTCCACACTTTTTTGCCAATTCACGCTCTATCATCTTTAGTTCTTGGAATTGGCACATTAAGTCTCGATAGGTTTCTTTGTTTTTCCTGATATCAGACTTCTTGGTCTCCGTTAAGATCTGATTTATTTTCTTCCTTACAATACTTAGTTTCAGGTCAGCAAGAAGGTGTGTGGTGGTTTCAAACAGTTGTGCATGTGAAATATCTTCTTCCTTTTTATCTTGGAAGTGTATCTTGCTTAGTTGTTCTTTATCAGTTCCCAATTCGAATGCCAGGTTGCTGATTCTGCTATCTTCATGATTCAAGAAATACTTTTCGGCCTGAAAATCCTTTTCATCTGCATGAGCGATTGCTTCATCCATGATGGTTCTAAATTCCGGCGTTTCTAATGTTATTTGATCAACTTGCAGATTGTAGTAGACAAACTGGATGAGGTTTAGAGGGACTGAATTGCCTGAATCATCTTCTCCATTACAAACGAATCTTTCACCATAGCGTATAATCATTTGCATCAGAAGCACCTCACGTGAATTGGTACGTGAGATTTGATTCGTTGCGATTGGGGTTGTTTGGGGAGGTGAGATTGTGTTATCTTCAGTTTCCGTGGATTCATCTTGGGGACCTTCCGATTCTGGCATCGGTTTTCCGTTGAAAGCATTCCTTCGTAGCTCGCGTTCTTGTTCCTTACGCAATTCATCCCGATTCTTTGCTATCTGATTGCCAACGGCACGGATGATTTGGTTTTCGTCAACCATTAATGTTTGTGCTGCTTGGCGGATGTATAGCATACGGGAAATCTCGTCTGGTATCAAGGCAATACTTTCTACGATGCCACCTATTAACTGGCGCATTTTGACAGGATTCCCCTGCGCTTGTTCCATTATGTGACTGGTCTTAAACTGGATGAAATCAACTTGATGTGTCGCCAGGTATTGTTGGAATTCGGTAGCATTATGTTTGCGAGCAAAACTATCTGGGTCATCTCCATCGGGTAGAAGGAGTAGTTTCACGTTCATCCCTTCTGCCAGAAGCATGTCGATACCGCGTTCGCTTGCATGAATACCAGCTTCGTCACCATCAAAGATCACAGTGATATTAGATGACATGCGATGGATTAGCTTAATCTGGTCCCTTGTGAGAGCTGTGCCAGATGATGCCACTACATTCTCCACGCCATTTTGATGCATTGCCATCACATCAGTATAACCTTCTACGAGATAGCACAAATCCTGTTTACGGATAGCTTCTTTTGCTTGGAAAAGTCCAAAGAGCTCCTTTCGTTTACTATAGATAATGCTTTCTGGCGAATTTTGGTATTTCACGTTGACGCCTTTGGTAGCCTTATCAAGCACACGTCCTCCGAAGCCAGCTATTCGTCCACTCATAGTGTAGATTGGCCACATTACACGTCCCCAGAATCGATCGCGAAGTTGACCTTTCTCATTGCGTATACAAAGTCCTGTGCCGATACTGTTCTGGGGATTTTTCTCATCAATGGTGTTAATGAGATATTTTTCTTGATATCCAGCCTTTAAAGCATCTGCTCCCAGGCTGTGGTCACGTGAATTGGGACAGTATCCCAACTGGAATTTCTTGATAATGTCATCGCGGAAACCACGACTATGGAAGTAAGCCATACCAATAGCTCTTCCGTCAGGAGTATCGTAGAGTTCATGCTGAAACCAATCTCGTGCCCATTCATTTAAAATGAGCATACTCTCGCGATCATTCTTGGATTGCATTTCCTCTGCCGTGAGTTCTCTCTCTTCGACAGGAATACCGTATTTGCGAGCAAGATATCGAAGAGCGTCAGGATAGGAGAGCTGTTCATGTTTCATTATAAAACCCACGGGGCTTCCTCCTTCTCCACATGCAAAGCACTTGCAATAATTCTTGGCTGGAGAAACAGTAAAGGAAGGAGTGCGGTCATCATGAAAGGGGCACAATCCCTTGAAATTAGCTCCAGCTCTCTTCAAGGTGACGAAATCTGATACTACATCAACAATGTTGGCTGCATCCAGAATCTTATCTATAGTGGCCCTGTCTATCATTTCTCCTTTTCCTTTGTAATACGCTTCTTCTCAAATGTTGATACCATGCTCATGTTTGATTTCATCCATAACAAAGGTGCTTTCAATGCTGCCTACACTTTCTATGGCACCTAAAACGTTAAGGATGAACTCTTGGTAACTTTTCATGTCATAAGCATGAATCTTGAGCAAATAGTCGAAATTACCGCTGATATTATAGCATTCAGTGACTTGAGGCACTTCACGAATACGCTCCACAAAATCTCTGGCAATGTCACGGTTCATGCGACGAAGTTTGACATTGCAATAGACAACAAATCCCTGGTTTAGTTTTTGTGCATCGAGGACAGCTATATATTTCTTTATATAACCTTGGCGTTCAAGACGTTTCTGACGCTCAAAAACGGGAGTTGTGGATAAATGTACTTCGGCAGCCAATTCTTTGGTGGTCAGTCGTGCATTGTTTTGCAATGTACGCAGAATGAGTCTGTCAATCTTGTCCAGTGTTTCCATATTTGTTCTGCTTAGAAATGCAAATATAGATAAAATATGTGAGAATATTGTTTCTTTTCAGAAAAAATGTGTATGTTTGCAGTAGAATAATAAAAGAGTATACAATGAATTCAGAATTAGTCAATCGTTTTTTGAAGTATGTTTCCTTTGATACCCAATCAAGTGAGGAAACAGAAGGATGTCCCAGTACTCAGAAGCAATTCGCTTTGGCAGAATACTTACGTGATGAATTGAAGAGCCTTGGTTTGACGGATGTGGAAATGGATGATCATGCCTATGTGTATGCGACTCTTCCTGCCAATGTAAATCGAGAGGTACCAACCATAGGATTCATAAGTCATATTGATACCTCCCCTGATTGCAGTGGAGCCAATATTCATCCTCGAATCATTGAGAATTATGATGGTTCAGATATTGTATTGGATGCAAAAGAAGGAGTTATAACCAGTGTGAGCCAGTTTCCTGAATTGAAAGATCATGTGGGCGAAGATATCATCGTGACTGATGGTCACACTTTGTTGGGTGCTGACGATAAGGCGGGTATTGCTGAGATAGTGACTGCCATGACTTATCTGCAAGATCATCCTGAGATAGAGCATGGAACCATACGCATAGCTTTTAATCCTGATGAGGAGATTGGAGCAGGAGCTCATTTGTTTGATGTGCCCAAATTTAATTGTCAATGGGCTTATACGATGGATGGCGGAGAAGTTGGTGAATTGGAGTATGAGAATTTTAATGCTGCCAGTGCTAAGATTCGGATTCATGGACGGAATGTTCACCCTGGCTATGCTAAAGGTAAAATGATTAATGCTTGTCTAATAGCTAACGAGTTTGCCAGTCTGATGCCTGAGAATGAGACACCAGGAACTACCGATGGTTACCAGGGATTCTTCCATTTGTGTTCAATCTTGGCAACTGTGGAGGAGGCTACCTTGTCGTACATTATTCGTGACCATGATAAAGGGATGTTCGAGAAGCGTAAACGTATAGTTTCAGACGAGGTTGAGAAACTGAATGCCAAGTATGGCGCTGGGACAGTCACTCTTGTTCTTAAAGATCAGTATTATAACATGAAGAGTCAGTTGGAAGATAAAATGCATATTGTTAATATTGCTCAAGAAGCCATAAAGGATGCATGCGGATTTTGTAACGTTGTTCCTATTCGTGGTGGAACAGATGGGGCACAGTTATCTTTCAAAGGATTGCCTTGTCCTAACATTTTTGCAGGTGGACTCAATTTTCATGGCAGAAATGAGTTTGTTCCCATTCAGAGTATGGAGAAGGCAATGATGACAATTGTCAATATTTGTAAATTGACCGCACAGCGATAGAATAGAAATGAGAACAGGCGTGGATTAGTCCTCGCCTGTTTCGTTATCGTCATCGTCGTCAAAATCAAAATCTCCAAAATAGAGGGGTGTCTCATTGGCGAATTCTTCCAGATTTCGTCGTTCCTTCTTCGTGGGACGTCCTGTGCCTTTGGCTCTATTGACAAAGCCACTGATTTTGCTCATTTCCAGTAATTCAAACTGCTCAGGAGATGTTACATTCTCTAAAACCTCAGGAATCAGTTTGGCGCCTATGCGTCTTTCTATTGGTTTAAGAATCTTGAAGGAGTAGGTGATGGGTGGTTTCCTGACATCAATCACATCCCCTGCTTTGACCATCCGGCTAGGTTTAAGCATAGCCCCCTGCATACTAATCTGTCCTTTCTTGCAGGCAGCGGCAGCGATTGTGCGTGTTTTAAAAATACGTGCTGCCCATAACCATTTATCGATTCGTGCCTCGTTATTTTCCATTATAGTTGTTCATCGCAAATTGTATTCCGCTCATGGCAAATGCTTTGATGGCGTCGCATGCTACTAATGCTTTCTCCTCCACGACTTTAGCGTCCTCAGTGCTGAATTTCCCTAAGACAAAGTTAATCTGTGCTCCATGAGAGAATTCGTTGCCGATACCAAATTTCAGACGATTATATTTCTCTGTGCCCAGTATTTGAGCAATATGCTTTAGCCCATTGTGTCCTCCAGCACTTCCATTTTGTTTAAGTCGAATAGTACCTACAGGGAGACTTAGGTCGTCCACTACAACAAGAAGATTCTCTAAAGTGATTTTTTCCTTCTGCATCCAATAGCGAACGGCATTTCCACTCAGGTTCATGAAAGTACTGGGTTTGAGAAGAATCAGTTCAGCATTTTTCACTCTTGTTCGTGCCACAAACCCATAACGCTTATCTTGGAAGATGGCATTACATTGCTTTGCTAAGGTATCTACTATCAGGAATCCTGTGTTGTGTCGAGTTCCTGCATATTCGTCACCTATGTTACCTAAACCGACTATGAGATATTTCATATCGCTTGGTTTCTCTTCTTTTTTCTTATGGAATAAAATGCTGAAAAAATTCATTCTCTTAAATTAAAAGCGGGCAATGGTTTCCCGTCGCCCGCTTATTCTTGTCGTAATTCTTTATCAGAAATTATTCTTCTTCCTTAGATGCGGCGCTCATGGCGTTACGCGTCATCTTCACTTGACAAACAACGACGTTGGGGCTAGTGATAATCTCCAGGCCATCGAATTTCAGTTCTGAAACTTTGATAGTCTTACCCAATCCAAGGTGAGTCACGTCGATGTTTAACTTCTCAGGAATAGATGTGTAAGGAGCGCAAACTTTCAGTTTTCTTACATTTGCAGCCAACTTACCACCAGCTTTAACGCCTTCTGCAAGACCATTCAACTTGATGGGCACTTCCATTACGATAGGCTTCTCTTCTGTGATTTCATAGAAATCCACATGCAACAGAAGATCTGTGACAGGATGGAATTGCAGTTCCTTCATGATAGCTTTGTACTCCTTGCCATCAATATTCAGATTCACGCTGTAAATCTCAGGTGTGTAAACCAGCTTGCGCAAAGCTTCTTGGGTTGCAGAGAAACTCATAGCTTTTGGC
This sequence comes from Bacteroidaceae bacterium, assembly GCA_017617335.1. Taxonomy (GTDB): domain Bacteria; phylum Bacteroidota; class Bacteroidia; order Bacteroidales; family Bacteroidaceae; genus Physcousia. The sequence continues at coordinate 13,216 of JAFZWK010000017.1, read as the reverse complement.
AAACCATTCTCGTCTTTGGCTTCACCATACAAATTACATGGTACAGCACCTATTTTACGAAGCTCTCGAGTTGCCTTTTTACCAGTAGTAGGGCGGACACTACCCTTCAAATCAATACTTTTCATTGTCTAAAATTTTTTTGTGTTACTCTAAATTAAGTTTAAAATTTGCTTAATTCGCCATCACACGGCTGCAAAAGCGGCGCAAAGTTAATCAATTTCATTGAAAATTCATCACCTTGCTTCCTTTTTTTTCCTTTTGACATTGTTTTTTTACCAAATATCCTCAGGTTCTTCTGGATTATCATATACTTCTTTGGGACAGAATTCCATATAATCCATATAAAACTGTAGGTTGGGATTATCCAAAACTTGCTTGAAGCGGATGTAGTAAACCTTGTCTGGATCCATGAATTGCCGCAGCAGGATTCGGCGTGTGCTGAACTCATCGTTACGTGCCATTACGCTGTGTCCAGGATTTCCTGCGCAATAGAGATTGGCTCCTTTCATGAAATTGTTCATACGCAGTTTCTTGTCCAATTCTGCATTGTAATCATCATCATCGGTATCAGCGGCCCAACCGATTCCGCTGGGGAACGTTCCGGCTGTTGTTCTGCGTTCGTTACCTCCGATGCGAAGATCCATAGGGATACCCATAGGGGCCAGATTGTCAAAATCATCGCCCCAATAGAACTGTACCATGCTGCGGTAATAGCTTCCACTGGTCACCGAATAGCGGAGCTCATAAGTTCCGCTGCGTGGCACGGGTGGTAGTCGCACGGTCATCTCCAATTGGCCATGTACGCGTGTCTCATCGCCTTGGTAATTGTGCCAGCCACTATTCATATACCCTACGCTGTAGTAGAAGTAGGTATGATCATCCATCCATGCATCATTTAGGTATCTATACATATTGTCATTGGGTATGGCTACCATCTGGTGTTTGTTGTCTTGGATGGTTGAGCATCTTAAATCATTGTTCACCATCTCTGTCCACAAGGCACACATATCAAATCGAATACGGTATCTGCCCAGGTTGTTGCGAGTATCGTCATCATATACCAGCAGCTTGTTGATGGGGTAGATGATGGCGTTGCGAATATTGTTTTCTCCTTCTCGATTGGTCTCTCCAACGAACACACCTTCTTTGTCTGGGTCACATGAGAGTTCATGGTAGGTGCCATGACGTCTGTTGTCCAGATTGGGGAATCGGTTCAGGTAAACTCCGTTGCTCTCACGACTCTCGTAGATCTTCAACAACCTGCGTTTGCCCAAAGTGACATAAAACTCAGACATGGCTACACCCAAATTACCTGTTGTGTGATTATATCCCATTTCATTATAATGATAAATAAGACGATCTGGAGTCAGTCTAGCTGGAATGATGTGATAGGTAATGAATCTGTTCAACAAGTTATTTTCCTGCCTGTAGTCCTTGTCTCGTGTGGCATCGGGATAGACCCCTTGACCTTCCAGATATTCCATGACGTCATCCAAGGTAATTTCCAATGCAGGTTTGCCAATTGCATTGCTCCAGAATTCGTCTGTCTCAGCAAAGAATGAGAAACCATAATATCTGTGCTCGGGTGCACATGCATTGGTGTCATAGGTATAACCATACTGACTGGTATAGTCAGGTATTCTTCCTTCTTGGTATAACTTTTCGTAAACATCATCCCGTACTTTGGACAAAGTATCCATCAATCCTGCTGCTTCAACCATCAAGGCTGCAACATGGAATCCTTCCTTTCTACCTCCCAATATGTTAGTGAGATATTGGGCAAGAGAGTTGTTGTCGGGTGCTACCACGTTATGCACGGCATGGATAATTCCATTTGAAACAGGAATATCTCGATTTTTCTTGTCCACTATGGCATCAGACACTTTGATATCCCAATCTGTTGAATCTCCGTATTGAACAGTAATTTTTGTGTCGTTCATTGTACTTAGGGGAAGTTCCGCACCATTGGCAATTGGGAAGTTGTTGGTCTCAAAAGCATGTGTGTTATCTCCACCGTCAATGATGCTGTTGTACACAATCACCTGACGCACGCTATCCAATGTGATACTGTCGCGGAATCCGTCCCAAGATGGTGTTTCTATAATTCCCTTTGCATGCAGTTTGTTCAGGTATTCCTCAATGGCTTCATTGGTTGGTGCAAACACAGTGTAGTTTCCTCGGGCACTCACCAACTGTTTGACCGTGGTTTTTGAAATAGCACTCACAGGCACCATGTTCAGCAACTGGTAGTACTCGCTATATTGTTCGTGTGTCTCCAGGTAGCTCGTAATGGTGTAGTCCTGGAAAACATATCGTGCAGACTGGTCAATCTTTTCTGTGCAACTGAACAGCGTGCATAAGGAAAATATAATCCACAGAATGTTTTTCTTCATGAGAATAAAGTGTTATGTCAAAATTCTAGGTCGATTTTTATCTCTCCATCCTTTTCTTGTCTGGAATCAGCCTCTCCTTGATTCTTCTCAATAAAGTTCATGGCCTCTTTTAAACAGGTTCTGAATTTCTGAAAATCCTCTCGATAAATAAATATTTTATGCTTCTCGTAATTTATCTGAGGCATATCTGGATCTCCAGAAATCAGTTTCTTGCTTTCTGTGATACTCAGATACATCTCGTCCTTTCGATTCTTCTTTACATCCACATAATAAATACGGTGTCCAGCTTTGATAGCCTGGGAAAAAAGGATGTCTTTTTCCATCTCGTTTTTTGTCGTTCTTGAAGTCTCCATGTGCGAATTTGGCTTTGTTTCATCCCAAAATTCTCTATAATTTCTTAATCTTCCAAAAAAAACAGGGAAAAATGTGTCGAATTGGCCGAAATTGACTATTTTTGTTCTTTGTTTTTAACATAAGTGTTATGATAAATCGCGAGTTGATTAGATTGAAAGTTGTACAAATAGTCTATTCTTATTATCAGAATGGAAACCAAAAACCAGATGCTGCAGAGAAAGAATTGCAGTTGAGTATGGCAAAGGCATACGACCTTTATAACTATTTGCTTTTGTTATTGGTGGAAATCAACCGAATCGCACAACGTTCCTTTGAGACGAAGCAGAGTAGAGCACATCGTTTAGGAGAGACATTAGACCTGAAACCCAAGTTCGTGAATAACCGTTTCATGCTTCTGCTGGAGTCTAACAAACAATTGAAAGAATTTCGTGAGATGACGAATCGCACTTGGATTGATCAAGAGGAGTTCGTTCGTAATTTGTGGAACAAGATTGAGGCGAGCGAGCAATATCAAGCATATATGGAGAGTGATAGGGATGATTATGCCGAAGACCGTGAGATATGGCGTCAGATATATCGCAACTTTATCTGTAACAATGAAGATTTGGATTCCATCCTGGAAGATATGAGCCTCTATTGGAATGACGATAAGGCCATCATAGATACCTTTGTGCTGAAGACGATAAATCGTTTCAATCCAGAGAAGGGAGTCGACCAGCCATTGCTCCCAGAGTTCCGAGATTCCAGTGAAGAGGAGTTCGCTTGCCAGCTGCTTCGCCGTACTTTGGGCAATTCTGATTATTATCATTCCTTGATTGCAGAATCTACCCGCAATTGGGATGTGGAGCGTTTGGCTCTAATGGATCGTATCATCATGCAAATAGCATTGGCAGAGATAATATCTTTCCCAGGTATTCCTGTCAGCGTGAGCCTCAACGAATACGTGGAGATTGCCAAGATGTATAGTACACCTAACAGCGGTAAGTATGTGAATGCTACCTTAGATCATATCGTGAAGAAATTGGAAAGTGAGAACAAACTTATTAAAAACAAATAAAAAAACCTAATGATTATGATGACTTTGATGCAAGCTCAGGCTAGTGGCGGCATGTCTATGCTGCTAATGATGGTATTGATTTTTGCCATTATGTGGTTCTTTATGATTCGCCCCCAGCAGAAGAAACAGAAAGAAATCCAGAATTTCCGTAACTCCATTACCGTTGGTCAGTCGATAGTCACAGCTGGCGGAATCTATGGAGTTGTAAAACAGATTGAAGAGTCTGAAAACGCATTGATTGTGGAGATCGCAAAGGATGTCCGCATCAAGATTGATCGCAATTCGGTCTATGCCAATGCACCAGCAACTGCAGAAAAGAAATAGTTCGTGGTAAGTTCACTCTAGGATAATGCGTTTACGACTGGAACGATATTGGAAGAAGATAAAGGATTTCTTGTTGAGTCCTAGGAGCAAGGAGTTTCTGGTCTTTCTCTTTTTCTTTTTCGTTTCAGCAACGTTTTGGGTACTTCAAGCCTTGAATGACACTTTTGACATGGAGGTGACAGTACCATTGCAATTGCGAGGTGTGCCTAAGAATGTGATGGTGACCACAGAACTTCCATCCGAAGTAAAGGTAACTATTAACAATCGAGGTACATCTCTGATTCATTATTTCCGCCATCGTGTGCTTCCACCTGTAGCCTTGGATTTCAATCGTTACGACAATGGCTCAACCAGTGCGCGAGTGCAGATTCCAACGGCAGATGTTCAGAGGGCTGTTCAGACTCAGTTGGGAGGGTCTAAGGTTCAGAGCATACGTCCTGACACTTTGGTGTTCTATTACAATCGAGGTCTCTTTCATCGTCTTCCCGTCAGGGTGATGGGAAGTGTTGCAGCATCTCCGCAGAATTATTTGATAGGTGTTTTCTGTGAACCTGACTCAGTGGATGTGTATGCATCTTCTTCGATTCTGGATACTTTGCAGGCTGCATACACTCAACCTGTTGACCTGACCGATTTGACACGTTCTGTTGAGCAAGACATCACGTTGAATGCGAAACCAGGTATGAAATATATGCCCTCTACTGTCAAACTCACGGCAGAGGTTGACTATTTTACTGAAAAAACTGTGGAAGTTCCTATCATCGGATTGAATTTCCCAGCAGACAGGCAACTTAGAACATTCCCCTCGAAGGCCAAAATCACGTTTCGCGTTGGTGCAGCTTCGTTTAAGAAGATTACCCAGGATAGTTTTGTCTTGGCCATCACCTACGAGGAACTTCTTCAGAATGGTCCTGAAAAATACCGTCTCCATTTAAAATCCGTTCCTGATGGTGTTTCAAATGTTCGTATCATTCCTGCAGAGGTGGATTATTTGATTGAGCAAGTCGAAGAGGGAGAAGAATGAAACGCTTGGGCATAACAGGTGGAATAGGTAGTGGTAAGAGTTATGTGTCACATCTGCTGACTTGGTATTTTGACATACCTGTTTATGATAGTGATGCTGAGGCAAAACGCCTCAATAATGAAAACCCTTTTATCAGGGAGCAATTGATTCACTTGGTAGGTCCTGAAGTTTATGATGAGAAGGGTTTGGTAAAACCTGTTCTGTCTAAATTTCTATTCGCGAATTCTGATAATGCCATGCAGGTGAATTCCATCATTCATCCTGTTGTTCGTGAGGATTTCATCCAGTGGTGCATGAGACAGAAGACGAACATCGTGGGTTTGGAGAGTGCTATTCTCTTCGAAAGCGGATTTCATACAAGTGTAGACAAGGTTCTCTTTGTGGATGCTCCTTTGGAAGTACGTATTCAGCGTGCTGTTTTTAGGGATGGTGTGCAAAGAGAACAGATAGAGGCACGCATTGCTCAGCAGGATTCTGCATCAGCCATGAAGCGTGCTGATTTTGTGGTAGGGAACAATGGAGAGTCAGATGAAGCATTATTGCTCGCTCTCGATAATATAATAAGGTATAAACTTTAGAAAGAAAAAATATGTTAGAAACGATTTTGGCGATTTCCGGAAAGCCCGGATTGTATAAATTGGTATCTCGTGGTAATCATGGTCTTATTGTTGAGACCTTAGATGCGGTTAAAAAGCGTATGCCCGCATTTAGTACAGACAAAGTGATCTCGTTGGCTGATATTGCCATGTATACTGATTCTGAGGAAGTTCCCTTGCGCCAAGTTCTCAAGAATATTCAGGAAAAAGAACAGGGACAAAAGGCCAGCATCGATCCTAAGAAAGCTAGTAAGGATGAGCTGGCAGAGTATATGTCGCAGGTACTCCCCAATTATGACCGCGATCGAGTATATCCTTCAGATATGAAGAAACTTGTCCTGTGGTACAATATTCTGGTTGAGAATGAATTGACTGACTTCGACGAAGTTCTTCAGGAAACGGAAGGCGATAATATTGAAGACCGCAAGAAGGCAGAATAATCTCTGTTTCTGCCTCCTTGGGTTATGACTGATTAGAGAATTTCGCAGAACTCTATCTTTTCGTTGTTGGGTCCCTGGATGAAGAAGTAGCGTGCTCCGTTCTTCCAGAAAGCGATGTCGTTGATGTTCTCGTCAAGCATGGTGTAGCCACATTCTTTCACTTTTGCGAATAATTCGTCGATATTCTTTACATCCAGGCAGAAGTGGTCTACTGCACCATTAGTCATGGCTGGATTGCTGTTGGGGATAACTTCGATGAGCAGATTACCCAGCTTCATGAAGGCAAAGTCACGTCCACCGATGTCGTGGCGGGTTGCCAGTTCAAAGCCAAGAGTGGTGTAGAAGTCAATTGTCTTTTGCACGTCCGACGTGGGAATCCCAATGTGTTGGATACCAGTTGAGTATGCATTCACGTCCAGAGGCGTGTCAGGAAAGTTCTCCTCGTTGAAGGCCACAACAGTAGACTCCTCTTCAGGGGTTGATGTGTTTTCTATTACCTGTTTCGGAGCCTGTTGGCATGCGATGAAACCTAGCCGTAAAACAATTGGAGTTAGCAGTAGGACTGCCAGAAAAAGTCTTTTTTTCATGTATAATTTCTTTTTAGGGGTTGTATGTGATGCAAACTTATAGATTTTTTTTCTTTCCGCCAAGTATTTCACCAATAAAACTTGCTGTTGATTTGCGGATGTTCTCTTTAGCCACTTTGGGCTTCATGCATTCTTCGTGATCTAGGTCAGTTCCTTCGTTGATGCAATGAATGCACTCAAATCCTGCACGCATCAATTCGTCTTTATCGTGAATTTCTCCAGCAATCAGAGCGGTTGGGATGTGGTATTTCTTCCCCCTGCTAAGGACACCCATCGGAACTTTACCCATCAAGGTTTGACGATCAGAGCATCCTTCGCCAGTAATAATCAGGTCGGCACCTTGGATTCGTTCATCGAAATGAAGCAGATTCATGATAATCTGGACACCTGATTCCAAGTGAGCGCCCAAATATTCTCTCAAGGCATATCCTAGCCCTCCAGCCGCTCCGTCCCCTGCGTGAGGAACGTATTCTCTTTCCAGGTTCCCCCAGTTCCGTAATCCATTGTCCAACAGGGAGATGTCCTCCTCGTTAGCACCCTTCTGGGCAGCGAATACGCAGGCAGCGCCTTGGGGCCCATAGAGCGGATTCTGTACGTCACAGGCAACTTGAATATTCAGGTCAGGAGGAAGAGGGGAGCGTTCAATCTGTTTCAGCTGATTTAGTTTTTCTCCGCACATGGGGCAGGGGATTTCTTTTCCTTCTTTATTGATGAATCGGTAGCCTAAGGCTTGTAACATGCCTGTTCCTCCATCGTTGGTACAGCTTCCGCCGATGCCGATGATCAGGTTTCGGCAACCTCGTTGGATGGCGTTCTGCATCTGTTCCCCCAATCCGTACGTAGTCGTTTTTCTGGGATTACGTTTCTCGTTATCCACCAATGTCAATCCTGCCGTAGCAGCCATCTCTATCAGGGCTGTTCCTGCATTGTCTGTATAGTATTTCGCTTTGATGGACTCCATCAGGGGCCCATGTACGATAGTTTCCTCGGCATGTAGCTTTAGAGTTTCTTCCAACACCTTCATCATGCCTTCTCCACCATCAGCCAGAGGGATGCAAAGTGTTTCTGCTTGGGGAAAGACTTGATGGATTCCATCTGCTGCAGCTAAACATGCCTCATGTGAACTGAGGCAGCCTTTCATGGAATCTATGGCGAGGATGACTTTCATCTAAAAGAGCAGCAATCCGGCCACTCCACAGAGAACCAGAATCAGGATGGGACTCATCTTGTAAACCTTCTGGCTGATGAAGGCAAAAAGGAATATTCCTATGCTGATCCAGAATTGCCAGGGACATACGCTGGGTGATGAAAAATTCTCGCTGTTCATCAGTAATAAGGCGGCTGCAGCCAACAATCCTACCACAGCAGGGCGGAGTCCTTGCAGAGTCTCCTCAACGGCAGGATGGTTCTTGAATCTCATCAGGAACTTACTGATGAGTATCATCAGGATGAGGCTGGGCAAGACCACAGCAAAGGTAGCAATGAAGCTGCCCAGTAATCCCCAGTAGTATTCGTGGCCTGCATTCACAAGGCTGATATAGCCCACATAGGTGGCGCTGTTGATGCCGATGGGGCCAGGGGTGCTCTGACTGATGGCCACAATGTCTGTAAACTGTCCCATCGTGAGCCAATGATAGCGGTTTACCACCTCACCCTGTATCATCGAGAGCATGGCATAGCCTCCACCAAATCCGAAGAGTCCTATTTGGAAGAAAGTCCAGAAGAGTCGAGCGTAGAGTATCAGCATAATACCTGTTCCGTTTTAATCTTTTACGTATTGTCCATAGGCGAAACCTCCCAGACCTGCCAACAGGATCACATAGATGGGACTGACTCCCAGGAGCCAGATGGCCAAGGCGGCCATTACAGGAATCCACATGGTGTATTTGTTGATTTTTGCAGTCTTTGCCATCCTGAAGACAGGAGCAGCTATCAGAGCCACCACAGCAGGGCGGATGCCTCGGAATATTTTCTCAACATAGATGTTCTCTCGATAATGTTGGAAGAACAGGGCAATGGCCAGGATGATCAGGAAGGAGGGTAGGCAGGCTCCCAAGGTGCTGATTATGGCGCCAGTGGTCTTGCGCAGCTTGTAACCAATGAAGATGCTGATGTTCACGGCAAAAATGCCTGGACACGATTGGGCGACAGCCATCAGGTCCACCAGTTCTTCTTCGCTCACCCATTTCTTCTCTTCTACCACCTTCTTCTGTATCAGGGGAATCATGGCGTATCCTCCTCCTATCGTGAACAGTCCGATGTTGGAGAAGGTCAGGAAAAGCGTCCACAGAGAATTCGAGCTTGCCGAATTACTCTCCTTCGGAAGCGTGTTCTCTTCGTCTGTTTTTGTCTTGATATCCGTCATGAAGTCTGAGAGGTAGACAGGTTCTTATCTCTTGCTTTTCACCCAGTTGTAGGCATTCACGAAGGCTTCAATCCAGGGAGTCACCTGATCCTTGTTGAGGCGCTCGTAGGGATAGTATCCGCATTGCCAGGGGAAGAAGGCACGTTCCAGATGAGGCATCATAGCCAGATGGCGGCCGTCGTCAGAGCAGATTCCTGCGGCGGCATGATCACTTCCGTTGGGGTTCCCTGGATAGGACTCGTAGCTGTATTGCAGCACGATGTTGTAGTCCTTCTTCTTCTCAGGCAAGTGGAATTTGCCTTCTCCATGAGCCACCCAGATACCCAGTTGGCTACCGCTTAGACTACCCATCAGTACGCTGCGGTTGGTCATGACGGTCACACCCACAAAGTTGCTCTCGAACTTGTGGCTATCGTTGTGCAGCATCTTAGCCTTCGTCTTCTTTCCGCGATCCAGCAGACCCAGTTCCACCATCAACTGGCATCCGTTGCAGACACCCAGCGAAAGGGTATCCTCGCGGGCATAGAAGCGATCCAGGGTTTCCTTGGCCTTGGGGTTGTAGAGGAAGGCTCCTGCCCATCCCTTCGCGCTTCCCAGTACGTCGCTGTTCGAGAATCCGCCACAGAAGACGATGAAATTGATGTCGTCCAGCGTCTCGCGTCCAGTAATCAGGTCAGTCATCATCACGTCCTTCACGTCGAATCCTGCCAGATAAAGCATGTAGGCCATTTCGCGCTCGCCATTGGTTCCCTTCTCGCGGATGATAGCAGCTTTCACGCCACTCTTCTCGCGACGGTCAGGGTTCAGACCATATTGGCTCAGCTTGCCTGTGAAACTGGGTTGGAAAGTCCACTCCAGGGGTTGCATCTTGTAGTTCTCGAAACGTTCCTTGGCCTTGCCGTTGAAACTCTGCTTGCGGTCAAGCAGATAACTGCTGCTGTACCATACGTCGCGCAGATAATCGATGCCGAACAGATACTCCGCTCCAGACTTCTCTACCAGAATGTGGCGTTCCTCGCAGGGGCGTCCAATGTTGACGTATCCCACGCCTGCATTTTCCAGGATGTTCTTGACCTCTGTGCGATGCTTGTCCGATACTTGGATGACTACGCCAGGATTCTCGGCAAAGAGGATCTTCACCAGATCATCACACTTTATCTTGTTCAGATTGATTTCCAAGCCACCTTCCGTGTTGGCAAATGTCATCTCCAGCAGCGTGGTGATCAATCCGCCGGCAGAGATGTCGTGTCCTGCCAGGATCAGGCCTTTTTGGATAAGTTCCTGAATGGTGTTGAAGGCATCGCGGAAGTATTCAGTATCGCAAACGGTGGGCACGTCGTCGCCTACCTTGTTGTAGCTCTGTGCGAAGGCGGAGCCACCCAGTCTCAGCTCGTCGAAGCTGAAATCTATGTGGTAGAGGGTAGAGGGCACGTTCTGAATCACAGGACTCACCACCTTCTTGATGTCGCTCACTTGGCCTCCGCTGGTCACGATGACGGTTCCTGGGGAGATGATCTTCTCGCCGTTGGGATATTTCTGTGTCATCGATAGACTGTCCTTTCCAGTGGGTACGTTGATGTGGAGGCCACAGCAGAAGTCAGACAGGGCTTTTACGGCGGTGTACAGACGGGTGTCCTCGCCTTCCTGGGCGCGGCAGGGCCACATCCAGTTGGCGCTTAGGCTTACGCTGTCGAGTCCTTCCTCCAGAGGAGCCCACACAATGTTGGTAAGGGATTCTGCTACAGAGAGCACGCTGCCTGCCGCTGGGTCTGCCAAGGCTGCCTGAGGCGCATGTCCCAGAGCTGTGGCGATACCTTTCACGCCGCGATAATCCAGGGCAACCACACCACAGTCGCTCAGAGGCAGTTGCAACTCTCCCTGACACTGCTGGCGAGCCACCTTTCCTGATACGGAGCGGTCCACCTTGTTCGTCAGCCAGTCCTTGCAGGCTACGGCTTCCAGTTGCAGCACACGCGCCACCTTCTCGCTCAGGTTCTTTTCGTCGTAAGTGACATTCTCGTATTTCCGTTCCACCGTCTTGTCGCGCATGATGGTCTTGGGCGAATGGCCAAACATCTGGCTTACCTCCAGGTCGAAGGGACGTACACCGTCGCCCTGCTGGAAGGCAAAGTGAGCGTCACCTGTTGTCTCGCCCACAACATACATGGGTGCCCTTTCGCGGTCAGCTATCTGGCGTACATGCTCGAGGTGCTTCTCGTTGATCAGGAGTCCCATTCGCTCCTGGCTCTCGTTGGCAATGATTTCCTTGGCCGAGAGAGTCTTGTCGCCGATGGGTAATTGTGTCATGTCGATCAATCCGCCGCACTCTTCCACCAACTCGCTCAGACAGTTCACATGACCTGCACTTCCGTGGTCGTGGATGCTCACGATGGGATTCACATCCTCCTCGCAGAGGGAGCGTATCAGATTGTATGCACGCTTCTGCATCTCAGGATTGGCTCGCTGCACAGCATTCAACTCGATGCCGCTGCTGTATCGTCCTGTCTCCACGCTGGATACCGAACCACCACCCAAGCCAATGCGGTAGTTGTCGCCACCCACGATGGCTATCTTGTTACCCTTCTTGGGAGTTCCCTTCAGGCAATCCCTCTTGGTGCCGTATCCCACACCACCAGCCAGCATGATCACCTTGTCGTATGCGTATCGCTCACCGTTCTCCTGATGCTCGAAGGTCAGCAGCGAACCACAGATCAGGGGTTGTCCGAACTTGTTTCCGAAGTCGCTGGCGCCATTCGATGCCTTGATCAGGATTTGCTCAGGAGTCTGATAGAGCCACTCGCGCACAGGCAGTATTCTTTCCCATTCGCGCTCGTCATCCGTGCGGGGATAGCTGGTCATGTAGACGGCCGTACCTGCAATAGGCCAGGAACCTGTGCCTCCACCCATACGGTCGCGTATCTCGCCGCCAGTACCCGTGGAAGCGCCGTTGAAGGGCTCCACGGTGGTGGGGAAGTTGTGCGTCTCAGCCTTGATGCTGATCACGCTCTCGATGTCTTTTACTGCGAAATAGTCGCTGGTGGCATGCTCCACAGGAGCGAACTGCTCAATGACAGGACCTTGGGCAAAGGCCACATTATCCTTGTAGGCCGAGATGATTTGGTGAGGATTCTCCTGAGTGGTCCTCTTGATCATCTGGAACAGGCTGCACTCCTTCTCCTCGCCATCGATGATGAAGGTGCCCCCAAATATCTTGTGGCGGCAATGCTCGCTGTTGATTTGGGCAAAGCCGAAGACTTCGCTGTCCGTCAGCTTGCGTCCCAGTTGGCCTTCCACTTCATGCAGATAGGCAATCTCCTCAGGCGACAGGGCCAGACCTTCCTGTTCGTTGTAAGCCTCCAGGTCGTCGATGGTCTGGATGGGTTCAGGTTGGCGGCTGATGGTGAAGATTCCTTGGTTCAAGCCGTGATACATGCGCTGAAGCATGGGGTCGTACTCAGCATTCTCGTCCTTCACAGGGTAGTACTCCTCAATGCGGGAAATGCCTGTGATGGCCATGTTTTGGGTTATCTCAACGGCATTCGTGCTCCACGGAGAGATCATTTCCTTGCGTGGGCCGACGAAATATCCAGTCAGATTCTGCTCCTCCTCCACCGAGGCTTCTCCATAGAGCCAACATAGTTTGTCCACTTCCAGAGTGCTCAGCGTGTGGTCGCTTTCAGTAGCGATAATGCTCAGGTTTGGGGTCTTGAAAAAAGTAATTGCCATATCCTTTTGATGAATGTTTGTTTCTGACTGCAAAGGTACAAAAAAAGACGCGGATTTCCTATCTTTCCTGACAGAATCTTTTCAAGATATGGGATTTTGTTGCATTCTTTGCACAATCCTTGCAGAGTGCTGCGTGGGACAACGTGTCGAGATGGGAAAGACAACCTATTGAAATTGCAAAGACAACGTGTACAAAATCAATGTTACATGTTACATGTTACATTTTTCGATTTTTAGATATCAAACAGGCATTCAACCTATGGCAGGGTTAAGGTAAAACTATATAGGGAGTACAGACTGTTGCACTGTTGCATTGTTGCATTTCGATTTTCAATTTAGTTGCAGAGTAT
>JAFZWK010000016.1 GCA_017617335.1 Bacteroidaceae bacterium | reverse complement strand
TCTTGAGCTGCTTCCGAGAGTTGAACTCGGGACCTCATCCTTACCAAGGATGCGCTCTACCACTGAGCTAAAGCAGCAACACCTGTTTCTATCTGTGAGCGGAAGACGGGGCTCAAACCCGCGACCCCCAGCTTGGAAGGCTAGTGCTCTATCGACTGAGCTACTTCCGCATCATCTCTGTACCGAAACGGTGTGGGTGGTGATGGATTCGAACCACCGAAGGCGAAAGCCAGCAGATTTACAGTCTGCCCCATTTGGCCACTCTGGTAACCACCCTTACTCTAATCTTTCACACCGCCACCCCTGGCGGAGGAGCCTCTTGTCGGATTCGAACCAACGACCCCGAGATTACAAATCACGTGCTCTGGCCAACTGAGCTAAAGAGGCATTTGCAGACGCTCGGATGCATACGAACACGTCTAAACGGCTGCAAAATTAGGTATATTTTTCGAACCGCCAAAACTTTTTACGCTTTTTTAGCGATTTTTCTTCATTTCCTTGTACTTGGATATCTGGCGAGTTAACGATTCCGTAGTTTTATCGATTGCTTCTTCGAATGTGTCGCTCACCTCCTGAGCCACCAAATCTTTCCCTGGAAGAGAAACCTTCAGAAACGCCTCCTTGTTCATGGCAGTCTCAGGTTTTACGACTTTCAGTGACACCTCTACCTTTCTTATTTCGTCACAAAACTTCCCTAACTTTGAGACCTTCTTCTCAATGAAATTCTGCAATTTCTCACTGGCCTCGAAATGAACAGCCTGAACTTTAATGTCCATAAATACCTCCTTAGTTTTATTACGCACGCGGGTGCGCATGGTTATACATTTCTTTCAGTTCCTCGAAGGTCGTGTGGGTGTAGATCTCTGTAGTAGAGAGACTCTCATGCCCCAGCAACTCCTTAACCGACTGAAGATTCGCGTTATGATTCAGCATCGAGGTCGCAAAAGAATGCCTCAGCACGTGAGGACTGCGCTTCTTCTGCGTAGTGACAAGCGAGAGATACTTCTCCACAAGCACCCTGACCTTCTCAGGCTTCATGCCAAGCCCATTCTTCTCCTCGATGAAGAAAGAACCAGACACCTGGGATGTAGCCTCACGTGCCATTCTCCGTTTCATGTAATCCTCGATGGCAAGTTTCAACTCTTCGCCAAAAGGTATCACTCTCTGCTTGTTCCGCTTTCCCGTCACCTTCAGCTGCTGCATATCCAAATCCACGCTGGCAACATCCAGCCCCGTCAATTCCGACAGACGGATGCCCGTAGAGTAAAACATCAGCAGAATCAGGCGGTCCCTTACCCCCACGAAATCATCCGTAAAGAAATCCCCGTCCAGCAACTTGTCCATCTCAGACTCCCTGATGAAAGAGGGAAGGCTTTTCTCCTTCTTCGGTCCCACGACCCCATGAGCAGGATCACGGTCCACCATCTTACGGCGAAGCAGAAACTTATAGAAAGATCGCAAAGCACTCAACCTCCGTCCCACAGAACCAGCGTTGTTACCGCGGTCCATCATGGCCACGATCCATTGGCGAATCACGTCTCCATCCAACGTCTGCCAGGAAAGCTCATCATCCAGATTCCTGAAAAACTGCTCGAACTCTTTCAAGTCAGCCTGATATGCCTCAATGGTCTTCTCGGACAGGTTCCGTTCGAACCGCAGGTAATCAACAAAAATCTGAATCCACATACCTCGTCACCTTTTCAGTGGCGAATATAGACATTTTCTCTGACTATTCAAAGAGAATAGTTCAAAAATTAAACTTCTTTAATCTTAATCCTCTGTGCGCTGCAGTTTCTGAACGTAAATGGCACGTTCCTTAGCCAAGCGATTCTTTACAGAAGGCTTGTCAAACTGCTGACGGGCACGAAGCTCCTTAACAATACCGGTTTTCTCAAATTTACGCTTGAATTTCTTCAAAGCTCTCTCGATGTTCTCACCTTCTTTTACAGGTACTACAATCATTGTTTTCTTTTTGTTTAGTTAATTAAATTTCACACATGTGCGTATTTCGCGGCGCAAAATTACACATTGTTTTTCATATGGCAAAACGTTTTTATCATTTTTTTACCTAAAGAAGCCTGCCAAAGACCTGCCGACACCTTAATCCGGCAATTTTGTTTATCAAAAGAATTGTAAGACACAACACGTTGAAATCGCAAAGTCAACACGTTGTCTTTGCCGACACAACACGTTGCGTTTGATGGATTTCCGCAGTTATCAGAAGGGAAAGACACGAGACAAAATGGTTTGTATGCGTTGCAGCGCTACAGTGCTACAGTTCTTGAGGAGCTATTTCCAAAATTGAAAAGTAAGCCATATTATATACAATATAATATGAATATTTTTTTGCTCATGGAATAACCTGATTTCGAACTGTAGCACTGTAGCACTGCAACGCTTAAACAACCTCTACTTGCTCCAGAGCAGAGTGCCATCGCTGGCCTGCCCTTCTGCCTCGACGCTTATTTGGGTGGTGCGTGAGTTGTTGTAGAAAGTAATGCGAGCCTGTCCATTCTCGTCGAGCTTTAGGCTGGGATTCCAGTAGAGCGTGCGGCGGTAATCTGTTGGCTCAGGCGGTGTCTGTTTTGAGTAGTCGGGGGAGTAGAAATCTGTGGGATAGGAGAAACCTGAGATGGGAATGCATCGGTCGGCAAACACCATGTGACGCGAGTGGTCAGGATAAGGATATTGCGCAATGTAAATATCAGGCAGGTTAGTTCCTCTGTAGCGGCGATTGCCTTCCAGACGAGGACTGTAATCCGTGTAGACAACGTACTTCTCGATGGCTCCCACACCCATATACTGTTTTCTTTCCTCGTTTGACATGCTTTTGAGGAAAAAGTCAGCCGTATAGGACTTCAGATACTGAGGAGCATAGGTTGAATCTCGCGATATGTTGTCTAGCCCTTCGATGGTGCGACGAGTAGGAGATATTCCATAGCGGGCTCGGATACGTGAGTCTGGTCTCGACCTGTCTGTATTACCTTCAAGATCCATCATGGGGGTTGATAGGGCATAAGGATAGTCGAATCCCAGATCTCCAAAAAGGGTACGACCCAAACGATCAATGCCTGGCAAGACAATGCCTGCATCAGTCATCAGATTCTCTGCTTCCAGATCGCCCAGCAGTAGCGCAGGTTGTGACTCATCCAGCTTCCTCAAGCCACTGAAACGTGCCCGCACAGGAACCTCGCGCAGTTGATGGATGGTGTCGCCTAATAGGATGGGAACCATAGGGTCGTCATCGGGTAGCTGACTCAAGTGGGTCTGGTAATAGGTGTAGGGATTCGTAAAACGAGGATAGGGGTGATTGATGCAGAGCATACAGGGCTTATCCTCATCTTCGAGGACGAGGGTTTCTTTGGTTTTGCGTGCCTTCTTTAGGTCTCTCTTGAAGTCCTTATCCCTAAAGATGTCGATATAGAGAACATGCGGACTAAAAGTGCGGGGAAGCACCTTCTCGAACCTGTTCCCTAAGGTCATGAGCCTTTCTTTGACAGGAATGTTAGTGGACAAGTTAACCATTTCCATATTCAAAGTCACTTCCTTTCTAGGGTCTGACGCCATTTCCCGAGCATTGAATCCGTCTGGTGTGAGAGGGCCTGTCCTATCTTTGTCAGACCGTTCCTCCTGACTCATAGGCTTCTCTTCTTGTTCTTGGGCTTTTTCTTGGGCTGAGGATTCACTGTTACGAGAAGGGGCATTTGTATAAGGATTATACATTTCATAAGGATTATACATTTCAAGAGCATTTTGATTGGCTTCGATGAAAGTTGTTTTCAACTTCTCATCGCTGAAACTTATATTGTAAACTCTCCCTTGCAGGATCTGTGTCTTCTCACGCGGTTGGGTCATCATAAAGGCATCCTTCACTGCCATCTCGTGCCAGTCGAAGCGTCGCCATCCCTGAGTCATCATCAGCAGGTCGAGTGCCTGACGATGCTCCTTGTCGTCCTGCTCAAAGAACCATCCTGGTTGGGGCACGAAACCACGTATCTCGCTGCTCAGGAGCATCTCCGTCAGGATGCTTCCATTATCGAAAAGGTGATCTGTGTAGAACTTGTCGCGCACAGCTATCGAGGTCCAGCTACGCGCTGTTCCCTTGTGCATGCTGGGAGCTGAGACACTGAGTTCTATTCGCTCGTAGGGATTGTATTCCTTCTTACTCCCTAACACGAGCAAGGTGGGTTCACCAAATCCCCTTCGACTAACGAAGACCAAACGATCTGCCCATACGCGTCCCGTCTCATCAAAGACGGTCACCTGGTTTACCCCTTCCCTAAGGGAAGACGAGGGTATCTGTATCTGACTGTTTTTTTCTGAAATAGGGCGGAAGACTTCAAGTACTCCTTCGTGCATCACGGTCATGCCCAGACTTGAGAGGACGAGTTGGCCGGCCACACTGATATGTATCTCAAGTCTGTCGTCAAGCCAGTCTACCTTGAGCGCTACACCTTCCTCCTGAGGTTTAGGTAACTTCTCCTTGACCTTGTCGCCATCGGGAGTAACAAAGATTACTTCGCGCTCCATACCTTTCTCGGGAGTAACGATGAAGACACCCCTCCCTCGATTCACCACAGGATAGCTTTCTTTGCCTACCTGTAACGCTCCTTTGGCCCATTCTCCGTCGCTCCACACGGCCTCGTAGGTTACACGGCAAGGCACGCCAGCTACCAAGTTTCCTCCCTCTGGATAGAGTGCAAGCGTCAGTTTGTTGGGTTCAGGATCTTTGGCAAAGTAGCGACGCATAGGCCGCATGGTCATGTTGCGATTGAACTGCACTGAGTCCGCCCTTTTGTCATAAACAGGGAAAACGCGGCTGTAGAGCTTGTCGTAGTCGCGGTAATAGTTGTGTTCCAACTCCTTGCTCAGGAACCAACGTTTAGCCTCTCTCGAGTGCTCATGCTCGTGGAGTCCCCAGTTAAGTTGCCATCGGGTGTAGGCACGAAGCTCATAGAATCCGCTGTATTGTACCAGATGATTCAGCACAAAGTTGCCATACCCATGTCCGTTGCGCATCTGTATTTGCTTCCTCTCCACCAGATAACCATCCTGATTGAGCAGTTCCACGTATAGCAGGCCGCTCACTGAGGATGGGGCATCATATTCCGTACTTCGCGTGTAGGCAGTGAACCAGATGGTGTCACCCTGGAAGTAGCAGGTGTTGTCCATGTGGATGTAGACCTTTTCTTGTGGAGTCTGTGTACCAAAATGATAAAGCTGGTCACATAGCTGCATCAATCTGGGATTATCAGTATGGGCGGTATCAGGTTTGAAGAATTCTCGCATTCTTGCTCTGGTCAAATTCGATGAATATCCGAAAGCAATCCGTTCCTCTTGGGCTGTGCGTTTCACTACCTCATATTCATCCCACAAGGGTGAATTGTCCCCCACATCCTCTATGGCGTCCATCATGTTGCCTCCCATTTGGATGCCTTTTTCCATCACAATTTCTTTTTCCTTTACCTTGAAAGCCAAGGAACGGAATTGCATGTTCTTGTTGCCTCCCAAGATAGAAAGGTGACTCAGCTCAGTCACTCCGTCACTATGGTCGTACTCTATGTGTACTTTCATCTCTGTCGGTGCCCGCACAAAAACATTTTTGTGTAAGACGCGCTGATAGATGTTTGCCACTTCACCGTCGAAACGCAGCAGGTGGCAGGTGGCTGAGTCTATATAGACAGTACCAGAAAGAATATGCCAGTCTTTTTTACTGGAAGGAAGTTTTCCCTTGAAATCCAAATCTATCTTGTAGATTCTCTGACCGTCCTCTCCCGTCAAGGAGGTTCCTGAATAAGTGTAGAATTTGCGTGTGGTAGACATCTTCTCCAAAGGCTTAACTGTCTTCAGCCAACGATATGAACCAACTGTTGTGGGACCAATCTCAGAGAGAAGATGCATGTTAGTAGATTTCATCCCTAATTCGCTTTCACCTCCTGCTCCATCTAACCCTCGAATGCCACTCAAGACGCGCAGGTTGTGCAGATTGATGGCAGAACCGGTTCTTATGAAAGCTTCTACCAGTTCATTATTCACGCTGTCGCTAATCACGGTACGATAGAAATACATCCCTTCTTTCTGCGCATAAGATTTCGCCTCTTTGTTTAACAGTTTTATCGCCTTTGACAGAGCCGACTGGACAGGAGCAGGCAGGACGGTCAATTCTTGAAGTTCTCTCACCGTAGGGCTCATTCGGATGACGGAAGGAACATTGCGAACATCAAATTTGAGAGACTTGTACCCAATGCAACTCAGGCGTATTGTTTCATCGTCTTCCACACTTATTCTGAAGTCGCCTTCCTCATTACTCAACGTTCCCTTTCCCTGAGATACATACACCGTCACATACGGCAGAGCCTCCCCTGTCTCGCTGTTCACCACATGGGCAGAAACGATTTGCTGTGCCCAACTTGCAAGGTTGAACAGACAGAGAAAAATGCTGAAAATAATGTGTCTAATCATTCATTTACTTTTTTGTTTCTACTCTTAAGACGTAAAGTTAACAAAAATGTAACATTAAAAGAGAACTTTATTTCAAAAAATCATTTTTTCAATCCTACATAAAAAAACAATTCAGGAGAATCTGTCACTCTTCATTTATAAGAAGGTGGAGCAATCTGGGTCCCCCATTTCTTATTAGGCTTATCCGAGGTCGTGTATTTCAGCATCGCTCCATCCGACAGGGTTTCCCAGGGAATCCACGTCCCTTTACAAGCCTTCCCATTGATAGTCAGAGATGTTATATAGGGCTTGCCGTCCTTCGAACTCTTCTGGACAATGTCCTTACCGTTTGGCAGATGAATGCAAATATATGGGAACGAGGGAGTGCTTACAGCAAATCCTGCCACACCAGGAATCTCTGGATATAGTCCGAGGCTTACCCAGACATACCAGGCTCCCATAGCACCTAGGTCATCATTGCCGGGCAAACCATCTGACACATCCACATAGATTTCGTTCAACACGCGGCGAATCACATCTTGTGTCTTCCAGGGGCTTCCTACCCAGTTGTAGAGCCAGGGGAAGCTGAAACAGGGCTCATTACCAGAAGCATACCAGTCATCTCCGTAATCAGCATCAAGGCGACGGAAGTACTCCTGTAATCTGACTTCAGCAGAGTCACGTCCTCCAATGATTTCAATCAGTCCGTCAATATTGTAGGGCACCATCCAGAAGAAATCCTTATACGTTGCCTCCATAAATCCGTAGCCCAACGGCTTCCAATTCCCGTTCTCGTCACGCGATTGAATCCATTTTGTTTCAGGATTATAAAGTCTTTTCCAGAAACGGGTACGTTCCATGTATCGATCTGACAATTCCTTATCGTTCAAGGCCTTCAGAGCGAACTGGGCAATAGCAAAGTCAGCAGACATGAACTCTAATTGCCTGGAGGCATCCAGATTGCCTGTTTCCAGATAGGCCTGCAAGCCAGGACGTGTCTCGAACTTCTGGCATTTTGCACCCGGGACTTCGGCTCCACGTCGCATTACTTTGATGGCAGCATCCTTGTCGAAATTGCGAGCTCCCCATATCCACGTATTTGCAACGATGATACTCGATGGGTCGCCTTCCATTATATTCGTTTCATAGTTTGCTACCACCCATCGTGGGAAGGAGCCTCCTCCCTGTTCTGCAAAGTCAATGTGTGACTGTGCAATATCGGCTGCCACATCAGGTTCAAGCATAGCCAACAGCTGAGTCTGCGTGCGATACGTGTCCCAGTTGCTGAATCCGGTATATTGACGAGAGCGCGACTTGTGTACCTTCTCGTCTGATCCCATATACTCTCCGTTAACATCACTTGCCAAACTGGGATGAATAAGGGCGTGGTAAAGATGTGTATAGAATTGGGTCATACGACTCTTGTTGTTGCCTTCTACCTCAATACGTCCCAAGTATTCATTCCATTTGTTTTCGGCACGTGCCACCACATGGTCGAAATCCCATCCAAGATTATCGGCTTCTAGATTCTCTCTTGCATTTTCTAATGATACATACGAGAGGGCAAATCGGTAAAGCAACGTCTTCTGTTGCTTGGTGTCGAAAGTAAACCAGAAGCCTGACTTCGGACCTTCCACAAAATTTGAGCCTGCTATAATCTTGTCCTGTCGCCAAATGCCACGCGTTGTCGAGGGGACATTGAATTCTCCCACGATGTAAACCTTGTAAGGCGTAGGATATTCTCTTCCGCAGAAACTTCCTCCCGTAGAATACCCCTCAAAATGATTCGCATCAGTCATCGCGACAGCTGCCTGATAGATGGGAGTTGAAGCCAAGCCTGAACCAATGACGACAGTTCCATTTTCTGCATCCTGAGGAAACGTGAAACGTCCCATTCCAGAACGTTCTGCTACCGTAAGTTCAGCCAACACGTCACCATTGACCTTTGCCTGATAGTATCCTGCATGTCCTTGCTCATCAGTAACTGTGTATTTTGCAGAACGCATGTCATTGGGAGACTTTGTCAAATCTCCCTTCAAAGGGAACATGGGAAAGTTTCCCAAGTTGTAGCATCCGCCACCGCTGTACTGATTGGCCACGAAACCTGAGTTCTTCTCAAAATAAGTAGGAGTGAACTGCACCATTCCATGAGGATAGGTTGCACCCGGGCAAATGTAACCAGAAGCAAGTCCGTATGTAGTACCTGACCCGATGAGCGTATTGACCAAATGGGCGTAATCTGTAGCCGCCGAAACGGAGAATGCAGATGAAGCAAAGAACAACATACCGATAAGCATCCTGACTTTGGAGAAATGGGCTGAATGGAAATAAGTTTTCATAGTTATTAAAATAAAAATGGTGCCATGATTCATCGTCACAGCACCAAAAAATTATAGACAATCTACTCTTAACAAAACCTTAATCCTGATTACAGATTAGGATTAATCTTGTTCCACTCACTAATGGGAGGAACGATGTTCAATGTTACCAGCTCGTCACGCATCTTGCACAAATGTTCGTAACTTGCCTCCAACTTGGCATTCTCCTCTGGAGTACCCTGAGGAACCTTATAGGTACACCCATTCTTATCCAGAGTGGTATCCATTGCCATCATGATATGATTGAACTTACCTGTATTAACGTAAGTACCTGCAGGATATCTGAAGGGCTCAGCACCCATCACACTTGCAATCATCTGAACACTCAGCAAGGCAGGACTCTGGAAAGAAGAACGACCACGCAATTTGATAATGGCAGCACCACCTTGCGTTACATCTTTCTTCATCTGTTCCCATTCCTCTTCGGGGAATTCAGGGGTACCCACGATGTCAGTCAATTTACGACCAGCAATTGTTACAGCGCTGCCGAATACAGCCATCTGCTCACCATGACCTCCAAAGGTGTGAGCTCCTACAACCTGATTCTGCATCACATTGAACTTCTTGGCTAATGCACTCTGGAGTCGAGTGGAATCAAGAGCTGCCAAAGTAGTAACCTGACCAGGTTTCAAACCACTGTACAACAGGGTAACCAAACCA
This sequence comes from Bacteroidaceae bacterium, assembly GCA_017617335.1. Classification (GTDB taxonomy): domain Bacteria; phylum Bacteroidota; class Bacteroidia; order Bacteroidales; family Bacteroidaceae; genus Physcousia. The sequence continues at coordinate 25,296 of JAFZWK010000016.1, read as the reverse complement.
GTCAAGTCTGCAGGATTGAAGATGATGACAACGTGTTTTACATCAGGACAGTACTTCTTGATATCCATACCCAAACCCTCAGCAATCTTGCAATTACCTGCCAAAAGATCCTCGCGGGTCATACCCTCCTTACGGGGTGCACCACCACTGGAGATGATATATTTAGCGCCAGTAAAGGCAATAGCAGGGTCAGCTGTAGCAACGATGTTTGCATCAGCAAAACCAGATTGACGCATCTCCTCAGCTACGCCCAAGGGACCAATTTCAGGGGGAAACACATCATAAAGACAAATGTTTGAAGTCAAGCCGAGCATCAAAGCGCTCTGAGCCATGTTGGAACCGATCATTCCTCCAGCACCAACAATCACAAGTTTTTCGTCAGTTAAGAATGCCATAATGATTTTGATTTATTTATGTAGGTTAATACTTTCCCATGACAAATTTAGTCAAAAAAAACGGATTCCGACAAACATTTTATGAATATTTTTTCATTTGTCTGAAATATACACTTTTTTGACATGTAGAATTGACAATCAGGTAAACATCAGAGACACTTAGCGAACCATCACTTTGCGTCCATTCACAATATAGATACCAGCACGAAGTTGAGAGAGTGAAGTCGCCTCCAAACAAACGCCTTGAAGCGAATAGATTCTCCCTGCATACTCGTCAGCCAGAATACGACAGACACCTGTCGACAGGTCAACTGACACACCTTGAATTGTGGTTTCATTACCTTTTGCATCCGAGAAACGGATATTCTTCAAGACAAGGTTTTCTTTTCCTGTAAGCGATTCATCACCAGAAAGGAGCAAGGTGAAAAGATTTCCACTGCCAGCAGCGATACTCTTTTGCGAATCTGAGTAAGAAAGAACACGTAGGTTCTCGGCTGACAACTGGGTCAACATGATACGATAATCACTGGTACGCTCACCCGTCTTGATGGTTCCTTCCTGATATGTCACACCAGTAGGCAAAAGCAAATCCATTTGGAATCCACAAAAGACACTTGGCGAATTGCTCTCCAAAGCGACTGCCACCTGCCATTGACGAGTATCTTGAGGCGTCACACTTACTCTCACATTCTCTTCTGCCAGCAGATTGCCTGTGACTGAAGCCATCATCAAGATTATATATAAGAATAGTCTCTTCATCGCATCCTATCGAATAATGATTTTCTGATTGTTTACCACATAAATGCCACGAGGCAACTTCAGGCTGGACTTGCCAGCTGGCACATTGCACAAACGGACGAGACGTCCATCTAATGAGTAGACATGTAAAATGGTGTCCTCTGAACTCTCCACCTGCAATGTAGAACCACCTCGAATGCCCAAATTAGCTATCTCACTAATGCCCGTTGTAGTCATCTCCATACGAACTGAACAAGCATTCAGCCGTTCATCTTCACCCTCCTCGGTTACAAGCATGCCGTTCGCTATACTTAACGTCAGCAGACCATTCGGAACCTCTTCATTGTTATCCAGCATCAAGTGAAACACATTAGTTCCCGATGGAATGGGATTCTGAGCAGAAGCATACAAGCTCACGCGGAACTTGTTCTCTGCCAGTTCTGAAATCTGCTTTGCAGCTCCTGTCCAAGCAACGGGAAGGACCACATCACTTAGTGTCATTCCAGCTGGCAGCGTCACATCAAACTGAACACCGCTATAGGCCGCTCCCTCATCCAGTGACAAGGCGACAGGCATATCGGCAGTTAGACCATATTGTAGTGTAATGGGAGTCAAGCGCATGTATGCATCAGCTTCTGGCAAGCGCATACGATGGACATTGCTACTCTTTTGCTGCCCCACAAGATTCAGCACATACATAGCATCTGCAATTGTAATAATCTCGTTGCCGTCAGTATCTGCCTGATTAAACTCGAAATCCTCATTCTCAATACCAAGAATAAAGTTCAGGATACACACAACATCCGCAGTAGTGATGGTTCCGTCATCATTCACATCACCCAAGGCAATCTTCGCATTCTCATCATCTTCCAAATAATCCGATTCAGCATATCCCAATTGATTTGACAAGTAATCATAGATATAATTGGCACGTGTTCTCAGCCATGTTTTCGAATTGGAGGTAACATTCTGATAAGTGGAAGCATCACCCGCTCCCCACATAGTGTTGTCGTGAGTAAAGGAAGGTGCAGCATACTCATAGTAGTCATCGCAGAACTCAATCAGTTCATCCAAATGATTCTTCATGAAGTCTGTCCAAATGCGATAGTATGCTCTATTGGTAGCTTCACCACTGTAGCGCAGATCCCTGATGAATCCTGTCCAATCCATCTCCATGTTAATGCCGTTCCAATAGTTTCGTGTGGCATCTACGCGGAAATAAGTTCCAGATTGCTCATAACCAAAGGCCCAATCCAAATCCCAGGCAGGGCCCCAGATATACTTGCTCTCTGGGTCTGTGATATTTTCATTGTAGAGATACGTACTTTTGGGATGCATGAACTCAAAGTTCTCTATCAAGTCGTTGACGAATAGATAGCGGGCCAGGAAGTCTACATCCACGTAATTGCTGATGTCATCTCCGTTATAGAGACCTGATGTGAAGGCATTGAAATGTGAATAAATATCATCGAAGGCCAAGTTCGTTTCAGGAGCTTCTTCAGTCAGGTCAGGCTCTTTGATGTTTACAGGAACCTGATACGAAGAAGTCATGAACTTATAGTCCTCGTCATAATAAGTATCCAGTTCCAGCAGAACAGCATTCGTTTCATCTTCCAAGTCGATACTGTTGTTACTGAAGCCGATCTTTTCTGTCAGGTTGTAAGATCCACGATAATTGCCGTTGATATAAAGTTCAACAGGTATTTCGTGATTGGCAGCTGCTGCACCAACCATTTGTGCCGCCCTCTGTCCGATAGCATTACACGTCATGGATTCGCGCTGAGCATTTGCAATCAGGTTCCAGTTCTTTCCTTTCGGCAGACCCAACACTTTCACTTTTTCATCGAACTTGATGCGATAAGGACTCTTTCCCCACTCGCCAGCCCAACTACTGTTTCCTCGGCCTCTGATATGCATAGGCATTGTCTGCAAGCTGGGGAACACTCCTGCGCCATCAATCCAGATCAGCGCATCCCAATAGCGATTCTTGCTGCTGATCATCGTGCCGTCCATCGTATTTATATGAATGGTAGGCACATTATACTCTCCCTTGGGATGATCCGTCAAGAAGTCAACATGTACCGTGTAATCACGTCCCAACGGATATTCAACCAGTTTACCTCCCACAGTCTTCCTTAGGATGGTCTGCCCACGACGAGCCACCGTATAAGTCACATCACCATTGAAACGGGGACGACTCACTTTGCTCACTTGCAATTCATTGCCGATGTAGGCACTCGCGTCATCACTGCTCGTCTTGAATGAAGCCGTTAACCTCCGGCCTATACCTATAACAGTCAAATTGATTGTGCCGTCCTCGCTTATGACACCTTCTGAATCGCCTATCAACTGATCATTGAATTTGTTGTTGAACTTGAAGGAGGTGAAGGTGGGGAATTCAGGGGCAATCGTACTGACAGAATCTACCTCATAGGGTTTAAAGGTTTTCTTCGTGTCGTCTTCTAACGTCAGCTTCACGCCCGTCTCATCTTGCGTCAGACTCTTGATGTAGATTTGAGGATAAGCCTCCACTTTGCCGTCAGCCCGATAGAGATAAGCGATGTCGCCCGTCAACGCTTCCAAAGCATCGCCATCCATCACGATTACGCGGCAACGGTCTGATACATTCGACCCATCCTTTGCGGTAGCTATCACGTAAGCAATGCCAGGAGCGACAGCAGTCACCTGTCCGTTGGCGTCTACCTTCACGATGTCCTCATTCGAACTTGACCAATCCACGTTCTTGTTCGTGGCATCCTGAGGCTCTATCGTATAGGTCAGCGTCATGCTTTCACCTGAATATAAGGTAACTCCCTTGGGATTCAAGGAAATCTCTTTCACGTAGTGTTTCAGGGCTTCTGCATCGAATTCCTCAAAGACGATGTTTGAACCGTTGTCGTTGGGAGCGCTGCTGTTGTTCCAGGTAGCAATCACGTTCTCGTTGTTGAAGTCATTCCAGCAGGATTTTTCCACGCCAGGGAAATAGAAGTTGTAGCCTCCAAACCAATTGGACGACAGCATGAAGACATCCGTCCCACTCCCTCGTGTATCAGGTACCATCTGTACGTACGTCCTGTTGTCGCTGCTGGACACATAAGCATGACACGTTGCTCCTGTCGAGAAATTGTAAACGCGGAATCCATCCGTAGGGTTACCTGTGAAAGCCCACAGGTGGGCAGGCGTGATGGCTTCTGTTGGTAAGCAGCGGAGACGGTCACCATCCATAAAGATTTTCTTGTTTCCTCGGATCGTCATTGTGTAGTAAACCGTCTTGTTATGCAGATCTCCGTTAACCAGTTGCGTGGGAATGAAGGGAAGGTCACCATAGGCAGGATACAACTGGAACTCTGCCGCATGCCAGTAGACGCGATAACCGTAATTGTTGGCACCTGTGCAGTCTGTGGCAGCCACACGTATGAATTTGTATTCCTTATGCAAGGTGAACGCCTCGGAACAAGTGGGTGTTACAGGACCGTCGTAAGGGAAGTCCACTGTGGTAATCGAAGTCCACTCTTTCGCGTCGTTACTGGCCTCCACAATCATCTGGGTAGGATGGTCATTGGGAGTGTTTCGACGCAGCATATAGATCACCATGTGACCTCGGAAGGCTTCCTTCAACTCTACTTGCAGATAATGATATTTGTCGCTTACCTGACCGTGCCAATCCGTGTGCCAAAAGGTGTTGGACTTTCCGTCAATCAGATATTCCAAATGCTGGCCCTCTTGCCAGTCGCTGGCGTTACTGCTCAGTTGCCACGCGTCACTAATGAGGGGGAGGCCCAACGTATCATCTGCCTTCGTACTCATCCCCACCAGCATTGCCAAACAACACCAGATTATTCTCAACTTCATATTTCTCTTTTTCGTTATTTTCTGCTTCTTTCAGTCAAATTTTGAGTGCAAAATTATGATTTTCTCGTCTATTTTCCAAAATATTGACCTGTTGTTTCTTACATTTCAACACGTTTGGGAACCAATTCCTCAATTTTTCACAACCTTCTTGTCCCCTACGATATAAAGACCTGGAGCCAAATCGTTCACATCGCTGGCGTTTTGTCTAATCTGTTTCCCATCGAGGGAGTAAACAGCCTGAGAGGTCTTCTTGGCCTTCACGGAAGATACTTCCTCCACTCCTGTGGGGTTGCAAGGATAAACCTGCAATTCGCTGATGTTCCAGTAAAGCTGACTCTGCTCAGCGCCCTTCACAACCATTCTCAAATAGCGGGCAGGTGTATCGAGGACGATGACAGGAGAATAGTATTCACCTGCCACGACGACACCTGGGAATCCATCAGTAAACTCTGCCACCTGAGCCCATGAACCTTCGTCCTCAGGCGTATTCGTCGCCAATATGATAATGTGGTTGGGCGTGTTGATCATCGACATGCTTGGATTCGTCACTACTCCCACAGGCTCCAGATTACGGCCCTGGAAGAATATCTGAACTGCTTTCTGCTCTGTCTTCAAGTCCATCTGGATGTACTGATTAAGGCTCGAAAGCGGAGTTCCGTTTGTTGCATCCGAGTGGAAATGCGTGGCGCCATCTCCATCCAAAAGCATCGCCACACTCATATCCATGCCATCGAATTTCCAATAGCAGTTGTCGTTCAGCTGGTCGACACTCGTCAGCAGCTTGGTCTCATGGTCTGGCATGTAGCCGCTTTCGTCATCATAGACCGTTGCCCTCACTTCCTCGGATAGCCAGTTAAGCAACTCCTGATGCCAAATCTCGTAATCCTTGAAAGTGTTCTTTTGGCCGAAACCGTGGAAGCCGCCAGGATAAATGTGCAGGCTGACAGGTACATTCTTGTCTATCAGCGCTTGCGTATAATTCAGGCTATTCTTCACAGGAACCAGCTCATCAGCAGCACTCACCACCACGAAAGCCTTCGGAGTGGTGGACTTCACCTGTTTCTCGCTACTGAATCTCCTGACAAGCGAGGCAGGAGGATTCGATCCCAGCAGACTGTTGCGAGAACCCATGTGGGTATACGACTCGTCCATCGTGATGACAGGATACAGCAGAATCTGGAAGTTGGGCCTTGTCTGGGTAGTCAAGGCCTGGGTGGCAAGCGTGGAAGCCAAGTGTCCTCCAGCCGAACTTCCCATGATGCCTATTGCCTCAGGATCTATCTTCCATTCCAAAGCATGCTGTCGCACGATCTTCATCGCCTGCTCCGCATCTGCCAAAGGAACATTCGAGCGTCCGCCAGGCATACGATACTTCAGCACGAAGCCCGCGATGTCATAATCGTTGAACCACTTTGCGAAGTCCGTCCCTTCGTAATCCATCGCCAAACCCTGATAGCCGCCACCTGGGCAGACAATGACTGCCTTGCCGCAACTGTTCTCGGGCAGATAGCCGTAGAGAACAGCACTTCCGCGGTCGGAATCCGTATTGTCCGTCCCGTCCCAAATCTTGAACTCAACCGTTCGAGCGGTCTGAGCACTTACACTTACTGATACTGCCAGCCCAATCAATGCCAGCAAAACTGAATTCTTAAATCTTTCCATGGTTTCCTCATTTAAATTCGAATTTATCATGCAAAAATACAAAACATTTCCTGAACAGCAAAACTTTCCTCGAAAATTAACACAACACCTCAACGCGAAAAAGTTCAGGAATCCTTACAAACTCAATTCCTCACACTCTCCTTCAAGTCCCCTTCAAAAAGACAACACGTTGAAAGGGCAAACACAACACGTTGAGTCAGCGGTTTCAACACGTTGACTTTGCCAACTCAACACGTTGAATCCTGAGACGCAACACGTCGTCTCCTCCAACCTATCGTCATAACATTATTACATAATAACGTAACAACGTGGCAATCAATGCTTTAGAAAACATCCTCCTTCACGAGGAAACCTTCTCCTCAACACGTTCTTGGGCATCCTTCGACTCAAGAAGAGTGAGCCGTTAAAAAATCCTGACAAAACGGATTACGCTTTACCAGATACTGTCTATCGTGTCGACTTTCAGGTCGGAAACAGTCAGGTTGGTGCCCCAAAAACGTATTCCGTCCTGGTTATCCGAGAGCCTTCGCTCGAGTGAATAGCTGTACAGGCCCTCATCCACGAAAACCTCCACGCTGGTCCTGTCGATATAGACGTCGAGCGTAAGGTCCATGCTGGTGGGATCCTGAGGTGAATAGAACTGACCGTTTATGTTGTTGAAGTTGCTGTCATAATCGACGATGTTCTGCCCATTGAGTGATATTCCAGCGCTCGTGCGATGATTCAGGTGAAGGGTAGCTTTCAGATGAAGACAATCGACAGGTGAAAAGATGCTCATCGCCTTGTTGGCCTCATCCGCCTTCTGGTTCCCCTTGGCGTCGTAACGGTTGTGAAGCAACTGCTGAACCTCAGCCACAGGTTGACTCGTCAGGCGAACTCCATCGCGTGTAGTGCGCAACTTCAGTTCCGTGGGCAGAAGCATCATACCGTTGAACGGCATACCTGGGTGGCCGAGTCTGCCCCAACCCAGCTGGATGCGACGTCCATCCGGCACATGATTGAAGGTCTGAGCGGCGTAGATACTGCCTGTGGTGAAGCGGTATTTGCCTGCCTCTGGAGTAAAGACGCGTCCATCGAACCGACCTATCATGTAGGTGTTGCTGGCTCCATACATCACCCACTTGGTGTTGTTCGAGTCGCCGTCCACAGGGAGTTCAAACAAGTCTGGGCACTCCCAGAATCCAGTCACGTGACTCTGGTAGTCCCATTGCTTCAGGTCAGAGGAAGTGTAGATGCTGTGGCCGTCTCGCTCGTTGAGCACCATCACCCAATGTTTGCCTGGCTCATACCAGAAGAGTCGAGGATCGCGCGTATCATGGGTCTGCCACTTCTCGTGAGAATCGACGACTGGATTCTTCTCGTACTTCCTCAGCGTCATTCCTCCGTCCAAACTGAAAGCGATGCATTGAGCCTCGCGATCGCTGCGGTCAGCCGTATAGGCATATACCAGGGGAGGATTCTTCTTGCTGCCAAAGCCTGAAGTATTCTTCTCGTCGAAGACGGCAGAACCTGAAAACATCGTACCCAACTCGTCAGGAAAAAGCACATCATCGTGTTCTGTCCAATGAATCAAATCAGGGCTGGTGGCATGACCCCACGTCATGTTCTCCCATTCGCGCTCAAAGGGATTGTGCTGGTAATAGAGATGATAGAGCCCTTTATGATAGACGAGGCCGTTGGGGTCGTTGATCCATCCTCGTCGCGTAGTGAAATGGAACTGGGGACGATTCGTCTCGCGATACATCTGACTCTGTCCCACGATCGTATCGGCCTGATAACATCGATCGAGCGACCTTTGCGAGCCCTCATATAATAAGGTAAGGGTCTTGCCCTTGTAGGCAGAGAGATCCTTGAACACCCAGTACTCTGGCTCATCCTCAGCAATCCTGACGACCACAGAAAGGTCATCCACGCCCTTCGCCTTCATGTTGAGGCGCTTGCGGTCCACTCGATGCGAGATGGGAATATTCAGGTACTTGTTCTTTACTTTAAAGGTCAGCTCTGCAGCTTCAGAAGTGACGACAAAAGCCAGCAAAAACGTGAAAGAGAGAAACTTCTTCATGATAAATTCCATTTACTTGCAGACAAAGATAAGAAAAAGAGAGGAGAACCTGAAAGGAATAAATGCATTTCGCAAAACTTTTTTCTTGTTTTTGTTTGAACCTCGATGAATCTTCTGTAATTTTGCGAAGAAATAAACGAAAAACGACGGAATATGAATCCAAAAATCATCTGCGAAAGGGTACAGAAACTTCGCGAATTCCTGCGTGAACATCATCTGGGAGCCTACATATTCCCAAGCACGGATCCTCATAGTGGCGAATATGTTCCTAACCATTGGATGACACGTGAATGGATCAGCGGCTTCAACGGCTCGGCTGGAACGGCAGTCGTGACTCTGCAGGACGCAGCACTTTGGACTGACAGCCGCTACTTTCTGGCAGCCTCAGAGCAACTGGAAGGAACTCCCTTCCAATTGATGAAGCTGAAGATTCCTGGCACGCCCAGCATCGCAGAGTGGTTGGGTCAGGTGCTTCCCAAGAACAGCATCATCGGAATGGATGGATGGGTTAATACCATATCAGACATACGAGGCATTACAGAGGAACTGAAGTTCCATGACTTGAAACTTCAGTTGGGAAACGATCCTGCAACTCATCTCTGGGAGAACAGGCCCGCCTTGCCTGATGACCCAATAGAAATTCACCCCTTGGAGTTCGCAGGTGAGACAGCCTCCTCGAAGCTGGAACGACTCAGGAAAGAACTGCTCAACCTGCATGCAGAAGGCACAGTCGTGAGCCAATTGGACGAGATAGCTTGGCTCTGCAACCTGCGAGGGAAGGACGTCCATTGCAATCCCGTCTTTGTGAGCTACATGATAGTAACTCAGCAGAAAGCGACGCTCTATATCTCTTCAAAGAAAGTGACAAGCGAGGTAAGGGCTTACCTGCAGGGACAGAACATTTTGCTGAAGGAATACGAACAGATCCTGGAAGACCTGAAACACTATCCTGAAACCTCCCTCATGCTTGATCCCTCTACGAGCAACTGGGAGCTGATTGCCCATCTACCTGACGATTGCAAGGTGGTGGAGCATAATTCCATCATCGCTCCCATGAAGGCCATTAAGAACGAAGCAGAGATTCAAGGTTACAGAAATGCTATGCTGCGTGATGGTATCGCGATGGTGAAATTCCTTCATTGGCTCTATACTGCCGTAAGCACAGGTCAAGAAACAGAACTCTCTGTAGACAAGAAACTGACTTCCCTAAGGGCTCAGCAGCCTCTCTATCGTGACATCAGCTTCGACACCATTGCAGGATACGGCCCTCATGGCGCCATCGTACACTATGAGGCAACGTCAGAGACAGACATTTCTCTTGAACCGCATGGCTTACTCCTGCTGGACAGTGGTGCTCAATATCAGGATGGTACGACGGACATAACACGTACCATCGCTCTGGGGCCCCTGACAGAACAGGAAAAGATTGACTACACGCTGGTGCTCAAAGGACATATCCGACTGGCTTTGTGCAAGTTCCCTGCAGGGAGTAGTGGCACGCAGATTGACGTTTGCGCACGTTATGCCATGTGGCAAGAAGGTGTCAACTTCCTTCATGGAACAGGTCACGGCGTAGGGAGTTACCTGAACGTGCATGAGGGTCCTCACCAGATCAGAATGAACTACGTGCCTGCCCCCCTGTGTGCTAACATGACAGTAACCAACGAGCCAGGCATTTATCGTGCTGGAAGTCATGGTGTACGTATCGAGAACACTATGTTGGTTACACCTTATTTAAACAATGAATTTGGTGAATTCCTGCAACTGGAGGCATTGACTCTCTGCCCTATCGACAAGACTCCTATCGTACGTGAAAGGATGGAGAAAGATGAAATCCAGTATCTCAACGAGTACCATCAGCGAGTTTATCGTGAATTGGCTCCTCATTTGAATGAAGACGAAAAGGCTTGGCTAAAGGAAGCCTGCGCTGCTCTCTAAGAAAAATAATACAAAGATATGGCTATAATAAAGACACTGAAAGGGATGCCCGCTCCCAGATTTGGTAAACACTGCTACTTCAGCGAAGGTGCCGTGATAGTGGGAGACGTGGAAATGGGTGACGATTGTACTGTATGGTTTAATGCCGTGATACGTGGTGACGTACATTTCGTCAAGATAGGCAACCGAACCAATATTCAAGACAACTCATGCGTTCACACGTTGAATGGAAAGGCGCCATGTATTCTGGGGGATGATGTAACCATTGGACACAGCGTAACCCTGCATGGATGCGAGGTGAAGGATGGTGCGCTGATTGGCATGGGAGCTACCGTACTGGACCATGCTGTCGTGGGAAAAGGTGCGATCGTTGCAGCTGGAGCATTAGTGCTGAGCAAAACACAGATTGGTGATGGCGAATTGTGGGGAGGCGTGCCAGCAAAATTTATCAAGAAAGTAGACCCTGAACAGGCACAAGCACTCAACAAAACATACGCAAAGCATTACATAGAATACAGCGATTGGTTCCGTGAAGCTGACAGCAACCCAGAGAACACTCAAATCGTCACAACCAGCGAGGACTACAAGACAAGGTAAAGAAGCAGCAAGAACGTCAGTTCCGTAGGATATTCACAACGTGTAGAATCCTCAACAAAGAGGTATCATTTGGAAAATCTTATCAGCAGCACCTGCATTGGATTCGATGTAATGCTTGCCAATAGCACCACGCTCCTGACGTAGTTTTTCCTTAGACATCAAACGACCGACTACTGCGTTGAAGAGAGTCTGACCTGTAATTTCGAAACATCCGCCAAGTCGAAGCAAGTCCTGTGCCTCGCGAAAACCCTTATTGACAGGTCCTATCAACACAGGAATGCCATATACAGCGGCTTCAGGAACATTGTGGATTCCTGCTCCAAAACCTCCACCCACGTAGGCTACATGAGCATAACGGTATATGCTGCTCAAGAGACCAAAACAATTGATAATCAAACAGTCTACTTTACTTACATTTTCCTCAGTAGCCTCTGTGTAGCGGAGACTGGGACGCTTAAGTTTACTCTCTATCTGCGTAAGATGTTCCTCACCAATCACATGAGGAGCCAAAATCAGCTTCATGTCAGGATGAACATTGAAATAGGGAATAATCAGATCTTCATCAGGACTCCAACTGCTGCCTGCCACGAAAACAAAAGATGCATCTTTGGTAAAGTGCTCTACCAAAGGAAGATTCTTTGCCTGATGACTGATATCCAGAACGCGATCAAAACGTGTATCGCCAACGACAGTCACATTATCACGTATACCTCGCAAAGAAAGCAGATGACGACTCTCCTCGTCCTGAACGAAGAAATGGGTAACATAGCGAAGCACCTTGGAATACCCTTTACCATACCAGCGGAAGAAAACTTTGTTGGGACGGAATATACTGCTGACACTATATACAGGAATGTTCCGACGATAACAAGCCTGCATAAAGTTAAGCCAGAACTCATACTTTATGAAGAAAGCCATCTCTGGATGAACTAGACGAAAGAAACTGAGCACATTGCCAGGAGTATCAAAAGGGAGATAACAAATGACGTCTGCGCCCTCGTAATTTTTGCGGACCTCATAGCCAGAAGGACTGAAGAACGTCAACAGAATCTTGTATTCTGGATGCTCACGACGGAAGCGTTCCATCAGAGGACGTCCCTGTTCGAACTCACCTAAAGAAGCAGCATGGAACCATACATAACGGGCATTCTTATCAATCTGATGACGAAGAATGCGAAATGTATTGATGTGGCCCTTTGTAATGAGACGAGCTTTCTTGTTGAGAAGAGACGCCACAATGACGCCAAACATATAAAGGTAGACAGCAAAAGAATACATTACCAGCGTGCTCCCTCTATCCTAACGTATCTATTGCAAACCGCATTCTTCGTAATGTTTCTTCCTTACCCAAGAAAGCAGACAACTCATACATATCAGGTCCCTGACCAGTTCCCACAAGGCAGATTCGCCAAGCATTCCAAGGACGCAACCCTTTCTGTTCTACCCAAGGATCGATTACAGCCTTTTGACCTTCTACACTGAAATCCTCGACAGATGAGAGAACCTGCATGAATTGACTCATCTCTGAAACGGTTTCCTCCTTCCAATTCTTCTTGATAAACTTGTCTTCGGAATCAAATGATTCAGGAGCGACAAAGAAGAACTTAGTGAGAGGCCACAAGTCACTTACAAAACTGATATTCCGTTTATGTTTATTTCCTAAGCTATCTACATATTCTATAACTTTCAGCTTCATCATTCGAACTACCTCAGCCTCTTTCTCAGGTGTAGACTCAATGCCTTGTTCTCTAAGGAGCTTATCAAAAGAGGGTACCCAACTATCATCGGGTTGGCGAATCAAATACTGATGATTAAACCAAGCTGCCTTAACGTAATCAAACTTGGCCCCATTCTTACTACACTTGCTAAGGTCAAAAAGTTTCACCATCTCTTCCAAGGTCATCAACTCTTGATCATTGCCTGGATTCCAACCTAAAAGAGCCAAGAAATTCACTACAGCTTCAGGCAAATAGCCTTTTTCTCTGTATCCACTACTTACCTCGCCACTTTTGGGATCATGCCACTCGAGAGGGAATACTGGAAAACCTAACTTGTCGCCGTCGCGTTTGCTTAACTTACCATTACCAACAGGTTTCAGCAACAGAGGCAAATGTGCGAAACGAGGCATCGTATCTGTCCAACCAAAGGCTTCATATAACAAAACATGCAAAGGAGCACTTGGTAGCCATTCCTCACCACGAATGACATGGCTTACCTCCATCAAGTGATCATCCACAATATTGGCTAAATGATAGGTTGGCAACTGGTCTGCACTCTTGAATAGGACTTTATCATCAAGGATACTGCTGTTGATGTGCACCTCACCACGTATCATATCATCCACAACCACATCCACGCCAGGTTTAATCAGGAAACGAACCACATATTGTCGACCATCAGCAATCATTTTCTGAACTTCTTCAGCAGACAAAGTCAGCGAGTTTCTCATCAGCAGACGAGTACTGGCATCATACTGGAAATTCTCTATTTCCTTGCGCTTGGTTTCCAACTCTTCAGGTGTATCGAAAGCTATGTATGCTTTGCCATCATCCAGAAGTTGCTGCACATACTTTTTATATATGTCCCTGCGCTCACTTTGACGATAAGGACCATATTTGCCACCAAATCCAACACCTTCATCAAACTTTATGCCCAACCAGTTGAAGGATTCGATGATGTATTCCTCAGCACCAGGTACAAAACGACTCGAGTCGGTGTCCTCGATACGGAAAATCAGGTCACCACCATGTTGTTTAGCAAAAAGATAATTGTATAAGGCTGTTCGCACACCACCAATATGAAGAGGTCCTGTAGGACTTGGAGCAAAACGAACACGAACTTTTCTTTCAGACATGTCGATTTTTTCTATTATTTTACGCAAAAGTACAACATTTTTTTCACATAAAAGATATTTTTTCGTATTTTCGCATTCGATAAGGTATTAACGAACAGGAAATACGAAGAAAACAACATGAGCAGATACAATCATCATACGCGTCTAGAGGCGAAAGATTATTTATATAGAATAGGTGCCACCATTGTTACCATTGCTATCCTCGTTCTCTGCATGCCAGGCGAAGGATACAACATCTTCAACTACAATTATAGCGTGGGAGAACCTTGGGATTACTCTACCATCATTGCTAAAGATAGCTTTCCTGTGCTGAAATCAGAAGAGGCTCTAATGAGAGAGAAAGACAGTCTGAAGAATTATTACGAGCCCTACTTCCGCATAGAACAGACCGTGAAGGAACAGCAAATAGTAGCCTTCACTAAAGATTTTAGAGAAAACCTACAAGGGCAAGTCCCTTCTTATTATCTAAAGCATCTGATTGACAAACTATCTGATATGTATGATAAAGGTGTTATGACAACAGATGATTACGAGAAGTTGATAGCCGAAAAGACACGATACATCCGAGTTTTTGCCCAAAACGAATCTAATGCCCGAAGTGTGAAGAACCTATATACAGCCAAATCAGGTTATGAATTCCTAATGTCAGAGGAAGACAGTACACGTTACGATCATGCCAGACTGTTACGCTGTAATCTAAGTAGATTTGTTTCCTGTAATCTATCTTATGATGTGGAAAAATCGGAGCAACAACGTGAAGACATAGACAACATGCTGGTGCCTTACATGGGACAGGTACAAGTGGGACAAAAGATAGTTGCAGAGGGAGATATCGTAGACGAGTACACTTACAATGTCCTTCGTTCACTGGAACAATATGAATTAGGACGCAGGAAAAGCGCTGCAGAGAAATGGTCAATCACAGGAGGACATATTATTTATGCCATGTTGATGGTGCTTTTGCTACTCTTCTATTTCGAACAGTTCCGTGTCGACTATTTACGTGAGCTACGATATCCATGTCTGGTCCTTTCGATGTTTATTCTGTTTCCATTGATCACATATTCTTTGGTACGCAATCATCTTATGAGTGTATATGTGATACCCTATTGTATCATGCCTATTTTCGTTCGAGTCTTCATGGATTCACGTACGGCTTTCATCACTCACCTCATAACTGTCTTAACATGTGCTGTAGTCCTGAAAAATCCCTTTGACTTCATTCTTGTACAAACGACTGCTGGATTGGTGGCCATCTATAGCCTACAGCAACTCTCGCAACGCTCTGATCTCTTCCGTGCTTGTGTTTTTGTGATTGCAGCCTCGGTGATATCCTACTTCTGCTTGGAACTAATTCACGGGAAGATTTTTGCCAATAGTGGAGTTGATAAATGGACTTATATATATCTCTGCATTGCTGGTGTATTGTCACTGATTGCATATCAATTGCTGATTCCTATTGAACGTATTTTTGGATTTACCTCAAATGTGACTTTAGTGGAACTCTCCAACATCAACAACACCGTGTTACGCCGCCTGTCAGAAGAGGCGCCAGGAACTTTTCAACATAGCATGCAAGTTGCCAATCTTGCAGCAGAGATTGCCAACAAGATTGGAGCCAAAAGTCAATTGGTTAGAACTGGAGCGCTCTATCATGATATTGGGAAACTGGGAAATCCAGTATTCTTCACTGAGAATCAAAACAGCACAAATCCTCACGATGGAATAACTTACGTGCAAAGTGCACGCATTATTATCCAGCATGTGGACGATGGATTGAAACTGGCAGAAAAATACAAACTTCCTCAAGTAATTCGTCAGTTTATCTCTACACATCATGGAAAGAGCATGGCTAAATACTTTTACGTTTCGTATAAGAACAAGTACCCAGACCAACCTGTCGATAAAAGTCTGTTTACATATCCAGGACCTAATCCATCCACCCAAGAACAAGCTATTTTAATGATGGCTGATTCCGTAGAGGCAGCTTCACGCAGTCTATCGGGATATACAGAGGAAAGTATTGGAAACTTGGTAGACAAAATCGTTGACGAACAAGTGAAGGAGGGATATTTCAACGATTGTCCTATCACCTTCTTGGACATTCAGACAGCAAAAGAAGTGCTCAAAACAAAGTTGACCACCATTTACCACACCCGAATTCAATATCCTGAACTGAAATAAGTCATTGAGGATCTACGTCATAGTAAATCTGGGCAGATTTATAATGAGGTTGTGCCAAAAGATACGCTTGAATCTGGCGTAATCTTTTGCGCACTTCTATTTGAGAGGCATTGTGCTCAATCTTCAAAATCACTTTACGGATAAACATCATTTGCACTCGTGATACAAAAGGTGTGTCGGGACCGAAAACACGATGGCCAAAAACTTGTCGCATGAATCGAATCAAATCTAAAGCCAATTGTTCCAGAATATGCTCATCCCTGTGTTTCAAGTACACATAAATAAGCCTGCAATTAGGGGGGAAATTGAAAGATTGACGTTCCTGCATTTGTTCAGCATACATTGCCTCATAATCATGATGCATAACTTGAGAGATGACACTTACTGAAGGATCCTTTGTTTGCAAGATAACACGTCCCTGAAAATTTCGACGACCAGCTCTTCCTGCCACTTGAGCCATCATCTGAAATGCTCGTTCATATGAACGAAAATCTGGTTGATTGAGCATTGTTCCCGCATCTAGGATTCCTACTACACTCACTCGATCGAAATCCAAACCTTTCGTTATCATCTGAGTCCCTACAAGAATGTCCGTTAAGCCATGTTGGAAATCATAAAGAATTTGCTCATAACTCTGACGACTACGTGTTGTGTCCAAATCCATACGAGCAACATGAGCCTCTGGAATTAGTTCTCGAATATGATCCTCTATACGCTCAGTTCCATACCCATGACTGAACAATTCATGACTCTCGCAACAAGGACAAATTGTTGGCAAACGATAAACAGCACCG
Organism: Bacteroidaceae bacterium; assembly: GCA_017617335.1. GTDB lineage: Bacteria > Bacteroidota > Bacteroidia > Bacteroidales > Bacteroidaceae > Physcousia. Next base: position 8,220 of record JAFZWK010000016.1, on the reverse strand, counting down.
CAATAATGGCATGTCAGTTGATTATTCCCCTTATGATAGGTTAGACTTACGTCGCAATGCTGGCAACGAGGAATCCATCCACAAACGTGACATTCCATCATAGGAGCAAAACCACGACGATTCTGAAAAAGAATAACTTGCTGATGACGTTTCAATGCCTCTCTCATCTCATATAAAAGTTGAGAGCTAAAGGGGCCATTCATCATCTTCTTACGTTGTTGATCTTTAATATCAACCACTTGAATTTTGGGCAAAAGCACATCTTTGTAACGAGTCTTTAGCTTGACCAAACCATATCTGTTCGCAAGAGCGTTCGAATAACTCTCAAGACTGGGAGTAGCAGTTCCCAAAAGTGTCTTCGCTCCCATCTGAGCAGCTAATACTAAAGCTACGTTTCGAGCATGATAGCGAGGAGCTGGGTCTTGTTGCTTGAAACTTGTCTCATGTTCCTCATCGACAATTACAAGCCCCAGATTGCGGAAAGGAAGAAAAACAGAAGAACGCACTCCTACCAGAATTTCATATGGTTTATTGGAAAGCATCTTTTGATAGACCTCTACCCTCTCTGCATCTGGATAACGAGAATGATATACACCAAGTCTATTGCCAAATACACGCTTCAGACGATTGGTCAATTGGGTAGTTAAGACAATTTCTGGCAACAAATAAAGCACTTGCTTGCCCTGTTTCAGAATCTCATCGATCAAATGAATATATATCTCTGTTTTACCACTGCTGGTTACACCATGAAACAGACATACGTTGTGTGTCTGAAACTTTTGCTTTATTTCCTCAAAAGCCGTTTGCTGGACATCACTCAAAGAATACATGGTCAACTCTGCAGGCAATTGGACACTTGGTGTCCGTTCGATTTTTTTTTCGTAAATCTCGATGATTCCTCTTACCTTAAGTCCATTGAACACAGATGGAGTAGAATCAGAAACTTTCATGAGTTCTGATTTAGTAACCTCTTTAAGGAGCTGGTAATTCTGTAGTGTCAAAGCAGAAGTGATCTGTGAAAGATCCAGAAACTTCATTAGCAAATCTGCTTGCTTGGGAGATCGTCGCATATCATCCAGTGCACGATTCAGACGGGCCTCATCAAAATACTCTTTTGTCAAACGAACGCATAGAATCACTTTTGGTTTGTAAGTTCGCTTCACTTCCTCTTTTATATGCACAGCACCTTTTTCCAATAAGCTTTTCACTACAGGAAGCAGACTACGGATTCCAGTTTCTTTTTGCAAAGTAGATAACGAAAGTTCTGGTTTCAGGGCCAAAACATCTAAAACATGTTGCTCATTTGTAGAAAGAGACCCGTCAGCGACAAAATCGCCAGAATAGACCACTATGCTCTCACTCTCCAGTTTCAATCCACTTGGCAATGCAGCTTTATACACTTCTCCTTCAGTGCATATATAGTATTCCGCTATCCATTTCCACAACTTCAATTGGGAAGGGAGCAACAGAGGATGTTCATCGAGCAATTCGACAACTTCCTTGATGGCGTAATTTGGTTTCTGATTATGTATCCGAACTACAATGGCACTATAAAATTTTTTGGAACCAAAAGGGACTATAATACGGCAACCTACCTGCACCTTTTCTTGAAAGGATACAGGCAGGGAGTATGTGAAATAACCTGCTACCGGGAGCGGTAGAATTACATCGGCAAACATTGCCAGAAAAAGACAAAATATTTATCTACGCTGGCGACGAGCACTTACACGGGGAGCACTGCTAGAAGTTCTCTCTGAAGATTCACGTTTGGCAGAGGCTGCTGCCCTTCTGCGACTGGTACTACCTGTAATTTTAACAGCTTCCTTAGCTGCTTTCCTGGCAGCTTTTTTGTCCAAAACCTCAACACTGTCCACTTGAGTCGAATCGATGACATGCCCCCAAACACCTTCCTCAAAATCTGATAATTGTTTTTCTATTCGAGTCTGTTCTTGGCTCATGGCACTATCGGTTTCACAATAGTTGGCAAGAACTTTACCTTGCAGATTATTTGTCTTATAGATCTTACCCTCATAACGATTGAGCGTAAAGTAATCGTCAGCCGTCAGGTTGGACACATTATTCAGGTTACTTCCCATCATAGGAAGCTTTGTTAACCATGATGCCACATCATCATACTTTAGCCAAAAGAGGGGATAGGGGGTGGCATCTGTGGTGAATTCGTCCGCACCACGCATCAAGATGGGGCACAATGCAGTTACACGTGTACTGAAAGTGCTGGTACGTTGATCCAAATACACACTCTCTTTGACATAGTATCGAGTCACTTCAGCACTGGGCACATCACTATCAGCGACTGTCATCTTGCCATCCTTCATCTCGTAATAGATGCTTTGATTTTCCAACAGATCTTTAACCTCCAGTTTATCCTTTTCCTCAAAAGACTCATTACCATCCAATTTATATTTATAAGCTGGAACACGTCCTGTAAGAACCAAACGGAACAAATAAGTAAAAAGGTTTACCTGACGTCCCTGAGGCTCCACAGGATAATACATAGGAGCATTTTTATCCTCCAGCAAATCAAGCTGTCGATAGATGTCACGCTTCCATACCACGTCGTCAGGCATAGAGGCAGACGTTGGGAATTGAAGGGTAGAACGATCATTGGACGTAGGTGCTGTTATATTAGTCTTTTGGGCTGCATCATTATTAGAAGTAGCCGTCTTGCGACTCTTTGCAGGCTGAGCATACAAGGTAGCGCCAAGCATCAGGACAGCCATTATTGTTAAAAATACACGCTTCATAATAGATAAAGTATTACTTTATGATAACTTGCATTGCCCCATTCAGGGTACGTTCCACACCATCAGGTCCGATAGCATGAATCTCTGCAATATAGAATCGTTTGTTACGAGCCAAAGCCCTCATTTGGTTCTTCTGCTGCTCGGAGAAGTTTGCGCCATTACTCTTATAAGGTACAGCATTACCCATCGCATCATAGAACACGGTTTCGAAACCTGTCACACGGAATGGAATGTTTAGCAAACCGTCATCAATAGCAGCGCCAATTCCATCCACACTCATCAGTACTTGCTTACTTAGGTTGCCACCACGGAATTGTTCCGTACCACCTTTCCCATCAGAATATGCAATAAATGCTGTTGGATCAGGCAATTTACGCACACGGAACGTGAACTTACCCATCTCTTGGGAACGACCTTCATTTTGGGCTGTTACAGTAACGACTGCCTCACCACCTACATTAGTTGGCTTAGCAATATATTTGCCATCACCCGTCTTTGTCAGGCTCCCCCCTGCCATGGTAGCATTAATCTGATTATTATGCACGCCTGGGACACTGACACTCATGGGATTGTCATACCCAGCATAAAGAACATTCATGATGTCAGCACTTACTGTGGCACTAGGAGCAACAACAGTATACTTTTGAGAAAAATCGCGACGTACTTTTTCTCCATTTCCATCAAGCATTTCAATGAATCCGTTCAACGTGAAATCGCCTGTCTTAGAGCAAACCGTCTCATAAAGACCACGTGAACTCTGAATCTCACGTCCACCCACATAAATGGTAGGTCTGCGAGTTGTATCCACAGCAGCCATTAAAATTTGAGCACTGAACTTGCCTCCTTGAACAACTGTTTGGGCACTGGGAATTACATATGCATTCAGCTCGTTTACACGGATATCATTAACATCCACATTGCTAATCAAAGTGTGAAGAACCTCACCCTCCGCATAACGAACATCGCTTTGCACCTTAGTAAGCAAAGTAACGGCTGCTGCCGTTGGAGTATTTTCGAACATGTACTCTTGCCAGTTTTTTCCCAGAATCTTACCCTTAGCAGGAACATCTGTATTAAGGTTGCTACTGATAATCTCCTTCTTCTCCTTGTCCGTTACCATCTTGACAATTCGTTCACGGTAACTATTGATAGCATTGTAGAAATCCTTACCGCGACCACGACCTGGTGCGAGCATTACTTGAGTACTTGCTTCAAGATCTTCGCGGTTTTTTATGTTATTGACATCACCATCCTCGCCATCACTCTCACGAACGATTGCCTTTTTGAGTTCCTCTGCGAAATTGTAGAGAGAATCACTCATGGAACGGACAATTTGAGCTTTATCATACCATTGCTTTACCTTGGCAGGATTTGACTTCATCTGAGTATCGAAGGTCGAGTAGATACCTTGATTAGTTTGGCTGGCATTCTCCGTAGTGCGATTCAGGCTCTCAGATACCAAAGAGAAACCGTTCAGTACATCGCTGGACACATTCAATGCCAGCATGGCCATCAAGACCACGTACATCAAGTTGATCATCTTTTGGCGAGGAGATATTTTTCTTTTCTTAATTGCCATCGCTATATGTCTTAAACGATTTTCAGTTTATTTCAAACTGCATATTGCAGGGAGAATGACTTAATCCTTATCCTTTTCTTCTTTTGAAACAGTAGATATCGGAGGTGTAACGGGCGTAGCACCCATATTGATGGTCAAAGCTTGAATCATACGTGCGTATACGTTGTTCAACTCTTCTATCTGCTGAGCCATACGACGTGTCTGCTCATCAATCTGCTCAATGGTAGTTACCTGTTTACTGATGTTCTTGAGTTGCAGCTCATAAACAGTAGCAATACCGGTCAACGTACGATTCAAGTTCTCCATCTCCTCACTATCAGTACTCATACGAGCAGCCTGATCCTTGACACGTCCCAATACTTCAGTCAACTCTGTCAACTGTTCTGCGTAATTCTTCACAGCCTCTTCGATTACACCAGGATCAGTAGCCTTGATGGCCTTAGGATTAATACCTGCACCACCTCCATTCAATTGACTCAAAGCCAATTGAGCCTCGGCAGCAGCTTGGCCTGCGGCTGCCAAATTGGCAGCTGCAGCACTAAGTCCAGCACCTTGAGCTAATGCCTCAGGATCAATATTGGAAGGAACACCACCAGCAACCACAGGACCACCAGCAACTACAGGGCCGCCAGCAACCACAGGGCCGCCAGCAACTACAGGGCCACCAGCAACTACAGGGCCACCAGCAACTACAGGGCCACCAGCAACTACAGGGCCGCCAGAGGCTACAACACCTCCTGCAGGAATACCTCCACCAATAACGATGGGACCTTCTGGAATCTCTGCATCTTCAGGTAAAGGAGTTCCTTCGGGTAAAGGATTACCTCCACCTGCTACAACAATTTGAGACCCAACTACGCCATGAGAGCTGTTGTTTTCGTCTTTATTCACTTCATACGTTTTCTCAAAACCAGATATGAAGAATACAAATACCTCAGTACCCATACCAATGAACAACATCAAGTTGGCACCTGGAAGGTGAGTCAACTTAAACAAGGTTCCTAAAATAACGACTGCAGCACCCCAGCTGTAGGCATAGTTCATGAATTTTTGACCGGATGCAGAATCCATCCATCTTTGGATTGCGGCTATAGGATTCATAATATGTGATACAATTTTTACTATTTACTTACTGTTACTATTAATGCACCTTAATAAATATTATATAGGCATCAATTTTTACTTTTTCTTCTTGCTACCCTTGGGAATGCTACCCTTGGTATCGCTAATCATTGTCCGGACACAACGGAAACCAATATAGCAACGAGGCTGATTTTGATACTCATAGCTACGCCATGCACTGCGAATCATACTCTCTGGATCTTTCCAACTTCCACCACGAACACTTTTCTTCTTAAGGCGATAAGGATCCTCCTTGGCAGCATTGTATCTCAGCTCAGGATTCATGTCACTCATGCTCTCCACACCAGCCTCCGTGAAAATGGTACTTGTCCATTCAGCAACGTTACCTGCCATGTCATACAAGCCATTGCTGTTAGCACTAAAGGCTCCACACTTGCTAGTTATCAGACTGCCATCATTGGTGTAATTTCCGCGATCAGGCTTGTAATTTGCATAGAAACAACCCTTATCACTTTTTATTTCTTTACTCTCCCAAGGGAAGGGATTGCCTTCTTTGCCTCGAGCAGCATACTCCCATTCAATCTCGCTGGGTAGGCGGAAACGTTGGATTTGTTTGGCATATCCTCCTAAACCCTTGATAAGAAAATCTGTGCGCCATGCACAAAAAGCATTGGCCTGCTCCCAACTGATACCAACTACAGGATAATCATCATAAGAAGGATTGCTGAAATAAAGTTTCATGTAACGCTCATTATCAGCATTCTGGAAATCATTAACCCAACAAGTGGTGTCAGGATAGATGTTTACAATATAAGTGTTCAAGAAGTCCCAGGGCCCACTCAAAGGACGTGTGATAGTCTGACTCACGATCTTACCATCATCGTCAATCCATGCCGTATCCTTGCTTATCATCACATCGCTGTTGTCTACTGCATGGTCAGTATTCAGGTCTCGCTCTTCTGGATTAAGACGATACTTGCGTTGTGCAGCAGCAGCATAGTCATAAATCTCATAGCGATAATTCATTTGGCTGGCATCAAGCATCTTTGTGCCATCAATGGGATGAATCACATAGACGCTCTCGATGGCACGCTGCTCATCTTCAGTAGCCTTTTTCCATGGAATCGATTTACTCCAGTTCAAGTGAGGAGTAATGGGATTTCCTTCTTTGTCCTCTTCTATCTTATAGGTTTCATCTCCACCATAGGCGGGATCTGCGAGACGCTCGCGAATGATGCTGTCGCGAACCCAATTCACGAACTGGCGATACTTGGCATTGCTGACCTCATGCTCATCCATCCAAAAACCGTCCACACTAATTTCACGAGCAGGGAACTCTGCGCCCCATAGCGTGTCGTTCGATTCCAAGCCAACCTTAAGAGAACCTTTGTGAACAGGCACCATTCCATAGGGAGTAGGCTCACTATAGGAAGTACCACGGACTCCAGTCAACTCTCCACCTGTAGCATTAGCCGACGAGTTGCTACCCATACAAGATATCAACCCATAACTGATAATTGCTACTGCCAATAAAAGCAGACTCTTTGTCTTCATATATTCTTTATGTTCTATATTTCCATTCAACATTTGTAGCGATCAAACAGCATTACAGCAATCTCACGCTCTTGTGTAGATTCTTTCCTTTTTTAAACAAATCCAAATCTGTCTGGTAACCCAGTACCAACTCGTGCGTTCCATTTAGGGCTCCTATTCCACGGGTGTACATCTCATAACTGTAACCCAGATTGATGCCATGGAAATCGATACCCAGCATGACGGCTACACTCTTGGTCGGACTATAATTCACGCCACCATACAGTTTATGCTTCTCTCCGTCATAAGCCAGACGAGCAGTGATGTCTGCTCTCCAATCCTGCATGTCAGTTCGCAAGCAAGCATTCGTCATAAGCGCATACTGAGGCTGACGGAATTTCAGCTTGTATCCTCCTGCCAGATAAAGTGAGGGATCAATAGAGATTTCATAAATCTTGTCATCTCCAAGTGAAATGGTAGGACCAAGACAATGCATCGCACTCACACCCACATACCAAACCTGCTTGTAAGAATAGCGAAAGCCAACATCCAGATCAAATCCTGTGCCATTGACATCACTACTTGCGAAAGCAGGATCACTACTGTGTTCCACATTAAGGTCTGTCCCATCAAATCCATTTTGCAGGAGGCCTGCTCTGGCCCCTATACTGAACTTTCCTCCGAACAAGGGCTGGTGATACGCATACTGCAGAAAAAACTTCTTGTTCTTGAAGAGCCCCACATCGTCATTTAGGAACCCTACACCCATCCCATGCCTTGGACTTAAGAAAAACACAGGCATGTCTGCACCTACATACATGCTGGCAGGAGCATCCTCGAAACCAGCCATCTGCATACTGTAAGCTGCCTGTACGTTCAGGAGGCCATCCAATCCCGTCGCTGCGGGATTGTAGAAGGACTGCAACGCCCAATAATTGGTGAATGCCACGTCATACTGTGCCCTTACTCCAAGGGTAGTCAGCAGAAACAGTCCTATCCATAGCAGTCGTTTCATCCTGATTAATATAACGGAGCGTGTAGCCATTTTATTGTATGGGAATTAAAAAATATTCTCGCACAGCCGGCGAGAATATTTCATAATGCTCTTTTCCTTAATACTCATCCTCGTTGAAAACTTGGTTTCCGACGATTCTATACTGATTTTCAATCACTTGCATCATTCTTAACTATTTTTAGCCAAATAAACCGCGCGGTCTAAGGAGGTCAGAGGCGATTTGCTGGCGGGTTTGACAAACTTAT
>JAFZWK010000015.1 GCA_017617335.1 Bacteroidaceae bacterium | reverse complement strand
CGGCGTTGCTCTCTGGGATAGGGGAACAAAGACTATCTGCAAGAATGTGTATCTGAAGGGCAAGCAGAATACATACTACAGCAATGGTGCCAAAGGCATGATTGCTTACTTCGAGGGTGGTATTATTGAGGGGTCTTCTGACTTTATCTGTGGTTCTGGTAGCGTGTTGTTTAACTCCGTTCAACTGAATGTTCTGATGAACGGAAGCTACGATGGTGTTATCGCTGCCCCATCTTCTTATGGCGGTGATAATGCGGAAATCGGCTATGTGTTTGCAAACTGTCTTGTTACAGGTGCTACTTCTCAGAATGACAATTATTATCTTGCGCATGGCTGGAAGGCTCATGAAGATGCAAGTTCCGCTGCAACGTTCATTGGCACTAATTTTGCAATTACCCCTAACAATACTTTGTGGGGTAGTACTATCGGTGACGATATGACACGTCGTTTTGCTGCGTATGATGCTTCTGGTGCCGTGTTAAGCAAGGATCCTGCTAATAATGTTAGTCTGACAAAGGCTAATCTCATTGCCTTTGCCGGCACTTGGGATCCTGCTGCGATTATCTCTCAGCATAGTCCGATAAAGACCAATGGTGCAGGTTGGGCTTCTTACACAGCATTCACCGATGTTAAAGTCCAAGGTGAAGGTGTAAAGACCTATGTTGCGATAAAGATAAATAAGCATAGTGTTTTGCTTGAGACCGTTGATACTAGAATGCTACCAGCCGGTACTCCGGTATTCGTAAAGGGTGAAGCAAATACAAAGTATTATGTGTGTGGTGCTTATGTGAGCAAGATTACTGCGAAGAATCTTTTGGTGCCTGTTCTTTTCGACACTACACTCAATGAATATTCAAAGGCCTTTATCCTTGGAACGAAGGATGGTCAGCCGGGGTTGTATAAGGTTGATTCTGATATTGTGGTACCTGCTGGCAAATGCTATCTCGATGCACGCGGCACTTCGCTGGAACTTCTTACCAAGGCTTATCTTGATATAGACATTGAGGGATCAGAGACAACTAGCATAGAAAATGTCGGTGTTGATGCTGACGCTGCTCGCTATAACCTTGCTGGTCAGAAGGTTGGTAACGGATATAAGGGTATCGTTGTTTGCAAGGATGGCAAGAAATATCTCGCTAAGTAATTATTCTCTAAAAAGATTTTGATATGAAAAAGAAATACATGAAACCTTTTTTTGCTATAAAAAAGGTGGTTATGCCAGAAATTATGGTGGTGATCTCTGTAGGAACGACTGGTTTTGGTGGTGGGACTGGTGGAACAGGCGATGGCGATACCCCAATTACAGTTAACTCAAAGTACATGGATTACGATGACTTTGGTACTTCTGACACTTTTGATGATGACTATTGATTTATTCGCGTTATAATAGAGTATTACTAATAAAACAATTATCCGCATGAAGCCTCTAAGTTGCAAAAATGCTCGGCAGATTTGACGACTTCGAGGAGGATGAAGATTATTAACAGAGTAACAACAAAAAAGGAGGGTGTGCCAAAATAGGCGCACCCTCTCTTGTTCTGTCAGTAACCTTAATGGAGTGTCTGCTGTTTACTTCTTGGTACGAGCGTAACGGCTCATGAACTTATCAACACGACCTGCGGTGTCAACCAATTTGCTCTTACCTGTATAGAAGGGGTGAGAGGTATTGGAAATCTCCAACTTTACTAAGGGATACTCCTGGCCCTCGAACTCGATGGTCTCTGTTGTCTTGCAGGTAGAGCGGCTCAGGAACATGTCACCGTTGCTCATATCCTTGAAGACGACGGGACGATAATTCTCTGGATGAAGTCCTTTTTTCATATCTGTATGTTTTGTTTTTTATTATGTCTACTATGTTATGATATAGTGGTAACTATATGTGTAATGGTCGCCTTTTTACGATTCAGCGTGCAAAATTACGTTTTTTTCATTTACCTGCCAAATCTTTTGGCGGGAAATGTTATAAAATCAACAAATTACCCCGCTTTTATGGCATAGGCAGCCATATAAACAACACCTACAGACATTATCATGACTGCTCCCACCTGTCCGATTGCATCGCTGGCGAGTCCCATGAACAGGGGGAAGATGGTTCCGCCGAAGAGTCCCATAATCATCAGGCCGGAGACTTCGTTCTGCTTGTCAGGCACAGCACTCAGGGCACGGGCAAAGATGAGGGAGAAGGGGTTGCTGTTGCCATATCCCAGAACGCAAATGGCTCCGTAGAGTATCCACTTGGTGTGGCCCACCATGAGTCCTACCATAGCGATGCCCAGCAGGCAGACGCTGAAGAGGAGGAATGCGCGATTGCTGATGCGGGTCAGGATGTAACTACCCGTAAGACAACCGATCGTACGGCAGAAAAAGTAGAGGCTGGTGGCGAAAGCTGCTTCGTTGAGCGACATGCCGAGACGTTCCATCAGGATCTTGGGAGCCGTAGTGTTGGTGCCCACATCGATTCCTACATGGCAGATGATGGCAATGAAGCAAAGCAGGACGATGGGGTTGCTGAGCAGGCCAAGAGCCTGCCCGAATGTGCTGGGCTTTCCTTCCTGGGGTTGCTCCTTGATACTGGTCAAACCAAGACACAAGGTAGCAATAACGCCGATCGTCATGTAGATGGGGAAGAGTACACGCCAGCCAAGTCCGAGGGAGGGAATGGACTGCATGGCACCCCACATGGCGATGTATGGAGCCATGAAGGAGGCTATCGCCTTGATGAACTGACCAAACGTGAGCGTACTGGCCAGGTTACCTCCCTGCATCACGCTGGCCACCAGGGGATTCAGCGAGGTCTGCATGAGGGCATTTCCGATGCCAAGCAGGGAGAAGGCAATAATCATGATGTAGAAGTTGTTTCCCAGAATGGGGAGTGCCAACGAGACGATTGTAATGAGCAAACTGAGCAAGACTGTACGCTTGCGGCCGATCTTGTTCATCAGCAAACCTGTGGGCACAGAGAAGATGAGGAACCAAACAAATACCATAGAAGGCAGTATGTTGGCCATCGTGTCGGAAAGTCCCAGGTCGTCCTTTGCGTAATTGGATGCAATACCTACGAGATCAACGAATCCCATCGCAAAGAAACAAAGCATCACGGGGACGAGCTTCATCACATTTGTCTTTTTGTTTTCCATAACACTAATTTTGTTTTTATTTGATGTACATTATTATATATATCCTGGGAAGGAGCGTACATGGCGGCTGCTACAACCCACTCCACTGGCTGATATCGTAGGTGGCCTCCACGTGGTTCTCGACATTATCCTGCAGATTGCAGAAGAAATCGATACCCGTTTTCTTCTCCAACTCATCGATAGACATGGCCGCCTGACGACGAAGTTGAAGGAGATAGGCCTCGCTAACGTTGTTGAAATCCTTATGCTCGAGCCAGAATCCTATGGCCTTAGCATTCCCGCTACCAGAGACGAAGAGACATGCAATCCAATAATACATGGGGACAGCCATCTCGACTCTCTCGCCAAGGACCGTCTCGACGCGGATAGTCTTGCGGAGCTGATCCAGTGTGCCTCCCTTGACCACATAAAGCGTACCGCCGTAGAAACTGCTGCCAGAGGAAACGACGGTATGTCCCCAGTAGTCGCGAACCTTATCTTCTATCTCTCCCCAATAGGTACTGTTGAAATTGCCCAGCATAGGGGACATGTTACTCATGTAGAAGGTTTGCTCGTTGGCCTCCCTGCTGCCGTAACGTTCTGCGCTACCAACCAGATGCCCGCGATTGAAGCCTGAGAAATGTTGGACACTCAGTCGATAGTTCTTGTCAATATCAGGATCGGGAGCCCACGCATTGGTTCGGCTGGTATAGTTTCTTTTTGCCGTAACAGCATCATAGGTATAGGCTACCCAATGGGCATGATAGTGCGAACGGTCGTACTCGAATGTATAGTTGACCGTCCCATCGGTGAGCTTGTGACAGATGTAATCGTAACGCGAGGTCAGATGGGGCATCTCCAGACGAGAGACAGTCTTGTCAGTCCCCACCAGGTTGGCATTTATGTTCTCCTTGTTTGTCAGGCTGGAAGGCTCCATTTCGTCATCTCCACAGGAAATGAATCCCATGGAGAAGACGATCAAAAGCAAAGCATATTTCCTCATTCAGAATTCTTCTACTCAGCGTAAGTGATGGTAATAGTCTGTACACGAAGCTGAGTACCTGCATCTGAAGATGCATTTACATACGTTGCATTATTGCCAGAGAATGAAACTGTGGCTGTAGCATTTCCAACATAATCAACGCCATTGTAGGAGTCGCAAGTCATCACGATCTTGGCAATTTTGCTCTTTCCATTGAACGTAATGATATTGTTGGCATACACACGCGCACCCTTGGTGGCAGAATAGTACTTGGGAGCATTTGAGTTGCTTCCCTTATCGAATGCAATCGTAGTACCATCGGAGAGAGTTACAGTACCCATTTCAGCAGCATTATCCAAGCCAAGTGTGGAGAAGTCGATTTTGATGGACTCACTTCCTGCTGTGGCTTCCGAATTGGTGAGGGTTACTGTGGTTCCGCTGATGGATACTCCCTCTGAGCTGCCTGGTGTATCAGGATTGTCTGGAGTATCGTTGCCTCCTTCTGAGGAGCCATTGATGGAGATGAGATAGGTCTTGTTGCCCACCGTTTCAGGCGTGTTGCCTCGATAGTTGACCAGAGGACCATAGATGACCACCTTGTCACCCTTCTTCAGCTTTTTGGCATCGGTGAACTTCTGGTTACCTATGTCCAACGTACGGAACACATAGAAACGGTTGGCGTCGGTTCCATCGTCGGAAATGTAGAAGGTGGCGTTGCCATACTGACCTGTATCGATGTTGGGATCATTGCAGATGATGCCAGTAATGTAGACGGGGTCAGAGTTCACGTCGGCTGCAAGGGCACTGGCGAAAGCAACAGCCGCTGTTGCATTGTAGGGATCGGTGGCTGTACCCGAGCCGCTGCCCTCAGTGGGAGACGGAGCAGGAGTATCACCAGCCTCACCCTCCTCGATCACAAAGTTCTCGAGTTCCCATGTGGTGGAAGCATTGCTGGGAGCATAAAAATAGAAGGCAATGTAAACACTATCCTGATTGACATAAGCCTCAGGAAGCTGAATCTGACCGCTGGAGTAAAGTGTCCAGTCGCTGAAAGGGCTGGCTGTGGGAGTCCAAGCAATCTGTTCCCAAGAAGCAGCATCGAAGTTCTTGCCGTCATAGTTGCTGCTGACAAAAATCTTCTCATAGTTAACCCAGCCACTCACATTGTTGGTGTAGCGAATGGTGTTGTCGAAATAGAAACGCACCTTCCCACTCTCAGACGCAGTATTGAAAGGTGGCGAAATGAGATAGGACTCTACTTCCGCATTCGATTTGGCTCCAGTCCCTCCCCAATCCTGATAACCAGTAGCCTGAGTATAGGAACTACCCTGGCTCCAAGGCTCATTGGCAGAAATGCAATGCATGGTCCATCCCGTACTGAGAGCTGTACTTTTGTAAGGAAGTGTCTTGCCACCTCCGTTAGCACCAGGATTCACCTCGTAAGGGGCAGGCACATCAGAACAGGAAGTGGTAATGCCAATAACGGCGACTGCTACAAGCAGTAATTGATATATTTTTTTCATAATGATGAATTATTTTTCAAGTTCTACAATATCGTCCAATGAACGCAGAGAAAGTTGATACGAACTGGAATAACGACCCAGCAATCCATAAATGGTCTTACGACCAGCACGGATAGTATCGCCAGCAAACTGCGCACTGGTACTAGTGTATAGCAGTTGCTTTACAGTAGTGTTTCCAATCGTTATGTCGTGATACTCGCTATAGGTGTCGCCACCTACTTCCCAATGAGCGTAGGGCCAGCCAACATCGCTAATTTGAGCATTGTTCAACACCACAAGCATAGGAGTCAGGCGAGTGATGTTGTTAACAGTCAACTCGGAAGCCACAACCGGACGAGCCTGAACCATATCAGGAACGGGAGTGCCCACTTTCTGAATATTTGTCTGCATCGTAGCAAAAGGCATAGGCCCTAAACGCATACTTCCATTCGTATTGATATAGGGCATACCAATACGAGGTGAAGCACCGTAACCACCTATCCAGAGTCCCTTGAGATTGATGCGAATCTTTTGGCCAACAGGGAACAGCGTATACAGACATCCAAGTCCCTTGATGCCAACACCAATGCCACCTTCTGAAGTGTTCAGGGTTCCATCGGCATTCATGCCCTGGATGTAAATGAACTGGTAAATATTGCCTGAGACATCATTAGCAACCACCACACCTTCAACCACAGCATCCTCTGTAATCTTCTCGTAAGAACTATTGGAGATTACACTGCTGTAAGTGCTGCGCAAAGCTGAGATAGTTGTCGTAGGCTCGCCAACGTTGGTTGCCGTGAATTCGTCGTTAGAAACGATTTCATCATCATAATCGTTCATGCAAGATGCTAAAACAAGCAAACCTGCAAATATCTTTATCAAATGTTTCTTCATTGTCATGTCTAGTATCTAAGTCCGATATTCAGGAATGCATTGATAGCATTTGCATAATAATAATAAGAGTTCTTGGAGAACTGATAATCATAAGAGCGGTCAGCACGATTCTGTTCGTAACCACCGGTGCGCATATTTCGGTTGTTAGTCAGGTTCTGAACCATCAGGTTGAAATTGAGTCTCTTACCATTACGCAGGGAGAGGCTCTTACCTATGCTGGCATCTAACATAAAACCACCTTCAAATTTCTCCTGAGAGGGAGCATAAGTCGTCAAGAGTTCACCCGTCTGGGCATCATAGACGTAAGCACCACTTCCGGATGCACTCTGCTCACGAGCATAATCCCATGCAGTCTTGATGGTACCTGTATTAACATTGATATCAGAGATATTGCTTGCATATCCGCTCACACCTGCCTCGCTGGCATTACCCAAACGGCGATAAGGGGAAGCTCCCACGTAAACCCGATCATAATAATTAAGGTTTACATCGAAATACCACCCATTGGTATTATAACTCAAGCCAACAGAAGCAGCCGTCAGGGGTGTGCTATTTTCCTTCACGTCTTTCATGAAAACCTGCAATGCACGGTTCTCACCAGTGATCTCGTTAGACCATGTGTTAATGCTGGTGATGGTCTCATAATCAGAACCCTCATAGGCCAACTGGGCACTGGGATTGTTGACATACTTGGCATCTGAAAGTGTACCTATGAGATTAAGCTTCAGATTACGATAGAGTTTTATGGTAACGGCAGCCTCAACTCCCATATATTGCTTCTGGATACCTGTCATCGTAAGATAAGTCAGATACGAAGCATCGTCATTGTAGAATGCCGTCTGCTGAGTAATGTCATTAAACCGCGTATAATATCCACCGACCTTACCACTTACAGGACCGAAATACCACTGATAACCAACCTCGCCACTATAGTACCATTCGTTCTTCAGGTTGTTGGCAAAATTATTCTGGATACGTGGAGCCACGAAAGAATTATAAGCCAAAGGAGCCTGAGACTCGATGGCACCACCCAGATAGAAGAACGATGTGGCAACATTATACTGAAGCAAAGCCTTGCCACCTCCTCCCAAGAAACGAGCCCAACCACTGCTACCCTTTGAGAAATCTGCTGCACGGCCGTTGCGCATCTTACCGTAACGTTCCATCCAGGTTCCTTCTATATCAGCACCATAAGATGCCGTGAAGTTGCCTGCTTTCCAGGTATTGCTGCCAAAGGCCTTAACCTTATCAACGTTAATTAGATAGTTATAACCAAAGATGTCGCCCTCATTGATACGACGGTTAGGATTGTCCAAATCATTCTGGTACTCATTGCTTCCACTTCCATACTTGTTAAGGGAATAATTGTCCACATCAATGAAGTTCTCTGCCCCTAACAAGTCGGCCATAGTCTTGTAATGATGACCACGAGTGGAGTTGAAGTTCAAACCAAGAACGTATGACCCATAGGTGTTGAAACGGCCATCCAAGATACTGGAGAGATTAAATGCACGCTGGTCATTATGGCGCTTCTCCTGATAATAGAGAGCAGACTTCCCCGTAGAATTATTCGCCTCATTCTGAGCATACAACAAATCCCAGTTGACTTGACGGTTTGCCTTTGGGCCAGTCCAATAATCATACATTGTTTGATATTGCTCCATGACACCATAATTCTCGCTCAGCCACGAAGCATTGTTATAGGTATCATTGTATACATTAAACACACTGGATGGCATATTCTTGTAATAAACAGGACTTGGGTTGTAGGCATTGTTGTAACTCAATGCGGTAGAACCATAGTTGACAAACGTCATAGCTGCAGCAGTGGTCAGTTTGGCATTATTGTTAATCTTGAAATCCCAAGTAGCCATTACGGACGGAGAATACTCTGATACGACACGGCTGTTGCGTTTCTTGCCATCCTGATATCCCCAATAAGGATTATAATAATGGGAATTAGCCAACCAATATGCTTCTTCCGTAGCAGCACCCTGCTGACCACGTTCGGTCGGAGCGCCCCACGTTGTCAAACTGAGACTATGACGAGGATTGAACACCTTTTCTGCCCCGATCATGTAACTGAAAGAGTTGTAGAAAGTTCCTTCAATAACACCCTCGTTTGACCATCGATAACCCAGCGCTCCCATAAAGGCCCATCCATTCTGGAGAAGACCTGTTGCATAGGTATAGGTTCCACGTAAGACATAGTTGCGGTTAGTACCTGCGATACCAACTTTAGAACCTACTGCATAATGACTGGGACGAATGTCTATGTTGGTAGCACCTCCTAAAGGAGAAAAGGAGAAGGAACTTTGTTCAAGGAATCCTACTCCTTCTTTGTTTCGTGTGGCATCATTGAGACCACCAGTGATACCTGTAAAACTGAAACGTCCAGTCTCTACGTTGTTGAATTTCACACCGTTAATGTAGTTTCCCACGTACTGGTTGTCAAGAGCCCTATACTTGAATCTCATAGGACTCCAAAGGAAGCCTATCTCATCCATGAAAGGATCTCTCGTACTTGACACCAGGGTAATGGTACTTGCAGCTTCTGCGTCCTCGTCAATCTGGCCCTCCGTCAGCGAGAAATCGAACTCATCTTCAGTGGTGAGAGAGTCCGTCTTGACCTCTTGTTGCGCCAATGTACTGGTACTCAGACACAAAGCTACAGCAAATAGTTTAGCACCTTTACTCATGTGATTCGTTTTACAATTTATATGTACACATTTTTATCTTTTCGTTACAAATTTAATCAAAAATAATCAAGGGGTATTTACATTTTATGGAAAAAAATATAAAAACATCGAATTTAATCAGAAAAGTTCTATATTGTCGTTTTTTTTTTAGAAATTTGCACATAATTATAAATCAGAAAGAACTGAAATAATGAAAAAGACCATCCTCTCCATAGCAGCAATTATAGTCATGCTGAGCCTGAGTTCCTACAAGCCTGCGAAACTCGAGACAGGTAGTGAACAAGGAAAACGAACCGTCTATTGCGGCATAGCATTTTATAATCAGGAGAATTTGTTCGACACTATTCACGATGAAGGGAAAAACGACTACGACTTCCTGCCTACAGGTTCTTTCCAATGGAATGACATGAAATACACTCACAAGCTGCACAACATGGCAAAGGTCCTCTCGGAACTCTGCACAGAACGTGTAAAGGGTGGAGCAGCTTTCATTGGCATGAGTGAGGTGGAGAATCAGAATGTCCTCAAAGACTTACTTGCCCAACCCGAATTGGCAAATATCGGTATGGAAGGAATTTTGGTGGAAGGCAACGACAGACGTGGTATAGATCTTGCCTGCATCTACAACCCCAAAATGTTCAAGGTAAAAAACTATGAACTGATTCCTGCCCAAGGTTATGAGGAGTTCAGTGGCGGCTTTACCACTCGTGGCATTTTACACGTCGAGGGTAACCTTCTTGGCGAACACTTCCATTTCATGATCAACCATTGGCCCTCTCGTGCCGCAGATAGTCCCAGTCGTGAATTTATGGGACGTCTTTGCCGTGAAATCGTCGATTCCATACAAACCACAGATCCCGATGCACGTATTGTCATTATGGGTGACCTGAATGATGACCCTGACAATGCCAGCGTCGTAACAGCCCTAGGAGCCAAGAACAAAATGAAGAAACTTGGAAAGCAGGATCTCTTTAACCCTTGGTATGAAACTCTGAGGAAAAAAGGACAAGGCACCTTGCTGTATGACAATATGTGGAACCTTTTCGACCAGATCATCTTCACAGGGAATATGGTGGGCAAAGACCGTTCTACCTTCAAGTTTTTCAAAAACGAGATTTACATGCCAGATTATATGATTACCAAAGAAGGCAAGTACAAAGGTTCTCCTAAACGAACAACAGCAGGTGGGCAATGGCAGGATGGATACAGCGACCACTTCCCAACCCAAATTTATTTGGTTAAGGAATTATAACAAACAGGAAAATATTATTCAAATATTGCAACTATTTTGTATCTTTGCACCCGCTAAATAGAAGACAATTTCATTTTTAATAAACAGAATTATGACAAGTTACAAAGAATTGGGTTTGGTTAACACCCGTGAAATGTTCAAAAAGGCAGTGGATGGCGGTTATGCTATCCCAGCATTCAATTTCAACACTCTCGAGCAGATGCAGGCTATCATTCAAGCTGCTGTAGAGACTAAATCGCCCGTTATCATGCAAGTATCCAAGGGTGCTCGCAACTATGCTAACGGCACCATCCTTCGCTACATGGCTCAAGGTGCTGTAGAGTATGCCAAGGAGTTGGGATGCCCCAATCCTCAGATTGTTCTGCATCTCGATCATGGAGACACTTTCGAACTCTGTAAGGATTGTATCGACAATGGTTTCTCCAGTGTGATGATAGACGGTTCTTCTCTGCCTTACGAAGAGAATATCGCTTTGACCAAGAAGGTGGTTGAGTATGCTCACAAGTATGATGTTACCGTTGAAGCTGAGCTGGGTGTATTGGCAGGCGTTGAGGACGAAGTTGCCAGCGAGGTTTCCCACTATACTAAGCCTGAAGAGGTTATTGACTTCTCAACACGTAGTGGTTGCGACAGTTTAGCGATCTCTATCGGTACCAGTCATGGCGCTTACAAGTTCACTCCTGAGCAGTGCACACGTGATCCCAAGACTGGCAAGTTGGTTCCACCTCCATTGGCATTCGACATCTTGCATGAAATCGAGAAGAAGCTCCCTGGTTTCCCCATCGTGCTGCACGGAAGTTCTTCTGTTCCCCAGGATGAGGTTGATACCATCAACAAGTATGGTGGCAAACTGCCTGATGCAGTAGGTATTCCTGAGGAGCAACTGCGTGAGGCTTCCAAGAGCGCCGTTTGCAAGATCAACATCGACTCTGATTCACGTTTGGCTATGACAGCTGCCATTCGCAAGCACTTTGTAGAGAACCCCGGTCATTTTGATCCTCGTCAGTATCTGAAGCCTGCTCGCGAGAACATGAAGAAGATGTACATCCACAAGATTGTTGATGTTCTTGGTAGCAACGACAAACTCTAATTTAATAAGAAAAAAAATGAAAGAAGGGATGGCTCAAATGGAGCATCCCTTCTTTTTTTAGGTCTTGATGAAAGGTTTCAAAAAGAATTCTCGAACATATTACATGGGACGTATCCACATGTTTCGGAAGGAGATTGCTTTACTGGGATCTCCATGCATCTGCAAACGAATGGGGCCATCACCATGAGGCACGACACGAGGCCAGCCAATGTACTCGGTAGTTCCCCAAATCTCCGTATGATTTTGCAGTACTACACCATTCTGGATAACAGTTACATAAGGATGATACAGATAAGTGCCGTCCTCCTTGAAAATGGGAGCAGTGTAGATGATATCATAAACATTCCACTCGCCTGGCTTGCGCATTACGTTTACCAAGGGAGGTGTCTGCTTGTAGATGCTACCTGTCATACCATTCACGTACGTCTCATTATTGTAGCAATCCAGAATCTGAACCTCATACATATCCTGCAGGAAAACACCACTGTTTCCACGTGCTTGACTTTCCCCTTCGATATCCTCAGGTACGCACCATTCCAGATGGAGTTGGAAACTGCCGAATTTCTGTTTTGTCACAATGTCACCCTTCGACTTGTCCACAGTAAGGATTCCATTCTTCACAATCCATTCTGCAGGACCATCCTGTCCGTTTGTCCAAGCAGACAAATCCTTCCCATCAAACAATACAACAGCATCACTGGGAGCTGTGTTTGTCTTTATATCGCCTGGTGTCACCACTTTAGGCTGTGGGGTCCAATATTCCGACATTCCTGCCTTCATAGGTTCCTGCTTAGGATATTCCTTCTGCTGCGCATTTACGCTTGCTATGACAATCATAGCAACTGCCATTAGAATCACTCTTTTCATTGTTGACTATTTTTTTTAGGATTAATCAAATATCTAAATGTTTTATTCCATCACATCTTTTGTTCCTCCTGTACTCTGGAAGAAAGTGACTTGGGTGTTGGTCTTTTTGTCAAAAAGCAAGTTCGAGAGAATCTCTACCACGCCAAACTGTCCCATGGGTGTCTCCGTCTTTACGAATTCCTGATGAGCATTGAAGACTTTAATTGCCATTCGTGCAGGAACATTATAAAAAACTCCCTTCTCCATTTTTTCTTTCTTCTTGGCAATGCCATCATCCTGAACCGAGCGAGGAACCGTCTCCAAGCTCTTTACACTAACATATACAGGATCTCCAGCCAAATCATCAGCATCCACCAATCCCAATTTCTGAGAAAAGCGGAACAGAATATCCTTATCTGTTTCTTTCGTTGGAATATAATTCAAGGAAAACACTTCAGTACTTGTCTGCTGTGTCCCACTGAAGAGGCTCTCCAACGCTTTTTCCTGATCAGACAACTGCTCAAGCATCAACTTCAATTGGGCGCCATCCTTGGGAGTGTTATCGGCTTCGCCACGAATCAAGTCATTACGGCTCTCGCGAATATCATAAATCTCCTGGGCACACAGTTCTGCCATCTTCCAATCCGCACCTGCTGAGAGGATCTCTTGGGTCATGTAATTTCGCGGGTTCACAAGTGCAGGAGCAGGTACTGCCTCAGGCAAAGGCGGCAAAGTCTCCTCCTGAGCATCCGTATTGATACTCAACAAGATACCATCTCTACTTAAACCTACCAAGGGAGCAAGAGTCTTGCTCTTCAACTTGATACTGTAGGCTTTACTCTTATCTGGAACTCCATAAGGTTCCAAAGTAATGTTTTTGATTATCCAGTTCACACTTTGGGACTGAGGTACATTCTTCAGCCGAAGGTATTTGTCAGCATATACCCAGAAATCCCCAGGGTTGGTGATGGTTTTCTCTGCGACAACAGTCACGCGCAAAGCCGTGCTGGGGAGGTAATAACATATTCCATCCAATGTGCTGCCTGGCACAAAAGGTTCTACTTGAGTCTGAGCATTCAGATTGAGCAAGCTCATACCGAACAAGCCTGCCAAAATTAATCTTTTCATCATATATTCTTAATCTTCTTTATTTCACTAAACGCTTGAGGCAAAAAAATGATGATATCGCGTGCCAACATACACTCTTGCCCCATCTTCTCTGCAGCATAATCACCTGCTGAAGCATGTAGCCATACGCCCAATGCAGCAGCCTCATCGAGTTTGTAACCTTGGGCAAGCAATCCCGTAATGATGCCTGTCAGCACATCACCCGAACCCGCCGTAGCCATACCCGCATTGCCTCTGGGGCAACATAGGGCAGATCCATCTGGGAGACATATCTTCGTGTGATACCCCTTCAGCACAACAATGCACTTTCTCTCTGTGGCCATCTGGACAGCACATTGATACATGTCTTCACCATCAAGTCCAAATCCCTTTGCCAATCTCTGCATTTCACCCACATGAGGAGTCAAGATGCAATCCATCTTCTGCAGCAAAGCTGGATTCTGGGCCAACAGGTTCAATGCATCTGCATCAAGCACCATAGGGAGGTCACATTTTTCCAAATACCTTGCCAGGCAGGTCGATGCTTTCGTTCCCAATCCTGGCCCCATCCCAACAGATTGATAGGGAGAGAAGTCCTGGACTGAAGTCCGCAAGAAATCAGTTCCTGAATCCAGATGAAGAATTGCCTCAGGAACATTCATCTGCAGGATGTTACGATTCTTGCGAATAGTATGTATGGTCAGCTTCCCTACACCACTTCTCAGGCATGCCTCAGCTGCTAGGCTGGCACATCCAGCCATACCATACCTTCCCGCTACGAGCAAGGCATGTCCCATGGTCCCCTTATGAGCATCCGCAGGTCGAATCCTGTAGATTTCTGCCATGCGATTTATGTCCAATTTGATGGGTTCAGGGCGTATCATACTGCAAAGATAATGCTTTTCGATGAATCTCAACAACAGAAGACAGAAAGATTTTCTTCCTAATAGTCAGATTTTAAATCTTTTTTCGTAACTTTGCATCGTTTATTGACAAACTTATATAAATGGATACAATCCAAGTCAAGGACAAAACCTTCAGAATCTCCATTCCAGAATCCAAAATTCAGGAAAGGGTTAAGGCTATTGCCAACAAAATCAATCAAGATTACGCAGGTAAGAACCCTGTCTTCCTGTCTGTTTTAAACGGTTCGTTCATCTTTACTGCGGATTTGCTCCGCCAGGTGAACCTTCCTTGCGAGATATGTTTCGTCAAGTTAGCCTCGTACCAAGGTGTCAATTCTTCTGGATCAATTCGTGAACTCATCGGATTGAATGTCGACGTAACCAATCGCCATGTAATCATCGTGGAAGATATCGTCGATACGGGTCTCACTATGGCTCACATGCTAGACAATCTGATGAAACAGAATCCAAGCAGCATCGACATCTGCGCCCTCTTGGTCAAGCCTGGTAAGCTGCAAGTCAAATTGGACATCCGTTACTGCTGCCTCGAGATTCCCAACGACTTCATCGTGGGATACGGTCTTGATTACGATGGTTATGGACGCAACACGAAGGATATCTATACATTGGTATAAATTAAGGTAAAAAGAGAGATAACAAATTAGAAATTAAAGAAAGAGAGAGTATGAAGAACATCATTATCTTCGGTGCCCCTGGAAGTGGAAAGGGAACCTATAGTGACGATATTGTAGAGAAATACGGCATGGGCCACATCAGTACAGGCGACGTGCTGCGTGCTGAGATCAAGAACAGCACTGAGCTTGGCAAGATTGCCAAAGGCTACATCGATAATGGTCAACTGATTCCTGACAAGTTGATGATTGACATATTGGCCAAGACCTACGATGCACAGCCTGCTGGCAAAGGTGTAATCTTTGATGGTTTCCCCCGCACGATTGCCCAAGCAGAGGCACTCAAGGAAATGCTGGCAAAACGTGGTCACGACATGGGCATAATGATCGAGTTAGTAGTGGATGAGGATATCCTGATGGCACGTCTCCTGAAACGTGCTAAGGAGCAAGGTCGGGCTGATGACAACGAGGAGACTATCAAGAAACGTTTCGAAGTCTATCGCACCCAAACGGCTCCTCTTTCTGAATGGTTCGAGAAAGAAGGTTTGCGCAACGTGTGCCGCTGGGCTGACAATCCATCCAAAGAAGCCATGCTGGAAGCTATCCACGCATTGATCGAGGAAAAGAATTGAATGGCAGAATCCAATTTTGTTGACTATGTGAAGATATGCTGTCGCTCAGGGAAAGGCGGGCGAGGCAGCGCACACATGCATCGTGCCAAATACGTTCCAAACGGAGGTCCAGATGGAGGCGATGGAGGCAGAGGTGGACACGTGTACCTGCGTGGCAACCATAACTACTGGACGTTGCTCCACCTCCGCTTCGAGCGTCATGTTTTTGCCGGACACGGTGGGAATGGCGGAAAGAGCCGCAGTACAGGAGCGAATGGAGATGACCGTTACATCGATGTCCCATGCGGAACGGTAGTCTATAATGCGGAAAACGGGGAATATATCTGCGATGTTACTGAAGACGGGCAGGTAGTCATGTTACTCCAGGGAGGACGAGGAGGCTTGGGTAATTGGAATTTCCGCACGTCAACGAATCAGGCTCCACGTTATGCCCAACCAGGCGAGCCCATGCGTGAGCTCACCATCATCCTCGAGTTGAAACTCCTTGCCGATGTAGGTCTTGTGGGATTCCCCAACGCAGGCAAGAGCACCCTGCTCAGCTCCTTGTCAACAGCCCGTCCCAAGATTGCAGACTACCCTTTCACCACGATGGAACCCAGTTTGGGCATTGTGTCTTATCGCGACGGCCAGTCTTTCGTTATGGCAGACATCCCTGGCATCATTGAGGGAGCCTCTGAAGGCAGGGGACTGGGACTTCGCTTCCTGCGCCACATCGAGCGCAACAGTCTGCTGCTTTTTATGGTTCCTGGAGACACAGACGACATCAAAAAGGAGTACAGCATCCTCCTTCGCGAGGTGGAGACCTTCAATCCTGAGATGCTGGACAAACAACGGGTGCTGGCCATCACGAAGAGCGATCTGCTCGATGAGGAACTCCAGCAAATGCTTTCTGAGGACCTGCCTGAAGACCTGCCTCACGTCTTTATTAGCGCCGTGACAAACAAGGGCATCACAGAACTGAAAGATATCCTGTGGCAGGCTCTCAACAGCGAAAGCAACAAATTGCAGGCCATCACGCAACAGGAAACAATTGTTCATCGCAACAAGAACATTTCTCTCCTCCAACGGGAACTCGAGGATATGGGCGAAGACGACATCGAGTTTGTGGAAGAGGAG
Organism: Bacteroidaceae bacterium; assembly: GCA_017617335.1. Taxonomy (GTDB): domain Bacteria; phylum Bacteroidota; class Bacteroidia; order Bacteroidales; family Bacteroidaceae; genus Physcousia. Next base: position 5,856 of record JAFZWK010000015.1, on the reverse strand, counting down.
GACATCGAAGATCTGGAGGATTTCGAGTACGAAGACGATGAGGAATAACATCTGGGTGTACGACACTCCACCTTGGCTGTTTGCCTTCACAACAGGGCGAAATGCCTCTGTGGAAGACCTGGGGCTCAGAATGGAAGACTTGGGGCTCCCTCGCCAGACTCACTCTGACCACGTGCATTGGGTCAACAAAGCCGGTCGACCTGAAGATACAGATGCCCTCATCACAAGCACACCAGACCTCTGCCTCTGTGTGAAGACAGCCGATTGCATCCCTGTTCTCATCTATGATTCCAGAGAAAGAATCATTGCCGCCGTACATGCAGGATGGAGAGGAACTGTTGCACGAATCGTCACTAAAACCATCCAGAAGATGCAGTCACGTCCTGAAGACCTCCACGCCATCATAGGCCCAGGTATCTCCCTCCAGGCTTTCGAGGTAGGCGACGAGGTCCACCATACTTTCCTCCAAGCAGGTTTCCCCATGGAACGTATCGCCAGGAAATACCAGAAATGGCACATCGACCTCTGGGAAGCCAATCGCTGGGTGCTCGAGGGAAACGGTGTTCAGAACATCCATCTTGCTGGCCTTTGTACCTACAACAACCTCGACCTGTTCTATAGCGCTCGACGCGAAACCATCAACACAGGACGGAACCTTAACGGAATAATGATACGCTCATGAAACCAATACAACATTTAGCTAGCTTCTTGGCAATCAGTTTTCTCTGCTTCCCCGCTTATGCCCAGGAAGAGGACGAGGTGGCAGACATCGACGAATGGCAGACCCTGAAAGTGGAAGCCGCCCAAGACCCCTTCGCAAAGACCAACCAATTCTCCATCAACTTTGCCAACTATGCAGTCGAAGAGTGGTGCTATCCACTCCCCAACGGGAGGGTCATCAGCCCCTTTGGAGGAGCTCGTCATCATGGAGGGACAGACATCAAGACCAAACCTAACGACAGCATCCGCGCCGCCTTCCCAGGCGAAGTCATCCTGAGTGGACCACATTTCGGTTACGGCAACTGCATCGTCATGCGTCATGCCAACGGATTGGAAACACTTTACAGCCACAACTCCAAGAATCTGGTCAAGGTAGGGCAATGGATACAGGCAGGAGAGCCAATCGCCCTGACAGGCAGAACAGGCAGAGCTACCACAGAACACCTTCATTTCGAGACTCGAGTGAAAGGGAAAGCATTCGATAGCAGCCAAATCTACGACCATCCCAACCACACGATAAAAAAGGAGGTCATAGTCTTCACCAAACAGCCCAACGGAACCCTGAAGATTAGCATAAGCCAAAAATAAGAAATTCCCCTCAGCTACCAACGTTGACATAACGATGACGAAGGGGAGTTATTTCTTAAACCACTTTTAGAATTTCACACTTGACTGGCACTTTCTGAGCTTTTTAGAGAGCCATTTTGTACGATTTGTCGTAACTTTGCAGTTACAAATACAAAAAAAATGAAACATCAGAAACTTGAACTAAGACAATGGGCATTGTCAGACTCAAAGGAACTGATGCGTCTATGTAATGTTATTGACAGGCGTTTCCTTTCTGACCGTCTGCCTAACCCTTATACAGAAAAGGATGCGAAAGAATGGTTGAAGATGGTTTCCAAGAATGAAGCATCTACAGGCATTTATCGTGCTATACTTTGTGAAGGGGCATTGGTTGGAAGCATATCAGTTGAGAGGAAAGGCAATGAAGCAGAAATCGGTTATATGCTCCTTAATGAATACGCAAACAAAGGAATTGCCACAGAAGCTGTCAAACAGATATGCCCCATTGCATTCAAAATTTTGTCGCTTGAGCGAATAACTGCCAATGTTTTTCAGCCTAACATCGCTTCAATTCGAGTGCTCCAGAAGAACGGCTTCAGGCATGAAAGTACTATGCAGAATGCTGTCATTAAGGATGGTATAAAATATGACTTACTCGTCTATGGACTGACAATAAACAATATCTAGCGAAACGAACAATGAAAAGAGCATTCAAAATCTCCCTCAGGATTATTGCTGGGCTTGTGGTTTTTCTCATTATTGCTTTTGGCGCACTATTCATCTTGGCACGCTGTAACCCTGAGTTCATTCAGCGTCTCTTTGAGGAGAAACCAATTGAATATATCAGCTTCTCCCAACTGCCGCAAGACCGCGATTCCATGAAAACTGATTTCGACGGCATTCATAAAATCGTGGTTGAGAAATATTCGCTTTACCGCCAAAAAGGGATTTCGATGGACTCGCTCTACAATGTCTATGCTGCTCGTCTGCGCGACTCTGTCCTGACCTCTGACGATTATGGAAGGATGCTTCTGGAGTACTTTGCAGACTTGCATTGTGGACACGCAACGACATATTTTTGTGGGCAACACTATGGAGGAGCAGAACCTATCTACATCGAAGAACGACTGTTTCTGGACAAGCCAGGTGATTATATCTGCGGATATGGATTCCATGACAAGGACGAAATCATCGCAATCAATGGGAAAAGTATTCCTGCCTGGATGGCAGACAATATACGATTTCATGGAAGTTCCACCATTGCTAACAAAATATGGGAAACGGCCGTTTCTGCTCTCACAAGCTATACTGACACCTTGCTGAACATTACTGTGGCTCGAGGCAGCGATACTCTTTTGCTACCGCTGCCGCTCCATGCGAAAGGCTATCCGAACCCCAACATTTGTGAACGGAAAGTTCTGCAGGACTCTATCGGATATATCGCTGTCCATACTATGACTAACGGGGTGGTAGAGGTATTTGACAGCCTCTATCAATCCATCAAGAGCCTCCCTTATCTGATTGTCGACATACGTCGGAACGGAGGAGGGAACAGCGATAATGGGATTAGGCTTTGCGAATATCTGCTGAAGCGGGAGAAACTGCATTGCTTGTATGACGAGACCATCAAACCTCGCTCGGATGCTTATCGCGGAAAGGTTTTCCTGCTCATCGACACACCGACTTTCTCTGCCGCTGAGAGCTTTGCCCTCGATCTTTGGGAAAGTGGTGAAGTTACCCTGATAGGTAATCCGACAGGAGGAGATACAGGAAACGGCCCAGAGATATTCCAGTCTTCAGCAGGCCTGTTCTTCCGAATCCCCTTGCGCGAACCCCTACGATCGCCTAACGGTTTCCCATTGGAAGGGCGTGGAGTTCCCCCACATTATGAAGTAGCCCAGACGGTGAAGGATTTCATGGCTGGAGTTGATACTCAACTGGCGTTCACACTTGACTTGATTCAAAAATAGCGAGAATACAAGACATTGCGGAAGGGAGAGAAAAACATGTTCCCTTTTTGATGACAGGCAAAACTGAAAAAGACAACGCGTTGTCTTTGCAATCACAACACGTTGTCTTTCCCCTTTCAACGTGTCGTGTTTTTCCTAAAATCAGCCCGAATCCAAATTTGGACTAAGCCACTTTCATCACGTTTTGTTGCTTTCCCTGCCATCCCAATAAGACCCGAGCGCAAATTTTCCCTCGGCTATTCGTGTTGTTCCCATGCAGGTCAATCTCGCAGAACCGATGACAGATGACAGATGACAGTTTTTTGAAAAGAGAAAAGAAAAGAGTTAGTATTATATATATATATAATACTAAACGTTCCGTCCGCCAATTTTCGCATAACTGTCATCTGTCATCTGTCATACATGGCGTTGTCGCTTGGGACAAAGTTAAGGAGTTTTTCCGCTCATTATCAATCACTTAACTACTTCACCAAGATCGTCTTCCCGCCTTGAATAGAGATTCCTTTTGCTGGTTTCTGCTCCAGCTTGCGGCCTGAGAGGTCGTAAAATAGCCGCGTTCTTCTTTGAGTACAGTCAGGAAACTATTGATGGCATTAATCTTATCACTATCATTCCCCAATAATTTTGGGTTTACGGACATTCCAGAACGGCCAGCTAAAATGTTTGGGTGTATAAAATGGGGGGACAGAATCCATATTAACCACATAAGAAATAGAATCGATATACACATCATGCCTTTTTGGATAGACGTATCGGTCGTATGGATTCTTCAACTTTATGGGTAAGCGAACACCCAGCTGTTCCAGCTGTACAACCAGTTCTTCTTCTGTCAGCGGTCCGTAAAGGTCTGTAGTAGAGCTGTTCGCTATCCAGAAATGCGACAGTTCGCTCTCGAACACTTTCTCCTGCCCCTCATAAGTGTAGTAAGCTAAGTCATATAATAAAGTATCTTTTCCTATGTCTTTAAAATCCGAGATGTATTTTTTCCCTAGGATTTCTCCCGGCAGTTTTGTTTCCATCACATAGAAGCCCTTCACTTTGCATTCACGGTGAATGTATCCAATGTGGACTCCTCCGACACCATACGCACGAGGTCTGAAATCATCTTCTGGGGCTGAAATTACGTGATGAGTATGATACAGAGTATCAATCCTCCCTGATAGGCGGTGAATGTATAACGGGTGCATTGGATACAACTCTGGATTTGTCTGGGGATTCGTTGTCGTTATAACCAAACTATCAGGATCTCTGCACCACAGGTTGTGGAACGATAGGTCGAGATAGGAAACGGGATACACTGATGGAATATTGTCTGGCCAATACAACTCAAGGTTGCGACCATTGCCATATTCATGATTTTCTCTCACGAAAAAGACCTGACCCTTAGGATGGTCGTCGCCACAGGTTATAAACAATAAAGGGAGCACAATTATCCCAATATATTGGAATACATCTCTGAGGCGTCTTCTCTCCAAGTAGGGTTTGTCTTTTTCCTTTTTTGTCATGGCTTTAACGTTATTGTTCCTCTTTTTAAACGTATCAGAAAAGTTGATTATTGTCTTATCGAAATAGTTTCTTGTTGCAGAAATAGAACAGGTAGGGGACTGAATGAGGAGTTCTGCTTTATTGAACGATTCCGGCTTCAAGGAAAATTCGATAAACAATATAATTCTACTATCGTCGCACTATAAATATGTTTTTAGACATTTATAATGAATGGGAGTATTGTTTACTATGCTTTCGACCTTTCTGTCAGGGAAAGTAAATCGGATAATTTGGGGAATTGTGTCTGAATCTTCAAAGATAAGCAGGCATTTTTTATATAATAGTCCTCGCCAATCAAGCCCTTTTTGTAATATATCTATTTGTATGGATATATCTCTAGCCCACCGTATTTCTTCTATTGTATCTGACCCACATATTCGCACTATATCCGTCCCTTTTCCTCCTTCATACGGAATTATTGAATGGAACTTATCATTTAAACATACTCCATCTTCGCTTTCTATGGATAAGCTTATAATAGAATCCTCACAGCCTTCGGGAAACGGAGGTGTTCCTCCGTAATAAAAAGGAAGTATTTTCGTCTTTCCTACCTCTATTTGCGTAGTCCAAAGATAAATCTTTTTGTTGGACAGGATGGAATCCTCGTCTATGGCGATTCTTTGAAGACTTACATCTTTAATTCTATATGACTGAGGTATCTTTTCATAGAAACAGGATGTTATGCAGAGTAGCATGAAAAAAACCGCACTCTTCCTGAAGAGCTTAAACAGTATCCGTAACAAATTCTTTTCCATTTCAACTGTTAACGTCATCGTTAGCGTTAATTCTTCCTATTTGCTCCAGAGCAGGGTGCCGTCGCTGGCTTGCCCCTCTGCCTCCCTGTTGAATTATATGGCGAGTTATGGATTTGTTGTATAGTACCTGATTTTGTCTCCTCTTACCTCTACCAAATCGCTCAAATCCATACCATTTGGCAGGGCTATTGCCTCCAAAAGAGGACACTTGTAGAACATATCTTGTGTGAAGAGGTCGTCCTTCAGGCTTATCTTCCACACGTAGTGGTTATCTATGTACTCCAACTTATGCCCCGCTT
>JAFZWK010000002.1 GCA_017617335.1 Bacteroidaceae bacterium | reverse complement strand
GTGGTACAGATGAAGAAAGGTGTCACCATCGACCGTGACCGCACTTCCATTAACCTGAACGAGAACCTTGACAACCTCGTGCCTGCCTCGAAGATCTCAGACATGCCTACTGGCTGGATATGCGGACAGTCGGCAAGGGACTTCGTGGAAACAGCTGTAGGACGTGGTGACTCGATGGACATCCAGAAAGCGGAGGAGTTCAAGACCTCCAAGTTCTTCTGCAAGACGGACTTTGACATGGAGAAGATCAAGCAGGAGGAATCGGAGTATCAGGAGCTGCCTAAGTTCTACAACTTCAAGTCCAGGGATGAACGCGAACGCATCCTTTATGCGAACTTTAATCAGGTGACGGAGGATGTCAATAAGATGGTAAAAGACCTCCAGCAGTTCTTCAAGCGAACCTGAGAATCGCCCTGAAAGTCATTTTTCCACTGGAAAATTTGGTAGTATCGATTGAAAAGTGTAATTTTGCAGCAGAAAATTTTATTGAAAAGTGTAGTTTTTGAACTCGAAAAGTTATTGAAAAGTGTAAATTGCCATGCTGTACAGGAAGATTACATCGTATATTGAAGACTATCTGAAGTCTGATAATGACAAGATCCTGATACTGGAAGGTGCCCGTCAGATAGGCAAGTCTTTCAGTATCCGTGAGGTGGGTACTCGCCTGTACCCGAATTACGTAGAGATCAACTTTGTGGAGGATGACGAGGGTGAGCAACTGTTCAAGAACATCCATAAGAAAGAGGATTTATATCTGACCCTCAGCATGGTTGCCGGTGACAAGCTGTCTAACCGTGACGACACACTGGTGTTCCTTGACGAGATTCAGCACTACCCGCAGTACCTCACCATGCTGAAGTTCCTGCGTGATGACAACCGCTACCGGTATATCGCCAGTGGCAGTCTGCTGGGTATCGCGCTCCAGGACACGACTTCCATCCCTGTGGGCAGCATCATCATCAAGGATATGTTCCAACTCGATTTCGAGGAATTTCTCATTGCCAACGGCTTCGGAACGGATGCCATTGCCATGTTGCGACTGGCTTATGAGAACAGGGAGAGCCTGACTGATGAACGTCATAACCATGTGATGGACCTGTTCCGCCGCTATCTGCTGGTAGGCGGTCTGCCTGATGCCGTCAACACATATCTTGACACGCATAACATCGTGAAGGTGCGTGAGGTGCAGGATGGCATCCGCAGCCTCTATGCCAGTGACGCATCCAAATATGAGAAGGAGCACAACAAGAAGCTGCTTATACGTCGTATCTATGAGATGATTCCCTCACAGATGGAGAACAAGAAGAAGCGTGTGGTGGCTCAGAATATCCGTGGAAAGAAGGGAGACCGTTTCGACCAGTACAAGGAGGAGTTCGAGTATCTTATCTCTTCGGGGATTTCCCTGGCTGTCAATGCCATTTCCAATCCTCATTTCCCGCTGAGCGAATCACTCCAGAAGAATCTGCTGAAACTTTACCTCAATGATGTGGGGTTGCTTACCGGCTTGCTCTATCGGAATAACATCCGTCCTGTGCTCGACGATATCTGCAGCATTAATCTCGGCTCCGTCTATGAGAATGTCGTTGCACAGGAGCTGCGGGCTCATGGGCACAAGCTCTTCTACTACGACAACCGCAAGCAGGGAGAGGTGGACTACCTGATAGATGACCATACTGCCATGAGTGCCTATCCTGTTGAAGTCAAATCGGGTAAGGACTACACGGTGCACAGCGCACTCAACAATCTCTTGAAGAATCCCGATTACAACATCCTTGCGGCAACTGTCATTTCCAATGAGCGCAAGATCTATCAGGATGGAAAGGTTACTTATATGCCTGTCTATTTCGTGATGTTCATGGAGGCCGATACACCCCAGGAGGATGATTCGGCATACATCTTCTGACATACCAACCCGGACTTGTTTCCGCTGGTAATACAGTAAAATGGTCTGTATTATCAGCGGAACTTTTTTCTTGTTTTCATACCTCAAAAACCATCTTGATAGAAATTATTGAATTATTGGAATATTTTTTGTAAATCCTTTCCGATTTTCGAAAATAATGCGTACTTTTGCATTGGATTTAATTCAAGATAGTATGAAAACAAAGAAATTTCTTATAGCATTAGCCATCTTATGGTCATCATCTGTCTCTGCAAAGCAGACAGGGTTCTATATGTCGGCACTCAGCCAAAGGGCTGACAGTGCCTTTTCATGTAACGTAACAGCTAAGTTTGAGAATGGCAGGTTCGTCCAATATACGGGTTGTACCATCTTCCCCTATACGAAAACGAGCAATGCCAAAATCAGACTGTCCTTTGATGCAGAGGAAACACCCAGATTCCTGGACTTCCTGAAAAAGGTCAGGGACAAGTATGCTGAATGGGACAGCATCGCCAAGGCTAACCATGTCACAGGCTATTCCAAGCGGATGCCTGTTGAGCTGAAATCGAAAGGCGGTATCTGGAGCATCTTCTATGTTGGTAACAAACCTCCGAGAAGCACGTTTGACATGAACAAGCAATGGGAGTTCCTGATACCTTTCTTCTCCGTGGATGCCAACGGCAAGAGTC
>JAFZWK010000014.1 GCA_017617335.1 Bacteroidaceae bacterium | reverse complement strand
TACAATATGGGTTGCCCATGATGTCGGAGGAAGAGTACTTCAAGACTTATCATGAGCACGTCATATATGGTGGATGCTGTGTTTCAGAAGATGATCCCAAATGGGCCTGTAGCAAGTGTGGCGTGGAAATTTACCAAACATTGCAAATCCCCAAGACGAAGAAAGAAGCTTTCGCTCTGTTAGATGCTATGCTGAGTGAGGAGGACAAGCAGGCTGTGGTTGAGAGTGATGTATATGACTTGCATTTCTCTCTTGGTCTGTGGATACGCAATAATTGGCTTTATGCTCAAAATCAAGAGGACTCGGGGAAACTTCTGAAAGCATTTGGCGATGATTCTTTGTTTTGTGACCCAGACGATCTTTCAGCAATAATCATAAAGGCGTATCGGAATCATCTGAAACGCAAAAGAAGATAGTATTATATTGCTTTTAACGTAAACGCCATATTAAAGTTAATCATCTGTCCGCTATCCACATACTTCTGCCAAGCGTCTTCGTTGTGGCTGATGTCGGAAATCTTAGTGGAATTATCTGATTTGAAACGCTGGTAGATAGATTCGAGGATGCCGAGTTCTTCTTCCGTAAATTCTGCAAGGTCTGGGGAGAGGGAAGAAACGAGTTTTGTACCCTCTGCACCAGAATCAAAATGCACGATCTCCTGTTGGATGTCGTCATAGAAACTGTAAATTCTATCCCAGCGGACGGGTACTGGTCCACGTTGGATGGCTTTATAGGCAAGTCCGCTCATGCCCTTGCTCGTCATCTTGTAACTATAAAAATCGGTATAGAACAGCAGTTTGTTCATCATAGTGAAGAACACTCCGTTGTATCTTTCAATATAGAAAAGGATGATGTTTTTGAGTTTGCTGATGGACTGGGTTGCATAGCCGTTGAAAATGTCCCTGCGAGTGCCATCGAAGACGTAGTTCTTGAAAAACACCTCATCAGGGTCCGTCTTTACAGCTTTCACCTTGCTCAGTATTTTCACAAAATCTTCTTCGTCAAACTGGTTCCTGGCATTTATGACAAAACTCTCAAAGATATGAGGATTCTGAATAGACATCAGGATTTTTCCGTTTGCCTCGCTGGGCATGTCTCCATTTTCATACAGCCGATATTGGTTATCACCAAATCCAAGGATCTGCGACATCTTTGATGCGGACAGACCATAACACTGACGAATTCGCTTGATTTCGTCAGGGAAGGGAATGCCATACTTAGCTCGGTACTGGTTATATACTTGGCCAACATTTACTTCATCTAATGCCGTTGTGGTGAAACGTTCTTTGGTTTCATCACATTCATAGAACTGATGCATGTATTGGAATTTTTCCTTGCGGAAGGTCAGTTCGGCTAACTCGTGTCGGAGGGTAGCGTGGCCTCCTGTGAATGGGCTTTGCATAATTGTTCTTTATTTAAACGGGTAATTCATTGGGTGTTCTGCTATATGGAAGGAGATGCATAAAGTGCTCGCTCCCTTGCCCAACGTAATCTTAATATATACTTCCTGTCCTTTTACGTCTTTTCCAAAGATCCACATCTCGCCGCATTGGTTGAGTGTGTCAATGACAGGACCTTCAGAGTAGTCTTCGACTTCAAGATTAATGATGACGGTGTCACGGTACTTGGGAGTGATTTCCAAATCGACCAGTGTTTGGGCATTTTTACCTCTGTCATCTCTATATAATATTCCGAAGACTTTGACCTTTTCCTTCATTTGATAGAGGAACCTTTGTACTTCTTCTTTTGTTGCCATTTTAATGTATTCGTTCAAATTTGCTGCAAAAATAAACTTTTTAGTTGAAACAACAAAGAAAAATAACAGTTATTTCACGATAAAGTCGAAAATCAGATTATCCTTCAACGTTAGAATCTGAAATCGCCCATCTGCCCTAACCTTTCCCTTCTCATCCTGAACTGGGATGTATACATTATTTAAGAAAGAAAACGGACGTTGTTTCGAGTTTTTTTACTACCTTTGCAGCCGTTAAAAAAATGATGAAGAAAAAATGTTTTCCAGCAACAGAAACAACACTATATCTTTCGTAGCTCAATTGGATAACAACGTTGATGAATTAATCAACAAAAAGATTGAAGGGAATGGCATCCCTTTGCTTGCGCTGAGAGACCAGATTTTGGCTCCAGGTACTGTTCTGCCTGTGAACATAGGCCGCGAAATCAGTCGCAACGTCGTGAAGAATGCAGACAAGAACGGCACGTTGATGGTCGTAGTTACGCAAAAGACGCCTACAACGGACATTCCGCTGCAGGATGACCTGTATGAAACAGGAACCATCGCAAGCGTGGTACACCTGATGAAGGTGTCGGACGGCAACTTTAACATTCTGCTGCAGGGACTCAACCGCGTGAGAGTCAAGAGAGTGGAGTTGGTGGGTTCCAGAAGAGACATGCACCTGGAGGCAGATGTGGTGAATGCTCCTGTAGCGCCTGTCCTCAAGGAGAATGCTTTGGAATACGAGACCATCGTGGACATGATACGCCAGCATTATCGCCAGCTGGCTGACACCGTTGACGGTATCCCTGACGAGATGGTTCAGTTCGTGGAGAAAATCCATTGCTATCCCTTCCTGATTAACTTTATCATCCAGAATCTCCCCATGGAGATCTCGACCAAGATGGATATCATGGAAATGGATTCTGAGGAGGAGCGGGCCATTGAGGTGCTGAGACGGCTGAAGGCTCTGCTGAACATCGCTAACCTGAGGCGCAATATCGAGCACAAGACGCGCATGGAACTCGACAAGCAGCAGCGAGACTACTACATCAGTCAGGAGATACGCAACCTGCAATCGGAATTGGGTAATGGCGACGAGAACACCAACAAGATGGACGACATCGCCAAGATGCGCCTGATGGCTCTCGACAAAGAATGGAGCTCTGCCATGGCTCTCACCTTCGATAAAGAGCTGAACCGCCTGAGCCGCATCAATGCACAAAGCCCTGACTACAACATACAGCTCAACTACGTGCAGACCATCCTACAGCTGCCTTGGGACCATTGTACGAAAGACAGCCTGAACATGAAGACGGCTGAGCGTGTGCTCAACCACGACCACTATGGGATGGAGAAGGTGAAGGAACGCATCCTGGAACACTTGGCTGTACTGAAACTGCGTGGAGACCAGAAGAGTCCCATCATTTGCCTCTACGGACCTCCAGGAGTGGGAAAAACAAGTCTGGGCAAGAGCATCGCCAGAGCGCTGAAACGCAATTATGTGAGAATAAGCCTGGGCGGCATGCACGACGAGAGTGAGATACGCGGACACCGCAGAACCTACATCGGAGCCATGCCTGGACGAATCATAAAGGGCATCATAAAGGCTGGCAGCAGCAATCCTGTCTTCATTCTGGATGAGATAGACAAAATCACGCAGAACACCCACAATGGTGATCCCTCATCGGCCATGCTGGAAGTGCTGGACCCTGAGCAGAACAATGCTTTCCACGACAACTACCTGGACATCGATTACGATCTGAGTCGAGTGATGTTCATCGCTACAGCCAACGACATCAACACGATCCCTCGCCCTTTGCTGGACCGCATGGAACTCATCGAGGTGGGCGGATACATTACTGAGGAGAAGATAGAGATAGCGAAACGCCATCTGGTGCCCAAGGAGAAAGAGAAGAACGGAATGGCTGACCAGAAGGACCTGAAACTGAGCAAGGATGCGCTGGAATACCTGATAGAGCGCTACACGAGGGAAAGTGGAGTGCGAGGTCTGGAGAAGCAAATCAACAAGATTTTCCGCAAGCTGGCTCTCATGATGGCCCGCAACGAAGAACTGGAGGCCCGTACCCTACCCCCTGAAGCCATACAGCAAATCTTGGGCAAGCCTATCTTCAATCGCGACAAATACCAAGGCAACGATACGGCTGGAGTGGTAACCGGATTGGCTTGGACAAGTGTGGGAGGAGAAATCCTCTTTATCGAAACAAGTCTGAGCAGAGGAAAGGGCGGACGCCTGACGTTGACTGGCAACCTGGGAGACGTCATGAAGGAGAGTGCCATGCTGGCCCTTGAGTACATCAAGGCCCATGCTGACAACCTGAATATCGACATGCGCATCTTCGAGAACTACAACATTCACATCCATGTGCCAGAGGGAGCTGTTCCCAAGGATGGGCCCAGTGCAGGCATCACGATGGCAACGAGCATAGCCAGCGCTTTGACCCAACGTAAGGTGCGCAAGAACCTGGCCATGACGGGCGAAATCACGCTGAGAGGCAAGGTGCTGCCTGTGGGAGGCATCAAGGAGAAGATACTGGCTGCAAAACGCGCAGGCATTACAGACCTCATTCTCTGCATGGAGAACAAAAAGGACATCGAGGAGATTCCTGACATGTACCTGAATGGCCTGACTTTCCATTATGTGGACTCGGTGATGGATGTATGGAACTATGCACTGCTTGACGAGAAGGTGAAAGATGCCATCGAATTCAAGCTGGAGAATAATGACAAGAAAAACGACGAAGAAGTCTAAATGACATTCAACCTGATAAAAACTGACGAGAAGACTTCAGCCCGTGCAGGACTGATCACTACTGACCATGGCCTGATAGAAACACCTATCTTCATGCCTGTGGGAACGGTTGGAAGTGTGAAGGGCTTGACGGTACGTGATCTTCATCAGGAGGTGGGAGCCCAAATCATCCTGGGCAACACGTACCATCTGTATCTTCGACCTGGAACGAGTATTCTGGAGAAAGCTGGCGGACTGCATAAGTTCAACGGATGGGACGGCCCTATCCTGACAGACAGCGGCGGCTTTCAGGTCTTCTCCCTGACAGGTATCAGGAAACTGACGGAGGAGGGATGCACCTTCCAAAGCCACATCGATGGCAGCAAGCACATCTTCACTCCAGAGAAAGTGATTGACATCGAGCGCAGCATAGGTGCAGACATCATGATGGCTCTGGACGAATGTCCTCCTGGTACCAGCGACTACAACTACGCAAAGAAGAGCCTGGGACTGACTCATCGTTGGCTGGACAGATGCATCAAGCGATTCAATGAGACGGAACCTCTCTATGGCCACCATCAGAGCCTCTTCCCCATTGTTCAGGGTTGCACCTACAAAGATTTGCGTACAGAAAGCGCTGAGTTCGTGGCAAGCAAGGAGGCTGATGGAAATGCCATCGGCGGACTGGCTGTGGGCGAACCTGCAGAAGTGATGTACGAGATGATAGAACTGGTGAACGGCATATTGCCAAAGGATCGGCCTCGCTACCTGATGGGAGTGGGCACACCAGTGAATCTGCTGGAAGCCATCGAACGAGGCGTGGACATGTTTGACTGTGTGATGCCTACACGCAACGGACGCAACGCCATGCTCTTCACGAGCGAGGGTATCATGAACATGCGCAACAAGAAGTGGGAAGATGACTTCTCCCCCATTGATCCGAATGGTACGGCCGAGGTTGACACCTTCTACTCACGTGCCTACCTGCATCACCTCTTCAAAGCACAGGAGCTACTTGCGCTGGAGATTGCATCCATCCACAACCTCGCTTTCTATCTGTGGCTGGTGAAGGAGGCTCGCAAACATATACTGGCAGGCGACTTCTCTGCATGGAAGAGTCAGATGGTACCACGAGTGAGCCAAAGATTATAAAAAGGGACGACAGACGACGAGATAAATGAAGATTCCATTCCTGAAACGAATAGACCGCTACCTGATAGCCAAGTTCTTGGGTACATATTTCTTCAGCCTGATCCTGATTATCACGGTAGCCGTCGTATTTGACTACAACGAGAATGTGGATAAGTTCACCACAAACCATGCTCCTTGGAATGCCATTTTCTTCCAGTACTATCTCAACTTCATCCCCTATTACTGCAACCTTTTCAGCGCATTGTTTGTCTTCCTGAGCGTAATCTTCTTCACGAGCAAACTGGCAGACAACAGCGAGATTATAGCCATGATCAGCTCAGGAATGAGTTTTGGACGACTGATGCGCCCTTACATGATAAGTGCTGCACTAATAGCCGCCATGAGCTTCTATCTGGGCTCTGAAGTCATCCCACGAGGCAGCATCAAGCGACTGGCTTTCGAGAACCAATACAAGCGACTTAAAAAGAATCCCACGTATGCCGATAACGTCCAAATGCAGGTGGATACAGGCGTGATAGCTTTCCTGGAACACTTCGACGGCATCACGAAGACAGGTCACCACTTCAGTCTCGACAAGTTTGAGCACAAGAAACTGGTTTCTCATCTGACAGCTACCTCTGTGGTTTACGACACGTTGAGTGACGTGCGCTACCATTGGCAGTTACAGAACGTGACCATCCGCGATTTGCGTGGCATGAGAGAGAAGATTGAACATTACTCGAAGCTGGACAGCATCATCATGATGGAGCCTCAGGACTTCCTCTTTACCAGAAACCAGCAGGAGACCATGACCAACAGCGAACTGCGTGAATACATCGAGAAACAACGCATACGAGGCAGCGGAAACCTGAAAGCCTTCGAAGTGGAATACCACAAACGCTTTGCTTCACCCTTCGCAGCCTTCATCCTGGCAAGCATCGGCATGTCGCTTTCCTCGCGAAAAAGGAAAGGAGGCATGGGAATGGCACTGGGAGTGGGCATCGCTCTGAGTGCTGCCTATATCCTTCTGCAGAGCGTCAGCGCCACATTCAGCGTAAACTCAGGACTCTATCCCTGGTTGGCTGCCTGGTTGCCCAACATCCTGTTCTTCTTTATTGCTTGGTACCTGTATAGGAAGGCTCCAAGATAACGAGAATGGGACAGAAATAATAATAAGGTATAAAAGAATAGCAAGGAACAATTCTTGATATTCGGCAACGGATATCCGGAAAATAAAGAAGAAATGGACTTTTACGATTTGGACTTAAACGATCTGGTGCTTGATGCGTTGGATGACATGAATTTCACAGACACGACTCCTATCCAGGAGCATGCCATTCCTCCAATTCTGGCAGGACGCGATATCGTTGGAGTAGCCCAGACAGGAACAGGCAAGACGGCTGCCTACTTGCTCCCCATACTGAGCAAACTGCAGGATGGAGGCTATCCCCACGATGCCATCAATTGCATCATCATGGCGCCAACCCGCGAATTGGCACAACAAATCGATCAGGCATTGCAGGGTTTTTCCTATTATCTGGATGTCAGCAACCTGGCCGTCTATGGTGGCAACGACGGAATCCGCTACGAACAGGAGAAGCGGGCCATGCAGGGAGGAGCAGACATTATCATAGCCACACCAGGCCGTCTTATAAGTCATATCAGCTTAGGCAATGTGGACCTAAGCAAAGTCTCGTTTTTCATTCTTGACGAGGCTGACCGCATGCTGGACATGGGTTTTGTGGAAGATATCCTCATGATAGAGAAAATGCTGCCCAAAGAGCGCCAGACCATCATGTTCAGCGCTACCATGCCCCAGAAGATACAGGAACTTGCCAATACCATCCTGCGCGACCCTGTGGAGGTGAAATTGGCTGTGAGCAAGCCTGCCGACAAAATCAACCAGATGGCATATATCTGCTACGAACCTCAGAAACTGCCCATCATCAAGAGTCTCTTCAAGGCAGAGAAGCCTGAACGCGTGCTTATCTTCACAGGGTCAAAACAGAAAACCAAGGAACTTACCATCGCTATCAAAAGTGCAGGATACAATGCAAGAGCCATGCACAGCGATCTGCTTCAGAATGAGCGCGATCAGGTAATGTACGAGTTCCGCTCTGGCAAGATAGACATCCTGGTGGCAACAGATATAGTGGCACGTGGCATCGATATCGACGACATCCAGCTGGTCATCAATTTTGATGTACCTCGCGATGAAGAGGACTATGTCCATCGTATTGGCCGTACGGCACGTGCTGGAAGAGGCGGCGAGGCCATTACCTTCGTGAGTGAAAAGGATC
This sequence comes from Bacteroidaceae bacterium, assembly GCA_017617335.1. Lineage (GTDB taxonomy): Bacteria > Bacteroidota > Bacteroidia > Bacteroidales > Bacteroidaceae > Physcousia. The sequence goes on along the minus strand of JAFZWK010000014.1, from coordinate 3,202 downwards.
AGCCCCACTTCAGGGACATCGAACGCTTTTTAGGAAAGGAAATCAGGAAATGCCCGTTACCAGAAGAATTGGGTGAAGGCCCTGCGTATTCAGAGAAAAGCAATAAGAAGGGGAAGCGTGGAAGATACTATCGGGGGAATCGAAAAAGGGGAAACGGTAACGACAAAAGCCGCAACGAAGAACAGAAAAAGAGAAACCGCAAGAAGAAGGATAAGAAAGCCTAATCCAACTTCCTGCGATAATTGATCATCTTTATTGCCGTAATGGCACATTCATCGCCCTTATTGCCCAAGATACCGCCACAGCGTGCCTCTGCCTGATCGTGGTTGTTGCAGGTGAGTAGACCATAAATGACAGGTATGTCGCCCTGAAGATTCAAGGTTGCCAACCCATTCGTGGCACCCTGGCAGATATAGTCGAAATGAGGTGTATCGCCACGAATAACACATCCGATGGCTATCACGGCATCCACCTTGCCACTCTTTACCATCTGGCTGCTTCCGTAAACCAACTCGAAACTGCCAGGAACGGTCATGACAAGAATGTTATCTTCTTGCGCACCATGGCGCAGGAGAGTATCATAAGCGCCCTGAAGTAGGGCGCCTGTGATATTGTTGTTCCATTCGCTGACCACGATTCCAAACCGCATGTCCTCAGCTGAGGGTACGGACGAGGGATCGTAATCGGAAAGGTTGTGAAGACTCGATGCCATCTGATTACTTGCTCAGACGCTCAATGTACTTGTCAACCTCAGAATAAGCCTGACTCTGCTTGTACTTCTCCTTGATCTGCTTGTAGCAGTCCAAAGCCTTGTCGTTCTGCTGCAGAGACTCGAAGATTTGGCCTGCCTGAAGAAGATAAATGGGACTCAGCGTATTGTTGTCAGCCTCCTTGGCAGCCATCAGCAGCGTGGCTGTAGCCTTGTCGTTATCACCAAGTTCAGCATAAATGTTGCCCAGCATACCGATTACAGAGGGGCTAACCATCTCGTCGCCGCAATCGTCGAAACTCTGAAGCATGTCAACAGCCTCCTGGAATTTGCCATCCTTATAATAGCAGATACCAGCATACAGACGAGCCAGATTGCCAGCCTTGGTGCTGCCAAACTGATCTATCACAGAGAGGAAACCGCCACTTTCACCATCGCCGTTGAGCGCCTTGTCGAAAGTTCCTGCCTGGAAGATCTGCTCTGCCTTGAAGAGAGCCTCGTTAGCCTTCTGATTGCGAGGAACAATATAGAACTGGTGAATCAGCAGACATGCAATGATGATAGCCAGAATGGTTCCACCACCATAAAGAATCGCTTTTTTGTTTTTCTCGAAAAAAGATTTGGAGGCCTGGATGGTTTCGTCTATCTCAGTAACCTCAGTTTTCTTGGTTTTTTTTGCCATTTTATTCTGTAGTTAAATTTCAATCACGCTTAAAGCGACGCAAATTTAGACAATTTATCCCACAAGTTAAAATTTATTGGAGAATATTTTGGATTTCCTCCCCTAATTTGGAAGAAATTGCGTAATTTTGCACGAAAATGATACTTAAACACCTCTCTATACTGAATTATAAAAACATTGCACTCGCCGAGATTGACCTCTCTCGAAGCGTGAATTGTTTCATTGGGATGAATGGAGAGGGCAAAACAAATCTGCTGGACGCAGTATACTTCCTTTCACTTTGCAAGAGCAGCACGACAAGCCTCGACAGCACAACCATCATGCATGGCGAGGACATGATGTCCCTCCAGGGCATTTACGAGCGCGAGGATGGCACCGTGGAAGAAATACACTGCGGATTGAAGCGTGGCCAGAAAAAGATTATCCGAAGAGGCAAAAAGCCATACAAGAGATTAGCAGAACACATCGGACTCATTCCGCTTGTCTTTGTCTCACCTTCTGACCAGATGCTCATAGCTGGAGGAAGCGAGGAAAGAAGGCGTTTCATGGACATCGTGATCGCACAATGCGACCTGCCCTACCTCGACAGCCTGACACGCTACAACAAGGCTTTGCAACAGAGAAACGCACTCCTGAAACAGGAAGATGAGCCCGACCCCGAACTCCTCTCCCTCCTCGAGGAAGAGATGGCACGCGAGGGAGATTACATTTATAAAAAGAGAGAAAGGTATATACGCGAGTTCATTCCCATTTTCCAGCGATTCTACGACCACATCTCCATGCAGCGCGAGGAAGTAAGCCTCAACTACATTTCCCACTGCCAGCGAGGCCCCTTATTGGAAGTCATCCAGCGGGACCGTGCGAAAGACCGTGTCGTAGGATACTCGCTCCACGGAACTCACAAGGATGACCTGGAAATGATGATCGGCGGCTACCCCATCAAACGCGAAGGCTCACAGGGACAGAACAAATCCTTCCTTATCGCCCTGAAACTGGCACAATTCGATTTCTTGCGCCGCACAGGAAGCCAAACGACACCCCTACTGCTCCTCGATGACATCTTCGACAAACTGGATGCAGAGCGAGTGGAGCAAATCGTCAGACTTGTAAGCGGAGATGATTTTGGACAAATCTTCATCACAGACACCAACCGCGACCATTTGGATCAGATTCTGAAACATACCAACCAAGACTATAAACTCTTCCACGTCCAGGGAGGGATGATTAGCGAATGATACGAAGAAAAGCTGTCGAACTGGGAGACCTCGTCCATCAGTTCCTTCGAGCCGAAGGACTGGAGACTCCTCTCAACGAATATCGAGCAGTCCGTTCATGGCCAGAAATAGCAGGGCCAAACATACAAAAATACACAGGCGATGTCTTTGTGAAGAATGGCATCCTCAACATCAAGATCAAAAGTCCGGCACTAAGGCAGAATCTTAACATGAACCGTACAGTCTTTGCCCAGCGAATCAACGAACACGTTGGGGCTCAAGTCATTACAGAAGTAAGGTTTTACTGAGCAGACAAGTAGTGCGAAAAATCTTTACACTATTTTTGCTTTTAAAAATGTAATATCTAATTGCATTTTCCATCCTGTCAATCTATGTAACATGTAACATTGCAGTAAAACGGCAACGCTATAACTCACCCTCGTCTATCCCATACTACCCACATATCCAATGGGCGGCTCGGGCAGGGATAAGTTTCGCGTGGGGGCTCCCACTAATTTGAACATTTTCAACAGATAGGCTTTACCACCTCAATCCTCATGCCGAGAGCATTGAATATGCGGTAGAATGTGCCTACAC
>JAFZWK010000013.1 GCA_017617335.1 Bacteroidaceae bacterium | reverse complement strand
GGCGGCTATCTTGGCAGTCTCGGCTACGAGAAGGAGGATGCCGAGGTCTGGAACAAATGGGGCGTGGATTACCTGAAATACGACTGGTGCAGCTATGAGAAAGTAAGGGAAATGGAGAACGACTATGGCTTTGCCAGTTGCATACGCCCTTACTTGTTGATGCAAAAGTTCTTACGCCAGCAGCCTCGCGACATCTTCTACAGCCTTGGTCCTTTAGGAGGAACACAAGTCTATCTATGGGGACTCTATTGCGACGGCAACAGTTGGCGTACGGCTCAGGACATCAACGACACTTGGCATTCCATCTACGACGTCGGCTTCCGTCAGCAGTTAGGCAAGTCCCAGTATTCCTCTATCGGACATTGGAATGACCCCGATATGCTGGTTGTGGGCAAAGTGGGTTATGGCTTGGGCGAGAACACAAACGGCCTTCGCGAGACGCGCTTGACGCCTGACGAACAATACACACACATCACGCTTTGGACAATCGTTTCCTCCAACATGCTCATCGGCTGCGACATCGCTCAGATGGATGATTTCACGCTCAATCTGCTCTGCAACAACGAGGTGAATGCCATCGACCAAGACCTCTTAGGCAAGCAGGCCGACCGCGCTATGAAGGAAGGTGACATCGAGGTTTGGAGCCGTCCCTTGGCAGACGGTGCCATCGCTGTAGGTATCTTCAACGTAGGCGAAACCGACCAGAAGGTAGATATGGAGGCGCTCATCCCTGCGGAGAAGCCTCTAAAAACCATTCGCGACTTGTGGCGCCAAAAGGACCTTTCAGCCAGCGAACTTAATTGTACAATTCCATTACACGGATGTAGATACTTGAAGGTTTGGGTTAAGTGAAAGGAAACTGAGCACGTTCTGGTTAAAACTACGGATAATATCATGCTCTTTGATGACATATTATCCCTTTGAAGATAAAATTTTATTGTTTTTCGATAAAAATATTTCGATTTTCTTTGCTGATAGAAAAAATGTGTTTATCTTTGCGCCGAAATTATTTATCGTTTAACAATAAAATAATATTTGTCATGAAAAAGAAGTTGAAGATTTACACAGCTCTGCTGGTTGTAGTACTGATTGTGTTTGGTGTGCCTTTTTATATTCATTATGATGAGGCAATAACAAGCGATGCTAAACTGGAACTCGTGGAAAACGAGAATGACACGGTGAGCAAAGGCGTAAGAGTTGAGTATTGGCAGAATATGGGATACGGCGCTGAATTAAAGAAAGGAGAAGGTGGTGGCAAAGAGAAAATGGTAGGTATCGACGTTTTGGTTAAGCCTAAAGGCCCGGCACAGAGGACACTGCTCTCTACCTCCGAAAACCAGACCTATAAGATAGAAATGCAAAAAGTTCGACTGGTGGTCCCCATTTCCAAGTCGCCATTAGGCAAATACGCAGGAATCTTAGGTGTCTCATTGGCTGTTGCAGCATTTATCGTATGGATATGGGTATTTGTCCTGGCTTTTAAACTTATCATTAAAATCCGCAAGGGCGAAGTCTTTGTCACACAAGTCTCACGTTATCTGGAAATTACAGGTTTTCTGCTTACTGGCCTTTATCTGTATCATTGGATAACATCATACGCCATCACACAGTATTACATCAATACCATAGAACTGGGTGACTATTACATCGTGTACAGAAACGAGTGCAACGTTATGTACATCATCACAGGTCTTGCCCTGATGGTTATCTCGCAAATCATCCTGATGGGTAAGGATTTGAAGGAGGAACAAGAATTGACCATTTAAAACACAGAGAAGAATATGAGTATTGTTGTTAATGTAGATGTTATGATGGCAAAGCGGAAGATGTCCTCGCAGGAGCTGGCAGAGAAGATTGGCATTACGCAAGCCAACCTCTCCATCCTGAAGACAGGCAAGGCCAAGGCCGTCCGCTTCTCCACTCTAGAAGCCATCTGCAAAGCCTTGGATTGTCAGCCAGGGGACATTCTCGAGTATAAGGATTAAATGAAAATAGCCTACAAGCCTACATAAAAAAGGTACTAAATTGCAGATTCATAATCAATATCAATGAGACTGCGTAGCTGCTGTATTCCCTGGTGGTTGTTGTCAAGGGTCTCAACCTCAGAGATATATTTCAGAGCCTTATCTTTGTCATCCAAGCCATAATAGCCCAGTGCGAATGCTTGAATGGCAATGAGGATAATCTTCTTTTTTCCATTGTTTTATGAGTTTATATATGGGGCTAATGGGAGGTTTGGAATATTTCGGGGTACTTGTGGATGAAGTAGATGGGGGTGCAGCTCCAGGCGTGGCAGTAGCTGTTGAGGGGGATGAAGCCGTAGGGCGAGAGGTGGTCGTTCTCGGGGTCGTATGCTTCAAAGAAGGTGTCGGCTCCCCTGCTGACCATGCCTCCCCAGTAGTCGGTGAGATAGGTACGGGCCTCCTGCTCCATGCCGCAGAGCAGCATGGCCTCGATGAGGTAGTGGGTGGCGTAGGGTGAGCTGGGCTTCACGCTTTCGGGCATGGTGAGTACGGTGGTGAGGGCCTTCTGTCCCTCCTTCTGGTTGAGTACGCCGGCGCGTATCATCCAGGCCTGGGAGATCACGGAGACTTGACGGTCCCTGCCGCTCACGATGAGCCCTGTCTTCTTGTCTAAGAGCTGTTTGCGTGCAGCCTCGGTCATGCGTTTGGCCAGTGCGGGATACCCCTTTACCTCGCTCGTCTTGCCCAGAGCCATGCCCAACTCATGGCTGGCCTTCAGGGCATCGATGATGAGGGCTTGCAGGCAGGCATCGGTGTTGATGCCTGCGCGATGGTCGAAGAAGTTCCATGACTGTGGCTGCTTGTCGGGGTTGAAGATGAAGTTATCGACGTGTGCCAGTGCATCCTCCAACTGCACGCGTATCACGGGCCAGAGATCCTGTGCGGTTTCGTCGTCCTTCGTGTCGCGATAGTACTCGAGGAGGGTCATGATGTAGAGCAGGTTGTAGGAAATCATGTAGTTGAGTCTCTGGGGATGTGGCTTGGGATACTCGAAGCAGTTGGCATACAGGATGCCGTTCTCGCGTGCCAGTCCGGCGAAGAGGTAGAGGCATCGCTTCGTCAGCAGATGGTTCTGGAACGAGTATCGGTTGGCGAGCGACTCGAGGTACATGTCGCCAATCCAGAGGCGGCGGTCACGCTTCGGCCCGTCCTCATAGACGGTCTGCATGCACTCGCGGAGTGTGGCTTTACCGATGCGGTCGATGTCGCGTATCATCTGGGGACAGCCCTCAGCGAGCCCGTCCGACTCCAGCTTCCGTGCCGATGTCTCGCTGGTGAAGCTGACGTCGATGCCGAAGTTGAAGGTGGTGCTGCCGCCCAGAAACTGGATGTTGAGGTAGCGTCCGGAGAGTCGGCGGGGCACGGTGTAGGGGACGTTAGCGAGGGTGAAGGTGATCACTTCGTCCTGCATCCACGAGCGTGCCAACCGGTTCTCGGCCCATGGGTCAAGGGGCGTATTCATCTCGGCCGGTACCTCCCCCAGCATGATGCGCAGTCGAGTAGGGGCATCCATATCGCTGTCGATGGGCAGCAGGTTCAGCTGGAGATAGCCTGTCAGATGGTCGCCCAGATCGAGCGTCACCTCCCTGATCTGCTTGAAGTTGGTCTCCTTTAGCTTCTGCGGTGTCATCTCCTGGTCAGTCTCGTAGCGCCATCCCTGGTAGGCCTTGTCGTCTTGGACGGCCTTCACAGTGCGTTGTGGCTGGTGCACAGTTTTGACGAGTGCGGGCTTGCTGTCCTCGGCAATCTTCAGCCAGCGTTCCCGTTGATTCTTGAATACGTCTTCGGCTTGCACCGATATGGCAAAGGCCGCAAGGCAAAGTGTCACTAATGTTCTCATAGCTGTTCTTTTATGTGCAAATATTGATGTAAAGGTATGGCTTTTCCTTGAGGTACGCAAATAAATGAAGGATTTATACCTTAATGACAGGGGCATGTATATACTTTAGGTGTACAGTTAGATAAAAATTTGTTTGCTTCTGCTACCGTTGTGGGCGTGAAAGGAATCATATTGTTCCCGGATAACTGGGATGGATCGTTAGACAAAACCATAAAATACGGAAATACCTCGGGTCTCAATTATAATGGAGCGACTTGTGATGCTGAAAAATGGGCAAAGTTTGAAAACCAGGGATGCGTGTTCCTTCCTGCGGCACATGTGAGAAGTGGCGTTGAAATGGATTATTTGGATTAAGGCCATTATTGGGCAGGCACAATGATAAAATGGTATAGTGAGTATCGAGGCGGCAATTTGGAGTTTAATAATACAGGAACTGTTACTCTATCTGCCGATAGCAAATGTGTGCGTAGACTTGGTCATTCAGTGCGCCTGATCCGCGAAGTAGAATAGCTTTTGTTTATCATAAACTTTAATCGCCATGGTTCCCCAAAAAATCATGGCGATTTTTTTATGTCTGGATATTTTAAGGGATGCAATAAAAAGATAATCAATCAGAAAGTTCTTTCACAAAATGTTGTAGAGCTGTCTGCAAGGGAGTCAATTCCTTGCTTAGAATCCAATAAATCTGGCCAGCGTCAATGTCGAAATAATGATGAGCGATAATGTCGCGGAGTCCTTTCCTGAATTCGCTCTATGGCAGACTGTATGTCATAAAGAATGTCCAGGGCCAGTGCTTTATTCTCAGAAGACAGCAACTCCATCTCGTTCTATCCTGCTGCGCAGACGGGGATTAAGATTTTTGTGATTTCGGATGATATCGACTGAACGCCCAACAAGCCGTTCCAAAAAGTCTTTGGCATCCATCAGCAAGAAGGGGTTGGGTGTCTCTGTATCCACAAACACATCCACATCGCTGCCCTCGTGATCTTCACCACGGGCAACAGAACCAAAAAGACGAAGCGACTTAATGCCATAGTCGTTTCGAAGTGTACTGCTATAGCTTTGCAGAATGTCTATGTAATCGGTCTTGCTCATAAGACATCTCAAATTCTTGTCCCAAATTTAGAGGATTATTTTGACAAAAACAAATTTTTCAAGAATAAGTTGTATTAATCGATCAAATAAGTCTCCATTTGCTTCTTAATAATGTCTTTTATATGCTCTCGCAATGAAATAGGTTCCAAGAAGAGTCTTTTGAATTGATACTTCATCCCTGCTCCCTATTAATTGTCCCAATTGTCACGTGGATTTGTAGTTTTTTCAAAAATCATAGGGTCTTTATGATAAATTTTGTATTTTTGCATAAAAACAGGATCTAATGGATTGAATCATGTCAATAAATCAAGGGCGTTTGTTGCAAATACGGAAAGATAGTACGTGAGATGAACATGTATTTATATCATGGATGGCAAAGATATTGTAAAGTAATATAATGTAAGGATAAGTTATGGTTAAGTTCAGGTTTATAATTTTTGCTTTGGTCACAGGCTTTTTGTCAGGCTGCCAGAGTGTGAGTCCGCCCGTTGCTTTTGGCCCAACACCTTCTGCCCGCCAGTTGGAGTGGCACGAGACGGAGTATTATGCTTTTATCTGCCTCTCTTCGGCCACCTACCGCGATGTGGAATGGGGGTATGGAGACATGGATCCTGATGAGTTCCAGCCCGTTAACTTCAATCCGCAGCAATGGGTGGAAGTCGTTAAGGCTGCCGGCATGAAAGGTATGGTGATTACAGCCAAGCATCATGACGGATTCTGCCTGTGGCCCTCGAAGCTTACGGACTACAGCGTGGCCTCCAGCTCTTGGCGAAACGGCAAGGGAGACATTGTGGGCGACTTGGCTAAGGAGGCCAAACGCGCAGGGCTGAAGTTCGGCGTTTATCTATCACCTTGGGATCGTCATGATTTGCGTTATGGATCGTCTGAGTACATTGATTACTTCCGTGGGCAACTGACTGAATTGCTCACATGGTACGGCCCCATCTTCGAGGTGTGGCAGGATGGCGCAAATGGAGGAGACGGCTATTATGGCGGGCTGTGCGAGCAGCGCAAGGTGGACAATAAAACGTATTACGGCTGGGATGTGACGGATTCACTTGTTCGAGAGTTGCAGCCTATGGCATGCATTTTCAGCGACGGAGGGCCTGATACCCGATGGTGTGGCAATGAGAGCGGCTATGTGGGCGATCCCAACTGGGCCATTATGGATATCTCTGGCGCGATGCCTGGCAATGCAAACGGCAACAGCCTGCAGAACGGTAATCCTGATGGAAACCGATGGGTGCCGGCTGAAGTGGATGTGAGCATCCGCCCAGGATGGTTCTACCATGCTTCTGAGGATGACAAGGTGAAGAGTCTGGATCATTTGATGAAGATTTACTACGAATCCGTAGGGCGGGGAGCAAACCTCATCCTGAATGCGCCTCCTACCAAGGAAGGACTCATTCATCCTATCGATTCTGCTCGTCTTGTGGAGTTTGGCCAGGCTTTGAAACGTGAGTTCAGCAAGCCACTCAGCAAGTCTGGTATTAAGAAGGTGGAGGCCACGAATGAACGCGGCGGAAGCAGCAAATTCAGTGCACGCCACGTGTTGGACGGCAAGAAGGATACCTACTGGGCTACGGACGACAGTGTTCAACAGGCTTCAATGACCATGACCTTGAAGAAGCCTGAACGTCTCTACGCCATTCGACTCAGAGAACCGATCCAATTAGGACAAAGGATAGAGTCATTCAAGGTTGAGGCTCTCGACGGCTCTGATGAATGGCAGACTGTAGCCGAGGGTACGACCATCGGCCCGCGCCGCATCTTGCGTTTGCCGGATAGGGAGGCTTTGGCTCTTCGTGTTACGATAGGGAGCAGTCGTGCCTGCCCATTGTTGAGTGAGGTGCAACTCTTCCTGCCGCCAAAGGAATAGATAGTAAAGTTGCTGAAACCGATACCTTCTTTTAAAGAATTTCATAAATTTGAAGACGAACTGACCGTATAATCGATTTTCGTCATAAGGAGGTTGGGGTTATTAACGTTGAAAAAAGTGTTTGTCATGAATATTGGAAGAAAGTTTTTCTTATTGATCCTTTTAGAAATCAGCGTGATGGTTCCCGTATGGGCTGATGGATTATATACGACCCGCGATTTCAGTAATCCGGCTATGGAGTGGAGACCAGTTCCACTCTGGTTCTGGAACAATGCTACGGTGGAGGGCTCTCAATTGGAATCGGACTTGAGGAACATGATTGAGCAGGATCGGTATGGAGGTTGCGCCATTTTGCCTTTTGGAAACAATTTCCGCCCCAATTATCTGTCAGAGGACTATTTCTCTCTCTATGGGAGGGCTGTTGCAAAAGCTCAGGAGCTTGGTGCCCAGATGTCGCTCTACGATGAATATGGTTTCCCCAGCGGAAGCATGGGTGCAATCAACGGAAATGGCGTAACCGCTTTCATGAACAATCATCCAGGCATGACCATAAAGCGTCTGGACAAGGTGGAATATGCTTTGTCGCCTGGACGCAAGTTTACCCTTGATTTAAGAACGATTCCTGGTACCTTGATGGCCGTTGCCGGATATAGTGCCGTGAAGAAGTACAGCATAAGTCTGCGTCCTTACATTCAAGACGGCGTTCTCACATGGACTCCTCCCTCGGGCGGGTATGGACGATGGACTCTGATGATTTTCAGTTGCGTGGTCGATGGAGACCCCAATGTGGATTATCTGGACTCAGAAGCTGTTCGTCTTTTCGTGGAGGACACTCATGAGCAGTATTTCAAGCATTTCCCTGAGGCGTTTGGGAAGACCATCACTTCCACTTTCTTTGACGAACCTACGCTCTATAGGGCTCAGGGACGCATCTGGACAGACTCCTTCAATGAGAAATTCGTGGAACGGTACGGCTTCCAACCAGACAGCTTGTATCCTGCCTTGTGGTACGATCTGGGCGACCAGACTCCAGTGGCCCGCAATATGTTGTTCGGGCTGAGAGCCCAACTTTATGCTGAAGGGTTCATGAAGACAGTTGCAGATTGGGCTACTGAGCATGGAATTCTCTCTACAGGACATCAGGATCAGGAAGAGATACAGAACCCTACCAGTGTGGCAGGCGACTTGATGCTGGACGGGAAATACATGACCATGCCTGGCATCGACAAGATAGGCGGTGGACGTCCCACAGAGAATTTCTATAAGGTAGTGTCCAGCTCGGCCTGCAATTGGGATCATCCTCAGGTAATGTCGGAAACATACGGAGCGATGGGAAACATTCCGATGGATTTGATGTATCAGGTAGCTATCGAACAGTACACCAAGGGAATAACAAACTTGATACCTCATGCGGTGTGGTATAATGACAGGAATGTGACCTTCTTGCCAGAACTGTCGTGGCGCAATCCTCTTTATAATCAGGAATTGCGTGCGTTTAATACCTTCCTGTCTCGCCTGCGCTATGTTCTGGCTCGACCTGGTCAGCACATAGCCGACATTGCTGTACTTTATCCCATCCAGACCCTCCAGGCTGGTCATACGTTGGATGGCGCTTTGGGTTACTACGAGGGTGGAGTGAAAGTCACAGGTTCGGATTACGACAAGATATCCGCTCTGCTGACGGATGAATTGGGCCGAGACTTCACCTATTTGCATCCTGAAGTTTTGGATGACAGGTGCAGCGTGGGAAAGGATGGCATCCTGACGATGAGCAACCCCATCAATACGGAACATTTCAACATGATCATCCTGCCAGGTGTGAAGGTCATCAGCAAAAGCAATCTACAGAAAATAGAAGAGGCATGGAAGAACGGGGCAACGGTCATCTTTACCACTCAGCTACCCTGTCAGTCGGCTGATGCCTCAGCTACCAACGAAGAGATACAGACAATCGTAAACCGCATGTTGGAATCTGAGACAGCAGTCTTCGTGGAGTCTCCAAATGCCAGCACTCTTCGTGCGGCACTCGCCAAAAGTAAATTTACAGCTGATGTCAGTTTCTCATCATCTTCCCATGCTTTCAATTATATACATAAGGTTATAGAGGGACATCATGTCTATTACTTCGGTAACATTGATGGAAGCCAAGCCACCAATACTATCCGTTTGTCTCAGAATCTGAAGTCAGCTTATTGGATGGATCCTCGTACAGGAGCTACCACGAAGGCAGAACTGAAACATTCACATGGTGGAACGGAGGTGGAACTGACTCTTATCCCCTCGCAATCCATTTTCCTTGTTGAAGGAGATGCTGTTGAGCAGAATGGAGGTGAGAGTGAGAATCCCACGACGGGTTATTCCTATGAAATAGAGATGAAGGTCCAGGTGGATCGCCTCTCGGCTGGCATCTGTTTCTCAGGTTTGGACGAGAATAACTACAATATGTGGCAGATCAATCTGGAGCAACCCAACAACCCGCGTCTCAGACCTCATCAATGGATTAATGGAGGCGTATCAGTCTTGGCTGATATCAGCTTTGGCGATAAGGTCCTTCCTTCTGTCGGCAAGCCGATGACGGTGCGGATTGCAGTAGTCAACGAATCTATGGCTCAGACATACATCAATGGTGTGCTCGTTGATACCCGCTATGGTAATTTCCGTTATGGAAAAATTGGCTTCCGCGAGGATCATAGTGACCAGTATGGCCAGATTGAAGCTGCTCGATTCGATGATATCTGTATCAGGGACGGGAAAGGAAGGATTCTCTATACACAGGATTTCTCCAGCAAGAATCCCTTCTCGTCAGGTGTCATCCAGCAGGGATGGCTTCGTGTGACGGGTTCCATGAATGGTGCCTCCTATGCTTGGCAGCAGGATTATCAGCAACCTACTGCAGTTCAGATGGTTCCTGCAATCCAGTCGGATAGGATTTATACCCTGCAGGGTGTTCAGGTTGAACGCATCACCTCGCCAGGTCTGTATGTGGTGAATGGAATGAAAATGATGTATTGAAAAAGATAAGGAATCTTGTCAGGCTTCCACCCATCAAGATTCCTTACTTTGGTGATCCGCTTGGGGCTCGAACCCAAGACCCCAACATTAAAAGTGTTGTGCTCTACCTGCTGAGCTAGCGGATCAACCTAAATGCTAATGCTTTTTCATTAGCGGGTGCAAAGGTACATACTTTTTCTGTTTCTGCAAACTTTTATGCCAGTTTTTTGATTATTCTGTCGCCTTTACCTCATTAGTTTCTGTCTCTTTCAGTATAAATCGACGATAATAAGAGAGAAGTAAGGTGGTTAGAGGCAGGGCAATGATGAATCCGATGATGCCCAGCAGACTACCCCAAATGGAGAGCGAAAGCAGAATGATGGCAGGATTCAGTCCTGTGACGTGTCCCATGATCTTGGGTGTGAGGATTGTGTCCTGAATGGTTTGTACGACGGCAAATACCGCAAGGGCACAGAGCAGGATAATCCAGAAGTTCTGGCCTGTGTTTGCTGCCTTGATGAGAGCTAACAGGATGGTAGGAATGAAGCCAATGAGCTGCATGTAAGGTACCAGGTTGAGCAATCCGATGAACAACCCTAAGCCGATGGCTAATGGAAAGTCGATGATGAGGAAGCCGATGCTGAAAAGGATGCCTACGCAGAAGGCTACAAGAGCTTGACCACGGAAGTAGGAATTCATTCCTTTCTGAACATCATCAACAACCATCGAAGTGAATTCCCGTTGGCCAGAGGGAATCAGTTTGACCCATCCGTTGGAAATGATCTCGTAGTCCATCAGGATAAAGAACAAATACAATAATACAACGAAAAACCCCAACACTCCAATCGCCACGTTGACTGTTCCAGCAATGATGTTCCATGCTTGGGTAAGGATAGCCTCTGCTGCCTCCATGAAACTGCTTTGTTGGAAGAGCGTCAGCAAGGATTGTGAGTCGGAATTCCCTTCGATATAATCATGTACGAAGCGTTGGATATGTTGTGGTAGATTAGTTTGTCCCAAGAATTCCTGTGCATAAACAGAGATGATGTCGCTTAGACGTGCAAATTCCTCGATGGTAGGTGGAATGACGAGTACCATGATGCCTGTGATGACTGCGAGCACCAACAGGATGGCTACCAGAATACTGAAAACGCGGTTCTTCAGTCGGCATCGATATTGCAGGAAACATACCAACGGATAGAGCATGTAAGCCAATAGCCATGCTATGAAAAAAGGTAACAGAACGGTGCTGAGCCGATTGATAAGCCACCCTATGATGATGGCTCCGGCTATAAAGATGATGCCTCGTATGAAGCGGTCGAAAGTAATCTCTTTGTCAAACATTGTTATTCTTTTCAGCAGTTTTTTCACTCAAAGCCTGGGCGTAGCATTCGCGGCAGAGAGGTTCGTACTCCATTTTCTCACCCAGCAGGACTTGCTTCTCACCAGCCACGATACGATGACTGACGTAGGCTAAGGCTCCGCAACGTACACAAATGGCATGAACTTTGGTCACCTCGTCTGCAATCGCACAAAGGGCTGGCATGGGACCGAAAGGGTTGCCCTTGAAGTCGAGATCCAGTCCGGCCACAATAACACGGATGCCTCGGTTGGCTAATTCATTGCAGACCTCCACGATATGTTCGTCGAAGAATTGCGCCTCGTCAATTCCCACCACATCACTCTCTTGTCCCATCAGCAGGATGCTGGCAGATGAATCCACAGGGGTGGACAGAATGCTGTTTCCCTCATGGCTGACTACTTCCTCCTCGCTGTAACGGACATCAATGGTGGGTTTGAATATCTCTACCTTTTGGCGAGCGAATTTGGCACGTTTCATACGTCGAATGAGTTCTTCGGTCTTACCTGAGAACATTGATCCGCAAATAACTTCCACGCGTCCTCGTCGCATCATCTCTCCGCTTCCGGAACCTACGTCTTTCATTCCTCTTGTGCAAATATTTATTTTAGGCAAAAGTACAATTTCTTGTCGAGATTTTATATAAAAACCTGATAAAATCATAAAAAGGATAAAATATTTTCCTTTAGATGTCTGTTGGATTGATTTTATGATTAAATTTGCCCCCAAGTATGGGAACATTGTATCTGGTGCCGACTCCAGTAGGTAATTTGGAGGATATAACATATCGTGCGTTGCGCATTCTGAAGGAGGCTGATTTGATTTTGGCTGAGGACACTCGTACGAGTGGCATTCTCCTGAAGCATTTTGAGATCAAGAATGCCATGCTTTCCTATCATAAGTTCAACGAGCACCAGACGGTTGATAGGGTGGTGGAACGGTTGCGGGCAGGTGACACGGTGGCTGTCGTCTCGGATGCAGGTACGCCAGGTATCAGTGACCCAGGTTTCTTGGTGGCTCGCGAGGCAATCCGTGCTGGTATCGAGGTTGTTACTCTGCCTGGAGCCACAGCTTTTGTGCCAGCTTTGGTAAGCAGCGGTTTGCCTTGCGACAGGTTCTGTTTCGAAGGGTTTCTGCCTCAGAAGAAAGGTCGCCAATCGCGTCTGGAGGCTTTGCGTGACGAGATGCGAACGATGATTTTCTATGAGTCGCCCCATCGTGTGGTGAAAGCATTGACGCAGTTTGTCGAGGTCTTTGGTCCTGACCGTCCAGTCAGCGTATGCCGTGAGATTAGTAAGATTCACGAAGAGAGCGTGCGTGGATCTCTGCAGGAAGTTTTGGATTATTTCCAATCCAATGAGCCGCGTGGCGAGTTTGTAATCGTCGTGGGTGGGTTGGATGAAAAAGAAGAAAAGAAAAAAGAGAAAATTGTTTAACGAATTATAAGGAAAAGATGATGAAAAATTTTTTTCTATTGGCTTTGGTAGCCGCAGCCTTCGTTTCATGTATGGATAGTGGAGCTGCAAAGGACAGCGAGGTTCAGCGTGAGCGTGATTCCTTGCAACGTATTATTGATCAGAAAGACAATGAGTTGAATGATATTATGGGTGCCGTGAATGAAGTTCAGGAAGGCATCCGAAGAATCAATGAGGCTGAGGGACGTGTCACCATTGCTGATGGTAGTCCGGAAGGTGCCAGCACTCGCGAGGTTATTCGTGAGAATATGGAATTCATCTCAAATGCAATGGAACAGAATCGTGAGTTGATAAACCAGTTGAAAGAAAAACTGCGTACCAGCTCTTTCAATTCCGACAAGTTACAGAAGACCATTCAGAACTTGCAGGCTCAGGTGGATGGTCAATACCAGCGCATTCAGGAATTGGAAGCAAACTTGGCAGAAAAAGATGCTCAGTTGGCAGCACAGGGTGAGCAGATCACCTCCCTGAATGAGGATGTGACCAATCTTACCGCAGAGAACAAGGCAAAGGCTGAAACAGTTGCCACTCAGGACAAGGAACTGAATACCGCGTGGTTTGTCTTTGGAACAAAGAACGAGCTGAAAGAGCAGAAAATCCTGGCTAGTGGTGATGTGTTGAAGAGTGGTGATTTCAACAAGGACTACTTTACTCAGATTGATATCCGTTATGATAAGGAAATCAAGCTTTATAGCAAGAATGCTAAAGTGCTGACCACTCATCCAGCAGGTTCCTACGCTATGGAGAAGGACAGCAATGGCCAGTATGAGATTCATATCACCAACCCTACCAAGTTCTGGAGCGTAAGCAAATATCTGGTGGTGCAGGTTAAGTAAAGACGAAATAACGGTTCCTCAAGAGAGAAGATTGAAGACAAGCAGAAGTAAACACTATAATTCGTCGCGCTCATCGCTGCCTTTTGAAGACGGCCTGTCGAAAGTGAGTGCTGTGAATGCTGTAGAAGCAGGTCAAGAGACTGCCATTTTGGTGGGTATCATCACTCCCAACCAGAATGAGCGGAAGACAAAGGAGTACTTGGACGAATTGGAATTCCTGGCTGAAACAGCGGGCGCCAAGACGGTGAAGCGGTTTACTCAGAAACAGAACAAGCCAAGTTCGGTGACTTATCTGGGTATCGGTAAACTGCAGGAGATTCGCGAATACATTGTCCGAGAAGAGGATGCTGAACGTGACATCTCTATGGTTATCTTTGATGACGAGCTTAGTGCCAAGCAGTTACGTAATATTGAGAATGAGCTTAAAATAAAGATACTCGATCGTACGAGTCTCATTCTCGACATCTTTGCGATGCGTGCCCAGACAGCGAATGCCAAGACGCAAGTGGAGCTGGCTCAGTATCGTTACATGTTGCCTCGCCTGCAGCGACTTTGGACCCACTTGGAACGTCAGGGTGGTGGCTCTGGTTCAGGTGGAGGAAAGGGTTCCGTGGGTTTGCGTGGACCTGGTGAGACTCAGTTGGAGATGGACCGTCGTATCATCCTCAACCGCATGAGTCTGCTCAAACAGCGTTTGGCTGATATTGATCGCCAGAAGAGTACCCAGCGCAGTAATCGAGGCCGTATGATCAGAGTGGCTCTGGTAGGTTACACGAATGTTGGCAAGAGTACGTTGATGAATCTCCTCTCTAAGAGCGAGGTGTTTGCCGAGAACAAGCTCTTTGCCACCCTCGACACAACAGTTCGTAAGGTGATTATCGACAACTTGCCTTTCTTGCTTTCCGATACGGTAGGATTCATTCGTAAGTTGCCCACTGATTTGGTGGATAGTTTCAAGAGTACACTTGATGAGACACGTGAGGCAGACTTGCTGCTCCATATTGTGGACATTTCTCATCCTGACTTTGAAGAGCAGATCCACGTGGTGGAGAACACATTGGCCGATCTGGGATGTGCAGACAAACCCTCGATGATTGTCTTCAACAAAATAGATGCCTATCGTTGGGTTGAGAAAGAGTATGACGACCTTACTCCTGCCACTCGCGAGAATGTTTCCCTTGATGACCTTATTCATACGTGGATGACTCGCCTCGATGGGGATTGCCTGTTCATTTCGGCCAAAGAAAAAACGGGTATAGATACGCTCAAACAGGTCTTGTATAATAAGGTGCGTGAACTGCATGTGCAGAAATATCCCTACAATGATTTCCTCTTTCAGCACTACGAGGTAGAAGAGTGAATGATTGCTTGCTAACAGTATGAGAATCCAATAAAAATACGTAAGAACAATAACATAAACAAATCATTAAAATGACTGAATTCAAGTATGCGCCCATGTTTCAGCTGGGCAAGGATGAGACCGAGTATTATCTCCTGACCAAGGAAGGTGTTTCTGTCGGTGAGTTCGAGGGTCACAAAATCCTGAAGGTAACTCCTGAGGCTTTGACTCGCATGGCTAATGCCGCTTTCCGTGATGTAAGTTTTCTCTTGCGTCGTTCTCACAACTTGCAGGTGGCCAAGATTCTGCGTGATCCTGAGGCATCAGACAATGATAAGTTCGTGGCCTTGACCTTCCTTCGTAATGCAGAGGTGTCTGCCAAAGGGAAATTGCCACTCTGTCAGGATACGGGTACTGCTATTATTCATGGCGAGAAGGGTCAGCAGGTGTGGACAGGTTTTTGTGACGAGGAGGCTCTTTCCAAGGGCGTCTTCAAGACTTATACCGAGGAGAATCTTCGCTATAGTCAGAATGCTCCCCTTACTATGTATGATGAGGTGAATACCAAGTGCAACCTGCCTGCACAGATTGATATTGAAGCGACAGAGGGTATGGAGTATCGTTTCCTGATGGTTACCAAGGGTGGCGGTTCTGCCAACAAGACTTATCTCTATCAGGAGACCAAGGCTCGCATTCAGAATCCTGGCACGTTGGTTCCCTTCCTTGTGGAGAAGATGAAGACTCTGGGAACAGCCGCTTGTCCTCCTTATCACATTGCTTTCGTTATAGGTGGTACCAGTGCTGAGAAGAATCTTCTCACCGTGAAATTGGCCAGCACTCATTACTATGATTCTCTGCCTACTACTGGCGACGAGACAGGTCGTGCTTTCCGCGATGTGGAACTTGAGAAGCAATTACTCACGGAGGCTTATAATATCGGCTTGGGAGCACAGTTCGGTGGTAAATACATGGCTCATGACATTCGCGTGGTTCGCCTGCCTCGTCATGGTGCCAGCTGTCCTATCGGTCTCGGTGTAAGTTGCTCTGCTGACCGTAATATTAAGGCCAAGATTAACGAGGACGGCATCTGGATTGAGAAGATGGACGACAAACCATACGAGTTGATTCCTGAAGAGTTGCGTAATGCTGACGAGGGTAATGCTGTTTGTATCAATCTCAATCAACCTATGAGCGAGGTTTGCAAGATTCTGACCAAGTATCCCATTGGTACCCGTCTTTCCCTCAATGGCACCATCATCGTGGGTCGTGATATCGCTCACGCCAAGATCAAGGCTCGTTTGGACGCTGGCGAGGAGATGCCTCAGTACATGAAGGATCATCCCATCTATTATGCTGGTCCTGCCAAGACTCCTGCTGGTATGGCTTGTGGCTCAATGGGGCCCACCACAGCAGGTCGTATGGATCCTTATGTGTATGAATTCATGGATCATGGTGGCAGCATGATTATGCTGGCAAAGGGTAACCGCTCACAGGTCGTTACGGATGCTTGCAAGGATCATGGTGGCTTCTACCTGGGCAGCATTGGTGGTCCTGCTGCAATTCTGGCTCAGAACAATATCAAGAGCATCGAGTGTGTGGAGTATCCTGAGTTGGGAATGGAAGCTATCTGGAAGATTGAGGTTGAGGACTTCCCTGCCTTCATTTTGGTTGATGACAAGGGTAACGACTTCTTTAAGCAGCTCAAGCCTCTGAATTGCAAATTGTGTCTCTAACAGGGGGAATCCTTCCTGAACGAAGCTTGTCTCCTGTAAGGTTTTATCGGAGAACCTGAAAAAATATCGCTTGGTAGGTGCCAAGCGTTATTTTTTTAGTGCGTATGATGTGCTTTCAAGGGAAAAACTATTATCTTTGCATTGTCTCATGCAGTTATTCAGGCTGTATGGCGGGTATGTGTGTCAGTTCTTAAAAGTTTAATGCAATGATATTCAGTAGAATTCTCCTATGTTCGATGTTAGTCTTATCGACAATGATTTCTAAAGCAGAGACCTTCACAGTTCGGTTTGACAGTAGTAAGACAAAGTCAGGTGCCAAGATTGCGCTGAAGGACTTGAATCCCAGTCTTCCTTCTGATTGGACAGGATATAATTATGTGGGAGTGGAGATACGTGTTTCCACCTCTCAACGTTATCTGTTGGGCTTCACCACAAGTCATGGGTATGACGAACTGATGCTACATTCTTATGTACCAGGAGAGTGGAGCAGGTTCGTGATTCCCCTGGTCTATTTGACCCAGTTGCCTGCCAGCTCGCATGATATGGCCAGTATGTACAACAAACCTCGTCAAACGGGATGGATCAATATCGGAGGCAATTATGGTCCGATGACGGGTGTCGATTCCATCGGTATCCGTCAGTATCGTCCCCTTAAGGACGCGTTTGTGCAGATTAGGAATGTGCAGCTCTATCGCGAGGACCCAGGGGATGAATATATGGGTAAAAGACCTGCTTTGGATGAACTTGGGCAGAGTAATCTGTTGGATTGGAAAGGTAAGGCGCATGGACTTAAGCAGTTGCGCAAGCAATGGGAAGCCGAGGATCTTGAGAAGGTCTCAGCAGAGAATCTATACGGATACAGTCAATACGGGGGATATGCAGGCCATCGGCTTCAGGGGACTGGCTTCTTCCGCAAGGAGCAGGTTGACGGGCGCTGGTGACTTGTGGACCCTGAAGGCTGCCAGTTCCTCAGTGTGGGCGTATGCTGCATCAATGTGGCTTCTGGAGGTCATGTGAAGGATCTCGACAAGCGAACCTCCATGCTCAAGGAATTGCCGCCCAAGAAGTTTATCCATACTGACAGGCAAGAGAACCGTTCGGCTGAGTTCTCCCTATGGAATCTGGTGCGCAGGTTTGGCGAGAACTATATGCAACCAGCTATGGACCTCACGTTCAAGCGAATGGATAAGTGGGGCGTGAATACGATAGGAAACTGGAGCCAGAAAGAATTGGAGAGAGCAGGGCGGAAAGCCTTCACCTGCACGATGCACCCTGCGTATGTCGATGGAAGTCTTTTTGGCCTTGGAGACCCGTATGAACCTGATTTCGAAGAGAGACTGAGAGAGTCGCTCCGTCCCTTGATGGCCGAGTATCGCGACAATCCTTGGCTTATCGGTTATTATGTGGGAAACGAGCCAACATGGGTTGGTGCCGAGAATCGTGTTTGCGAGGCACTTCTGAAAGGCAGGGATCGGGCGATGAAGACCGCGTTGCAGCAGTATCTGCAAGCGTATGGAGATACCCGCGAGGCTCGCAGCTCGTTCGTCTACGACACATTCGACAGGTATCTGGCTGCCGTCAAGAGGCTGCAGCTCCAGTTTGACCCCAACCACATGAATCTGGGCTATCGCTTTGGCAACATCTATGCCGTCAATGAGCGGCTGGCTCGCATTTGTGCCAAGTATTTCGACGTGATGAGTTTCAACTTCTATGCCATCAAGCCAGACCATAAACTGATGGATAAGGTTCTGTCCTGGACCAATTTGCCCATGATAATAGGCGAGTTCCACTTTGGAGCCGTAGACCGTGGGTTAGGCCAATCACTTTTTCAGGTGCGTGACCAGATGGAGCGGGGCAAGGCATATCGGAATTATGTGGAGACAGGTTTTTCTCATCCAGGTCTGGTAGGTGTTACATACTTCACTTGGAACGACGAGGACGTCTTGGGGCGTTTCGATGGCGAGAACTATAATTGCGGCCTGGTGGACGTGACCAATGTCCCTTATCGCGAACAGACAGAAGCCATGATGGAGACAGCCAAGCGCCTGTATCAGGTTCATGCCGGTTCCCTGCCTCCCTACAGCGAGACACCTGACTTCATCGTAGGTATGGAGCGAGGAGGCGACGAGTGGTAAGATAGATTGACAGCTGGGAGAATTCCCAGCTTGCCAATCGTGTACATCTTCTTCTTTGCAATTCTTGTCAGTGTGAGTTCCATTGATTTTAGATAGCTCTTCGTTCCATTAAACTTAAAATCATTAAAATGACAAAACGACAAATGACATTTAGGAATGCTCTGTCCTTCCCTAGAAATAGTTGAATGGCTTTTACCTTAACCCTGCCATAGGTTGAATGTTTTTTGAGTACCTTAGTTCTAAACCCTGGCAGAAGTTGAATGATTCTCTCTTAACCCTTGTTTCTGTTGAATAGGCTCCGCGGAAAGCTGTTCAATCATATTTAGGGTTTGCGGTCCTCTCCACAAAACGTCAGTTTGTCATTTTGTTGTTTTGTCATTTCCTGTCTGCGAGAGATGTCTTCTTTAATGTATTAATATATTAACGCGTTATTATATATATAAAGAAGAGCAGAAAATCTGTGTGGGGCGAAAAACAACAAACTGACAAAACGACAAAACGACAAATTTCACGAGCTCAGAATTCTGGATCGCGCTTGGGATGAAATTGCTCTGTGCCATAATTGTATTTCCTGCGTTTTGTTTTGTCTATTGAAATGATTTGTTTAATTTTGCAGCGGATTAATAACGAAACGATTATGGCTACTGCAGCAACATAATTAGACCCTTGACAAATTATCTGCGGATTTTAGGTAATAAAGTAATCCAAAGTGCATCGGAACTTCAGAAGTTAAAAAGAACTCAGAAAATGAAACTGCTCTTAACTGTTATTGTCATGGGTCTGTTGCTGACCTCCTGCGCTCCCGTAAACAAGAACCCTTCGCTCGGCGACGAAGGAGACGCTTGGCTCGTCCAAGAACCACGCCGGTTCTCAGACATCACCCTCGTGGGCTACTGGCACAGGGAACCGCATATATGGGACGCCGCCCGCTTTGCCCCGCACGTGAGCTGGAAGGCTCCGGACGGAAAAGAGCAGTGGCTGTTTGAAGGTTTCCTCTTTCTTGAGGGCTCTGACTGGCTTCATGACCGCACCTTTGTGCTTGGTCCAGGAAAATCCGCAACCCGAACGGAGTGGCAGTACCAGCTGGATCTGTGGTTAAGCACGGAAGGTTGCGTTTCGGAACTTGAAAATGCCTGTGCATCAGTGGCTTCAAGGATAGGCAACCCACCATCAAGGCGCGGCGTGATAATAGGCATTCCGGATGCCATCATGTACGAGTGTTTCTCAGACAAGCAGTCTCCTACGGTTTACTGGGGGGACGGACTTGATTTTGTCCGCGTGGAAGACAGGCTCACGGCGCTTTACTGGTATATTGACAGCGCCAGGAAGATGTTTGCAGAGCTTGCCCCTCAGTATCTTGATCTTTCCGGCTTCTACATCACTTCAGAAGAAATTTACCTTCCCTGGGACATTGATGTAAACTGCAAGTACAAGAACTGGGACGTGATTGCACCCGCACTTTCAGAGTACTGCCATGCAGGAGGCCAGGGGCTTTACTGGATACCTTATCATTTGGGGCCTGGTTACAAATACTGGAGAAACATTGGCATTGACCAGGCATGGATGCAGCCAAACTGGTACTGGGACTACAAGGTCCCTGGAGAGCCGCACCCCTTTGCAAAGACCATTGCAGCCATCAAGGAATACGGCATGGGCATGGAGCTGGAATTCGAGTATTCCAGCGTTACGGGCCAGATGGCCCCCGGTGTCAAGGGACCGGACAGCTTCGGCAAGTTCACTTTCACTGCTGCCGATGTGCCGGCCCTTCAGGACAGGGTACGGCATTACATGAAAGAATACAAGGATGCAGGGCTTTACGGTGTTGGCTCCATAGCACTCTATTCTGGTTCAAACGCCCTCACTCAGCTGGCAACGTCTTCTGAAGCCGCGGACCATGCTCTCTATGACGAGATCTGCGAGTTCATCATAGGGAATCGTTCTTCACGAACAAATGAGAGATGCCTTGCACCGTAAAGTTACTGTGTCCATTACAGTTCTCCCTCATCTATCCCATATTGCCCGCATATCCAATGGGCGGCTCGGGCAGGGATAAGTTTCGTGGTGGGCATTACTCCCAGTTCAGCCAGTAGAAGCGTGTTCTGACTCAGCCAGCGGCTGAAGGTGCGCATGCTGACTCCTGCAGCACCATTAATGGAGATTCTCCATTCTTCAAAATTTTGAACTTGTTGCAAATTACAGAAATCGTTGCTTCCATAAATCTTGGTTGACTTCTCGGTTGACTTTGGAAGTCAACTACTACGTCACCCAAAGAGTGTTTCAGAAAAACATAAAAAAACAAAAAGGCTTAAAAATCTGTTGATTCTTAGCCTTTTATCTCAGGTCGGGATGACAAGACTCGAACTTGCGACCTCGCGCCCCCCAGACGTGTGCGCTACCAACTGCGCTACATCCCGTCCTTTTTTGTGAGTGCAAAGGTAAGGGAAATTTTTGTTCCCTCCAAATTTTTTTGTAACTTTGTGGTCAAATTAGTGTAAAAAGCCAATTTTTAGGCATGCAGATAAGGATAGAATCAGTTTCGGATTTGCGTGGCAGGGTGAATTTGCCAGCCAGTAAGAGCATCAGCAATCGCGCCTTGATAATCTATGCCTTGAGCCAGCAGGGGAAGCGATTCCAGGCGGAAGGACTGGGTAACGTGTCGGATTGCGATGACACGCGGGTGATGATGGAGGCCCTGACGAGGAATCCTGAGGTGATGGACATCGGGGCGGCAGGTACAGCCATGCGTTTCCTCTCGGCTTACTTGAGTGTTTCCGGCGAGACTCACATCCTTACAGGTACGGAGCGCATGAAGCACCGTCCGATAGGAATCTTGGTGGAAGCTTTGAGGACGTTGGGCGCAAAGGTGGAGTATGTGGAGAACGAGGGTTTCCCTCCCTTGAGGATAAAGGGAATAAGCTCTGAAAAAATATTTACCGACGAAGTGTCTCTCCCAGGGGATGTCAGCAGCCAATACATCAGCGCCTTGCTGATGATAGGTCCTGTCCTGAAACGCGGTCTTCGGCTTACGTTGACGGGCAGTATGGTGAGTCGCCCTTACATTGAGATGACGCTAAGTATCATGCGCGAGTTTGGAGCGGATGTGACGTGGAACTCGGAGCGTGAACTGAGGGTGTCTCCTGGGGGGTATCGTCGGGTTCCCTACTGGGTGGAGAATGACTGGAGTGCCAGCAGCTATTGGTATGAGATGGTGGCTCTAAGTCCAAGGGATGATGCCGAGATTGAACTGCCAGGGCTTTTTGAGAGGAGTCTGCAAGGCGACAGTGCTGTCCGTGATATCTTCAGGCTTCTGGGGGTGGGAACCGAGTTCTGCAGGGACGAACGTGGCGTGGAGGGCATACGGATTCGTAAGGTGGGAAGGCCCGTGGAGAGGTTAGAGTATGACTTCGTGAACCAGCCAGACTTGGCCCAGACTCTTGTCGTGACCTGCGTGATGATGGGTGTTCCGTTCTGTTTCAGCGGTTTGCAAAGCTTGAAGATAAAGGAAACCGATCGCATTGTGGCCCTTCAGACGGAACTGAGGAAACTGGGTTATCTGATACAGGAATCAGACGGAAGTGTCCTGCGTTGGGATGGTGAACGAACGGCTCCTGTGAGAGAGACTGTCATCGACACTTATGAGGATCATCGCATGGCGATGTCTCTGGTGCCGGCTTGCATGAAGTTGGGCTCCATTCGTGTAAACAACCCTGAGGTGGTGAGCAAATCCTATCCCAATTTCTGGAAAGACCTTGCGACGATGGGATTTGTTGTTGAAAAATCTTAACATGGGATGATGTTCTTCGTCTACATATTGATTGCTATCGCGACATTAGGACTTGTGACTGGATTGAGTCACTTGTACCAGGTGCGCAAGACCCAGCGGATGCTGGATTCAGGCGAGATCCGGCTGGAGGATATTCCTGCCGACGTGAATCCCTACGATATGGAATGCTGTGGTCAACATGAAGTGTGTGAGAAGGACAGCCTTCTGGCAGCTATCAGCAAACAGATAGAATACTACGATGATGAGGAATTGGATCGGTTTCGCGGCAGGGATAGTCATGAGTATTCGGCAGAGGAAACCGATGAGTTTCGTGACGTGTTGTATACGATGCGCAGCGACGAGGTGGCTGGCTGGGTTAGAAGTCTGCAATTACGACAGGTGAACCTGCCCGATGACATGAAGGACGAGGTGATTATGATTGTGGGCGAGAGAAGGATGGAATCGGCCAAATCACACCCATTGGCCACCTCAAATTAAAAAATTTGAGGAAATACCGCTGCCGATACAATATTTTTCTCGTACTCACGTTATAAATTGTGTATGGACAGCAAGAAGATACGCAATATCGAGATGAAGGGAGTAATGTGCCTGTGTGGGTTGTTGCTCATTTTCATGTTTACAGGCTGTTCCACCAAGAAGAACACTTCAGGTACCCGATTCTACCATTCCCTCACAGCCCGTTTCAACACTTTGTACAACGGTCAGGTTGCCTACGAAGATGGAATGGAGGCTCAAAACAAGGGCCATAAGGATGACTATACACGGTTGCTTCCCATGTATGTGAGTTCCGTCAGGGCAACTCAGAATCTGGGAAAGGGGAACTATGAAACTGCCATCGAGAAGTGTGAGAAGGCCATCAAGGTGCATAGCATCAAGAAGCGTCCTCAGTTGAAAGGCAACAAGAAACCTTCTCCCAAGGAAAAGGAATTTCGTGCCAGAAAGGAGTTCAACCCTTATCTGTACCATGCTTGGCTGCTGATGGGAGATGCCCAGTTCCGTAAGGGAGAGTTCATTGAGGCAGCCTCCACCTACAACTACATCATGCGTCTGTATAGCACGCAACCAGAAATCACCAGCATCGCCCGCGCCAGGTTGGCTCGTTGCTATGTGGCTTTGGAATGGCCCTACGATGCAGAAGATGTTTTCCGTAAGATGAATCGTGACAGCATGTCTGTAAAGGGTGAGCGTGAACGTGATAATTCGTATGCTGCCTATCTGATAGAGACTGAGCAATACAAGGAAGCTATCCCTTACCTGACGAGTACCATCAAGCATACCAAGAAGAAATGGGACAAGGCTCGCCTGAACTTCCTCTTGGGACAATTATACCGCGAGACGGAGGACAACACGTCAGCCTATAAGTCATGGAGCAAGGTAATCCGCTCCAATCCTCCGTATGAATTGGCTTTCAATGCCCGTATCATGCAGACAGAAGTGATGTCGAAAAGCAAATACAAGCAGATGATCTCGCGTCTGAAACGTATGGCTAAAAGCGACAAGAACAAAAACTATCTGGATCAGGTCTATTACGCTATCGGCAACATCTATCTGAGCGCTCAAGATACGGCTCATTGTATCGGTGCATGGGAACGTGGCGTGAAAGATGCCGTACAGAGTGGAATCCCTAAGGCCGTGCTGTTGCTCCATTTGAGTCAACTCTACTGGGACATGGAGAATTACATTGATGCAGCCCGTACCTATCAAGCTTGTGTAAGCATTCTGGACAAGGAACACGAGGAATATGCGGAATCGGAACGACGGAGTAAAATCCTGAAGAATCTGGAGCCACATTTGAGTGCCATCAAACTACAGGATAGCCTCCAGGTCTTAGCCCAGTTGGACGAGGAGGAGCTGAATGCTGCGATAGATCGCGTGATAGAAGCTCTGAAGAAACAGGAGAAGGAAGATGAGAAGGCTGCCTTGCGAAACGGAACAGGCATCAATCAGAATCGGAACAATGGTATGGCCACGAATGCCAATACCCAGAATAACCGCACCAATACCTCGACTGCAAGTGCTTCCAATTTGGGAGGCCCCAAAGGTGACTGGTATTTCTATAATACGAGTGCTGTGAACAGTGGAAAAGATGCTTTCCAGAAACGATGGGGACAGCGAAAGAATGAGGACAACTGGCGAATAAGCAATAAGTCGGGCTTGGCAGCAGTCACAGGAACTGATAATGCTGTAGCGGAAGAACCAACTGATTCATTAAGCGGTGGGGATGATGCTGCATTGTACGGCATTGCAGATAGCGATGAGGATAGCGATGAGGAGCAAGCCAAGAAGGACTCGCTGGCAAATGATCCGCATCACCGCGAGTATTACCTGAAGCAGATTCCATTTACCGAGGAGCAAATGGAGCAGTCCAACAAGACGTTAAGTGACGGTCTCTACAATGCGGGAATCGTGGAACAGGAACAGCTGGAGAATTTCCCCTTGGCTGAGCAGACCATGTTGCGCTTGCTGAATGACTTTCCAGAGCATGATAATATAGATAACATTTATTATCATCTTTTCCTTCTCTACGGTCGAATTGACAATCAGGAAAAGGCGCAGGAATATAAGGATAGTCTGCTCTCTGCCTATCCGGAAAGCAGATATGCCATCTTGGTGGGTAATCCTAATTATGAGATCATCGCCCGCTATGGTAAACACATGGAGGACAGCGTTTACAGCGAGTCCTACAAGGCTTATCTGGCAGGAGATTATACGCAGGTGGAGAACAACTACCAATGGAGTAAAGAGAACTTCCCAGAGGGGATTCATCGAGCCAGGATGATGTTTATCCGTGCTATGGCAAACCTTTATGCAGGTCAACGTGATACCTTCATGGTCACCCTGAAGGAAGTCGTTCAAAAGTATCCTAAAGACAAGGTGACGGAACTGGCCAATGCTATCGTGAAAGGTTTGGAGGAGGGCAGAATCCTGATGGATGACCGATATGATGCCAGCAGCATTTGGGCTCGACGCGCGAACCAGTCGAATGACAGTACGGATGTTTCTAATGAAATGAAGGACGACCGCTACAGTAACTTTGCCTTTGTCTTGGCCTATCCGGTTAACAGTTTGGATGAGGACAGATTGCTTTATGCGATGGCTCGCTACAACTTCACCAATTATATGGTAAGAAATTTCGAGATCGAGATAAAAGAGATTCAGGGTATCAGCATGATGATTATCAAGGGATTCATTTCCTATGATGAAGTCCACAGTTATGCGCAGCAATTGTATGGCGACAAGGAGATGAACACTTTGCTTGAGGGGATTCGCTCACTACTGATTTCTGAAGAGAACTTAGAGCATCTGGGAACTGATTTCAGTTTCGATGATTACAAGGAATTCTATGAAGAAAAGTTTGCTCCGTTGACTGTTCCTAAAATGGACATAGACGAACCGACTGACTTGGAATTCAAAGACCCTGATGAGGTAGACGAGACTGACGAAAACAAGGATGATGGTACTGGTAGCACCAACGATGATTTCCCCTTCGGTTTCTAGGATTAGTATTTAATAAATTTTTTATTAATAAGGATAATTATGTCAACGTATAAGTTACTTTGGATTGATGACGAGATAGAGTTGCTGAAAGCTCACGTCATGTATCTGGAGAAAAAAGGTTACGAGGTGGATACCGTGACGAATGGTTATGATGCTGTGGAACGTTGTGGCGAAGTAGCTTATGACCTTATTCTCTTGGACGAGAACATGCCTGGATTAAGTGGCTTGGAAACCTTGAGCAGGATTAAGGAGGTGAGTCCCAGTACTCCAGTGGTTATGGTAACCAAGAGCGAAGAGGAGAATATCATGGATCAGGCAATAGGTAGCAAGATAGCAGACTATCTGATAAAGCCCGTGAATCCTACTCAAATCCTGTTGACCCTGAAGAAGAACATCCATCAGCGGGAAATAGTGACAGAGGTTGCCCAAAGCGCATACCAGCAGGCTTTTGGGAAAATAGGTATGAAGATCAATGATTCCTTGACCATTGAGCAATGGATAGAGGTATATAAAAGCTTGACATATTGGGAGTTGCAACTTTCTGAGACAGACAGCGCAATGAAAGAGATGTTGACTATGCAACGTGGAGAGGCCAATACGGAATTTGCCAAGTTTATCCGCAAGAATTATATGAAATGGATGGACAATCCTGAAAATCGCCCCCTGATGAGTCCTGACATCTTCAAACACAACATTTTCCCTCATTTGGATAAAGGAGAGAAGGTATTCTTGTTGGTGATTGATAACTTCCGCTACGACCAGTGGCGTATGATCTACGATGAGATAGCTGATCAATTCACCATCGACGAGGACCTTTATTGCAGTATCTTGCCTACAGCCACCCAATATGCCAGGAATGCCATCTTTAGTGGTCTAATGCCTAACATCATTGCCAAGATGTTTCCTGACCTGTGGGTAGACGAGGATTCCGAGGAGGGCAAAAATCTTAACGAAGCGCCTCTTATCCAGACTCAATTCGAACGCTATCGGAGGAAGAACACTTTCACTTATCACAAGATAAATGACTCTGTGGCAGCAGAGAAATTTGTGCAACAGATGCCCAACTTGTTGAAATATGATTTGAATGTGGTGGTATTGAACTTCATCGACATGCTTTCACATGCCCGTACAGAGAGCCGAATGGTTCGTGAGTTGGCAAGTAACGAGGCTGCCTACAGGAGCATTACTCTGAGTTGGTTCCGTCATTCTGCTGTGGCCGATTTGTTCAAGGTGCTTGCTCAGAGTGATTACAAGATAATTTTAACGACGGATCATGGTAGTATCCGATGCAACAATCCTATCAAAGTGGTTGGTGACAGGAATACCAATACCAACCTACGCTATAAGTTGGGCAAGAATCTTACTTATAATCAGAAAGAGGTGCTTGAGATAAAGGATCCTCATCGGGTGGGATTACCCAGTCCCAACTTGAGTACAACCTATATTTTTGCCACAAACGATAATTTCTTTGCTTATCCCAACAACTATAATTATTACGTGCAGTACTTCAAGGACACGTTCCAGCATGGTGGAATTAGTATGGAAGAGATGATGATTCCCCTGATTACTCTTCAAGGGAAAAAACGATAGGAAACATTCATCCGATGGCACTAGAATATTACTTTTCTGGTGCCATCGGGATTTTCGGATATCGTTACTTTGACTGCATCCAAAGGAAGCAGTTCTTCTATCAGTTCAGGCCATTCGATGAAACAGATGGCTCCGCTATAGAAATAATCTTCATAGCCCATATCATAAACCTCTTCCAATTTCTTGATGCGATAGAAATCGAAATGATAGATGAGTTCGTCCGTATTGGAACGGTACTCGTTAACGATGGCAAAAGTTGGTGAGGTAATGTTGTCTTTTACCCCCAATTCCTCGCATACGGCTTTGGTAAACGTCGTTTTCCCTACTCCCATGGGACCATAAAGTGCGAAGACAGTATTATCCCCCATGGCAGCTACGAAATCATGGGCCGCTTGTTGTATGTCGTGTAAGGATTTTATGGTAATCTCCATTATTCTTCCTCTATAGACTCACCATACTCCAGTTCACCATCCACAACCCAACGCAGGTCCTCAGGGTCATATTCACCCATCTTGTCCTTCTTGGCTTGCTTGGCAATATAGGTAGCGACAGCATCAATGTCTATATCGATGGCATCTTCATTCTTGGAAGCATCGATGAGTTCAACATAATATTCTCCTATTACATCCAGAAAGTAGTAAAGTTCCTCATCCGAGAATTTGTCTTTGAGGTCCTGAGGCAGATAATTCTTGATGTATTCGATGGTGCGTGCGTCATCTTCAGCATCCTGGAGGAGTTCATCTTCGAATGTTGCCATAGTTGTAGAGCTTTTGTTATAGAATAGATTTCAATTTCTCTTCGAAAACAGGACGTGCGGCAGCACCAACCTGCTTATCAACGACTTCACCATTCTTGATGAACAGGATGGTGGGGATATTGCGGACTCCAAAGCGCATGGGGAGATCCTCGTCTTCCTCAATGTCACATTTGCCTACAATCACCTGACCCTCGTAATCATTTGCCAATTCCTCGATGATGGGACCAACTCTGCGGCATGGGCCACACCAGGATGCCCAGAAATCTAAAATCATGGGTTTGCCACTGGAAACGAGTTCTTCAAAATTCTCACTTGTTATGTTCTGTGTCATAATTATAAAATGTTTTGGTTTGTTAGTTAATTCTATAAGAAAGGGCGTTGTTGCCCTCGATGTAATCCAATATCGCTCGGTTAACAGAAATTCGTTTCCCACGGCTTTGCATACCAATAGGGTTGCGGTTTGACCCGTCGAAGAATCTGAACGAGACTTTTACGTTTCCTGGATGCTCATTGGCCAAATTTTCTAATGTCATGACGGTATCATCGTCTAAATCAGGCAAGCTGACATTGATGGTGAAGTTATCAATGAGTCGATCCTTGACGTCGGCCAGAAAATCAACGCTTTCAATCTTTAGACTTGGTTTGTTTGATGTTGCCCAAGGAAGTTGTACGCGCCCTTTAATGTAGAGTGTATTACCAGGTGACATATAGTTGGCCCACTTGACCCAATCTTCTGCAAAAAGCCGGATTTCTCCAGATCCACTATAGTCTTCTATCGTAACGATTCCATACGGTTTGTTACTTTTGTTGCTGATGCCATTACGGACATCCGTGACAATGCCGCCCAATGAAACCTCTTGATCTGTGAATGGTGTCAAGTCTGTCATAGCATCAGCGTGTAGGTTACACACATCTTTCAGCACCACGCTGAATTCATCTAATGGATGTGCAGAGAGATAGATGCCCACGAGTTCTTTCTCGCGATTGAGTCGTTCCAAATTGCTCCATTTTTCAGAAGGAGGAATTGGGGGAGTGTTGACTTCGATGGCATCCATTCCAAAGAGAGAGAACTGTGCATCTTGCTGAGCTTGTTGGAACTGGTTGCTGTAGCGAGTTAGCGTATCGATGAAAACCTCGTCCTTGTTGTTTTTTGCCATGAATTGTTCTCTCTGGATCTCATCCGAGAAAGTATCAAAGGCACCACTTAAGGCAAGGCATTCCAGGCCGCTGCGCTTTATTGCAGATATGGACACTCGTTGAGCAAAGTCGAAGATACTCTTAAAGGGGCCATGTTCCTTCCTTTCCTTGACGATTGTCTGTGCAGCTGACTCTCCCAGTCCTTTGATAGCCATTAAGCCGAAACGGATTTGCTTCTTGTCGTTCACACCAAAATCTGTGTGAGACTCGTTGACATCAGGACCTAACACCTCGATATTCAAGGCGCGACACTCGTCCAGCAGTTTGGTGATTTCCTTGATGTCATCCTTGCGTTGTGTAAGAAGGGCCGCCATGAATTCTGGAGGATAATGTGCCTTAAGGTAGGCTGTCTGATAAGCAACCCAAGAATAGCACGCCGCATGAGACTTGTTGAATGCATAGGATGCAAACTTCTCCCAGTCGCTCCAGATTTTCTCCAGTATCTTTGGATCGTGACCATTCTTCTTGCCACCTTCGATGAACATGGGTTTCATCTGGTCTACGATGTCCTTTTTCTTCTTACCCATCGCCTTGCGTAAGGCATCGGATTGACCACGGGTGAAGTTCGCTAATTGGCGGGAAAGCAACATAACCTGCTCCTGATATACTGTAATTCCGTAGGTGTCCTTCAGGTATTTCTCCATACAGTCTATATCATAGGTAATGGGCTCCCGTCCGTTTTTCCTGGCAATGAAGGAAGGGATGTAATCCATGGGGCCTGGACGATACAAGGCATTCATGGCGATAAGGTCCTCGAATACAGTAGGATGGAGTTCCTTCAGGTATTTCTGCATGCCGACCGATTCAAATTGGAAAGTGCCGACGGTTCGCCCTTCCTGATAGAGCTTGTAGGTCAACTCGTCATCGATGGGAATCTTTTCCAGATCCACTTCGATGCCTTCTGATTCCTTGATGACACGGCAAGCCTCCTTTAACTCGGAGAGTGTCTTGAGTCCCAGGAAATCCATCTTGATGAGACCTGTAGATTCAATCACGTGGCCATCGTACTGGGTAACCGTTGTCTTCATGCCTGGGAAGTCTGGGTCATCGGCTGTGCTGACAGGTACGTGGTCAGAAATGGAATCCCTGCATATAATGAAGCCGCAGGCATGGATACCCGTACCTCGAATCTGGCCTTCAAGCATGCGTGCAAACTTGATTGTTTTGGATTCCTTGGGGTCAGATGATGCCTCAGCCATCTGGAGCTCAGGGGTACACTTGATGGCATTGGCCAAGTTCATCTTCATGCCATCTGGCAAGCGGTCAGGGATAGCTTTACAGAGAGCGTTGCTTTTATCCAAGGGGAGGTCTTCTACACGAGCCACATCCTTGATGGCATTTTTGGTTGCCATCGTAGAATAGGTGATGATGTGGGCACAGTTATCGTGGCCATACTTATCCATTACCCATTGCAGCACCTTCCCTCGGCCATCGTCATCAAAGTCGGTGTCTATATCAGGCAAAGAGATGCGGTCAGGATTCAGGAAACGCTCGAAAAGCAGATCATACTTTAAGGGGTCCAGTTGGGTGATTCCCAGACAATAGGCCACCACCGACCCTGCAGCTGATCCACGACCAGGCCCTACCCAAACGCCCAGTTCGTTGCGGGCCGAATTGATGAAGTCTTGTACGATGAGGAAGTAACCAGGGAAGCCCATCGTCTTCATGATGTGCAACTCGAAACGTATGCGGTCGTCCACCTCCTGGGAAAGAGGAGTGCCATAGATGCGCTTTGCTCCATCATAAGCCAGCTTCCCCAAGTAGTCTGCCTCGAATTTGATGCGGTACAGTTTTTCGTATCCACCTAATTTCTTGATTTTCTTCTCGCCTTCCTCTCGTGGAAGCTGGTTCTCGCCATTCTCGTCACTTGTGAACTCCTTGAAGAGTTCTTCTTCAGTAAACTTCTGTCGCCATTCTTCCTCTGTGCCAAAGTCTTCAGGGATAGGGAAGAACGGCATGATGGGATCACTTTCAATATCGTAAATCTCCACTTTATCCAATACCTCGCAAGTGTTGGCAAGGGCCTCAGGAATGTCTTTGAAGATTTCGTTCATTTCAGCACGTGTCTTGAACCATTCCTGCTTGGTGTAGAGCATGTGGTCTTCAAAGATCTTCTTTCCTGTGGAGAGACAAAGGAGTCGCTCGTGGGCATCAGCGTTCTCCTCGTCGACAAAGTGGGAGTCGTTGGTGCAGACCAGTTTCACGCCGTATTCCCTGGCAATCTTGATGATTTCCCTGTTGGCTATCTGTTGCAGAGGGAAAGTTTCGCGGTTAGCCTTGATGTTGGGGTCCTTCACTTCGTGACGTTGCAACTCCAAGTAGTAATCGTCTCCAAAAACACGTTTGAACCATTCTACACTTTTTCGGGCACCCCATAGGTCACCATTCAGGATCTTGGAGGGAACCTCACCTGCAATGCAGGCGCTGCAGCAGATCAGGTCTTCGTGGTAGCGTTCCAAGTCTTCGTGGTCAGTACGGGGACTGCCATAGAATCCATCCACCCAAGCACGAGAGACCAGCTTGATCAGGTTCCTGTATCCGTTGAAATTCTTCGCCAGCAGGATCAGATGATTACCACCGCGGTCTCCCATCACATGATCCTTGTCTTCTTTGCGTCGAGGAGCCACGTACACCTCGCATCCGAAGATAGGTTTGAAGGGCTCCAGACCTTCCTCCTTGCGCTTGCCGTTCACCTTGTTGCAATAGTCGAACAGTTCCTTTATGCCAAACATGTTGCCATGATCGGTAAGGGCCATTCCGCGCATGCCGTCTTTGATAGCCTTGTCCACCAGCTTGTTGATGGCTGCCTGACCGTCAAGCAAAGAGTATTGTGAGTGAACGTGTAGATGAACAAAATTCTCCATGTGAAAGATTCCTTTGCAATTTTGCGTTAAAGATAGCTCTTTTTTCTAAAATGGACAATAAAATGTTTCTATTTTATGCTCATTTAACGAGAATGTCTTTAATTAGTGAATCTTTATTTTGTATTTATTCAAAAAAAGAGTAATTTTGTACCGAAGTGTGTAAACTAATATGGGAAAACGACTCAGGAGACTCAAGAAAATCAGGTTGCATCACGAAGGCACTCGTACCTTGGTATGGGGCGCCCTTGGCTTGATTGCCCTTAATCTCCTGTTGTTCTACATATTTCCCCAAGGGATAATCTTCTACATCGTATTCATCTTGAGCATCATCGTCTACTGCACGGTGGTGAACTTCTACCGTTGTCCCATTCGCATCTTTGATGGCGAGACGGACGGCCTGATTGTAGCACCTGCAGATGGGCACATCGTGGTGATAGAGGAAGTGGAGGAGAACGAGTACTTCCATGATCGCCGCATGATGGTGAGCATCTTCATGAGCCTCTTCAATGTGCATGCCAACTGGATTCCTGTAGACGGAAAAGTAAGGATGGTGAAGCATCAGAATGGTAATTTCCATCGCGCCTGGCTGCCCAAAGCCAGCGAGGAAAACGAGCGCAGCACCATCCTGATTACAGCCACGAATGGCGAGGATATATTGGTTCGCCAGGTGGCAGGAGCTGTAGCGCGACGCATCGTCACTTATGCCCAAGAAGGCGAGGAGTGCTATATCGATGAGCATCTGGGATTCATCAAACTCGGCTCTCGAGTAGACTTGTATCTTCCCTTGGGAACAAAAATAGAAGTAGAGATGGGGCAGCGTACCATCGGCAATGAGACCGTGATAGCCCACCTGGCTCCATCCGAGGAAAAAGACGAAGAGCTATGAACCGTAAAATACCCAATATTATCACTTGTTGCAACCTGATAAGCGGTTGCATTGCTACAGGATGCGCCTTCTACGGGCAATACCAATGGGCAGTCCTGATGATCGTGGTTGGTGCATTGTTTGATTTCCTCGATGGCCTCTCAGCAAGGTTCCTGGGCGTATCTTCCCCCCTTGGTAAGGAATTGGATTCGCTGGCCGATGTCGTCACGTTTGGTGTGGCTCCCAGCAGTATCGTCTTCTATTTGTTCCACCAGGTTCATTATCCAGAGGCACTTGTTCCCTTCAGCAAGTTCCTGCCCTATACAGCTTTCCTGATGGCAGCCTTTTCTGCAATCCGACTGGCCAAGTTCAATCTGGATACACGTCAGAGCACCCAGTTCATAGGCTTGCCCACCCCAGCGAATGCACTCTTCTGGGGCTCCCTGGTACTGGGGCAGCATGCTTTCCTTACTTCGTTAAGGTTCAATGCACTCTTCCTCTTCCTCTTCATGCTGCTTTTCTGCTTCCTCCTGGTCGCAGAGATCCCCATGCTGGCCCTGAAGTTCAAGACATTCACTTGGCATGACAACAAGGTGAAGTACATTTTCCTCCTGGGCGCATTACCCTGCTTCCTCTTTGGCTACAGCTGTTTTGCAGCCATCATCCTCTGGTATATCGCCCTCTCCCTGCTGAGCAACAAACTGGCTGACAATCAAGCCATTGCTTCCAGCAACCTTTAATTTTCGCCTCTCCCTCCCTTTCTTCGGAACTCCATCACCACTCCTCCTCATCCCTCACACCTCCCGCCTCCGTCTATCCCACCTGTCGAGTCCGCAAACACGACGTGTCGAAACCTCAATTACGACGTGTCGAGTTGGCAAAGTCAACGTGTCCCATCCGCTGATGGGAATATCCTCCTGCCCCTCATTGTTTTTTTCCATGAACTCAAAAACACTCTACACTCTACACCAGTAGCAGGTAATGCATTGAGGTTCAGTAATATACATGGGTGTAGAGTGGGTGTAGAGTATTAGAGACTCTACATCCATGTATCCTGTTGATAGTTAGCGTGTTATGGGTGTTCGGTGTAGAGTGTAG
Source organism: Bacteroidaceae bacterium (assembly GCA_017617335.1). Lineage (GTDB taxonomy): Bacteria > Bacteroidota > Bacteroidia > Bacteroidales > Bacteroidaceae > Physcousia. The sequence goes on along the minus strand of JAFZWK010000013.1, from coordinate 1,393 downwards.
AGTATTTTCGAGTTCATATTGATTCTGCGTCAATGTCATCTTCGATTCTGTCTCTTGACTCTCGACTAGTCATGTCTGGTTGATTTATAGATTTTATCTTATCACCATACACGATGCGTCACCTGCATCAGGAACTTATCCATACTGAATCGCCATGTACCATTTGGATAAATGGTGGCCTGCAAGTAGAAGCCGGGAAGATATTGACCATCCACCATCCAATAGCGGACAAAGAACTGGGGTGGCAGTTCGCGGATGTGCTGCCTGAGTTGCTCAAATTCAGGCCCCACTTCTCCTGTGCAGGACAACATCTCGGCATCAGCCCGTTCGTCAGGGAGCATGACGATGAGCAAGTCATAGGATTTCTTTTCGACGCCATGATCAACCACCGTCAGGCGTGAGTTGATTTCATCATCCAAACCTCTCAAGCGCATGCGTATCCTGGCGAGTCTGGAGTATTTCCTGTCTATCACAGGTATTGGCCCCAAATACATCAGCTCTCTCATCTGGTCTTCACAGCGCTGATAACTATAATCACGGACATGTCCTTTCTTTATCACAGCATCCTCAAAATGGGGTGCTATCGTGTAACCCAGCATGTTCCGAACCTCGTTGAGAAGGAAAAGACTGTCTGACACCGCCTTTGCATAGTGGAACTTGTGCTTGGGGCGATAGTATTTCCTCTTGAATGCCTTCGGCCATAAAGAGGGTCCAATTCCATCTATGCTATCCAAAGCCAAGTATCTGACAAAGGACTTATGCACGTACTTCAGTCTCCTGCGCTCAATGGGTGTTTTGTGGGATATGTTTTTGAATACGTGATGGTTGACCTTTTCATAGTCAATGAGCGACCAGTAATGTCGCTTGTCTGGGTATTCTGGTGTGCGGAGCTTCTCAGCCAGCATATAGGCATAATCTTTATCCATGCGTGGGTTTTGATATTTCTTCCCTTTTTCATTGTAGCAATGATAGGAACTGATTACCACCTCGTCGTTCTCGCGGCTGATGGTTGTATCTACCTCCTGTCTCAAAAACTCAGCATAACGCTGGCGCATGTCATTCAACGTGATGCGTTGCTGGGCGAAAAAGTGCGTACAGGCTAAGATTAACATGTAAAATATACAATACCTTTTTTCCATTCTATATCTCCTAAATTCCGCAGCACTTTAGTTTGATTTTTTTTTATAAGTTCCTGAGCAACAAAAAGTTGCCCAGGATTTTGTCATGTCAGATTTTTCACTTACCTTAGTGTTGCGTTTCAAGACAAGCAAAATCGCACATGACATGGCAAAGGTAAGCATAAAATCTGAGAGAATCACTCCTTTTGGAGGAATATTTCACGTGAGAGAGCTTTTTTCCCGTTACGTCGGCCCCGTTATCGGCAAAGTGCTGG